>NZ_JAIKXF010000042.1 GCF_024684275.1 Ruminococcus sp.
CTGCCTTTCGCTTGGCTTTCCCTCACGCGACAGCTTTAATATTATATCACTATCTTTTTGGTTTGTCAAGCTTTTTCTTCAAATTTCTTTCAAGAATTTTTTCGCTTGACTCTCCTTGTCGGACAGTAAATATATTATAACTCTTTTGTAAGGAATTGTCAAGCATAAACTTTTCAACTCTTTGCTTGTTAATATGTTGAAAACTCACATTTGCTTTTATCTTCACTATATAATACAAAAAGCAGCTGCAAAAGCAGCTGCTCAAAAATCAATATTTAATATTTCAATGCTCAAGATCCTTCTGCCGGGGCAGGAGCCGGATTCAGTGCAATAACATTCATATCGATTGCACTAACCTCATTGTCACGAACCGCACTCTCATCAGATATCTGCTCAGAGCCCATAGTTCTTGGGTATGTTCCCTTATATTGTCCATTTGTCTGACTGCAGTAAACAACCGACTGAACATTATAATTATTCACATAAACCTTATAAACGCCCTCTCTTCCACAAATATTATTTATAGAAGTTGCTATGTGAGCATTCTCATTATTATTCTGTGTTATTCCATCAGGTTTACCATCATTGGCCACCTGAATTCCGTTTGTACCGTTCCAGTAGAAATAGAAATCTCCTCTTCCTACATATATCTCTGCATCAGCATCATCTTTTTCATTAAGATAAAGCTCCATGTTATCATTTGAAACGGTCAATGCATGGCGTTCATTTTGAGCAATTCTTGTAAACTCTGTCTGGGCAGCATTGAAAACTACCTTTGCCTTCGCATTAGCTGTTCTCTCCCTGCTTCTTCTCATAAAATAACCCCATGAAGGAATAACAATTGCCATAAGAATACCTAAAATTGCAATAACAACAATAAGCTCAGTGAGCGTAAAGCCTTTTCTCCTACTCTTCATAGAAAAGCACCTCCCAAACAATTTACCAATTCTATTATAGCAAAAAGTTCATATTTTGTCAATAATAAAAAATTGTTTCACTTACAATTTTTCCTTCCCTTTATTGTGCAATTAGCTGAGAAGTTCTAAAGCCTTCTTCAGCTGTATATCATCGTCAGTCCCTATCAATTCGGAATCCATTTGGATCTCAATATCAGGAATTATTCCTACGCCGTCATAATTTGGCACATCATTGACATAATAATAACCTGCAACTAATGCATAGCTTGAAAATTTATCAAATGAATAGGTGTTTTGAAAAACTCCTTTTCCGGCAGTCTGAGTACCTATTACTGTTCCAAAACCGGTATCCTGGAAAAGAGCTGTCAGTATCTCACCCGAACTACAAGTATTTTCTGAGACAAGAATAACAATATTCAAATTTTTATATTTTATATCATTCGTTGTAGTAAAGGTTTCAATTTTTCCGCCTTTAGTCTCCTCTGTTGCAACTACATTACCGGCAGGAGCGAATAAATCAAAGAATTTAACGGCTTCTTCTATTTCACCACCGTGATTGTTTCTAATATCGATCACCAGATCAGTGACATTGTTTTCAGCTATAACCGAATCAAATTCACGGGAAAAATCGTCAGTAGCCTGAATATTAAACGAATTGAGCCTAAAATAGAATACTCCATTATCATATAAATTTGAGTTTATTGCTCTGCTATTTTCAAAATCCTTTTCACGAACATAAGTAATATTTTTCTTTTCACCGTCATGATCAACCAAAAGCTCAACAGAAGTACCGCTCTTGCCTATAAGTTTCGGAATAATATTGTAATAGCCCTCTTTTATTACAGATTCGCCATCAATGCTAAGAATAAGATCGCCGCGGCAAAGCCCCATTTTTTCCGCCTGAGAGTTATGTTTCACTTCAGAGATCATGATATTCTCGGAAACGCTGTCAAAAGTTATCCTAAAGCCGGCAGCTTGAAGCTGAGCAGAATAATTCACGTCATTCTCAACACCCATATTATGATCGGTGCAATTAGAATATCGATCATTCAGACCATTAACAAGACCGCCTATCATATTTTGTGCATAATAGCTTTTATCAGGCCCTTTATAATACGACTCGTCTATGTTATTCACAGCACTTATAACAGTACTATACTCTTCGCCAAAGGCAATTTCTTTTTCATAATACTTTGCTATACCCAGGTAAGTCAGACCTGCTACAGCGCAGGCACCAAAAAAGCCATAGGTAATTTTTGTAAGATCGATCTTCATTATATCTCCTAAGGAAAAAAGCCCCTCCCATAAGGGAAGGGCTTTTGAATGCTTAAAACTTGAATTATTATGCTTTATTCATCTGTCTCCGTGTCGCTACCTGCATCTGATGCATCTGCACCACCTGCAGACTGACCTGACTGAGCTGTATACTTGGACTTTGCCTTAGAATATGCAGCTGAAAGTGTCTCGTCAGGGTTGCTAACTGTTACGATACCATTTGGAACTGTACCTACATACTTAGCGCCATCCTGCTGGCAAGCAACTGCTGTACAAACGCCGCCATTGCAAGCTGCATAGAACTTATACTTTGCAACCTTATCCATATAGTTCTTAAGCTTGTTTGTAAAGAGAGTATTGAGATTATTTGCTGCATCATCATCAGCAGCAGTCTTAGTTACGTTGATTGTACCAGCTGTAGCAGCAGAGATCTCCTGGATCTTGCCAGCCTCTTCTGTCTCTTCATCATACTCTACGAGAGCTGTGTTGATAGCCTTCTGGAGTGTGTTAGCAGCTGAGTTAGCGCTTGAGATCTTTGACTTTCTTACGTAACCGAGCATAGCTGGAACGAGGATTGCTGCGAGTACACCGATGATAGCGATAACAACGATGAGCTCAATAAGTGTAAAACCTTTCTTTGTAGTTTTCATAAGAAAACCCTCCTTTAAATAATATTTGTGAAAGTCTTTGCTTTCACTCGATTTTTTAGGTCCGGGGATTTTTTCTCCCTTTCCCTTCCCTGTGATTATAGTATACCACCTTATTCACATAATGTCAACAGTTTCAGAAGAAAAAATCCATATCTGATGGCATTTTTTACATTAGAACGGTGAATCGGCATATTTATTTTAGTGTTTTCGTCGAAGTGCACAAGATTCTATGAATAAATTAAATCTTTAATTTAGTATTTGTTATATTCACACTTGTTTATACTCTGCGTAAAGCGATTTTTACGGCATTTTGAGACTGTTTTTGGACTTTTTTTAACGGCTTTTTTGAAAAATTTCCGATTTTGTGTTTCCAAAAATAATTTCTTGTCATTTCAGAAATGTTCTGTTCATAAAAAATACCGTCGAACTTTTTCTGCCCGACGGTATTTTGATACATATAGTATTTTTTTGTGAAAATATTATTAACCCTGCATTCCGCCTCTTGGAGCACCGCCGAGCTGTGAAAGGAAGCGGTAGAACTCCTGCTTGTCGAGGCACTTTTCGAGAGCGTCTACCTCGCCGATAACGTTCTTGGAAACGAGTCTTGCGAGCTCCATATCCAGAGACATCATGCCCTGCTGCTTACCTGTCTGGATAGCAGACTGAACGAGGTGGATCTTGTTATCACGGATCATAGCCGAGATAGCGTCTGTACAGTTAAGGATTTCCATACAAGCGATACGTCCTGAGCCGTCCTTCTTAGGAATAAGTGTCTGAGAGATAACAGCAACCAAGTTGTTAGCAAGCTGAGTTCTGATCTGCTGCTGCTGGTGCTCAGGGTAAACGTCGATGATACGGTTGATAGTATCAGCGGCAGATGTTGTATGAAGTGTTGACATAACGAGATGTCCTGTTTCGGCAGCGGTTACAGCAGCCTGGATAGTCTCAAAGTCACGCATTTCTCCTACGAGGATTACATCAGGGTCCTCACGGAGAGCAGCTCTCAGAGCAAGAGCGAATGACGGAACGTCGTCGCCGATCTCTCTCTGGTTTACCATACATCTCTTGTGGTCGTGAACGTACTCGATAGGATCCTCAACTGTGATTACGTGAGCGCTTCTGTTAAGGTTTACGAAGTCGATCATAGCAGCGAGGGTAGTTGACTTACCTGAACCGGTAGGACCTGTTACGAGAACGAGTCCACGGGGACGCATTGCAAAGTCAGCGAGTATTGGAGGAAGTCCGAGGTCCTCAAGAGTCGGGATATCGTTTCTCAGAAGACGGATAGCGATAGCAGGCTTACCCTTCTGGAAATATACGTTTACACGGTGACGGTAGCCGCTTCTTGTTGTGAACGAGAAGTCGGTATCCTTATGGTTGTTGATGCTTGTCTGCTGAGCGTCATTTGTCATCTGGTGAACGATGTTGAGTATTTCCTCCTCGTCCATTTCAGGGTACTGTGAACGCATGGTTCTGAGAGTACCGTTAAGACGTACAACAGGAGCGATCCTGTCTGTGAAGTGAAGGTCAGAACAGCCGAGGAGTCTTACCTCGTCAAGTATTCTATGAATTTCGATTGCCATATTATTAATCCTCCCTGCGCCATTATACAGTAAATGTAGTTCTTACGAGCTCGTCGATCGAAGTTTCGCCAGCCTGTACAAGCTCGGAAGCGTTGTCACGGAGAAGCTTGGTTCCGTTTTCCTTAGCTGCCTTTTCGATCTCTTCCTTGCTGCCGTTAGCTGCGATGATAGAAGATACCTTTGCAGTACAGTGAATGATCTCGTGGATAGCAGTTCTTCCTCTGTATCCTGTATTATTGCAAGACGGGCATCCGCCTGGCTCATAGATCTGGATAGAATGGTCGATACCCATGAGCTCGTTCTCTTCGGGAGTTGACATTCTTGGTTTTTTGCATGCTGGGCACAGAACCTTGAGGAGTCGCTGTGCGATAACGCCGATGATAGAAGTAGCAACCATGTAAGGAGCTACACCCATATCAACAAGACGTACAACTGTTGAAGCAGCGTCGTTGGTATGGAGAGTTGACAGAACAAGGTGTCCTGTGATAGCGGCACGGATACCGATATCGGCAGTCTCGGTATCACGCATCTCACCGATCATTACTACGTCAGGGTCCTGACGGAGGATAGAACGAAGAGCTGCTGCGAAGGTCATACCAGCCTTTACGTTTACCTGACACTGGTTGATACCGTCGATAGCCTTTTCGACAGGGTCCTCAACAGTTACGACGTTTACGTTTGGCTTAGCGATCTCGCCGAGAGCCGCATAAAGAGTTGTTGTTTTACCTGAACCGGTAGGTCCTGTAACGAGGATAACGCCGTGAGGAACACGAAGCATTGACTCGAACAGCTGGTAGTTATAATCAGACATACCCAGATCGGTGATCTTACGAAGAGCGATCTGACCTGTTGAAAGAATTCGGATAACGATCTTTTCACCGTGTACCATAGGAAGTGAGGATACACGGACGTCAAGAGTGGTTCCGTCAACGACCTGTGTGAAACGGCCGTCCTGAGGGATTCTCTTCTCAGCGATATTCATGCCGCTGATGAGCTTGAAACGTGTAGTAAGTGCGCTGTGAACTGCACTTGAGATATTCATGAGTTCAACGAGGTCGCCGTTTACACGGATACGGATTCTTGTGTACTTATCGAAAGGCTCGATATGAATATCGGTAGCGTCTGCTCTGTAAGAGTTCTCAACGATAGTAGTTGCGAGCTTAACGATAGGAGCGCTCTCAACTCTGTCCTTAGACTCGATATCAGCCTCAGTCATTTCACCGAGGTCGCCGCCCATAGAGGATACACCCTCAAGAACGCTGTCAACGTTCTGCATTGAGTAGCACTTACCGATGGCCTTATTGATAGCAGATGTTGTAGCAAGAACAGGAACGGTGTCCATACCTGTAGAAACCTTGATGTCCTCAAGGACGATGAAGTTTACAGGATCATTCGTTGCAACTGTAAGACGCTTACCTTGTACATTGATAGCAATTACGGTATGCTTTCTTGCCAGAGCCTCGGGAACCATCTGGACAGCGTCAGTATTGATCTCGATATTGTCAAGGTCAACATACTGAACTCTCAGGTTTCCTGCCAGTGCCTTTGCGAAATTGACTTCAGACATAAAGCCGAGTTCAACAACTACGTCGCCGAACTTCTTTGCGCCGTTAGACGCTCTCTGAGCGTCAAGAACCTGCTGAAGCTGTTCGCTTGTGATCAGCCCTTGATTGACTAAGTAGTCACCAATTCTCTCGTTTCTCATAAAAAACCTCCGCTTATTTTCTGAATACCATACTGTATCCGTCATACAGTTAGTATTCTAAAATTTTACTTGAATTTTCCATAAATTATGTTATAATAATATTATGTACATTAATATTTATGAAGGAGGGGTAAAATCATGTTCGGATTTGAAAATATGCTCCACGATGAATTTACCGAGCTGCCATTCAAGATCATGTTTTACGTCATTATTTTCCTGTTCGGCATCTGCATAGGAAGCTTTCTAAACGTTGTTATCCTTCGTCTTCCAAAGGGCGAGTCTGTAATCGGACTCAAACGAAGTAAGGAAGATAAGGAAAAAGCTTCTCACTGCATGACCTGCGGCGCCAAGATCAGACCTGTTGATCTGATTCCTGTTTTCAGCTGGCTGATGCTGAGAGGAAAATGTCACAACTGCGGTGCCAAGATCTCACCGCGATATCCAATAGTCGAATCCCTTAACGGAATCCTCTATGTTCTGACGTTTTTTGTTCTGGATATCAATGTTAAATCCATAATAACCTGCGTTCTGATGACCTTTCTTATCGTCATCGCTTTCATCGACTGGGACACAAAGGAAATATTCATCGGCATGATCGCCATAATACTTCTTCTTGCATTCCCTCTTGCTTTCTTCTATTCACGCGAATACGGAGATGTCACACTGAAGAGCCGAGTGATCGGAATGTTTATTATCAGCGTTCCATTCTTTATAATCGGTGAAGCAAGCCGTCCGATAATCAAGAAAAAATTCGGTGAGGATTTCAGGGCTATCGAGCTTGGCGATACATATTTAATGTTCGCAGCTGGCGCCTTCCTCGGAACACGGGCTGTTATCGCTTCAACATTTATAGGTATCATTACTGCGGCTTTCGGAGGAATACTCGTCAAGGCAGTTACAAAGGATTCAAAGTTCGCCTTTGGACCGTTCCTTGCAATTGGAATCGCCGTCGGCTCACTGTGGGGAAATCAGATAGCTCAGTGGTACTTGAACCTCTTAGCTACCGAATAAAAACAACAAAAAATAAGTACAGGCAGCAGCATTGAACTGCTGCCTGTTTTTTTACATATTCTTATCTGAGCTCGTCGCCGTAAGCAAATACAAAGTAGATATCCTGTGTAAAATCTATCTTTGAATTGAACGCCTTCCTAAAACTCTCTCCTGATTCAGGTATAGGAGTTGCAGCTGTACTCTGCAATCTTACATCACCGCCTACCTGTATCGGTCTTGCCATACCTGCATCCAGATTAGGTCTTCTTTTTGAAGAAGTATTAATGTTTGTAAGAGGCAGATTAGCTACCTGTACAGCTACAGGCGACTTAAATGCTCTGTAAGTATAAGCTCCATTGGTTACATCGACATAACCTTCAGAGGTTTTATCTTTGTCAAGAACTATTGATAATGAAAGACTTGTTCTATCAACGCCGTTATCCAAGTCATCTCTATCAGCTCTGAGAACCTTATATGTTTCACCGCTTTTTCCACCAGCTGGTGTAGAATCCAGTGACACAAACTTTGATGAACCGAGCGCATAGCTAAAGCTATAATCGGAATCGCTTGCACTAAAATATGCGGGATTAAGCATAGGTCTCTCTGACACGATATGTGCATTATCAATTACATTATCGCTAAATGGGTATTCAGATAATAATATCTGACCCTGTGGATTTGTACCGTCAGACTTGTTCAGAAGATGAAGAATATATATCTTACCTCTAACCTTTCTAACACCATTTCCATCTTTCAGCACTACATCTTTATAATGTTTATCTCTGAACTCATCAGCGAGCGCTTTAAGATCTCCATCATATATTCCAAGATGATCCTCGGTATACACATACAGACTATCAGCGTATTCAAGAGTACCTTGCAGATACTCTTGAATATTATGCGAATAGGAATATGTTTTCTCAGCAAGAGCTGTATTCTTGTACATTCTTGAAACAGGTGTAGTAAGTGCAAGAGCAGCAGCCATAAGAACTGAGAAGATAGCCATAACAATCAGAAGCTCTATAAGAGTAAAACCCTTGAGCACTGATTTCTTCATTTTATCCATATGTCTGCCTCCTTTTATGGTGTCGCATCAGGATCAGCCGGGGCTGCATCTGGATCAGCTAGGGCTGCATCTGGATCAGCTGGGGCTGCATCTGGATCAGCCGGGGCTGCATCTGGATCAGCCGGGGTTTCACCTGGATCAGCTGCGGGTGTTGTTTTATACTTTACGAAACTAAGGTTAAGACCGCCGTTTGCTTTCTTCTTCATCGCTTCTTTATCTGCATTGCTTAAACCATCAGTAACAACATCCTCTGTGTTATACTTTTCAGCTTCAAGAAGTACTGTAGTATCGTCAAGCTTGATCTCTACATTAATATTATCAGGAGTCAGTTCCTTAGCATTGCCGTCCTTGTCAAGGTAGCTGGTCTTATGATTAGCTGCATAGGGCGACTCATTCGACACCTTTGATTTCAGAACATTTGTAGCTCTGTTTGTAGCGTCTATGTGTGTTCCTACCAGGACAAGTAATCCACCCATTATCGCAAAGATGGCAATTGAAATGATCATTTCAATCAGAGTCATGCCCTTTAAACTTTTTTTACTTTTTTTCATAGAACACGCCTCCTTTTACGAACCTGAGTACATATTGAATATCCACTTATTTCCTGATGGATCAGTTATCTCTTCAGTATAATCGTCAGAACCTCCGCCTGATGATGTCTGACCTGTTTCTGTATAGAAAAGACCGAAGTTATTCTGTGTTTCCTTAACGTCTCTGAAGAGAGCATTACCAATGATTACTGGTTTTCCGCCTGTCTGATCCTTCCAGCGCTCCTGACCTGTTTCTCTTGTTGACCAGTCCTCGCCATATTCGTCGATATATTTTACTTTATAACAACCCTCTAATTTAGCTGTGAAGTCTGTGTATGGTGTCTTAAAAGTACCTGACAGAGTTGTATGACCTTGTAAAACGATCTTTGAATCAGGCACACCATAGAATTCCATACCGAAATCAGTATTCTTATGAGGATTTTCATGCATATTAATCTCTAAAGGCTCATTATCAATAATCTTTTTGTTGACAATAGCACCCTTTAAACCTGATCCATCTTGTAATGTACCCTTGATAAGGAATTGAACCTTTCCGCATTCTGTAGCTGTTGCGTCACCGTCCTTCTTATAGTTGCGATCAACCACGATCTGACCGATCGTACCGCCGCTTTCAAGTAGACTTACGTTATCTAAGATGACCCAAATGTCCTTGCCTTGTGGGTTGATCGTAATTGTCTTACCTTCGACCTTACCCCTTATAGTACAGCTATCAGTAATAACATCATTCTTCCAGATACTTGTGTTGGGCTCTGGAGTATTATTCTGCCAAGCTACACGCTGAGCCTTAGACTTTTCAGTAGCATCTGTAATATCTTCCGGATAACTGGACATATCGCCGGTTGCAGGATCAAGACCAAGGTCTTTTCTTACTTCCTGAAGATTCTTAATGATTTTTGTTGTGCTATCAGCAGGAGTAAACGCACCGTCATATGCTCCGCCGTCATAAGTACCGTATATTGCTTCTCTTGTCATTTTTGCAGGATAAGTCTCCTGACCATTGTATGGCTGAAGCTTGCTGTCTGACGGAGCAATCTGAGGCTCTTCTACTACAGGAGCAGTTGCCACTGCCTCACTTACGCGCTGATTTGTTTTATTGCTGTACCATGTAACCTTTTCATTTGTTACTTCGCCCGTTCTGTTTCCGGAGGAATCCGCTACATAGTAGCGAGGTACATTAAAATCTAATTCATCAGTATCTGTGTTATAAATTGCAAATGTACTGTCTACTCGCTCTGAAGTACTTCTGAATATAGGTGTTCCGTCTTCAGTTTGATCTACAACCTTTTTAAGAACATAATAAGACTTTTCACCTACATCCCATTCATGCTTCATTGATTCAACATCAATAAAGTTATTAATAACATAGTTCTGCTCAGGAGTTCTCATTATTGAATCAGTTGCTTTAAGCTGCTCAATAACGACATCAACCTTTTCTACTTCCTCATACTGATCCTTATCGATCAAATCATCATTAATTGCTAATAATTTATCTTCAGCCAATCCTACTACATTATAGACAGCTACAAGATCATTTTCAGTAAGCTCTTCTGAAGAAACATCTTTTCTTTTCATAAGAGTCATCTCTGTAGCATAATCATTTTTCCATTTAAAGTATTCTGTGTTCCAATCGTTATTAGCATTACCATTAATGTCTGTTGGAGTACCACCATTATCCTTATGGTCTTGTGGTCTCCATTCAAACACATTGC
Organism: Ruminococcus sp.; assembly: GCF_024684275.1. The sequence goes on from NZ_JAIKXF010000042.1 coordinate 10,447, forward strand.
GCTCGTCAAAGTCAACTATTAAATAATTACTTGGATATTCATCCCGAGATAAGTCCTTTAATTCCTCGGGACCTTCATAGAAGTTAGGGTATGATCTGTATGTCTCAGGTGTATTATCACTGGTATCGCCAGGTGCCCTGTATCCATCAGGATTTGTAGCATAAACAGTACCGTCAACAGTAAACTTATCATTATTACCATTATTTAATACTTTCAGTTTACCGCCAACAACTACATCACCGTGAACGACTGTCGTGTCTTTTATTGTAAGGTCACCCTTAACTTTGATATCACCGTCAAATGTACCGCCGCCAAGAGTCAGGTTACCGTTGCAGTAAATATTACCGCCGAATGATTCATGCTGTGAGTTAGTCTTGTTAAGTGTGTCAGATGTCCACTTATAGAGCTGTGATGAATTATTTTGACCAAAAATGTTATCACCGTACGTGATTCCCTGATTGCCGTTATAATCTGTAACGATATCACTTTCGCCCTTGACCATATACTTCTTGTTAGAATTATATTCATCCATAAGGTAAAGGTCACCGTGGAGAATGAAGTTATTTGTCTTTGCCGAGATAGTACCTACAAATACATTGTATGGAGATGCAGGCTGGCTTTCATGTTTATAATTACCCTTTGTTTCGCCTCTGTATCTTACGATCTCACCCTGCGAATCAAAGCACATGGCACCGTTAACATATAAATAAGGAACTTCTTTCTGAGTAAAGTCGCTATTCATCTGATAATCAAGCTCAACAAGAGTATCATTCTTTGTCCATAGACTTCCGTTGATAATAGTCTGTGAAACAGGTCTTTCAGCCGCCTGACATACATTTATAGAGAAATTACCTGTCATTAATGCGATATCGGCATTGATAAACGAAAGTGTAGTATCAAGCTCAACAGCATTGTTCAGACGATACTGTATTCTTTCAGACTTGCCGTTTACCATTTTCATACCCGACTTTGAAAGTCCAAGACCGATACCGCCTGTATAACGGCCACCGTTCTCGAATACACCGTCACCAACGGTATTAAGTCCCTTAATACCGCCAGAACCGCTCTTTTTACCTGGTATTTTACTCGGAGCTTTCTTTGTAAGATATGCAGTTACAGTAGACTCTTCCTTAGAAACTCTTGCTGTAGCTGTGATCTTAACTCTTTCTGTCTGAATCCACTGATTTGTGTCCTCATCATAATCCCACTGAGTCTTTGGAACGGACGCATTTTCTGCATCCAGCATCATTTCTCTTTCGATAGTTATCTGGTTGTCATGCCATTTGCCGTCATCACCCCAAAAACCAACAAGTCCCATTGATTTATCTTCATTAGATCCATTTTTAAACGAAACTGTTGGGTGTATGACAGAAGGATTAGTACCAACACCAAGGCTTATGATCTTATCAGATATTTCTGAATTAGACCTCATAGCCTGAGTAAATCCTAAGATCGCAGTCTTAGCTGTATAGCTTGCCTGCGATGACGAGTATGACTTATGTGCTCGGTTGCTTGAAGCAGTCGCCAGCGCAAGGGTACCCGTCAAAAAAATTATGAGCAATGCCATTACTGCGACAACAGTAAACAATACTGTTCCGCGTAACTTATTGTTTTTCTCTGTTTTCATTTCCCTAACCGCCTTTCAAGTTATATTTTTCTCATAACTACAGCGTTTGAAGTAGGTATTTCTGCATTTTAATTCATCTCAACGTTGGGTTCTTCCATTTCGATTACTGAATAAATTGTTACAACAATCTGAGCATTTGAAACATTCTTAACCTCTTTGTTGTCGCCAATCGGAACTGATATCTCTTCGCCATCTTTTGAATCAGGTAACTCTACTCCAGCCTTTTTTGCAGCATTCTTACCAAATGAATAATCTTCTATATTCACTGAATTGATAATAACTGCTTTGTCAAATTTCTTTATAGCCTCAAGGTACTTCCATATATTCACTTTAGTTCCGGTTACCTTTAAAGCATACTGTGTCTTGATAACGCTTTCCTTTGATCTCTGAGAAAGTGCTATACTCTCAGCAACTGACTCTTCGTATTCCTTCTGAAGTGTACCATTTACATCAGCCTGACTTCTCATATCAGATAATTTATCTGTTTCGCTGCTGTAATAATAATCAAGTGGACCGACAGTTGTCGCACCAAGTTCAAGGCCCTTAATCTTTACCTTGCACTCATCGGCATACTTCTGCATATAGTTATCGACATTCACCTGTGATTTTACTTCATCCAGAGGTACGAAAATTTTAGTAGCGTCACTTGCTTCACTATAAATTTTTCTTATTGACTCCTGAAGTCCTGGAATCTTTGCTATTTTAGCCTCGTATTCAGCTTTTACCTTTTCCTTTTCAGCAAGGATCTTTTTATCGTCCTTATTCTGCTTGTTCATATTCTTAACAGGTACAAAGAAACCTACAAGCAGAATAACAATAGCTAACAGTACACCTGCTATGATCTTATCTCTATAATTAAGTTTCATTATTTATTCTCCTCCTCTGAGCTTTCTTCAGCATTATATACACTCTTGTTGCCTTCAAGCTTTACACTTGAGCTGAACTTTACTCTGTCCTTGGATTCCTGTCCCTCTGCCTTATAGGTCTCAACAGTATATCCCTTATATCCTGCCGACTTGAAGAATTTGCTGTTCTTAAGGTTCTCTGCAAAATCAGCAGGTATCTTCTGTGCATATTCTGCCTTTTCAGCATCATAAATAATGGAGAATGTTATTGTTCCATCACTATACAGTGGCTTATCTACGGTCAGATTATCAAATTTGGCATCCTTTACATCCTCACAAGTCTTCTTGAGGATATTCTCGATCTCATCATAGTCATCACCTGTAATGCGAGGCTGAGATTCATAAGCATCATTTGCATTGACCATCTTTGTGCGGTATGACTTTACAACGTCCTCGATCTTGAGAAGCTTTTCATGATGATCGAGCTTTTTCTGTGTATCCGGACTTTCGATGTAATCAACACACTCCTGAATATCATGTTTGATACCGATATTCTTGAGCTTTAGAACACCCCATGCACCGCCTACGATAATTGCTGCGCCGAGAAGTGAAGCAAGCAGGATAATGCTTCCCATTGCGTCATTGTTCTTGCCGCCTACACGGTTCTTTACGGCTGTGCTGAAGTCTGTATCGAGAAGGTTGATCTTTTCGATCTCTCTGTTTCTCTTGAACATAGCGCCGATAGCGTTAGCGTAGAGGGAGAACTCAAGATTTTCATGACCGTGGATCTGTGGAGGAACGTTGATAAGACTTGTCTTGAGGTCGAGCTTTTCGAGCTCATCTGTAAGTCTTACATACTCATGTGTATCTCCGTAGAAGATAACGTTCTCAATGGACTCACCTGTGTTACGGCTTCTGTGGAACTGGAGCATACGGAAGATGTTCTCGTTGACTGCTTCAAATACATAGTCATCTGAGTAACCGTAGTCAGCAGCGTCGATAGAAGCGAAACGTGAGAATGAAAGCTGTCCCTGCTCATAGAGGTTGAGTGAGATGAAGTTGTTGTCGATCTGTACAGCAAGGAGCGGCATCTTAGACTTGATCTTTGTATCAGCAAGAAGTACCTTTGTGATACAGTTGCAGCCGATCATTACTGATCTGAGTGAGATACTGAGAAGCTTGAATACTTCTCTGTAGCTGTTTACGATCTCATAAGGACAAGCTGTAGCGAGTATCTTGTACGATGGCTCGTTTACATCTCTGCTGTCTGCGTCACCTACTATAATGTAAGATACGCTGTATGAATCATCAAGGTTGAGCTCAGCCTGCATCTGGAGCTTAACTGTCTTCTGAAGGTCCTGACCTTTGCCCTTTGCAACTGTCATTTCCTTAAAGATAGTAAGGTTGGATGAGATCGAAACGATCGCTTCCTTATCAGGCATTCTGTGCATTTTAAGAACATTGTTAATGAGTGTAGCTACCGCAGGAACGTCCTTTACGTGACCGTTTACGATAAGCCCCTCTTCAACATTTACGGTAGCAGCAGAGCTGATCTTGATCTTGCCGTTACTTTCAACGCCCTTAACAACTCGTATATTTCTATCAGTGATATCAAATGAAAGCATTTATCTTTCCACCTTTCTTTATTAACCGTTTTCTACGTTTTCCATTGCTCCGTAAAGCGCTGGGTAAATTCCACATACGACAAGTCCGATGATAACGCCCATGAATATAAGGAGCACAGGCTCAATCGTACTAACAAGTCGCTGAACGGCTGAATCTGATTCATCTTCGTAGTAATCAGATGTTTTCTCAAGGATCGTGTCAAGCGCACCTGACTCCTCGCCGACATAGATTACCGAGCAGAACATAGGCTCGAATATCTCTGTACGTGTGATCGCAGACGAAAGCGTCTCGCCCTGTTTTACTTCGTCGATAACGTCAACGAACTTTTCGTCTACATATGCATTACCGAGGATAGATGAAGCTCTTTCGAGGCATTCAACCATCGGAAGACCACTTGAGTAAAGTGAGGAAAGAGTTCTTGCGAAACGTCCTGTGTAGATCTTTGTAACAAGGGGACCGAAGCCCGGACCTTTGATAAGCATTCTGTCGAATTTGACACGGAATCCGGGAGCTTTGAGAGCAGCTCTGAAGCCCAGGACTGCAACGATAAGGATAACAGCAAGTATGTACCACTTAGTTTTCAGGAAGTCACTGATTCCAGCCATTATTCGAGTCAGAACAGGCATATCCTCCTTGCTATCAAACATATCGATGAAGGTAGGCATGATAACTGTAAAGAGGAAGATTACGATAACTATACAAAGCACCAGAAGTATGATAGGATAGATCATAGCACCTCTGATAGTGTTCTTGAGTTTGTTTTCCTTTGCGTAATGATCTGACATTCGGTTCATGATGATATCAAGAGAACCCGAGCTTTCGCCGGCGCCTACCATTGAGATAAGGAAGTCCGGGAACGAACCTGAGTGCATTTCGAGAGATGACGAGAAGGATTCACCCTTCTGTACGTTCTCATAGATGTCCTGCCATATTGCTCTGGCTCTTTCGTTTTCCTGTTCTTTCGTCAGGATATCAATGGCTTTTACAAGAGTAAGACCTGATGTGAGCATCGCGGCAAGCTGTCTGCAGCAGAATGCTAATTCCGGGGTTTTAAACTTGTAAATTGATTTTGTGTCATCTGAATCGCTCTCCTTAAAATCCTTGACATACAAGCCCTTTTCCTTGGCTTTCTGTAAGAATTCCTGCTCATTCTCCGCATTAATGACACCCTTGACCTGTCTGCTCTTCGCGTCCTGAGCTACGTAAGAAAAACTCTTCATGAAACCACCTCCATAATTAAATACTTGTGATGAACGTTTCTCACTGCCTTAATAATAACAATTATAACATTAATAGTGTTACTTTTCAATCGCTTTTTTGACATAAATAATCCACCGTTTTTTATCAATATTTACCAAGATTTATACTATCGGTAATACTGGCATGTTAAAACGGCTCTTTCTTCTGCAAAAATTCGTTGTAAAAAGGCAGCACAATATGAGGTATAGCCCACTGATACCAAACATTGTTAAACTTCCACAATAATTATATCACACCCGCTTTTAAATTGCAACATAAAAGCTCATATTTCTCACGAAATTTTACAGAATTGTAAACTGCGGCAATTTGCATATTGGTAATTTAGTCATTTTGACCGTTCTGTCAAAGGATTCGAGTACAATTACACAAAAAATTCCGACAAAATTCGCACTATTGTTTATTTATTCAACTATTTATACCCCGTTTTCAAATTTTGTCCGCCGTATACTATTATAATATACTGGTATAATTAACTGAATATTCTCATCGCCGTTCACATCTCGCGGATAGCTCTCCACAGCTCCTGCGCAGTCTCGATATTCACTCCTGCCGCAGCGGCTAATTCCTCTGGAGAAGCCTCTCTCAGCTTGGCTATGGTCTTGTACCTCATGAACAGCTTTGCCGCCTTCTTTTCGCCTATTCCCCGTACCTTCAGCAGTTCCGAGCTGTAGGTCTTTTTCTTATGCTTCGAGTGCATGAAGCTGACTGAGTACCTGTGCACCTCGTCCTGTATCCGCGTAACTAAGTCAAAGACTGACCGCATACTGTTTATCTGTATCTCCCGACCTCCCGTTGCGATAGCTCTGGTGCGGTGCTTGTCGTCCTTGACCATGCCGAAAAGCGGTATATCCAGTCCAAGCTCCCTAAGCAGCGGTGATACAGCATTTACGTGACCTTTTCCGCCGTCGAGAAGTATCAGGTCCGGCGTCCTTGTGAAGTACTCGTCGCCCTCACCTGTTACGATATGCATGAGCCGTCTTTTCAGCACCTCACGCATACTTCCGTAGTCGTTCTGCAGCTCCTGCTCTTTGACGGTAAAGCGCTTGTAGGCTTTTTTCAGCGGTCTGCCGTCCTCAAAGACGACCATTCCCGCCACCATTGATTCCGAGGAGAGATTGGATATGTCGTAAGCCTCGATATATCGCGGCGGCTTGGCAAGCCCCAGACTCTGCCCAAGCTGCTCCAGCGCAAGAACTTCCTTTCCTGTGCGGTCATTTTTTATGGCAGCATATTCAGCGCTGTTGTTTTTAGCCAGTTTCAGAAGCTCCAGCTGTCTGCCCTTCTGCGGCACATGGAGCTTTACCCTGCGCCCTGCCTGACCTTCAAGCATTTCCGTCAGCAGCTCCGAGTCCTCGGGTATGTGGTCAACGATGACAGAGTGTGGTATATCGGGCTTTTTGTAGTAAAATTGCAGCATAAACTGGCTGAGGATATCGTCGCCCTCATCAGGCAGTGGAAACTCAAAGACCGCCTTGTCAAACAGCCTGTTTTCGCGGTACATCAGCACGGAAACATACAGTCCGCTGCTGTACTCGGCAACTCCGATAACATCTGCGGAATCCACACCGCTGTTGATTATCTTCTGCTTCTCGGAAGCCTTTTTCACCGCATTTATCCTGTCGCGGAGCATAGCTGCCTTCTCGAATTCAAGCGCCTCCGCAGCCTCGTTCATCTCCGCCTCCATGCGCTCCACAGACTGAGCGCTTCCGTTCTTTATGAACTCTACAGCCTGCTCGACTGCGGCACGGTAATCCTCGGCACTTATCCTTCCGCGGCACACTCCCATACACTGCTTTATTTGATAATTCAGACAGGGACGGCTTTTGCCGAAATCCTGCGGAAACTTACGCCTGCAGGTCGGCAGCATGAACACTCGGTTAGCCTCGTTTACAGCCTCCTTTGTAATGAAGCCGCTGGTATACGGACCGAGATAGCGTCCGCTCTGCTTGGTATTTTTTTCATTGGTGATACGAGGATATTCATCGTCGGAGATCCTGATATAATGGTACCCCTTGTCGTCTTTCAGGAGGATATTGTACTTTGGCTTGTGCTGCTTGATTAGACTGCATTCAAGCAGCAGAGCCTCATATTCGCTGTCGGTGACGATAAAATCATACTCATAGACATTTGATACCATAGCCGCTACCTTCGGCGTATGGTCGGGATTTTCGCGGAAATAGCTGCTGACGCGGTTGTGGAGATTCTTCGCCTTGCCGATATAGATTATAGAGCTGTCCTTGCGGCGCATTATATAAACGCCGGGCGACGTGGTAAGTTTAGCAGTTTTTTCACGCAAATACGGCAGTCTCGGGTTCATGATCCCCCTCCTTTTCTCGAAAATACAGAGGACGCCCCGCGGCGTCCCGTCTGATTATGATTTGCATATGTATGGGCGGATTCTATCCGCACGTCAAGGGGACGTCTTCTCTTACAAGGCGTCCCCTCTCAAAAAAACAGTCCACCGGACTGTTTTTTGATTCACCCCTTGCGAGGCGCCTTGCAACTGCGGGGTTACTCCCCACAGTGTGGGGAGTAACTCCGCCAAAGGAACACAGTCCCTTTGGAATCCCGTTCATATACTCAATAAAATACACATTGTCACTACTTTTAGTTCTCGCACATACAACTAACGGCTCTTTCTGACGTGTCGGCGGATATAGCGGAACACCTCGTCCTCGCCCTTATCGCGCAGCATAGTCAGCAGAAATTCCAGCTTCGCCGCCGTCGTTTTTTCGATGATACGGCGCGGCTTTGCCCTGAGAAAATACTCCAGCGGCATCGAGTCGTTGTACTTCTCCTTGTTATAAGTCTTTGAAGCCGCAACGCGGTCACAGAACATCTCAAATATGAATATATCCGGCATTTTCACAGGTTCGAGCCGATTTGTTTTCACGTTATAGTCCGTCCAGTACTCAAAATGATGACGATTCCTGCCCTTATGGTGCATCCACGCCTTTGACGCTCCGTCAACCTCGCGCTCACGCTCATTTGGGCTGCGGTTTCCCTGATAATAGCGAACCCCCGGGATAAACTCAGTCGGCGAGAATTTCGACAGGTCATGCAGCAGTCCCCTCCACGGGATACCTGCCTTTACGCAGTGGATAAAGACCTTGTGGCGGTGCTGGAGCACAGTCCGAAGATGTCCGAAAAAGTTCTCAATAAGCATTTGGACGCTCCTCACTGTAGCTTCCGTTTATGTCAAGGACGCTTTCTTTCTCTATGAGTTTACCGCTGATTATACGTCGTCCCTCCCTGTATTTCGGATCGGCAAGCTTCTTCGCCATTATCTTCACCGAGACCTCAGCCATTTTTGTAAGGTCTACCTCAACAGTGGTTATAGTGGGTATGCAGATGCTCGACACTGTGTAATTATCGTAGCCCACCACGCTTATATCCTCGGGAACACGAACACCCTTAGTCTTGAGCGCGGATATTACGCGGAATGCAGTCTCATCGCAGTTGCACACGAAGGCTGTGGGCATTTCCTCGGGGAAATCTATTTTTTCGTTGAGTATCCCTCTTTCGTTACGGTCGCCGATTATCCATTCCTTGCGGAATTCCAGCTCATTCTCCATTATGCACTTCACATATCCCAGATAGCGGTCGTTAATGCTGCTGGTAGCGTTCAGCGTACCGAAAAAGCCTATTTTACGGTGTCCCTTTGACACCAGATGATCGGTAAGGATATATCCGCCGTTGAAGCTGTCGGAAATTACCGAGTCAATATCGTACCTGTTGTCGTAGAAATCCACGAACATCAGCGGGATAGTCAGATTTTTCAGGCATTCTATGTAGCTCCTGTGGACCTGTCCGATAACGATAACACCGTCCACCTTGCCGTCTGTGACCATATTCGGCAGTATGCCGTTGGTCTCGCTGTCGGCGGTCACACACTCGTATACCGTGCAGACGTTCAGCTGTGAAAGCTGATTTGAGATACTCGCAGTCAGTTCCCAGTAGAATGTACCTCTTGCGCCCACGAAGCGCTCAGAAGTAAGTATACCCACATTTTTGCTGACCTTTGACATAGACAGACGTTTTCTCTCGCTCTTGGTATTTGACGGCTTATAGCCCATTTTCTCGGCTGTATCGCATATCTTCTTTCTCATCTGCTCGCTTACACCGTCGCGGCCTGCAAGAGCATTCGAGACCGTAACGACGCTTACGCCCAGCTTTTCTGCGATGTCCAGCATTTTTACTCCGTTTTTCATATGCCACCTCTTTTAAGTATATATAGCAGCTGATTATAGCTTATTATACTGAAATATAAGAAATTCCGCCTTAAATTAACAAGATATATTATATCATGCTTTAAGTGATAAATAAAGTCATTTTCAGAATTTTGTTACAAGTGCATAAATCGACGAAGGATATTTGTGCAGATAAACGGTGCAATTTCATATGTAGGGGCTGACGTCCTCGGCAGCCCATTAAGGGACGCCCTCTCTTGCAGTGCGTCCCTCTTTCCAAAACAGTCCACTGGACTGTTTTGGAAATTCACCCTTGCGGAGCGCTTCGTAACTTCAGGGCTCTGCCCTGAAACCCGCAAGGGCTGTCAGCCCTTGACCTGACCAAAGGCTCTGCCTCTGGACTCTGCCTAAGGAACACGTCCATTAGGAATCCCGTTCAGGTTTTCAGGAAGTAACTGTAACGCCGAAAAACTACTTACTACTCACTACTTTCTACTTACTATCCGCCTATATATTCTACATTCCGTCAACGAAAAAGGACGTGAGATCTCACGTCCTCTTTTACTCTCCCTTATATTCGGGCAGAAACGGATAGACCTCGTCATAGGAGGCTCGCTCCATCATATCCTCAGCGGAATATGGTATAAGTCCCGTCATATCGCCCCACGAAGCCGCAGGGCAGATATACTCCTCATCGCTCTCAGGATCGGGAACAGGTATATTCTTCTTGTTTTTGCTCATAAAAAATCATCTCCCACAGCTATTATCTGCGGGAGATGAGATATTATTCATTATTCCTCGGGAGAATCGTTCACCGTCTGCGTGATATTGGGCTTTTCTTCCTCCTGTACAGGAACAGCCATTTTAGCGTCGGGCTCATATTTAAGGATAATTTCCTTGACCTTTTCGTCACGTGTTAGATTATAGGTCATTTTCAGAGCCTTCAGTGCATTGGGAATATCCTGTTCAATGAGATAATTTGCGGAAAGCTGAGCCGCTACCGAGATAACGTCCTCATTCGGTCCGAATTCAAAGTCATATTTCTTCAATGCCTCGACAATCTGCTCATGTGAGGGCTTGGTAATATGGCTTCCCTTACGGTTTGCGATGTCTCTCAGTTCATATTGAATGGCAGGATGCGGTGCAAAGATAAGACTTGCCGTATAGAAAGCCACAGCGTCGTCATATTCACCCATGTCCGTAAGGATATAGCCTACATTGGCGTAAACTCGCGCGATCGCCACAGGTGAAGAAGCGCATTTCATAGTTTCCCTTGATGTTTCAAGAGTCATTCTCTTGTTTTTCAGTACCTTATAGACCTCTGCAAGCTCGAATCTCGGTCCAACATCAACGGGATTGTACGCGATAGCGTCCTCAAGTATCGGGATAGCGTCCACAGCAGAGCCTGTTTCTAACAGAAGATAGCCGTATGTAGTGATAAACGTTGCAAAATCAAAGGGAGTACGGTTAAGGGTTTTCTCAGGCTTGTATCTCAGCTGATACAGATTATCCTCAAAGGGATTCCTGAGCGAAACGAACTTACTATTCTCGCCCTCGCCGTAATCCAGCTTTATCTTCTTGTAAAGTCTCTCTGCAAGGGATTTAGCCTCGGAAATATCTTTTTCCTTTATGAGCTTTATTATTTTCTCATGCACTTCATCGAGACGCACACCGTCAATGGTGATAAGTCTCTCTATCTCGTCCTTCTGCGCCTGGGGCATACGCTCGATAAGAAGCTGTGTTGCAGCCTCTACGCCCTCGACATTCTTCTGTCGTGCAAAGCGCTCTGCCTCTTCGCGGAGGAACTTGTTATCCTCCTCCTGGTCGCCTTTGAGCTTAGCTCTCAGCTCCTCAAGGATCTTGTTTTCTGCCATTATTTTTCCTCATTTCATCTGTAAATGACCGACTCAGAAGCCTCTCTTGTTCATTTCCTTTCTGAACTTAGCGTCGATCTTATCCTGCTTCTTCTTAGCCTTGAGCTCTGACTTTGTCATGTAGCGAACGTCCTTGTCGTAGGACTGCTGGAGTCTTGGTGAAGCATTGTTTCTTCTGTTGTATGAAGATGAAGCAGGAGCCTTATACTCGTCGAATACAGGCACATTCTGCTGATTCTGAGCAAGCTGTCTCTGCTTTGCCGAATCGTCGCCCATTGTTGAGAGAACGTCCTCAACAGAATTGAGGATAGGGCTGTTAGCATGAAGTCCCTGTGTTTCGATGAGGTTTTTGTCAGCGTACTCTCTTGAGCTGGAAATAGCATTGATGAATGCCTGTGATGTTGACTTTTCGTGTGGGTTTACAGCGATCTTGGAAATATTAGCTGTAGGAACGCCCTCTGTCTGAACAGGCTTCTTAGGTACGACAGATCTTACGGGAGCCTGCTGTACAGGTGCCTGTGCAGGTGCAGGAGCTGCTGCGGCTCTCTGAGCCTGTGCTGCTGTCTGCTGAGCAGGAGCTGCCTGATGTGGCTGTGCAGCCTGCTGAGGCTGTGCATTGAGCGGTGCGAAAACAGGCTTGCCGTTCTGGTCATAGCCCATAAGTCTCATTGGAACATACTTGTATACAGGCTGATTGTTAGCGTCATAACCTGCGAACTGCGGTACCTTTACTATCTGAGGCTGAGCCTGATTCGGCTGCCCAGCACCTGTATTCTGTGCATTAGCATCAAAATTATTATAATCACTCATATTAAATTCAAACTCCTCTTCTGCCATATATGGCGCATTATAGATTGGTGCATTTATATCATCAAGCACAGGTATCTGCATATTGTCATGACCTTGTGCAGCGATGTCATCGATTGTGGGCAGCTCATCTAACTCAGGGGCTGTGATGTCATCAACTGTAGGAGCGCCGCTGAGAGCCTCTGCCGCAAGCTGTGCTGCGGAGGGGAGCTCGTCGAACTCGGGAGCTGTGATGTCGTCAACTGTAGGAGCGCCGCTGAGAGCCTCTGCCGCAAGCTGTGACGCGGAGGGGAGCTCGCCGAACTCGGGGGCTGTGATGTCGTCAACCGTAGGAGCTCCGCTGAGAGCCTCTGCCGCAACACTTGCCGCAGAAGGAAGCACATCATTTTCAGGAGCTACGATATCCTCAACAAGTGGGATATCTCCGTACATATAAGCTGTATTCGGGTCAATAGTCTGACCGCTCACAGGAGCAGCCATTTCATCGGGAACGTGGGCATTCAAGCCGCCGGGCACTCCGCCGTAGGGCTTTGAAGCCGCATCTATCGCTGCGCCTATATCGTCGATAACAGGAGCACTGATGTTTCCTATAGTCGGAATATCAAGGTCTGCCATTTCTCCGGGTTGAACATTCTCATACCCGTCCTGAACTGCCGCAGCATTTCCCTGAACAGCAGCATCGCCGCCGAAGAACTGGTCTGCAACATAATCCCACGCTGTATCCTGCGGAATGTTCATTATCGGAGCGTCCGCATACTCGTCCACAGGTGTTATGATACCCTGTATCAGGTTGCCCTGAGCGTCATAAAGCGGCTGGCTTCCGTCGTAGATAATGGGCTGACCGTAAACAGGTTCTTCCTGAACGGCAGCGCTGTTGTTTATTGAGAACAGGTTCATTATGTCCTCATCACTATGCGAAGGATCGGGAGCCGTCATAGGTGCAGGCTCTGGGATAACAGGCTGTTCATAGCCGAATCCGCCGACAGGCTGCTGAGGTGCGTTGTAGCCTCCGACAGGCTGCTGTGGCACATTATAATAAGGTGCTGTATCTGTATTCTGTGTCTGCTCGGGAGCAGGTATAGCGAACTGTGCAAGGAAATCGTCCTGTTGCGGAGCGGCAGCAGCGGGAGCAGGTGCTGCTGTATCGCCGGGCTTGTTTATAGCGAACTGTGCAAGGAAATCGTCTTCGGCAGCAGGTGCAGCTGTCGGAGCAGGTGCCTGCGCACCGTTATTCGGAGCATTTATTGCAAACTGTGCAAGACTTTCGTCCATAGGAACGCCTGTACCGGGAACGGTCTTTGCGTCCTTGTTCAGGAACTGATCGTAAAGCTTCTGATCTTCGGCTTCTTTTGCAGCAGCCTCAGCAGCACGTTTTTCCTCTGCTGCTTTTTTCTGCTCCTCAAGAGCCTTTCTTCTTGCCTCTTCTTCCTTTCTCTTAGCATCGGGATCTCTTGTGATCCTTGCGGTAGTATTTCCCAGCGGAACGATCCCTGCATCGTTCATGCCGAGCTTTTCACGTTTTTTCTCTTCTTTAAGAAGAAGCGCCATTTCTTTCTTATCAGCCTTGATAAGCTTCTTTGCAAGGTTAGCCTTACATTTCTCACAGGTTATCTCCTTCAGATCCGTCATCTGCGAAGTTCTGTGGAAACGAGTTACATTTTCAGGCTTAAGAAGGTTGATACCACAGCCTGTTTTCTTTTCGTTTTCGGTCCCGTGGACCAGCTTGTCAAACGAAGATGTTACCAGTGTTATATCCATATTCCTCTCTCCCAACCGCAGCAAACGCCGCATATTCCGCTTTTACGGCATCGGAACGCCGATTTCCCACATCGCCGCAGTGCTCTGCTTAATGATATTTCATCACTGCCTGCAAAGCTTCCGCAGCGCTAACAACTATACAAGTATATTATACATGACATTTCAAAAAAAATCAACACTTTCTTCAAAAATGAACGCAAAAATTATACCGAATTTAAAATTTTCGGTGAAAATAACAAATCGTTATTGATTTTTTTGTCAGAAATTCCATACTTTGTTTAAGGTAAATTATACAAATAATAACATACTGAAATACGCCATATTTCGTTATTTTTTTATATCTGACCTCCTGCCCGACTATCAGATAGACCAAAAACAGCGCCCTTATGTGTCATTATTTTACATAGGTGTAAAAAATTATGAAATCATACATTTTGCTATTGCATTATCAATGATTTTGTTGTATTATTAATAGTGTATTGGCAGATACGAAAATTGCATTTTCCGACTCTGTCACAGCTTCTTTACAAGGAGGAAAAAACGTGAAACTCGTTTCAGTAGTAGTTCCATGCTATAATGAGCAGGAAGTCCTGCCCATGTTCTACGAAGAGATAACAAAGGTCACAGGCCAGATGTCAAAGGATTTCCCCGAGCTTACCTTCGAGTATCTTTTCATAAACGACGGCTCAAAGGACACCACTCTTGACATTCTCCGCGCTCTCTCTGAAAGAGACAAGCGGGTAAGATATATCTCGTTTTCCCGTAATTTCGGCAAGGAATCGGGTATGTACGCAGGTCTTAAAAACGCAAAGGGCGACTTTGTTGTCGTTATGGACGCAGACCTTCAACACCCCCCTGCTTTCCTTCCCAAGATGTACAGCTATGTGCGGAACGGCGAGTACGACTGCGCTACCACACGCCGCGTCAGCAGACAGGGCGAGTCAAAGGTGCGCTCATGGTTCGCAAGACTTTTCTATAAGATAATGAACAAAATATCCCAGACCGAGATAGTTGACGGCGCTCAGGATTTCCGCTTCATGACAAGACAAATGGTGGACGCTATCCTCGATATGACCGAGTACAACCGCTTCTCAAAGGGCATATTCAGCTGGGTAGGCTTCAATACACGCTATATCGAGTATGAGAACGTAGAGCGTCCTGCGGGCACATCGTCATGGTCATTCTGGGGACTCTTCAAGTATTCCCTTGAGGGTATCATGGCATTCTCGACAGCTCCGCTGGCTATCGCCTCACTGCTGGGTATCATAACCTGCTTCATAGCCTTTGTACTGATAGTCATCACTATCATAAGGTCTATGTTCGGCTGGCTCGACGCTCCCGACGGCTACCCGACCATGCTGTGCCTTATATTCCTTTTCAGCGGCTTACAGCTTTTCAGCGTGGGTATTCTCGGACAGTACCTTTCAAAGACTTACCTTGAGACGAAAAATCGTCCTATCTATATCACTAAGGAAACCGAAGACCTCTACCGTCAGCGCAAGGCTGAGGCTCAGAAGTCCGCTCCCGAAGCAGACGGCAGCGCTCCCGGAAATGAGAGCAAATGACCGTGAGGAGGCTTTGAGATAATGAATAAGCACACAAGGCTCATAGTCTCCCTGTTATTTATCGGTATCATCGTACTTGCAGTCGCAATTACGCGCTTTTACTCCCGAACGGAGAAAAGCGCAGTCAGCAGCGGTTCTCAGACCGTCATCGAAAAGAGACTTAACTTCGATTCCTATGGCAACCGGGCTTTCCAGAACAGCGACGGACTTGTGGGAATCATCGACGGCAACGACCGCGTGATAGTCTCTCCCGAATGGCAGAGCATCAAGTTCACCAACAATAAGGACAGATGTATCGCTTCAAAGCGTATCCGCGGCAATGAGCTCTTCGGCTGCATAGACTATGAGGGAAATATCGTTGTTCCCTTTGTTTACTCGAAAATAGATCTCAAATCCAGTGCCGAGCGCGTGTTCTACATCGCTGATACTGCCGACAAGAAGTCATCTGTGGTCTACAACAGCGATTTCACCCCCTGCTTTTCAAGAGCATGGGACAGCTGCGAATACGAAAACGGTGAGCTTACTGTCACAGCAGGCAGCGGCACCTATACATACATTGTAAAGAACTCAGTATTCATCTTCAAGAAAGCCACAGTAAACGGCAATGTTCTCGACCTCCCATACACCGTTGAGGTAAACGCTTCGGGGCTGACAGTGCCAATGATAGAAAAGATAAGCAAAAATGTGGGAAAATACATAGAATTCGCTTACCAAAGAGATGAGCAGGCAGCCGAAAAGCTGCTTTCGGAAATGGACATCTCCTCAAAGACGGATTTCAGTGTTCTTTTCCCAAATGAGAAAAAGGTAACATCTAAAAAGCTTCTCGGCTTATCGGATATTACAGTGACATCAGCACCGTCAAGCGGCAAACTGCCGCAGTACATGGTCACTCTGAAAGCACTCACAGGTATCACCTACAAGAACGAGGAGAACAAGCCTAAGCGTCTTAAAGGCGAATATGAGGCTGTTATCATGTTCACAGGCACCTCAGAGGACGATTTCAAGGCAGTATCAGGTTCATTCCTGAAGGATAAGCCCGATTATCCTGCTCCTGCACCAGAGTCTCAGCCTGACACTCAGCCTGAGACAGGACCACAGATAAACTGACAGTCAATCATTAAAGGAGAATGTAAAAATGGCTAAAAAAGTTGCAGTTATCATGGGAAGCGACAGCGACTTCCCTGTTGTAAAATCAGCTCTCACAGAGCTCAAAAAGTACGGCGTAGAGTTTGAGTGCCGCGTAATGAGCGCTCACAGAACTCCCGCAGAGGCTTGTGAATTCGCTTCAAAGGCAAGAGAGAACGGCTTCGGCGCTATAATCTGCGCGGCAGGCATGGCAGCTCACCTTGCAGGTGTAGTTGCAGGTCACACCACGCTCCCCGTCATCGGTATCCCTATGAAGTCAAAGGCTTTAGAGGGCGTTGACGCACTTCTGGCAACTGTTATGATGCCCCCCGGAGTGCCTGTTGCTACAGTAGGTATCGACGGAGCTAAAAATGCCGCTGTACTTGCCGTACAGATGCTCGCCATCGCAGATGAGGAGCTGGCTGCAAAGCTGGCTGCCGAGAAGAAGGCAATGGCTGAGGGCGTTATCGCTAAGGACAAGGCTTTGCAGGAGCAGATAGCTGCTCTTTAAGGCATGATCGACATCATATCTCACTGCAAAAGGAGGTTTATTCATGACACCGGAAGAAAGAAAAGCTAATTCCGAAAGGATACTCACCGAAAAGGGCATTGGCTTTCAGGAGGAAATCCCCCCTTTAAAGCCTGCTTCAGAGATAAAACTCAGAAGCTTTGACGACATCTGTAAGCGCGCAATAGCCGCTCTGCTCTCAACACAGGCAGCTATCGAGCTGAGTGACAAGAACCCCGAGGGGATCGAGAAATTCAAGCGCCTTATGATATATTTCGGCGTTGAGGAATGTCTCAACAAGCTTGAAGCTCTTGTCATTGAGAAAAAAGCCTCCAAAGAAGACCTTGTGGGGGTAGTCTGGGAATACGAAAGCTGCTGGGCTCTGTTCTGGGTACTGGGACTTGTAGACGACATCACCGACGCAAGCAGGATATGCGACTGCGAAAAGGCTATAAGATTCGTTTCACAGTGTGAGAGCTTTGATGATTTCAAAAAGCAGTGCACTCTCAGAAGCATTGACGAGATACTGGATATGGCAGATCTCTATTTCCGCTATGACTGGGCGTGCGACCACCACAACCACATTGACAGCGAATGGGCTGTGGGAGACCTCGACAGTGATATAGTTTACGAGCGCAGACTGGCTATCGAGTGGACAATGAGAAACACCGGCGACTGGTTCGATATAACCCTTGACACATGATAAGCAATTACGATACACTTTTATTTGACCTTGACGGCACACTCACCGACTCGACCGAAGGAATAGTCAAATGCCTTGAATATGCCTTAGAGCGTATGGGCTGTGATGTACCCGAGGATACGAATAGATTTCTCGGACCGCCGCTGTACACCTCATTTGCTGAGTTCTGCGGCATAAACGAGGAACAGGTAAATGAGGCTGTAAGGATATTCCGCGAGAGATACTCTACTGTGGGACTTTTCGAGAACCGCGTTTATAACGGTATCCCCGAAATGCTGGAACGGCTGAAAAAGGGCGGCAAAAGGCTCATGGTAGCCACAAGCAAGCCCGAAGTCTACGCTGTCAGAATATTTGACAGATTCGGCCTTTCTCAGTTTTTTGAGATAGTTGGCGGAGCTAATATCAACGGCACACGCAACAACAAGGACGAGGTCATCGAATACGTACTCGAAAGGGCTGGTATTTCTGACAGGAGTCATGTACTCATGATAGGTGACCGCAGACAGGACGTCCTCGGCGCTCATAAGACAGGCCTGAAATGCATGGGTATACTCTGGGGCTTCGGCTCAATAGATGAGCTGAATGAAGCGGGCGCTGACTTTATCGCAGAAACACCGGAAGAAGCAGCGGATATGCTGCTCTGACAACAATTCATAATTCATAATTCGTAATGCATAATTGCGATGTCGCTTCTTTAGATAATATCACATAAGCGATATATTGATTATGAATTATGCATTGGTTTAAAGCCTACAATTTCCGCGATGATGCGGAATTGCATATACATCATTTATATAATTCTCAAGGAGGAATTTTAAAATGTCAAACATCGAAAAGAAGGAACAGCTCTATGAGGGCAAGGCTAAGAAGGTCTATGCTACAAACGATCCTAACCTCGTGATCGTTGATTACAAGGACGACGCAACTGCGTTCAACGGCGAGAAGAAGGGCACTATCACAGGCAAGGGCGTTATCAACAACAAGATGACAAACTATATGTTCAAGATGCTCGAAAAGGAAGGCGTTCCAACTCATCTTGTCGAGGAGATCAGCGACCGTGAAACTATCGTTAAGAAGGTTTCTATCGTTCCCCTTGAGGTCATCATCAGAAACGTTGCCGCAGGCAGCTTCTCAAAGAGAATGGGCGTTGAAGAAGGCAAACAGCTTCTCTGTCCTATCCTTGAATTCAGCTATAAGAACGACGACCTCGGCGATCCATTCATCAACGACTACTACGCTCTCGCTCTCGGTATCGCTACTAAGGAGGATATCGAAACTATCTCAAAGTATGCTTTCAAGGTAAACGAGTTCATGGTAAAGTTCTTCAAGGGACTCAATATCGACCTCATTGACTTCAAGATCGAGTTCGGTAAGACTGCTGACGGAACAATTATCCTCGCTGACGAAATATCACCTGATACCTGCCGCTTCTGGGATTCAACAACCCACGAGAAGCTTGACAAGGACCGCTTCCGCAGAGATATGGGCGGCGTTGAAGAGGCTTATCAGGAAATCATGAAGAGACTTATGGGAGAGTAATATATGGGCGGCTTTTTTGGTGCAGCCTCTAAAAACGACTGCGTTACCGACGTATTCTTCGGAACAGACTATCATTCACATCTCGGAACAAGAAGAGGCGGTATGACCTCATGGTCTGAGGAGAACGGCTTTCAGAGAAATATCCACAGTATCGAAAATTCTCCTTTCCGTACCAAGTTCGAGAATGACGTTGTAAATATGAGAGGCAAGCTCTGTATCGGCTGTATCAGCGATACAGATCCTCAGCCTATCCTTGTCCGCTCAAAGCTCGGTATATACGCTATATGCTCTGTAGGTATAATCCGCAATGCTGACAAGCTGGTAGACGAGCTCCTTGAAAAGGGCTGTGCAAACTTTGAGTCAATGAGCAGCGGAAATATCAACTCAGGTGACCTTATAGGCGCTCTCATCGCACAGAAGGCTTCCTTCGCTGAGGGTATCCGCTATGCTCAGGAAAAAATAGAGGGCACTATGTCGCTCATTATCCTCACAAAGGACAGCATTATCGCCGCAAGAGACCAGTTCGGCAGACTTCCTATCATCATAGGCAAGAGAAGCGACGGCTTCTGTCTCTCTACTGAGTCGTTTGCATTCCAGAAGCTGGGCTATACCACCTACAAGGAGCTTGCAGCAGGCGAGATAGTCGAGCTTACAGCAGATGAGTGCAGAACTATCGCTGAGGGCGATCCCTCAAAGATGAAGATATGCACCTTCCTGTGGACCTACTACGGCTATCCTAACGCTGTATATGAGGGTGTTAATGTCGAGGTAATGCGTACACGCAACGGCGAGATAATGGCTGAAAACGACATCAAGAACGGCAGACTTCCCGACGTTGACTATATCTGCGGAGTCCCCGATTCGGGCACTCCACACGCTATCGGCTATGCTAACAAGAGCGGTATCCCCTTTGCAAGACCGTTCATCAAGTATACTCCCACATGGCCAAGAAGCTTCATGCCCACAAACCAGAGCATGAGAAATCAGGTGGCTAAAATGAAGCTCATTCCCGTACATGAGCTTATAAACGGTAAAAAGCTCCTCTTCGTTGACGACAGTATCGTAAGAGGAACACAGATGAGAGAGACTGTTGAGTTTCTCTACGAGCACGGCGCTAAAGAGGTACATATGCGCTCTGCCTGTCCGCCTATAATGTACGGCTGCAAGTACCTCAACTTCTCACGCAGCACTTCCGAAATGGAGCTTATCGCCCGCCAGATAATCGACGAATTTGAAGGCCCCGTCGGCGTAAGACACATTGAGGAATACAGCAATTCCTCAACAGACAGAGGACGCAGACTCAGAGATGAGATATGCAAGAGGCTCCGCCTTACCTCACTGGAATTCCAGACGCTTGAGGGCACAGAAAAGGCTGTAGGTCTTGATGCCTGCAAGCTCTGCACATATTGCTGGAACGGCAAAGAATAAACATATCGCTGTCACCTCGCCTGCGGCGAGGTGACAAACAACTATGGAGGATTTCAAATATGAACAACAGTTTTTCCGAAAGCTACAAGAAGGCAGGCGTTGATGTTACCGCAGGCTACAAGTCAGTTGAACTGATGAAGGAGCATATCGCCCGCACTATGATAAAGGGCACTCTTTCAGGCATCGGCGGCTTCGGCGGTCTCTTTGAGCTGGATATGACAGGTATCAGCAAGCCTGTTCTCGTTTCAGGCACTGACGGCGTCGGCACAAAGATAAAGATCGCCTTTATCATGGACAAGCATGATACTGTAGGTATCGACTGCGTTGCTATGTGCGTAAACGATATTATCTGCTGCGGCGCAAAGCCACAGTTCTTCCTTGATTATATCGCCTGCGGCAAGAACTATCCCGAAAAGATAGCTGCTATCGTTTCAGGTGTAGCAGAGGGCTGCGTTCAGGCACAGTGCGCTCTCATCGGCGGAGAAACTGCCGAGCACCCCGGTCTTATGCCCGAGGACGAATATGACCTTGCAGGCTTCTCTGTAGGCGTTGTTGACAAGGACAAGATCCTCCAGCCCGATACTCAGAAGGCAGGCGACGTTCTCATCGCTATAAAGTCCAGCGGCGTTCACTCAAACGGATTCTCTCTCGTAAGAAGAGTCTTTGACGTAAACGAGCAGAACCTCAATATGCACTTCAACGACCTCGGAACTACTCTCGGCGAGTGCCTCCTCACACCTACACGCATCTATGTTAAGGCTGTAATGAGCCTTCTTGACGCAGTTAAGGTAAAGTCTATCTCCCATATCACAGGCGGCGGCTTCTATGAGAATATCCCGCGTTCTCTCCCCAAGAACTTAGCTGCCAAGATCGAAAGAAACGCAGTACAGGTACTTCCTATCTTTAACCTTATCAAGAGAACAGGTGATATTCCCGAAAGAGATATGTTCAACACCTTCAATATGGGCGTCGGCATGATAGTTTCTGTTGACAAGAACGACGCTGACAAGGCTATCGCTGCTATCAAGGCAGCAGGCGAGGACGCTTACGTTCTCGGCGAGCTTGTTGAGTCCGAGGAAGGCGTTATCATCTGCTGATACAGCAACAGACTTTTCAAACATCATAGCAATGACTGCAAAAATATCCGAATTCACAGCACAGGTATATACAGCAAGGGGAATGGGATTTGGAAGATTTTTTAAGTATGGTGATGTTTATGAAATTTGTTAAATTTGCGGCTGTGGGAATGGTATGCGCCATTCTTGCAGCATCGCCGTTATACGGCGGAGCGGCTTCACAGATAGATATGGATTATAACTCCGACGGCAGAGTGGACAGCTTTGACCTTATTACTGCCCGTAAGAACACGGAAATATCAAGAGCAGAGCTCAATGCTCTGCAAAAATTCGTACTGGGCGTAAACGGCAAGATACCCACTGAATTCGAGATACCCGACCTGCCAATTGACGAGGACGCTATCCTCGAACCAAAGGGCACTGTACATACTGGTGAGGGTACCTTCTACGGCGGAGGCTATACAGGCGGTCACGCTATGCTTGATCCCGTATCCCATGACTACTGGATAGTCGCTATGAACCACTATGACTACAACGAGGCACAGCTTGCAGGAGCTTATCTCGAAGTCACAGGTGAGCTGGGCACTATAAAAATGCTGGTAACAGACGAGCTCCCCGAGGGCAAAAAGGGCGACCTCGACCTCTATACAGACGCTTTTCCTCTCATCGCTCCTGTTGAGAAGGGCAGAGTTCCCGTAAGCTGGAAGATAATCCCCCTTGATACTGCCGCAGACGCTCCTATCTCATTCAAATACAAAGAGGGCAGCACCGAGTTCTGGTGCGGAGTACAGGTGCGCAATCACCGCTACCCCATAACCAAGCTGGAATACCTCAATGAAGACGGCGAATTCGTCGAGGTACCGCGCCGTCCCTATAATTATTTCGAGACAAGAGAGATGGGAAAGGGACCTTTCACCTTCCGTATCACAGATATTTACGGTCAGGTGGTCATAGATAAGGACATACCTCTCTCCTATGATGATACCGAAATAATACAGGGACACGTTCAGTTCCCCGAATAATATCCGCTCTTGCGATAAAACAACAGGAGGAAAAACTCATGAAGAATATAGTCGTGCTCGTTTCGGGCGGCGGCACTAATTTACAGGCTCTTATCGACGCCGAAAAATCAGGCATCATCAAGGGCGGAAAAATAACCTGCGTCATTTCCTCAAAGGAAGGCGTGTACGCTCTTGAAAGGGCTGCGCAGAATGACATAAAAAGCCGCGTTATCCCGCGTAAGGAGTACGCTGATATAGCATCCTACACAAAGGCAGTAACCGACGCTCTCATCGAGGAAAAGGCAGACCTTGTGGTATATGCGGGATTCATGACCATACTCGACGAGCAGGTAGTAAAGGCGTTCCCCTACAAAATGATGAACGTTCACCCTGCACTGATACCAAGCTTCTGCGGAAAGGGCTTCTACGGACTGCACGTCCATGAGGCTGCTCTCGCGGCGGGAGTGAAGCTCTCAGGCGCAACGGTACATTTCGTAACCGAGGAGTGCGACGGCGGTCCGATAATAATACAGAAGGCTGTCCCCGTTGAAAACGGTGATACTCCCGAGTCACTCCAAAAGCGTATAATGGAACAGGCTGAGTGGAAGATACTCCCCGAGGCGGTATCCCTGTTCTGTCAGGACAGGATAGAGATAATCGACGGAAAGGCATACGTAAAGTAATATCATGGAAAAATTAAAGGGATTATTTGAAAAACAAACTGTTCAGAAGCTCTTCCTCTGCTTCTGGATGTATGCGGTACTTGGCTGGTGCTACGAGGTTTTCCTTGAAACAGTGGTCTATCGCTGGGGATTTCACAACAGAGGAAATATGTTCGGTCCCTACTGCCCCATATACGGCGTGGGAGCGCTCCTGTTCCTGCTGTGCTTCGGCTGGCTCATGAAGAAGAAGGACGTGAAATGGCTGAATATAGTCAAGCCGCTGCTTATCTTTCTCGGGTGTATGGCGATCGCCACTCTTGTGGAACTGATAGCCACATACATACTCGAAGCAACTACGGGCTCATGGCCTTGGCAGACCTACGCGCGTTACAAGTACAACTATCAGGCTCGTATCGCTCTCAGCACTTCCGTACGATTCGGTCTTGGCGGACTGCTGTTCATGTATATAGTACAGCCATTCTTTGACTGGCTCCTTGCAAAGCCGAAACGAAGAACACTGAATATCATCGCGCTTGCAGTGCTGATAATAGTCCTCACGGACTTTATATTCACAAAGGCCACAGGCTATACGCCGAAACTGGCAGAAGCCGCTATGTTCATTCATCACATCACGGCTGTATAGTGCTAAGGGACATACTACCATGAAAAAAATAAAGGAATTATTGGAAAAACAAATTGTTCAGAAGCTCTTTCTCTGCTTCTGGATGTATGCGGTATTCGGCTGGTGCTACGAGGTATTCCTCGAAGTAGTGGTCTATAAATGGGGCTTCACAAATCTTGGTATAATGTTCGGTCCGTATTGTCCGATATACGCGGTGGGAGCACTGCTCTTCCTGCTGTTTTTCGGCAAGCTGATGAAAAAAGAGGGCGGACGCCTTTTGCAGATATCCCGTCCTTTCATCATATTCTTCGGAAGCATGGCTGTGGCAACTGCGGTAGAGCTTGCAGGCACATATGTCCTTGAATACTTCACGGGCAGCTGGCCGTGGGATACATATGCGGACTACGATATCAATTTTCAGGCAAGGATAGCGCTCTCACCTTCGCTGAGGTTCGGCATGGGAGGACTGCTGTTC
>NZ_JAIKXF010000053.1 GCF_024684275.1 Ruminococcus sp.
GAGCTTCTTGACGCTCTTGCTTGTGCGGAGGACAATAAGGAGCTTAATTCGCTTATTGAGGAGCATATCATCGAAAACGGCAGAAGGCTCCCTGACGAGCTTTGCGACGCAGGTGCCCTTGACTCTGACAATGTGTTCAGACAGGCGGTAGGCGACGCGGCTGTAAGAATGGTGCGGCTTTCCGATAAGTATATGAGCGCTCCCGAAAGCTTTGACCTTACGCCCAAGCAGAAGCAGGTAGCGGAATTTCTCAGCGAGTATGGTTCTGCGACAGTCCGTGAGGCTGCGTATATGTGCGGCGTTACGGAATCCGTTGTGAAGCGGCTCTGCGCAAACGGCGCGGCAGAGGAATACGAAGCAGAGGTGCTGAGACGAGTTGAGGGCGACGCGGAGGAAAAGAGAAGTCCCGAGGATATAGCTCTTTCTCCCGAGCAGCAGAGTGCCCATGACGCAGTCTTTGCACAGCTTTATGAGCATAAGCCTGCGGTATTTCTTCTTCACGGCGTTACGGGAAGCGGCAAGACCTCAGTCTTTGAAAAGCTCATAGACGATACGGTGAAAATGGGACGGCAGGCAATGCTGCTCATTCCCGAAATAGGTCTTACTCCGCAGATACTGAAGCGCTTTCGCTCACTGTTCGGCGAAAGAGTAGCCGTTATCCACAGCGGTCTCTCTCTCGGTCAGAGGCTTGACGAGTACAAGCGCATAAAGCGGGGCGACGCGGACATCGTAATAGGTACGCGAAGTGCTGTATTTGCTCCGCTGAGTAATATCGGCATTATAATAATCGACGAGGAGGGTGAGCGCTCCTACAAATCGGACAGCTCCCCAAGATATACCACGCATGATATTGCCAAGCAGCGCTGTGCTCAGCATAGCTCAGTGCTTCTGCTGGCTTCGGCAACTCCTTCTATCGAGAGCTATTACCTTGCTGAAAGGGGCGCATACCGTCTTCTCGAAATGAAGGAAAGGTACGGCAATGCACCGCTGCCGGAGGTGAGTATCATAGATATGAACCTTGAGCGCGAGGAGGGCAACCGCACGGAATTCAGCCGCAAATTAGCTGAGGAGATAAGCCTTAACCTAAAAAACGGCGAGCAGTCTATACTGCTGCTCAACAGGCGCGGCTATCACACCATTATAAGCTGCTGCGACTGCTATCAGCCTGTGTACTGCCCGAATTGCTCTGTACCGCTGACATACCACAAGAAAAACGACAAGCTGATGTGCCACTACTGCGGCTACGTCAGTCCGCCTATAGATACCTGCCCGAGCTGCGGCTCGAAGCACCTTAAAAATATGGGCTTCGGCACACAGAAGCTTGAGGAGGAGCTGTCCACGTTCTTTCCGTCGGCAAGGATACTCAGAATGGACGCTGATACCACTTTTTCGCGGTATTCCTACGAGAAGAGCTTCACGGACTTCCGCGACGGCAAATACGACATAATGATAGGCACTCAGATGATAGGCAAGGGACTGGATTTCCCCAATGTTACGCTGGTGGGAGTCCTTTCTGTCGACAAGGCTCTGTATGCGGGAGATTTCCGAAGCTATGAGCGCACCTTTTCCCTTATCACTCAGGTAGTCGGACGAGGGGGACGCGGTGAGCGCCGCGGACGCGCCATACTACAGACCTTTATCCCAGAGCACTATATCATGAACCTTGCAGCCGCTCAGGATTACAAGGGCTTTTACAATGAGGAGATAGCTATCCGCCGTGCGATGATATTTCCGCCCCTGTGTGATATGTGCATTTTCTGCTTTTCGGGAAATGAGGACGTATCCGTAAGACTGGGTGCGGAAGCTGTGCTGAGGCTGATGAACGGGAAATTAAAGGAATTGCAGCCTAAAACTCCCGTGAGAGTCCTCGGACCTGTACGCTGCTCATACGGCAGGATAAACGGAAAGTACCGCTACAGGATAATAATGAAATGCAAGAATAATGCCGAAATGCGCGGCTTCATAAGTGAAGTCCTTACGGATTCGGCAAAGCTGAAGGAAATGAAAGGCATAGCCCTTTACGCTGATATGAACGGCGATGTGGGCGTATAATAGAAAAGGATAGATAATATGGCACTTAGAAGGATTTTAACAGATAAGGACGAGATGCTCCATAAGGTTTGCAAGCCCGTGGAGAAGTTTGACGAAAAGCTTGCACAGCTTCTTGACGATATGCACGAGACACTCAACAAGGCTGAGGGCGTAGGTCTTGCGGCACCGCAGATAGGCATATGCCGCAGGATATTCATCATGCACCTTGACGAGAATGACAGCATAGAGGCTATCAACCCTGAGGTAACTAAGAAAGAGGGCAAGCAGAGAGTTCAGGAGGGCTGTCTTTCATGCCCGAATGTATGGGGCTATGTAACAAGACCTATGAGCTGTCACCTCAAGGCTCAGGACCGCAGCGGCAACTGGTTCGAGCGTGATTTCACCGAGCTTGGTGCACAGTGTACCTGTCATGAGAACGACCACCTCGACGGTCATGTTTTCACTGAGATAGTCGAGGAATTCTTCGTACCCGAGGAGACTAAGCAATGAAAATAGTATTTATGGGAACTCCCGAATTTGCCGTACCATGCCTGCGCACTCTTGCAGAGAGCAGCCATGAGACGGCGGCAGTATTCACACAGCCCGACAAGCCAAAGGGCAGAGGGTATAAGCTTATACCTACCCCTGTAAAGGCTGCGGCTGAGGAATACGGGATACCCGTTTATCAGCCCCTTTCACTGAGAAAGGGCGATGACGCAGAGGCGTCTATGAAGATACTCCGCGATATAGTTCCCGACCTCATAGTCGTAACGGCATATGGTCAGATACTCCCGAAGGAGATACTGGAGCTGCCCAAATACGGCTGTATCAATATCCACGCTTCGCTCCTGCCGAAGTACAGGGGAGCAGCTCCCATAAACTGGGTGCTTCTGAACGGCGAAAAGGAGACTGGTGTCACTTCTATGCAGATGAGCGAGGGACTTGACACAGGAGATATGCTCATAAAGAGAGCAACCAAAATAGGCGAAAACGAGACCTATGAGGAGCTCTATGCAAGACTTTCCGCAATGGGCGGAGAGGTCCTTGCAGAGACAATAGACGCTGTTGAAAAGGGTGCATTGAAGCCCGAGGTGCAGGACGACAGCCTCAGCTGTTATTCTCCTATGATACGCAAGGAGATGAGCGCACTGGACTTCAATAAGTCTGCCGCCGAGGTACACAATACCATACGCGGTGTTACGGGATTTACTATGCTGGAGGGCAAGCGCCTGAAGGTGTTTAAGTCTGAGATAGCTCAGGGCAGCTTTGACGGCGCAGAAAACGGTGCTGTAGTCGATACGGCAAGCTTTGCGGTGAAGTGCGGCGACGGAGCCGTTATCTTCCGCGAGGTTCAGCCCGAGGGCAAAAAACGCATGAAAACAGAGGACTTTCTCAGAGGAAAGAAGCTCGTAAAGGGCGAGATCCTCGGATAAGGAGGAATAATTATGTATATCATGAATATGTTTATGGTGCTTGCAAGATATTACCACTACTATGGAGGCAGCTACGGTACACGTTCTGCAAGCGACCATATCGGCATCTATATCGTGCTTTATCTTGCGATACTTATATTACCGCTCTTAGCACAGATAAATGTAAGCTCAACATTCAATAAGTACAGCAGGATAGCAAATTCAAGAGGTCTTACCGCAGATCAGGTGGCAAGAATGATACTTGACGCAAACGGACTTCAGTATGTTGAGATCCAGCACATAAAGGGCAAGCTCAGCGACCACTTTGACCCAAAGGCAAACGTTGTAAGACTTTCCGATTCAACCTTCGGACAGCGTTCGGTAGCAGCTATCGGCGTTGCGGCTCACGAGTGCGGTCATGCCGTTCAGCATGCTGAGAGCTATGCTCCTATAGTTATCAGATCAAAGCTTGTACCTGTTACCAATATCTGCTCACATCTCTGGTATTTAGTGCTTATCGCAGGCATTCTTCTCAGCAGCCTTTCTATCGGAACAGTATTTGTTTATCTCTCTATCGCAATGTTTGCGGCAGTTGTAGTGTTCCAGACTGTTACCCTCCCTGTAGAGTTTGATGCAAGCAGCAGAGCTCTCAAAACTCTTGCAAACGACGGTATTCTTGAACCGAGCGAGGTCCCACACGCAGGCAAGGTCCTCAGGGCAGCTGCTCTCACATATGTTGCAGGACTTCTTGCTTCAATAATGCAGCTGATAAGACTTCTCCTTTCAGTCAGAAGAAGATAATGACAGATCCGCGATACCTTGCCGTAAAGCTTCTCGATAAGACATTTTCGGGAGGAAGCTATTCAAATCTCCAGCTTGACAGTGGTCTGAAGGGCTCAGACCTTGACGACCGCGGCAAAAAGCTCTGCTCCGCATTATATTACGGAGTTATAGAGCGCAGGCTGACTCTCGACCATATCATCGGCGGACTCAGCTCGCGCCCCATAGGGAAGCTTGACGGCATAATACTGAATATACTGCGCTGCGGCATATACCAGATAATGTATATGGACAGCGTTCCCGACAACGCCGCAGTAAACGAGAGCGTGGCGCTCGCAAAGAAATTCCGCAAGACCAGCGCTTCGGGCATGGTAAATGCGGTGCTGAGGAATTTTATACGCGGCGGCAGGGAGCTGAAGCTCCCCAAAGACAGCGAAAAAGCCATGTCCGTGAAGTATTCCGCGCCTGCGGAGCTGGTCAAGAGCCTCACCGAGGACTACGGCAGGGAGGCGGCGGAGAGATTTCTTGCGGCTTCTCTTGAAAAAAATGTCACATATCTTCGTCTCAATCCGATCAGGTGTACGGAGGAAGAATTGCTTTCTGCACTGGGCAGTATCAAAGCTGAAAAGCTCATGGATAACTGCTTTATTGTGGAAAGCGGTGATGTTACGGCGACGGAGGCATTCAAAAAGGGCTGGTTCCACGTTCAGGGGCTTGCCTCACAGCTGTGCTGCATGAGCCTTGCACCCACAGAGCAGGACAGAGTTCTTGATATATGCGCAGCTCCCGGCGGAAAGACCTTTACTATGGCTGAGCTCATGGGCGGCAGGGGCGAGATATACGCCTTTGACCTTCACGAAAAACGCGCAGAGCTTATCCGCAAAGGTGCAGAGAGACTTGGTCTCACCAATATAAAGGCGGCGGCAGGGGACGCCACGAAGTTCAACCCCGAACTGCCGAAATTCACGAAGATACTCTGTGATGTCCCGTGTTCGGGATTGGGAGTCATCGGCAGCAAGCCTGAGATAAAGTACAAGAATATCCAGGATTTTGCAGGACTCCCCGATATACAATACAAAATAGTGTGCAATGCGCTGAATTACCTTGAATCTGGCGGTACTCTGGTATATTCCACCTGTACGGTGAGAAAAGCCGAGAACGAAGCGGTATGCGAGAGGCTTCTCCGCGAACACCCCGAGGTCGAGGCTGTAGAGCTGCCGCAGCTCATGGGAGAGAAATTCGGCACAATGGCTACACTTATGCCGCCAAAATTCGGAAGCGGATTCTTTATTGCAAAATTCAGAAAAAAGTAAGGTGATAAATTGGAAAAAGTAGATATTCTAAGTCTTGATCTGGACGAACTTACTGAGGCTCTCACCGCTCTCGGAGAGAAGAAATTCCGCGCAAAGCAGATATTTCAGTGGCTTCATGTAAAAAGAGTCCTTGATTTCGACAAAATGTCTGATATATCTATCCAATTGCGCAGTACTTTAAAAGAAAAATTTTGTATAAATGGCCTATTTATGCAAAAAAAGCTTGAATCTGCTATAGATAATACGGTAAAATATCTTTATAGGCTTTCTGACGGCAATTTTGTGGAGACCGTTCTGATGGAGTACAGCTACGGTTACAGTATCTGTGTGTCCACTCAGGTGGGGTGCAAAATGGGCTGTCGCTTTTGTGCGTCTGCTATTGCAGGCTACGTGAGAAGCCTTTCTCCCTCAGAGATACTCATGCAGATATATGAGTCTGAGAGGGACTCGGGCAAAAAGGTCTCAGGGGTGGTGCTCATGGGCATCGGTGAACCCCTTGACAATTTCGATAACGTTATGAAGTTCCTCGCGCTGCTCTCCCATAAGGACGGCAACGATATGAGCCTTCGTCACGTATCGCTTTCTACCTGCGGCATCGTGCCGCGTATCTATGAGCTGGCTGACAAGAAGCTCCAGCTCACTCTGTCGGTCTCGCTCCACTGCGCAGACAACGAGGGCAGAAGCGAGATAATGCCCGTAAATAAAAAATACGAGCTGTCAAGTCTTATGGAGGCTTGCAGATACTACATCGAAAAAACGGGACGCCGCGTAACCTTTGAGTACGCAGTCATCGACGATGTGAATAATTCCGCGGCGGACGCCGATAAGCTGGCTAAGCTGCTGCGGGGCATGAACTGCCATGTGAACCTTATTCCCGTTAATAAGGTCAGGGAACGAAATTATCGTACAGCCCGCTCAGGCGTTGCGGAATTTGCAAAGCAGCTGGGCAGGCGGGGGATAAATGCTACCGTGAGAAGAACTCTCGGCAGCGATATAGAAGCGGCGTGCGGACAGCTAAGACGTGACGCTGCTGAGCAAAGTCAACAGAATGGGGGTGCGGATACTTGAGGTTTCGCTACGGCACGGATATAGGTCTGAAGCGTGAGGAAAACCAGGACGCGGTCAGATGCGAATACTTCGGCCATAATGTGCTCGCCGTCGTGTGCGACGGTATGGGCGGCGAACGAGCTGGAAAAGAAGCCAGCGAGCTCGCAATAGAAGAATTCTTCCAGCGTTTTTCGGCGGATTATAAGGAGAGCCTCAGTGATGAGGATATCCGCAAGCTCCTTATATCATCGATATCGGCGGCAAACTCCGTGATATATACACGGGCAAGGTTCGATTTCAAGAACTTCGGCATGGGTACCACCTGTGTAGCTGCCTTTGTCACCAAGAAAACAGCCTTCATAGCCAATGTCGGCGACAGCAGAGCCTATCTCATCACCGACACAGGTCTCGTCAGGATAACCACTGATCATAATGTAGCCGCTGTGCTGTTTGAGCAGGGCAAGATCACAGAGGAGGAAATGGAGGTACACCCTCAGAAGCATATGCTCGTAAGAGCAGTCGGCGTGGATAAAACAGTGCTCACCGATACATTCATGCTGGACTATGAGGATAAGATCAGTCTGCTGCTGTGCTCGGACGGCCTTTCGGGATATTGCAGTGATGATGAAATATACGACGTTATACTAAACTCAGATTTTGATGACGCCGCAGATCAACTTATAAAATTAGCGCTCACCAAGGGCGGCCGCGACAATGTAACCGTTGCGGTAATTTCTGACTAACGCAGGAGGAAAGGAAATGGACAAGAATATTGGCAAGAAGCTCGACGGAAGATATGAGATAACCGAGCTCATCGGCGTCGGAGGCATGGCTGAGGTCTACAAGGGTGTCGATGTTATCGACAACAAAACAGTTGCCATTAAGATACTCAAAAAGGAATTTGCAGAGAATGAGGAATTTCTCCGCCGCTTCCGCAATGAGTCAAAGGCTATCGCAGTTCTTTCACATCCGAATATCGTAAAGATATACGATGTGGGCTTCTCCGAGAAGATACAGTACATCGTTATGGAGTACATCGACGGTATCACTCTCAAGGAGTACATCGAGGAGGAAAAGGTCCTCACATGGAAGGATACGGTTCACTTCGTTATACAGATACTTCGTGCTCTCCAGCATGCTCATGACAAGGGCATCGTTCACCGCGATATCAAGCCCCAGAACATCATGATGTTCACTGACGGCACTATCAAGGTCATGGATTTCGGCATTGCAAAGTTTGCCCGTGAGGAGGGAAAGACAGCTACCGATCAGGCTATCGGAAGCGTTCACTATATCAGCCCCGAGCAGGCAAGCGGCAGCGTTACCGACGCAAAGAGCGATATTTACTCTGTGGGCGCTATGATGTACGAAATGCTCACAGGCAGAAAGCCATTTGACAGCGATAACCCCGTTGCTATCGCAGTTATGCATATGCACGATATTCCCGAGCGCCCAAGAGCTATCAATCCATCTATCCCCGACGGTCTTGAGGAGATAGTTCTCAGAGCTATGGAAAAGGCTCCCGAGGACAGATACCAGACAACTGCCGAGATGATAAGCGATATTGAAGCCTTCAAGGCTGATCCTCATATCTCCTTCGGCTATTATACAGAGGAGACCGACGAGCCCGAGGAGATACTTGACAGCTCAACAGGCACAGAGGTCGAGTCCGAAAGTCGTCAGGAGGTAGCCAATGCTTATGCAGCAAAGGCTCCTGCAATGGCAGCAGCTTCGGCAGGAAACGGTTCGGGCTATTCATCGGGCGGCTCTGTATCGCAGAGATACAACGACGCCTATACAGATAATTACGACGAATATGACGACGACGAGGACGATGACGACGAGGAGGAGGAAGAGCGTTCCTCACTGGTGGTCCCCGTTCTTACGGCTGTAGTCGTAGTTGTTATCATAGTTGCTGTTATATTCGTGGCAACTATGCTCAGCGGACTTCTCAGAAACAGCGCTAATAAAAACGGCAAGACCATGCCCGATCTCGTAGGCTGGGATTACAACCAGGCTTATGCAGCCTACAGCAGCGATATCAAGTTTGAGATCGACGGACAGGAATACAACGAAGCCGATGAGGGAACTATCATCAGTCAGAGCATCGAAAAGGGTGCTGTATTCAGCAAGGGCGATGTCTGCAAGGTAGTTATCAGTAAGGGTATGGAGACCGTTGAGGTACCTCATGTACGAAATGTAAACCTTGAGCTTGTAAAGACTCAGCTCAAGGAACGCGGACTTCAGTTCACGGTACAAAAGACCTCTGACGCTGAAATCAAGCCTGACTACGTTATCAAGTCCGAGCCTGAGGAGGGCACTATGGTCCACAAGGGCACATCAGTCGTACTCTATGTCAGCATGGGCGCTAACGCAGAGCAGGTAACTATGGACGAATATGTGGGCAAGACCGCAGAGGATGCTGCTATTCTTGCAGGCTATAAGAACCTCAAGGTAAAGACAGAGCCTACACCTTCCTACGAGAAGGAGGGCATCGTAGTAGATCAGGAGCCTAAGAAGGGCACAAAGATCGAAGCTGGTTCAGAGATCACTCTCTTTGTCAGCGACGGTACTATCCCTAACGGCAAGGTAGACATTAATCTCAGCTTCCCGGGTGAGGCTTCAGGACGTTTCAGCGTAGACTTTATCCTCACAGATGAGAAGAACAAGACAAAGGCTGAATCGACAGGTACTATCATCTGTCCTGAAATGGCTGGCTACTCACTTACTATCGAAGGCTCAGGACAGAGCGTAAGAGCTACAGCTATCCTTACAAACCTTACAACAGGCGCTAAGGCTAATTACGGAACCTATACCTTCAACTTCGCTAAGGGCACATATACCACAGACAGCGAGAACGCATGGGGCGCATTTGAGCAGGTAGGCGCATTCAAGAAGGAAGAACCTTCAACAGAGCCTCCTACACAGGCACCTACTCCTACAGAGCCTCCTACACAGGCTGGCAGAGATCCTTCTATCGTAGAGGGCAACACCTACTACGGCAAGTACAACAACGAAGGTCAGTGGGAGTGGTACGGACACTTTGATGATAACGATCATTGGGTTTGGGAAGGCTACTGGAACGGCGATAGCGAGTTTGTTCACTATTGATGAGTAAAAACGTTGTAAGCGGAATAATCATAAAATGCTTAGGGGGACTCTACAGTGTAGAGTCCCCTGACGGTATATATGAGTGCAAGGCAAGAGGAGTTTTCCGCAACAGGGGGATAAGTCCCTGCGTGGGGGACCGCGTTGACGTTGAGGATGGCGTCATCACGGAGATAGCTCCGCGAAAAAACTGTATCATAAGACCTCCCCTTGCAAATCTCGACCAGCTCATATTCATAGTGTCCACCTGCGAGCCTGCACCGAATTACCTTATTCTGGACAAGTTTATAGCCATTGCGGAGTACAAGGGCATAACCCCCGTAATGGTCATAACCAAGACAGACCTGGGGGACAGCCGTCCTATACACGAGATATACGGCAGTATCGGCATTGATGTGGCTGAGGTCAGCTACGGCGACGAGGCTTCCATTGAGAGAGTACGTGAGCTGCTCAGCGGCAGGATAAGTGCCTTTACAGGCAACTCGGGCGCAGGAAAGTCTACTCTGCTCAATGCCGTTGACCCTACTTTGAATATAGCCACAGGCGAGATAAGCCGAAAGCTTGGCAGAGGCAGACATACCACCCGTCACGCAGAGTTCTACAAGCTCAGCGGCGGCGGTTATATTGCCGACACTCCCGGATTTTCCACCTTTGAGACCAATCGCTATGACATTATCCGCAAGGAGGAGCTGGCGGCCTGCTTCCGCGAGTTTGACGGACTTACGGACAAGTGCCGCTTCAGAGACTGTGCTCATCTTTGCGAAAAGGGCTGTGCAGTGGTCGAGGCAGTGGAAAAGGGAGATATTTCCCGAAGCAGACACGAAAGCTATAAGACGATGTACGAAGAAGCAAAGCAGTTAAAGGAGTGGGAGCTCAAATGAAAAAATGTGCGATATTTGCAGGCGGAGATATGCCTGACCTCAGATGCTACAAGCAGTGGTCGTACTGGGAGAAATACAGCTGCTTCATCTGTGCCGACAGCGGCTACAGACACGCTTTGCGGCTGGGCTTGCTTCCCGATGTGATAGTGGGAGATTTTGATTCCTACACCGAGGAGCTGCCTAAGGGCGTTGAGGAGCTGAGAAGCGTTCCCGAGAAGGACGATACGGATACCCTTATGGCTGTAAAAAAGGCTATAGAGCTTGGCTACAGCAACATAGACCTCTACGGAGCTCTTGGCGGAAAGCGCTTTGAGCACAGCTTTGCCAATATACAGGCTATGATATATGCCTTGCAGCAAGGCTGTAACCTTGAAATAAAGGGCGAGAGTCACCTGCTTGTGCAGGAGGCTGATGAGGGAACGGTCACATACGAGAATATGGACTGCGGTGTATATTTCTCAGTCTTTGCGTTGACGGAAAGCGTGGGGATAGAGTACCTCCGCGGCGTAAAGTACCCCTTAGAGGACTACCGCATGGTGCAGTCCTTCCCCATAGGCGTCAGCAATGAGATAGAGGGCGAAAAGGCGTCGCTGCGCATAAAGGACGGACTTGCGCTGGTCATCATAACCCCTAAGATAGTTGTGTAACAAAAAGACCTCCTGCGGAATATAATTACATATGGGCATCTCTAAAAACCTATCTGTTTTTTCCTTGACCAAATAGTTTTTTAGAGATGCCCATATATCCTGCAAAGGAGGGGGTACATATTGAAGATAGTGGTCATCAAGAGCCCGAAATTCATATCGGGGATACTGAGAGCCATATTCGGTATTAAAAAAGAAGAACAGTAACAAAAAGGCGCGACTGGTCGCGCCTTTTTTGCTGTTAATAATCGTCACGTTCACGTCTGTTGAGATTATCGTTTCTGGTAAAATACTTACCCACAGGCTCGCTGCCCGAGAGCATGAAGAATGAAACTACAGTTCCTGCAAGCGCAATAGCATACAGTGCAACTACCAGTCCCATATTGCCCTTGTGCTGTGGTATCATGGGAAGTCCCGGGAATATCTGAACGATACCGAAAAGCAGGAGCACCAGTGAGCACAGGGATTTCAGTCCCTTGATGCCTGCTATGAGTGAAAGTGTACATATGCCAACGATACCTGCAATGTACAGTGAGGAGTTCTTTATTATCTTGCCGAAGCCCTCAAGACCGTTCTTATAGCCAAGACCTAACTGTCCAGAATAGAGCAGATAGAATGCGATAGCAGATATAACGCCTATAACAGCAAGCACGATACATATTTTGAAGCCCTTTTCTGCCTCTCTCTGCCTTGCTTCCTCTTTCAGCTGAAGCATCATGCGCAGACTTTCCTTTGAATCCTTCTGCTCTGATACAAGCTGTGATGATACTGCCTTTTTGGAAGCCTCAGCCTTTACCCTTTCAAGGTCCTCGTCCACGTATTTCGGCTGATACTTAGGGGGCTCAGGCTCGTCATCCAGTACAGGAGCTGTTATAGGAGCCTCAGGCTGTTTTGGTTCTTCCTTTTTCGGAGGAGGTGTGTAATTATCCTCGTCGAGCACAGGAGCTGTTACCTGTGCGGGAGGAGCGACTGCACCAAGCTGAGTTCTTCTCATATCTATTATCTGCTGCTGCTTGTCAGCAGGGAGAGCGTCGAAACGTGCTTTCAGCTCGGGAGTAAGTCCGCCTATGATATCCTCGTCGGAGAGGACCAGCTGCTGGTGAGTATATGGTACAGAGGCATCATCGAGTACGGGAGCGCTTACTCCTGTGGGGGCGCCCTTCTTTTCGCTTGTATAAGGGATATTGTCATCAAGCACAGGTGCGGAAACTCCAGTAGGAGCGCCTTTTTTCTCTGCGGCAGGGTTATATGATGCCATATCGTCCAGAACAGGAGCGCTGACGCCTGTAGGTCCGTCTTTTTTAGCTGTAGGAGCTACATATCCGAAGTCGTCAAGCACGGGAGCGCTTACTCCTGTGGGAGCTTCTTTTTTTGGGGCGTCAGGATTATATTCTATCTCCTCCGGCATGATGCCGCCGAGATTATTTTCATCGTACATTTTTCAACACCTCGTTTTTAATATAAGTATCTATAGAGCCTTTGCCGCCGCATGAGACATAAGCGTAATACGCAAGAACGCAGGAGGCGTCCACGGCGTTTACACGGCCGTCATTATTGACGTCGGCACAGCTGTTCTGCGATACGGTAAGAGCACTTGTACCGCAGGTAGAAACGCGGGAATAGTCGCTGAGGATAGCCGAAGCGTCCACAGCGTTTATGCTGTTGTTTCCGTCGATGTCTCCCTCGCTGCATTTAGGTGAGGGAGCATTTTCGGAAAAGACGGGATATGCATTTCGGAATTCGTCGGAATCATATTCGGGGAAGGTCAGACCGTTGTCATTCTGAGGAATATGCCTCATGTTGAAGGTACTGTCGAAATCGTTGCTCCCCTTGAGAAAATATCGGAAGTTATCGCCCTCTGCACTGAGGTCCCACGTAGGATCGGAGAGGTAATATTTGCCGTCTATCTTTGTTACCAGCCACACATGATAGTTGTCCTCACGGGCTCCGCTCGTGTCATGAGCGATACCTGCTATTATGCGGCAGGGTATGCCCGAATCGTTGCATAGCCTGTATAGCAGCTGAGCTACGCCCTGACATACGGCATGACCGTTTTCCACGGCACTGTAGGCTGTGTAGGCGTATTTATCCGAGATATCCGATGAATAGGTCACATTTGAGGTGACATATCTGTACAGCAGGAGGAACTTGTTATAGTCCGAAAGTCCCTCTGTATTCAGCGAAGCAAGCGCCGTGTCAAGCTTTTGTGTGAGACTTGCTTCTTCTGCGGCTGTAGTGTAGTAATTCAGATGATAGACCAGCCTGTATTCATTATTCTTCCAGTATATCTTGCAGTTAAGCTTTTTTACAGAAAAGCGGAGATAATCTCCCTCTGAGCCGCTGCCTGTTTCATCGAAGGCTTTGAATATCATGAGCTGTCCAACGGTCTCCTTTGAAGCAACAGAAGCGTCGATATTTATCTCAAAATCGGCAGTTCTCTCTTTGATATACTTTCTCATCTGCATAGCGGCGTCGTCAGTAGAGCTGAAAACGCAGCTATGTGATACTTCGGGAACGGATACCTGAGCCGCATAAGCCGTTACAGGCGTGGAAAAAGCGCTAAGTACAGCAATAGCTGTGACAGCAGCCAGTTTTTTTACGGAGAATTTCATGCAAAGCCTCCCTTCGCAGCAGATCATGCTGATAAGCGAACAGCCGCCGAAGCGGCTGACGTTGGTGATTATCTTTCCAGAATCTGAGATCTGTCAGGACCGATACCTACCATGCTTACGTGGCAGCCTACCAGCTCCTCGAGACGAGCGATGTAGCTCTTGCAGTTAGCAGGCAGCTCGTCGAAGCTGCTGCACCTGGATATATCCTCGGTAAAGCCGGGGAATTCTTCATAGATAGGCTCACAGCCCTCAAGCTCCTCCAGTGTGGGCGGGAACTCCTTGATAACGCTGCCGTCGGGCTTCTTGTAAGCCACGCACATTTTGAGAGTATCTATATTAGCGAGAGTATCGAGCTTGTTGATAGCAAGGCTGTCAAGACCGTTTACTCTTACTGAATGACGAACGATAACAGCGTCGAACCAGCCTGTTCTTCTTGGTCTGCCTGTAGTAGTACCGAACTCGCCGCCGACGTTTCTGATCTGATCGCCTGTAGCGTCGTCAAGCTCAGTCGGGAATGGTCCCTTGCCCACACGGGTGGTGTAAGCCTTTGCAACGCCGATGATGTTTGTTATGACCTTAGGACCTACGCCTGTACCAACGCAAACGCCTGCTGACAGTGGGTGCGATGAGGTAACATATGGGTAAGTACCGAAGTCAATATCAAGGAGAGTAGCCTGAGCTCCCTCAAACATGATAGTCTTGCCTGCCTTGTGAGCCTCGAATGTGAGAACGGAAACATCGTCCATGTATGGGAGAAGTCTCTTGCCGTATTCTGTGTACTCCTTAGTAACAGCGTCGAGGTCGAAAGCCTCACCGCCGTATACCTTAGTGATTATCTCGTTTTTGAGCTTGCCTGTGGACTGTATCTTCTCAGCCAGCACCTCAGGGTGAACGAGGTCGTACATACGAATGCCGCAGCGCTCGTATTTATCCATATATGTAGGGCCAATGCCTCTCTTGGTAGTGCCGATGTCCTTGCCGCCGCGGAAAGCCTCGGAAAGACCGTCAAGAGCGATATGCCACGGCATAACGATCTGAGCGCGGGGGTCTACTTTAAGGTGTCCCTGAGTCTTTATGCCTCTTGACTCAAGGCTGTCAAGCTCGCCGATAAAGTCCTTAGGATCAAGAACTACACCTGCGCCGATGAGGTTGAGTGCATTGGGGTAAAGAATACCCGAAGGTACAAGGTGAAGCTTGTATACCTCACCGTTATTTACAACAGTGTGACCTGCGTTGTTGCCGCCCTGTGAGCGTACTACAACGTCTGCGCGGGAAGCAAGGATATCAATGATCTTGCCTTTTCCTTCGTCTCCCCATTGAGTTCCGACTACAATATTTGCAGGCATTTGTTTTCCTCTTTTCATAATATTAAAATTTGTGCCAGAAAAGCATTATCTGCCTAAAAAGCACGGTTACAATCTATTATAACACATGATAACAGAAAATGCAACAGTTAAAATTGCTGAATCTCAGGCATTTTTTGCTGTCAATGTGCAGATGCGGCGCCGAAAGATGACGAAAAAGGCGTGATAGATCATCACGCCTTTTTGTTTCTGTAGTATTCAGCCTTGTCGTTCTGCATATTTTCTCTTGCAGTAATAAGCACCTGACGGTAATTCTCGTGCATATCCTTTTTGTAGACGTTGAATCCCTTTGCGATGCTGAGGCTGTGAGCTATCTTTTTACTTTCGTTGAAGCTGTTTACTTCCTTGTCGAATTCATCGAAATATTCCTCCATATCAAGTGCTGTTTTATCGCGCATGATAGCGATGAATTCGTCGCCTGCAACACGG
This sequence comes from Ruminococcus sp., assembly GCF_024684275.1. The sequence goes on from NZ_JAIKXF010000053.1 coordinate 15,622, forward strand.
TAGACATTGTCGTTTCCGAACACATTTTTCAGCAGTCTTGCGGAGTGGAACATCAGCTCGTCACCTGGCTCGAAGCCGTATCGGGCGTTTATGTTTTCAAGACCGTTCAGGTCAAAGAAGCCGACAGAGAAAACAGGCTGTTCATTTTTTATATCCTCGTCAAGCTGTCTGATAGTATTCCTGTATGCTGCCTTGTTCATGGCATTTGTAAGTGCGTCTCTGTACATATTGGAATCCATGTACTTTATGTATTTATTCAGCTTATTGCATACTGAGTGGATATTAGACGTTATTTCTTCGTATTCATCATTATAGGACTGCTTATTCTCCTCGCCGTTTGCAAGTGTTTTCAGCAAATCTCTTTCGCTGTTAGGAAGAAAATCCAGCTTCTTTATGGCAGACTGAGTCATAGAGTCGCTGATCCTCTGTGTAGTATAATCAAGCTGTTCTATTTCCTTCAGGGTTGCTTTGAGGTGCTTGCGGTACTGGGACATGATCACGAATGAGACTGCGATACCTACAATAAGAGACGCAATAAGGATAATGACAGATATAAGCTTATGATTATTGAGCTTTCCGTTGTACCATTCGGCGTTAAAGTCAACGCCGACAATTCCTGAGACCTTGCCGTCGGAATCAAAAACTGGGCTGTATGCGGAATAGAATCTGCCCCATGCATCGGAATATGCCTTTTTGTCAACAGCGGCAATGCCGTTTGCAGCGCTTCTGAGAGCCTCTGTGGAAACGATAGGCGAGCCGAATTCTCCGGGGTCTTCAACGGCAGGGTCTATTGTGAAGGTAAATGAGCCGTCGGCTTCAGCTCGTATGCCATAGATGTAGTCAAGATTTATATTATCCTGAAAGGCGCGGAGAGTTTCGAGAGCTCTGGTGTAGGGCTCTGTACCCTCGTCCTCCTTTTGCAGGTACTTTAACTCATCGCCGTTCAGCATATAAGCTGCGGTATTTGAGATGTCGAGCATACGCTGATCTATCTGCTCGCGCAGATCCTTCTTAGCCAGTAAGGAAAGCGTCAGAGCCATAAGTATATTTGTGATCAGCAGTAAAGAGAGCGCTATTATGAAATTGCGCTTACGTGCTCTTATTTGGGTCTCGTGTTTACTCATATAGTTTCCCCCTCTGTCGGGCAATATATTTATTAAAGTGGGCTATATGATAATTATATCATTTCACACAGCGCCAGTCAATAAAATATAACAAAAAGCGACATTGCTGCCGCTTTTTTGTTAAATATTACAAAGATGAACCTTTTTCGGTTTCGATTTTTATCTGACTGCCGTCGCTGACAGCGGTTATCTCGCCGTTGAAGCAGGTAGCGTAGGTGGTTATTTTCATTTCTTTGAGAGTTTCCTGTACTTTTCCTGAAAATTCACTGCTTTCGGTGCATACAACAGCACATTTCGGGGATACAGCCTTGAGAAAATCGCCGATATTATCCAGCTTTCTGCCGTGATAGGGAACTTTCAGCAGGGTACACTGCCCTATGTCCATAATTTCGTCAAGTCTCTGTTCCATAGCGTCACCCGTGAAAAGCAGGGTGTTGTTGTGATGGACAGCCTTAGTGACCAGTGAAAAGTCATTCTCTGAGCTGTCGCCCTCTCCGTAGAAGTCCTTTTTCGGCGCATATACCGTGTAATCCACGTCGTCAAGGGTGAATGATATATCCTCTTTCAGCTTCATAGGAGTAATTCCTTCGCCGTCAAGAGTTTCCTTGAATTTGTCGTATTCACTGACATTTCCCTCATAATCGGGAGTAAGTACGTTCTTGACCTCAAAGTTTTTCAGCACCTTTGAAGCTCCGCCTACGTGGTCTTTATCAAAATGAGTGATTATCAGGTAATCGATAACGGTAGTTCCGCTTTCTTCAAGGAGAGCCGATACCTTCTTTCCGTCGCCTTTCTCGCCGCAGTCGATGACTACGGTTCCTGTTTCGGACTGCAGCACCATAGAGTCAGCCTTTCCTACGTCGAGGAACGTTACCTTGAACTCATTGGCTTCTGCCATATCGTGGGGCTTCTTTTCGTTGCATGAAAAGAGAGAAGAAACGGCAATTGCAGATGAAAGCAGCAGGGCTGCGGTTTTTTTGATATTCAGCATAATAATTTCCCCTTTCGTAAGTGAGTATACACTTTCACATAATATATTATATCATATAATCTTAAAAAAAGCTTTAAAAATCTTATATAAATATCTATTGACAAAATCGAGATAAAATGTTAATATATAAATGCTTGATATTTGACATAAACAAGTCATATATTTAGCAAACAATATTTTTAAAGGAGGAATTTCAAAATGAAATTCAACAAGATCGCAGCAATTCTTATGGCTTCAGTTATGACAGCAGGCGCAGCAACAGTTATGGGAGCAGCTGCCGCAAAGAAATCATCTTCATCTCCGGCAGTAAGAGCAATGAAGGGCGACATCAACGGTGATACAGATATCGACATCGAGGATCTTCAGGCTGTTACTTGGCACGTTAAGGGCATCAAGGCTATTCCTGCAAGCAGACTTGCAAGAGCAGACGTAAACTGGGACGGCAAGGTAGATGTTACAGATATCTCACTTATCTCCTATGATATCAACGGCTTTAGTCCTATCAGATCAGGCAACGTTTTAGGCCGTTCATATGTAACAAACGAGGATCTTGACGCTATCATTGATTATATCAACGGTGTAGATCCTCTGACAAAAGCTGAGAGAACCCGCGCTGACCTCAACAAGGACGGCAAGATAAATGTCACTGACGCAGTACTTCTTTCAAGATATCTCTATGTAAGATAATTACATCGCTGTATTGAAAAGGACTTTCCCTTGCGGAAGGTCCTTTTTTTGTAAAACTTGATGTCCGCAATTATCGGCACTTGAAATCTCCTTTTATATATGGTATAATTATACATTACAGGATTTTCATAGAAGGCGAGGTTTTGCCAATTGAAGGACAATACCGCGGAAATAAGCGAAATAAAGGCACTGCTGGGGAATAAGCCCCGAAAAGCCTACATAAGGAGCTTTGGCTGTCAGCTGAATGTGTCTGACGGTGAGAAGATAAAGGGCTTGCTAAAAAAAATGGGATACGGCTTTACTGAGGACGAACACGAAGCCGACCTCATCATTCTCAACACCTGCGCCGTGCGTGAAAGCGCCGAGGACAGAGTTTTCGGCATTGTGGGCAGCATGAAGAAGCTCAAGGAGCTCAAACCGTCCCTTATTATCGGCATTGCAGGCTGTATGACGGCTCAGAGCCATATTGCCGAAAAGATAAAGAAGTCATACCCACAGGTTGACCTTGTGCTTGGCACCTCTGCAATAAGCGCCCTGCCGAAGCTTCTTCTCGAAGCTCTCAGGGGAGCAGGTTTTTCGGCGGATATTACCGAATACGACGATTTCTCCGAGACTGTGGAGCAGGTGAGGGACAGCAGCTTCAAGGCTTCAGTGCCTATAATGTTCGGCTGCAATAACTTCTGCACCTACTGTATAGTGCCCTATGTCCGCGGACGTGAGCGCAGCCGCCGTCCCGAGGATATAGTCGGCGAGGTAAAACAGCTTGTATCACAGGGCTACAAGGAGATAATGCTGCTGGGACAGAATGTCAATTCCTACGGCAATGACCTTGATGGAAAATGCAGCTTTCCGCAGCTTCTCCGCGAGCTGAATAAAATAGACGGGGATTTCTGGATACGCTTCATGTCCTCACATCCGAAGGACGCTTCAAAGGAGCTTATCGATGCCATATTTGACTGCGAAAAAGCGGCAAAGCACCTGCACCTGCCTGTACAGAGCGGCAGCAGTGCGGTTCTTGAACGCATGAACCGCAGATATACCGTGGAAAAGTACCTCGGCATCGTAGATGAGATACGCCGCAGAGACCCGGATTTTTCACTGACTACTGATATTATCGTGGGCTTTCCCGACGAGACCGATGAGGAATTCCGCGAAACTCTCGACCTGATGAAAAGGGTTAGATACGACAATATCTACTCATTTATCTATTCAAAGCGCTCGGGTACTAAGGCGGCAGAAATGCCCGACAGTATCTCCGATGAGGAAAAGGGACAGCGCATGAGAGAGCTTCTTGAGGTACAGAGAGAGGTCTCCACCGAGCACTATAAGCGCTTTATCGGCAGGACTATGCGAGTTCTTGCAGATGGCGTATCGAAGAAAAAAGACGGCTGGCTCACAGGAAAGAGCAGCGAGTTCATAATAGTCGAGTTTGAGGGAGACAGCTCCCTTATAGGTCAGTTCGTGGACGTTGAGATAACCGATGCCATGAATTGGGCTGTTTCGGGACATATAAAGAAAGGGACGATATAATTGAGAAGAATTATTGCAATATCCTGCCTTGCAGCACTGCTTCTGGCAGGCTGCGGAAAAACAGGTCAGAGCAGCTCTTCGTCTGAGAGCGCTAATGCAGCCACAGAGCCCATAAGCATTACAGCGGCTTCCGCTGAGGTGACAACGGCTGCCGAGACAACGACCGCAGAGGCTGCTTCAGCAACAGCTGCCGAGGAAACAACAGAAGCCGATACAACAAAGGAGCCCGACGGAATGGTTTCCGCAGGGGGACGAATGGATATGTATCCTGCCGTTTATCAGGGCGAGGTAAAGAGAGTTTTCGATGAAACAGCTGCCGAGAATAACGGCTTGGTGAGCATCGAGTATGCACTCCGTGACCTCGATGTTGACGGTATCCCCGAGCTTATCCTGAAATACGGCACCTGTGAGGCTGATTTCCGCATACACATTTACAGATATGATGAGAATTGCGAGCTTCAGGACCTCGGAGTGTTCGGCGGCGGACATACTTCTTTCTGCTATGACGAGAACACGGGGAATTTTGTTCTCCTGTGGGGACATATGGGCTCGGCAAGCATAATGTATAATGTATGGGAAAACGGTACATTAAAGCAAACAGACCACTATGACTTTAATCTTGACGAGCAGACTCCTTCGTATGATGCTGTTCTTGAAGAAAAGGGCATAAGACGCATGGAATTCGTGGGAGCTTACAAATTCGATGCAAGCAGTGAGATAAAGTCGTATTTCCAGCATGGAGACGGTACTTCTGAGGAGTTCGACGGACTTTACCTCGATCATATCTGCTGATCTTTGCAGCATAACGAATAAATCAATAATTTAAAGGAGAATAAAAACATGGATATTATGGAATTAACAAGAGAGCTTGGAAAGGCACTTCAGAACGATGACAGATACACAGCTTATATGCTGGCTAAAAAGGCTAACGATGAGGATAAGGAGCTTCAGGAGGACATCGCACATTTTGAGGACCTCCGCATGAACCTCGGCAGCGCTATGAGTGCTGAGGAGCCCGATTCCGACAACATCAAGGCTCTGGATACTGAACTCAAGACAGTTTACAACAAGATAATGAAGAACCCGAAGATGATAGTTTTCTCAGGCGCACAGCAGGCTCTTGAAAAGCTGGTGACCAATATCCAGCAGATAATCCAGCTCTGCGCAAACGGTGAGGACCCTGAGACCTGCCAGATACCCGAGGCAGGCTGCACAGGCAGCTGTGCTTCATGCGCAGGCTGTCACTGATATATATGGACAATAATAACAGAGCACTGTATGATAAGATCGCATATGTCAACTATCTTATCGGCAGCTTTGACGGAAGTGTGCCGCCATACAGCTTTCAGCTCAGAAACAGTGCCGAGGCAATAAAGGTAAACAGACGGTGTGGTTGGAGTGCTTTAGTCTGTGGAATTTCCATGCTTGGAATGAAGCTCTTTAGATGGGATTTTTTTAGTGTATCAGGCATTATACTGGCAGCTTTGTGCTTTATCTGTGCGATATTCAGTTTTATATATTCTGCCTGTATGGAGAAGGCTGTCATAGCTGAAGTTGACGGTGACAATATAACAATAAAGGGCAGAACCTATAACTGCGGAGAGATAGACTGCATTAAGGGCTCGGCTATGAACGGCTTGAAGATAGTTTCGGCGGGCAGGGACATTGTCAAATTCAGCAAAGCTCTTGACAACTGCGGCGAGCTTATAAAATGGGCAAGATGCAATCATATCAGGATAGACGACGATCCCGACGCTGATCCGAAAAAGGCACAGAATATCTATATGATAACAGCAGTTATCGTTATGATATTAGCTGTGTTCATAGGGCTGTATTTAGGACTGAAAGGCAGATAAGCCATGAGTATTGAGCTTGATAAGGATCAGCAGGCAGAGCTGAGATACATAGGTGCCGAAGGCGAGATAAGACGCGACAGGATAGACCGTATCATAGGCGTGAATGACTCTGCGCCGCCGAAGCGGAGCTTCGATATCGAGGTCTCGTCCCAGACAAGGGAAGTCAATAAGGTATACCTCGGGGCAGCTTTATCGGGACTTGCAGGGGACGTATTGATATTCTTCATGCGCCGTGAGTTGTCGGGAGATAATGGTGGCTTACCTGAGTTCGTTATCGGTGTCATCAGTATCGTTTTGCTGGTGCTGGCGGTCTTTGGCGGAAAAGGGCTTGTCCATGTGACAGGCGAGGAGCTGAGGATAAACGGCAGAGGTTATTTTGCAAGTGATATCGACATGATAAGCTGCAAAGGCATGGACGTGAAGGTGCATAGCGGCGGAAAGACCGTACTCAGGCTCAAAAAGGCGGACACAGGCTGCGAAGAGCTGATAAAATGGGCAAAAGCCTATGATATTGCCATAAAAAACACCGACGGCGAGCCGTCACGCTCCATTAAGGTGCTTATGGCTGTGGGAGCGGTGCTGTTCGTTGCGGCTTTTACCGTGCTGTTGTTTTTTATCGTAACTAAGATGTAAAGGAGCTAAACCAATGGAAATCGACAGAAGTAAAATATCCCCCATGATGCAGCAGTACTTCGAGGTCAAGGACAAGTACAAGGACTGTATACTGTTCTTCCGCCTCGGTGACTTCTACGAGATGTTCTTCGATGATGCTGTAGTGGTATCAAAGGCTCTTGAGCTTACCCTTACAGGCAGAGACTGCGGACTTGAGGAACGCGCTCCCATGTGCGGAGTGCCCTATCATGCGGCGGATATGTACATAAAGAGGCTCATAGACATGGGCTTCAAGGTGGCTGTGTGTGAGCAGCTCACCGATCCTGCCGAGACCAAGGGTATAGTTGTACGTGATGTTATCCGCGTGGTAACTCCGGGTACGCTGACAGAGAGCAGTATGCTTGATGACGGCAGCAACAACTATATATGCAGTATCTTCTACGACGAGGAAACTAAGACCTGCGGCGTTGCTTCTGCCGATCTTTCGACAGGTGAGGCGGCTCTCAGCTATTTCGAGGGCAAGGACCTGGAGGCAGGCGTCATCAACGAGCTTTCACGCTGCAAGCCTGCGGAGATAATCTTCCCACAGAACTTCCTGTCACTTAAAGCAGCTGCTGAGTTCGTAAAGGTAAGGCTTTCCTGTGCGGTGACTCTACGCGATACTATATGCTTCACTCCATCTGCGCGAAGGGATATGGCTGCGGCAGTATTCGGCGTGAAATCCGTAACAGAGCTTGGCATAAGCGAGGACGGAGCAGACTGCGCGGCGGTATGCGGACTTTTCGATTACATAAACGATACACAGAAGACATCGGTTTCAAGATTTACGTCTATCGAGCTTCTGAGCGGCGAGCAGTTCATGGGGCTTGACCTCAATGCAAGGCGAAACTTAGAGCTTACGGAAACTCTACGCAGTAAGGAGAAAAAAGGCTCTCTCATGTGGGTGCTGGACTCTACAAAGACCTCAATGGGACGCCGTATGCTGAGAAACTGGATAGAGCAGCCTCTGAAAAGCCCTGCAAGGATAATCGAGCGCCTTGACGCAGTTGAAGCACTCTACCGCAAGAGCGTTGTCCTCACAGACCTTACAGACCTGCTGGACAGGGTATACGATCTGGAGCGCCTTATGACAAAGGTCATGTACAAGAGCGCCAATCCCCGTGACCTCAAATCCCTTTCGGCTACAGCTATGCAGCTGCCACTCGTAAAGCAGGAGCTTGCAAAGCTTTCCGATTCAAAGCTCCTTGCGAGGTATAATGACGAAATATCTACATTAGACGAGCTGGTAAACCTTGTTGAGAATGCCATTATGGACGAGCCGCCTATCTCCGTAAAGGACGGCGGTGTTATCAAGGAGGGCTTCAACAAGGAGCTTGATGAGCTTCGCCACATAATGAACAACGGCAGGAGCATAATCGACGAGATAGAACAGCGCGAAAAAGAGGCAACAGGCATCAAAAGCCTTAAAATAGGCTTCAACCGTGTGTTTGGCTATTATCTTGAGGTAACACGCTCATACTATGACCTTATCCCCGAGGGCTGGATACGCAAGCAGACTCTCGCAAACGCAGAGCGCTTCATCACAGAGGAGCTGAAAAACGCCGAAAACTCTATACTCGGTGCAAAGGACAAGGCTCTTTCCCTCGAAGCTGATATATTCTCTGAGGTGCGTGACTTCCTTGCGACAAAGCTGGAAGCGGTACAGAAAACTGCCTCGGCTGTTGCGGCTGTGGACGTGCTATGCTCTTTTGCGGACGTAGCTCTGCGGAATCAGTACGTCAAGCCCGACATCGTCATTGACGGCTCTATCGACATAAAAGCAGGACGCCACCCTGTTGTGGAGCTCATGCTTACCGATGAGATGTTTGTGCCTAATGACCTCTACATCGACACAAAGGCTGACCGTATGTCCATAATCACGGGACCTAATATGTCAGGTAAATCCACATACATGAGACAGGCAGCACTTATTGTGCTCATGGCGCAGATAGGCAGCTTCGTGCCTGCGGATTCCGCTAAAATATCCGTGGTGGACAAGATATTCACCCGTGTGGGAGCTTCCGATGACCTTACGGCAGGTCAGTCCACATTTATGGTGGAGATGAGCGAGGTATCGGATATACTGAAAAACGCCACTAAGGACAGCCTTGTTATACTTGACGAGGTGGGCAGGGGAACCTCTACATTTGACGGTGTAAGCATAGCCCGTGCTGTTGCGGAGTTCATCTGCAATTCAAAGAAGCTGGGCTGCAAGACTCTTTTCGCTACCCACTACCATGAGCTTATCGGGCTTGAGGACGAGCTGGAGGGTGTAAAGAACTACAGCATCGCCGTAAACAAGCACGGCGGCACCATACGCTTTTTGCGCAAGATAGTCCGCGGCGGTGTGGACGAGAGCTACGGCGTTGACGTTGCAAAGCTGGCTGGACTTCCTGCAAAGGTGGTCACAAGGGCAAAGGAGCTCCTTGAAGAAATGGAGAGAGCTCATGCTGCGGAGCGTCCTGCGGCAGTCCGCGAGGAGTCGGGGCAGATAAGCTTCGGCAGTCTGGGCAGAGAAGCGGCTCTGGAAATGTTGGAAAAGACCAATATCGACGAGCTTACGGACAGCGAGTGCCGCGAGCTCCTCAGAGATATGCTGAAAGCTATTCAGTAGAGAACGCTGCCCTCGGCGTTCCGAGCCTTTAGCCGATTTAGAGCTAAGAGCTAAGAACTAAGAGCTAAGTAGGGGCGACGTCTCGTCAACTCTCAAATCTAAACTCTCAACTTTAGAAAACGTGTAGGGACGACCAATGGTCGTCCGCAAATATAAAATTATGCATTATGAATTATGAATTGAAACAGAGGTGCAAATCATGCCTGCTTATTTTTCTTTGATAATGGAATACAGCCGCGCAGAGCTGGATTTTGACAATATGAAGGAGCTTACCGCTTATATCAAGCACTCAGGACTTGGATTCAAGGGCGGATTGAATAGCTATGAAAATGAGTCCATAGAGGACATTATGGAATGGAACCAGAAAAAGCTGGAGGAGGACTTCGAGCTGGGCTACGACGAGGACGCTTCCAACGATTACAAGCAGATGCGCTTTGAATATGACGGCTTTTCCGAGTTCCGCGGCTTTATCATGAATGAGTCGCCTATACGCGGAGAGTATACCTTTACCCTGCTGATACCTCAGGAGGAGGTTCACGTTGAGGGAGATACCTACAAAAAGGAAGCTGTTGAGAAGCTGAAAGCCATAGCTTCAAAGCTCTGGATACTGCCGAAAACACGCACCATGCAGACTGAGCTGGAGCTTGGTGAGGGGATAACTCCCGAAATGGATATAAAGGAGGGGGCTGCTCCGAGTGCCTGTCCATTCGCTATTGTATCGGAAAAGCAGTTCGGACGCATGGACACAGCTGATTATACTGCCGAGCATATCGAGTACGGCGGAGTAATACTCACACCAAACCGGATAAAGCTGGTCTGAACTGCGCTTCAAATCAGAAAGGAAGTAAATAAATGCCCCCTATCAACGTCCTTAGCAAGGAAATATCAGAGCTTATCGCCGCAGGCGAGGTCATCGAGCGTCCCTCATCGGTAATCAAGGAGCTGGTGGAAAACTCCATAGATTCGGGAGCCTCTCATATCACCGTTGAGATAAAAAACGGCGGAACCACATATATGCGCGTAACCGACGACGGCTGCGGAATGTCCTTTGATGACGTACCAAAGGCTTTTCTTCGTCATGCCACAAGCAAGATAAGCGCTAAAGAGGACCTTGACAATATCCTTACTCTCGGCTTCCGCGGAGAAGCTCTTGCCTCTGTTGCCGCTGTAGCCCGTGTAGAGATCATGACCAAGCAGAAAGAGGGACTCTACGGCACTCTCTATACCATTGAGGGAAGTGTTGAGAAGTCCCACGAGGAAAGCGGCTGCCCCGACGGTACTACCGTCATAATCCGCGACCTGTTCTATAATGTCCCGGCAAGGCGCAAGTTCATGAAAAAGGACGTCACCGAGGGAAATGCGGTAAGCACTATCCTCCAGAAAATAGCCATGTCACACCCCGATATAGCTTTCAGATTTATCCGCGACAACCGCACGGAATTCAACTCCAGCGGCGACGGGGAGCTGTTTTCGGCGATATATGCGGTCTACGGACGTGATTTCGCCCGTGACCTTATCCCCGTAGACTACGAATACGAGGGCGTGAAGGTTGGCGGCTATGTCATAAAGCCACTGTACTCAAAGAACAACCGTGCTTTCCAGAACTTTTTCGTAAACGGCAGATACGTCCGTTCAAGGCTGTGCTCTGCGGCTTTGGAAAACGCCTACACCAATATGATAATGACAGGGAAATTCCCTGCCTGCGTACTTCTCATTGACCTGCCGCCCAGCACTATGGACGTAAATATCCACCCCACTAAGGCAGAGGTGCGCTTCACCAACGAGAAAGCCGTGTCCGACGCAGTCTATTTTGCGGTGAAGAATGCCATGATGCAGGACGGCCTTATCTATGAATTTGAGCTGAAGCCTCATGCGGACTGGACTAAGGCTGCTCCCGAGCAGGAGGAGATGAAGCAGCAGGAATTCATGTTCACTCCTGTTGACAAGATAGAGGAGACCGAGCAGAAGCTGGCAGAAGCTCCCACACCTGTGTATGAAGCGCCAAAGCCTGCATATACAGCGCCAAAGCCTGTTACAGAGGAACAGCCGTATACTGCGGATATAACGCCCAGTCCGGCATACGATGAAAAGCCTGTACAGGCGTCAGCTCCCATAGCTGATAAGTTCATTGAAACAGCTCCCGCAGCGGAGACAGTTCCCGAGACAATAAAAGCTCCCGAGCCTGTTTCGGAGCCCGAGCCGCCGAAGGCAGTGGAGGGATTCAGCTACATCACACAGCAGGCATTCACGGCTGCGCCTGTGCAGAAGTCTGCGGAGCCCGAAGCTCCTAAGGAGTCTGTATGGACAGAAAAGCCTAAGATACGTGTTATCGGTGAGGCATTCGGGCTTTATGTGGTTGCGGAAGTCGGCGATGACACTATGATAATGATAGACAAACACGCTGCCCACGAGCGTATCATATTCGAGAGACTGAAAAGCCGCAACTGCCGACAGTACAGCCAGCAGCTCCTTACGGGAGTAAGAGTGCTCCTCACAGGTGACGAGATAAGCGCACTTGAAGCAAATCAGGAACTCCTTGCAGACTTAGGCTTTGCCTTTGATTTCTCGGAGAAGCCTTGTGTTGTGGCAACGGCTGTTCCCACCTTCATTATGGAGTTGGACATGGAGGACATAATCTCGGAGATTGCCAATAATCTCCGTATGTACAGCCATGACCCACAGTCTCATGTGCTGGACGATATGCTCCACACAGTTGCCTGCAAATCGGCAATAAAGGGCAACGACAAGAACGATATCGCGGAGCTTCAATCCCTTGCGGAGCAGGTCTACTTCGACGAGAGGATACGCCATTGTCCCCACGGCAGACCTGTTATGTTCACCATGACCAAGAGCAATATCTCACATCAGTTCAAAAGAACGTAAGGAGACAGTATGAAACGAGCAGTTAAAGCCTTTATTGCAGTTTATTTTGCGTTTTTTATGTGCGTATTCGGCGGTATAAATGCTTTTGCGTGGAATGTTGACCAATCTCGTCTGGGAATAAGTCTCGGTGAAGTCCCCGATGGGACTGTATTTGCTGATATACTGCTGAAAGGCAGCTGGAATAAGGCGGAGACTGACTTTAACGAGAACAATGGACAGCTTTTGGAAGCAGGACGTGACAGCGAGATCGCAAAATACAGCAAGGACGGCTATACAAGTATGCTTTTCAGGCATAATTTCGCGCAATTGCAGGAATGTGACATTACGCCTGAGTTTGACCAAAAGCGTATGCTCCTTAAGCTGAGTATCCCAAGCGATGAGATATTCAGCCACTTCCGTCACATAAAGCTCGCATACTGTGATAAGGACGGAAATGTCATTGGTATCACCAACGAGGTCAAGGTCAAAAAATCATTTTGGGGTATGCCTGCGTACACTATAGCGGCAAACGGCAGCAGTCTGACCTGCAATGTGAATAATGGACCGCCCTATTTCATGATAGTGCTGGTGCCTTTAACAGCTGCTGTGCTGCTTTTCATAATAACAGCTGCTATTATAATAGTGAAGGTAAGAAAAAGGCGCAGACAGCAAAAATGATAAAGAGAATAAAGTCCGGAGAAATTGATAATGAACGAAAAGAATAAAAAGCCCTTCGTGCTGGCGGTGGTCGGACCTACGGCATCGGGCAAGACATGGCTGGGCGTTGAGCTTGCGAAGATTTACGGCGGAGAGGTCATCTCCGCCGATTCCATGCAGATATACAAGGGCATGGACATAGCCTCTGCAAAGCCCACAGAAGCAGAAAAGCAGGGGACACCACATCATCTCATGGGTATCCTCGACAGGGACGTGAGCTTCAGTGCCGCAGACTATGTACAGCTTGCAAACGAGAAGATACAGGAAGTGCTCTCCCGCGGAAAACTCCCCATAATAGTGGGCGGTACGGGACTTTATGTGGATTCTCTCCTTGAAAATGTGAAGTTCTCCGAGGGCGGCAGCGACGAGGCTTACCGTCAGGAGCTTTATGCCTTCGCAAAGGAACACGGAAACGAGGCGCTCCATGCACGGCTTGCGGAGCTTGACCCCGAAGCCGCAGAGGGCATACACCCCAATAATCTGGTGAGAGTTGTTCGCGCACTGGAGGTCGGTCACGTTACGGGACGGAGATTCAGCGAACTGAAACGTGAGAGCAAATTAGTGGAAAGTCCCTATAGCTCCCTGATAATAGGGCTTAATTACGAAAACAGACAGACTCTCTACGACCGCATTGACCTGCGCGTTGACGAAATGGTGAAGGCAGGGCTTGTCGATGAGGCACGTAAGCTGTGGGAGGAAAGCGGCATGAAGACCGCTGCAAACGCTATCGGCTACAAGGAGCTTATCCCGTATTTCGAGGGAAAAGCAGAGCTTTCTGACTGTATCGGCACGATCAAGCAGGAAACGCGGCATTATGCCAAGCGTCAACTGACGTGGTTCCGGAAAAACGGGCGTATAGAATGGCTTTTTTTGGACAGATTTAATAAAAATGAAGAAATATTAGAAAAATGCAAAAAAACTATAGCAAATTATTTTTAAATGTGATATAATGAACTGTGTGTATTTATGTGTACTGTATTTGACAAAATATTTTACACATCAAAATACGCAGACAAACAAATATGCCAGATAGGAGAATGTGTATGAACAAAACAATCAATTTGCAGGATGTATTTCTTAATCAGTGCAGAAAAGACAAGATAATGGTAACTATTATCCTGACCAATGGCTTCCAGTTCAAGGGAATGGTAAGAGGCTTTGACAGCTATGTTGCTATCTTCGACTGTGACGGTAAGCAGCAGCTGGTCTACAAGCACGCTATTTCCACTATTATCCCCGCAAGAGCAGTTTCTATCCTCGACGCTTCAGAAAAGAACGACTAAGGGTGATCTGAATGAGATTTACCAGGTCGGAAGGCAGCTTCATGGTCAAGGCGCTGAGAAACGTCGTGCTTGTGCTGCTTCTGATAATCTTTGTCAGCATAGTTTATAACTTCCGCAACAGAGAGAGCAATACGGTCTCGGCTCTCATGGCGTCTTCGGTGTCCTCAAAGGAGTACAAGGGCGTATTCATCAGAGATGAAGAGATAATCCTCTACAGCGGAAACGGCGTACTCAGCTATAATGTGTCCGACGGCGGCAAGGTAGGCAGCGGCAGTGTTATCGCGGAAGCCTATCCCTCCGACGAACAGCTCAGCATAAAGCGCCGGAAAGCTGCGCTGCAAAAGGAACTGAATATCCTTGAAAAGATACAGAATCCGGGTACTATGGAATCTGCCCAGCCTGCCAGCATCTCGGAAAATATCAACGAGAGCTACAGGAGCTTTATCTACTACAGGGATATGGGGGATTACCGCAGCCTTGAAACAGTGAAGGACGATCTTCTCGTACAGCTCAGTACATACCAGATAATGACGGAAGAGGTACAGGGCTTTGACCAGAAGATATCCGATATAAAGTCAGAGATCGCAAAGCTTGACGCAGATTCGCTGCCCTCCAGCGAGACCATAAAATCTCAGAGATCAGCTTATTTCGCCAGCTATATCGACGGCTATGAGGAGGAGCTCAGCAGCAAGACGCTGGACAAGCTCACCTGTGCCAAGATAGATGAGATCACTGATAAAAAATCAACAGCACCAAATGTCGTCGGAAAGCTTATCGACGGCTATGGCTGGTATCTCGCCGTGGTTGCTGACAACTCCAAAAAGGAGTATGAGATCGGCAAGGAGGTCAAGCTGAAATTTGATTCCTCCGCCGAGACTTACCCTGCTGTTATTTACGATATCCGCGATGAAAAGCCCGACAGGAGCCTTATCATCATTTCGTGCAGCAAGTTCAACTATGAGCTTGTCCAGCACAGAGCCGAGATAGTCGAGCTCATCTCACTTATAGACGGCAAGGAGAAGTGCGAGGGACTTAAAGTTCCCCGTGAGGCTATCCGATTCGCCGACGTCAAGGAGACCTATACCGACGACAGCGGCAATGAGCAGGAAAAGGTAATGACAAGCAAGGGCGTTTATATCCGTAAGGGTGAGCAGGTGCTCTTTAAAAAGATAGATGTAAGATTTGAGGGAAGCGATTATGTCCTTTCAAAGGTACATCACGAAAGCGAGTATCTTCAGCTTTACGATGATATTATGTTAGAGGGAGTCGATAAGGATGACGAAAAATAATGATCTCGCTTATATCGACGAGAACCTGCGCATAATAAGAGAGAGATGCGCCGAAGCAAAGGATAAGTACCGAAGCTCCGACGATGATGTCCGTATAATGGCGGTCACAAAGACCGTTGCTCCCGAGGCGGTAAATCATGCCGTTGAGCTGGGTATCGGACTTCTCGGTGAAAACAGGGTGCAGGAGTACCTTTCAAAGGCTGACTTTTATGACAAGTCTGCCGAGGTGCAGTTTATTGGACATTTACAGACCAACAAGGTGAAATATATCATAAATTCCGTAAGCATGATACAATCCGTTGACAGCCTGAAGCTGGGACAGGAGATAAGCCGCCTCGCCGTTAAGAACGGCAGGGTAATGGATATCCTCTGTGAGGTCAATATCGGCGGAGAGGATTCCAAGAGCGGAGTCGCTCCTGACGGACTGGACGAGCTTATGGACGGGCTCTCGGAGCTCGAAGGCATACGTATAAGAGGACTTATGACAATCCCGCCGCCCTCAGACAGCGATATATTCCTCGGACGAATGAAGGAGCTCTATGATAAGGTCTCCTCAGAGCGAAAGGGTATGGATACGCTCTCAATGGGAATGACTCACGATTACGCAGAAGCCATAAGGTATGGCTCAACACTGGTGCGTATCGGAACAGGTCTTTTCGGCGCAAGAGACTACTCAAAGTAACTCGCAGCGGAATGCTGAGATCAACACGGGATACTCCGCATTGATCCTGTGAAGAGAAATATAAAAAACAAATAATGCGGAGAAGGAGTATTAAGATGAAACTTTTTGACGGTATTAAGGATTTTTTCTTTGCTGCAGATGATGATGATTTTGAAGCTGATGTTCCCGTTCGTCACGAGCGTGAGCGCGGCGGTTTCCAGCCTTCCGATCAGGAAGATGCTCCCGTGAACGAGGGCGCACCGAGCGGTCTTGGCGGCGGCGGCAGAAGAAATAAGGTCGTTAATATACAGACTACAGCACAGCTGCAGGTGGTACTGGTAAAGCCCTCTGCTTTCACAGACGCTAAGCAGATCGCTGACCACCTCATTGCTAAGAAAACAGTAGTTCTCAACCTTGAGACAGCTTCTCCCGAGAACAAGAGAAGAATAATCGACTTCCTCGTTGGCGTTGCATATGCAAACGGCGGAAGCTTAAAGCCCGTAGCTAACCTTACCTACATCATTACTCCTTATAATGTAGGATTTATCGGCGAAGACTTAGTAGGCGAGCTGGAGAACAACGGCGTATTCATCTGATGAACGAGCCGTCGGATAAGCTTTTTGCCGCAAGGCTTGCGGATATGGTCAGCCTGTGTGAAAGAAACGGTTCAGCGGTCTTTTCGTCGTTTTTCGATGAAAGACAGTGCGCGGAAGCCGAGGCATGGTGTGCCGTGAACACAGGTGAGCTGAAATACAGGCTGTGGGGCGGATACGATGACGCAAGACGGAAAATGCTTGCGGTCTATCCCGATTACTGCGAGGACTATGTGGAGGGAGAATACCCCTTTATTTGCCTGACCTTTACTTACCGAAGCGAGGACAGGCTCACCCACAGGGATTTCCTCGGCAGCTTTATGGGCTTGCAGCTCAAGCGTGAGATAATCGGAGATATTGTCGTTTCTGAGGGTATCACTCAGGCTTTTGTCACCGAGGTGGCTGCAAGGAGCATTATCTCATCTGTCTCAAAGATCGGCAGAGTCGGCGTGAAAATAGCCGATGACAAGCCCTTTGATCTGGAAAATGCTCAGAAATTCCAGACCATAAGCGGTACAGTGGCTTCACTGCGGCTCGACTGCGTGGTGGGGCTTGCTGCTCATCTCAGCCGTGAAAAGTCAGCGGCACTTATCCGTTCAGATAAGGCAGAGGTGAATCATCTGCCTGTTTCATCTGTCTCCTACGAACTCAGGGGCGGAGATGTATTGTCAATTAGGGGAATTGGAAGATTTGTGCTTTCAGAAATAAACGGCTCTACTAAAAAGGGACGCATACACATTGATCTTAAAAAATATATTTAGAGGTGAATGAAATGATAACTTCAAAGGATGTCAGAAATAAGAGATTTGAAAAGGCAGCTTTCGGATATAAGCAGGAGGAGATCGATGAATTCCTCAATCAGCTGGAGGCAGAACTTGACGAAATGGAGCGCGAGCGTGCAGAGGCTAACAGCAAGATACAGGTTCTTGCAGATAAGGTAAGAGAGTATATGAGAGACGAGGACGCTCTCAAGGACGCTCTTCTCGGCGCTCAGAAGCAGGGACATCAGGTACTCAACGACGCTAACGAAAAGGCTGAGCAGATAATCGCAGAGGCTAAGGAAAAGGCTGCTGCACTTGAGGACGAGGCTGTACGTCAGCACGCTGAGGCTATGGAGAAGAACCGCGCTGAGATCGCTAAGGAAAAGGAAGCTCTCATCGAGGCTCAGCAGCAGGTAGCTGATTTCAAGAAGAGCCTGTTCGATATGTATAAGAGCCACTTAGAGCTCATCTCATCTATGCCTGAGACATTTGACAACGAGTCGGCAGAGGAAGATGAGACAGAGGACAAGGCTGAGACAGCAGAGGAGATCGCTGCTGCTGTAGCGGCAGAGGTCGAGGAATAATCAAAAATTAAAAAGATCGAAAGGAGGATCCCTCAGTCTTTTGTAAGAGGGATCGGATAGTATGGCACAGGATTATAACAGTACTCTTAATTTACCGCAGACAGAATTTCCCATGCGCGGAAATCTGCCTAAGAGAGAGCCTGAAACTCTCAAAAAATGGGAAGATGAAAGACTCTACTATAATATGATAGAGAAGAACAAGGGCAAGCCTTCTTATGTTCTGCATGACGGACCTCCCTATGCTAACGGCGAGATACACCTCGGCCATGCGCTTAACAAGTCGCTCAAGGACTTTATCGTTAAGTATAAGAATATGAACGGCTTCTGTGCTCCATATGTCCCCGGCTGGGACACTCACGGACTTCCTATTGAGCTCAAGGCTATGAAGGCTATCGGTGTTGAGAACGGAGCTATCCCTGCTGTTGATCTCAGAAAGCACTGCCGTGAATATGCTATGACACAGGTCGCAAATCAGATGAAGGGCTTCAAGAGACTGGGCTCACTGGGCGACTATGACTATCCTTACCTGACACTTCGCCCCGAGTATGAGGCAAAGCAGGTAGAGGTATTCGGCTCAATGGTAAAGAAGGGCTATATGTACAAGGGCTTAAAGCCTGTTTACTGGTGCCCTGACTGTAATACAGCTCTCGCTGAGGCTGAGATAGAGTACTCAAACGATCCATGCTATTCTATTTATGTAAAGTTCAATGTAACTGATGATAAGGGTATCTTCAAGGGACTTGGACTTGACCTTTCTAAAATATATTTCGTTATCTGGACAACTACCACATGGACTATCCCGGGCAACCTTGCTATATGCCTCGGTCCTGAGTATAACTACACCCTCGTTCACGTAGGCGATGAGTACTACGTAATGGCTGAGGAGCTCGTAAAGACTACTATGGAGACCGCAGGTATCACCGAGTATACCACAGAGCATATCTTCACAGGTGCAGAGCTTGAGGGTATGAAGACAAAGCACCCTCTCTATGACCGTCCGTCACCGATCATCGTCGGCGACCACGTTACTCTTGAGAGCGGTACAGGCTGCGTACATACAGCTCCCGGCTACGGTGTCGAGGACTTTGAGGTATGCAAGAAGTACGACGACATCGGTATCATCGTATGTGTTGACTCAAAGGGCAGACAGACTGCTGAAGCAGGCGAATTCGAGGGAATGGACACAGATCAGGCTAACAAGGCTATCGCTGCAAAGCTCACAGAGCTGGGCGCTATGCTGGCTACTCAGAAGATCGTCCACCAGTATCCTCACTGCTGGAGATGTAACAGCCCTATCATATACAGAGCTACAGAGCAGTGGTTCTGCTCGGTAAACGGCTTCAAGGACGAGGCTATAAAGGCTATCGAGTCCGTAAAGTGGATACCCGAGTGGGGCGAGGACAGAATAAAGGGCATGGTACGTGACAGAAGTGACTGGTGTATCTCGCGTCAGAGAACATGGGGCGTTCCGATACCTGTTGTTTACTGTAAGGACTGCGGCAAGCCTATCTGCAATGACGAGACTATCTCTGCTATCTCCGAGCTTTTCCGCAAGGAGGGCAGCGATGCATGGTGGACTAAGGATCCAAGCGAATTTATCCCTGCAAGCGTCAAGTGCGAGTGCGGCTGCGGCGAGTTCACAAAGGAATATGACATCATGGACGTATGGTTCGACAGCGGTGTATCACATACATCTGTTATGGAGGGCAAGGACTTCCCAAGCCTTTCATGGCCTGCTGACCTCTATCTTGAGGGTGCTGACCAGTACAGAGGCTGGTTCCAGTCATCGCTCCTTACATCTGTTGTATATAAGGGACAGTCACCATACAAGGCTGTCTGCACTCACGGCTGGGTAGTTGACGGCGAGGGCAAGGCAATGCACAAGTCCCTCGGAAACGGTATTGATCCAAGCGAGATAATCGACCAGTTCGGTGCGGATATACTCCGTCTGTGGGCAGCTTCTTCGGACTACCACAGCGATATACGTATCTCAAAGCCTATTATCAGCCAGCTTTCCGACGCTTACAAGAAGATCAGAAATACTGCTCGTTTCATTCTGGGCAACCTCGGAAATGGTGCAGGCTTCGATCCCGACAAGGACAGCGTAAGTGACGATCAGCTCACAGAGCTGGACAAATGGGCTCTTATGAAGCTGGATAACCTCATCGACAAGATGAAGGAGGGCTACGACGCATTCGATTTCCATATCGCTCTTCACGCTCTCCACAACTTCTGTGTAATAGATATGTCTAACTTCTATCTTGACATAATCAAGGACAGACTCTACTGCGAGAAGGAGGATTCTGTACTCCGCCGCGCAGCTCAGACGGCAATGTACCGCATA
Organism: Ruminococcus sp.; assembly: GCF_024684275.1. The sequence continues at coordinate 36,169 of NZ_JAIKXF010000053.1, forward strand.
ATCAGTGCGATGACAAGACTTGCCGCACCTATCATTTCATTCACAGCCGAGGAGATATGGCAGTTCATGCCTCACTCCGCAGGCGACGACAAGCTCAGCGTATTCCTCAACCAGATGCCCGAGAAGAGCGGTATTGAGTTCAGTGACGAATTCAAGGACAAGTGGGAGTTCATCTACAATACACGTCTCGGAGCTAACAAGGCTCTTGAGGACGCACGTAACGAAAAGACTATCGGTAAGTCTCTTGAGGCTAAGATAATCATCAAGAGCTCTGACGCTGACTATGACAGATACGTTTCACTGGCTGATCAGCTCAAGGATATCCTCATCGTTTCAGGCGTTGAGGTCGAGAAATCAGGCGCAGCTGAGACAGGATTTGCCGTAGCTAAGGCTGAGGGCGAAAAGTGCGAGCGCTGCTGGTGCTACAGCAAGTACGTTGGCACAAATCATGACCACCCGACTCTCTGTGAGAGATGCGCTATAGCTGTAGAAGCTTAATTTGTACTATATTGCCTGTCGGCTTTTTAGGCTGACAGGCAGTCTTATTGAAAGGATACACACTTGTTGATAATACTTGCTTTGCTGGTGGCTGTCCTTGTAGGAGCTGACCAGCTCGTTAAATACTGGGCTGTACATGAGCTCAAACCCGTAGGTACTATGGATTTTATCCGTATCGGCGATTTCAAGATATTCGACCTGACCTACCTTGAAAATGACGGCGCTATCTTCGGAAGTATGTCGGGGCAGAGGTGGTTTCTTATCGGCTTCACAAGCCTTGTTGTCATAGCAGGCGCAGTGGTGCTTTTTAAGGTGCATCGCCGTTCTAAGTTCCTCAGCACAGCCATTGCGCTGTTTATCGCAGGAGGTATCGGAAACCTTATCGACCGTTTCCGCTTTGCTTATGTGGTGGATATGTTCGAGTTCAAGCCGTTCAGATTCGCTATTTTTAATGTGGCTGACATCTGCGTTACCTTTGCTTTCATCATGCTTATCTGGTACGCACTTTTCATTGATCCCAAGATAGAAAAGGCTAAGAAAGCCGAGGCGTCAGAGTCCGAAAAGGCGGAAGATAATGAATGAACAGGTGATACTCAGCGCTTCTCACGACGATAAGGGAAGCCGTATAGATAAGTATATTTCGGACAATATTGCTGAGCTTACACGGTCTGCTGTGCAGGGACTCATCGAAAAGGGACTTGTCCTTGCAGACGGAAAGGCTGTCAGCAAGAATTACAAGCTGAGAGGCGGCGAGGAAATATCCGTTGAGATACCCGAGCCTCAGCCTATGGACGCTGTACCCGAGGATATACCGCTGGATATAGTCTATGAGGACGATGACCTTCTCGTTGTAAACAAGCCGAAGGGCATGGTGGTACACCCTGCTCACGGGAATTATACGGGAACACTGGTAAATGCTCTGCTCTATCACTGCGGAGACAGCCTTTCGGGCATAAACGGCGTGATACGCCCCGGGATAGTACATCGTATCGACAAGAACACCAGCGGACTTCTCATAGTGGCTAAGAACGACGCTTCTCACTTAAAGCTTGCAGAGCAGATAAAAGAGCACAGCTTCACCCGTGAGTATGAGGCAGTCGCCTGCGGCTATTTCAAAGAGACCGAGGGCACTGTTGACGCTCCTATCGGACGGCATAAGACCGACCGAAAGAAGATGTGCGTTACCGCGGAAAACTCCCGGAACGCTGTTACTCATTACAGCGTCATAAAGCAGTACGGCGGCTATGCTCATGTGAGACTTCGCCTTGAAACAGGACGCACCCACCAGATACGTGTTCACCTCGGCTATATCGGACATCCTGTACTGGGCGATGACGTCTACGGAAAGCCATATAAGGGTATAGACGGACAATGTCTCCATGCCCGTAAGATAGGCTTTATCCACCCGACCACAGGGGAGTATATGGAGTTCGTCAGCGACCTGCCCGATTACTTTGTATCCATACTTGCAAAGCTTGAAAAGATGTAGGAGGCATATCCTTGTTTGAAGATATATCGAAAGTAGTCCTGCTCAGCGACATGGACGGAACTCTCCTCAACTCAAAAAAGGAGATAACCGACACCGACAGAGCCGCTATACAGCGGTTTACAGAGCTGGGAGGGCGCTTTACCGTTGCAACGGGACGAACTATCCAGTCATTTGACCAGTTCTGCTCTGTGCTGGGACTGAAATATCCTATAATCATGTACAACGGAGCAGCTATCCACGATTATATCGCAGGAAAGACGCTGTTCACACACCCTCTCCCGCTTGAAGCAAAGGCTTACACGGCAGAGCTTTTGGAGCTTATGCCGCAGGCAGGCGGAGAGGTGCTGAAAACTGAGGGCACTTACGTTTTCAGCAATACGGATTACCAGCAGCTGCATACAAAGCTGTGCGGTATAGTGCCTAATTATGCGGAGCTCTCTGACATAGAGGACGGCGGCTGGCTCAAGGTGCTGTTCTCGCTGTCACCCGAGGACGTTGACCATATGGAGCTCCTTGTAAAACAGCTGCGCTATGAGGGCGTGGATTTTGTAAAGTCCTCGGAAATATTCCTTGAAATGCTCCCAAAGGGAGTAAGCAAGGGCTCGGCTCTTGCACAGTACCGCAGGCTCGGCGGCATGGAGGGCTGTACCTTCGTGTCTATCGGCGACTTCGACAACGATATAGAGATGATAGTCGAAGCCGATGTGGGAGCTTGTCCCGCCAATGCGGAGGATTCAGTAAAGGCAAAGGCGGATATCGTACTCTCACGCACCAACGACGAGGGCGCTGTAGCAGAGCTTATTGACTACATAATCGAAAGGTGCAAATAGTAGAACAATGAAAAAGAAGGCGGCAATAATAGTATATATAGTCGCAGTAATAATAGTGCTGGGGCTTATCGGGCTGCTTGTTTACAGCAGCATGAACGGCAGGAGCTCAGACTCTGCCGCAAGCTTTACTCTCAGCGATGTGGCAACGCTGGCACTGGCGGTATTTGCGATACCCATGTGGATAGCGTCGCTGTGCCTTATGAAGGCGCTGAGGCTCAGAGGAACTCTCCACGAAAGGCAGAATAAGATGCTCATATCTGTTCCTGCCATAGCGTGTACGGGCTTCTCGATATTTTATATAATTGTCATAGTAATGATGATTTTCAGGTGAAGGACATAAATATTTTACATTTAGAGCAAAAAATGTCTTGCATTTACCCATTTTTTGCGGTATAATATGTGTGTAGCTATAATTGCAGGGGCGGGCGGCTGTCTGAATAGTATATATTATTAGGGGGCGACCGAGTCACCCGCCTACTGCTGTCAAAGTTTATTAATTTGTATAAAGCGGCGTTAAGCCGTTAAATTTTTGGAGGTCACTATGGACGCAAAGCTTAAAAAAGAATTGCAGAAAACAGCCTGCAAGGTAAGAATGGGCGTTATCGAGGGCACCTACAATGCCAAATCGGGCCACCCCGGCGGATCCCTCTCGATCAGCGATACGCTTACTTATCTCTACTTCAACAAGATGAACAACGATCCTAAGAATCCTGACGCTCCCGACAGAGACAGATTCGTTCTTTCAAAGGGACATACTGCTCCTGCTCTTTACTCTGTACTGGCTCAGAAGGGCTATTTCTCAGTAGAGGAGCTCAAGTCTCTCCGCCACATCGGTGCGCTCTTACAGGGACACCCATGTATCAATATCCCGGGCGTTGATATGTCAAGCGGTTCTCTCGGACAGGGCATATCCGCAGCAGCAGGTATGGCTCTCGCAGGCAAGATAGACGGCAAGTCATACAAAGTATACACTATCCTCGGCGACGGCGAGATCGAGGAAGGTCAGGTATGGGAGGCTGCTATGTTCGCAGCTCATAAGAAGCTGACAAATCTCGTTGCTATCGTAGATAACAACGGTCTCCAGATAGACGGTCCTATCAGCGAGGTATGCTCACCTGAGCCTATCACAGATAAGTTCGCAGCATTCGGCTGGCACGTTATCACTATGGACGCTCACGACTTCGACGACATCGACAGAGCCTTCACAGAGGCTGATTCAGTAAAGGACAAGCCTGTGGCTATTATCCAGAAGTCCACAAAGGGCAAGGGCGTTTCATTCATGGAAAATCAGGTAGGCTGGCACGGTACAGCTCCTAACAAGGAACAGTACGATCAGGCTATGTCAGAGCTTAACGCGCAGTTAAAGGAATTGGAGGACTAATACAATGGCAGATGTGATCAAAAAGGCTACCAGAGAAAGCTACGGCGAGGCTCTCAAGGAGCTTGCCGATGAATATAAGGACTTAGTAGTCCTCGATGCAGACCTTGCTGCTGCTACAAAGACAGGTATCTTCAAGAAAGCTTATCCTGACCGTTTCTTCGACTGCGGTATCGCAGAGGCTAACATGATGGGCGTTGCAGCAGGTCTTGCAGCCTGCGGTAAGATACCTTTCGCAAGCACATTCGCAATGTTCGCGGCAGGCAGAGCTTTTGAAATAGTAAGAAACTCTATCGGCTATCCACACCTCAACGTAAAGATAGGCGCTACACACGCAGGTATCTCAGTTGGTGAGGACGGCGCTACACACCAGTGCAACGAGGATATTGCTCTTATGAGAACTATCCCGGGTATGACTATCATCAACCCATGCGACGATGTTGAGGCAAAGGCTGCCGTAAAGGCTGCTCTCGACTTCAACGGTCCTGTATATATGCGTTTCGGCAGACTTGCTGTACCGGTCATCAATGACGCAGCAAGCTATAAGTTCGAGCTCGGCAAGGGCGTTGTTATGAAGGACGGCAAGGACGTTACTATCGTTGCTACAGGTCTTATGGTCAATGAGGCAGTAGAGGCTGCAAAGACTCTTGAGGCTGAGGGCATCTCTGCAAGAGTAGTAAATATCCACACTATCAAGCCTCTCGATAAGGAACTTATCTGCAAGTGTGCTAAGGAGACAGGCCTCATCGTTACTGCCGAGGAGCACAGCGTTATCGGCGGTCTCGGCTCTGCTGTTGCAGAGACTGTTACAGAGTGCTGTCCTGTTCCAGTTATCAAGATCGGCGTCAACGACGAGTTCGGTCACTCTGGGCCTGCTGTTGAACTCCTCAAGGAGTTCGGTCTCTCAGCTGAGAACATCGTTAAGACAGTAAAGGCAAACCTTAAAAAGTAATATGTAGGGGCGGATATTAGTCGCCTCCTCTTAACGGAAAAATATGGTTACCGTGCCTGAAATTTCAGCTTCGTAAATGTAACCTGCGTTCCGCCAGAGGGGGCTCCCCTTATCCGCCCCTTTTAATTCGTAATGCGTAATTGTTGCGTCCGCTCTGCGGACAAATTTGAGATTATAATAGTCGTTGTACCGATGCCCCCTGTAGGGACGCCCGAAGGTGATGATGATGTATATTACGGTGCGCAAATGACGGAACGCCGCCCCCCCTACAAACTTAGTTCTAAATTCTAAGCTCTTAGCTCTGAGTTCTAAAGAAATTTTCAGAAAGTACTTGACAAACATAAATTAATATGGTATAATTATCAAGCTGTGAAAAACAGTATCGTATTCTAAAGACAGCTGGCAGAGCTAAGGCTCAGTAAGTCCCGCCGAGGAATAGCAATTGATAGAATTATCATTGTCCATTCTGCGCTGTCGGAATGGGCTTTTTTATTGCTCTCTGAATACGATGAAAATTCATTCGGAGGTGAATACACACTATGCCAAGCAATGCTGTACTCGAAGCAAAGAAGGCTAAGGTCGAGAAGCTCACCGAGATCATCAAGAATTCCGTTTCAGGCGTTCTCGTTGATTACAAGGGTATCACTGTTGAAGAGGATACCAAGCTCAGAAAGGAGCTTCGTGAGGCTGGCGTCCACTACTTTGTAGAGAAGAACACAATGCTTCTCCGCGCTTTCAAGGAATGCGGTATCGAGGGCTTTGAAGAGGCTCTCAACGGCACAACTGCTCTCGCTGTTTCTAACGACGATCAGACTGCTCCTGCAAGAATCCTCGGTAAGTTCGCTGAGAAGGCTGGAGATGACAAGTTCAATCTCAAGGCTGGTTACGTTGAGGGTGAGATCTATGATCAGGCTGGAGTTATCGCTCTTTCCAAGATCCCTTCAAAGGACACTCTTCTCGCTCAGCTCGTTGGCTCTCTCCAGGGCCCACTGCAGAAGCTTGCTGCTACACTCAACGCTGTTGCAGACAAGAAGAAGGAGGAAGAAGCTGCTTAATTGCCGCTTGAGCTTCCATTACACATTTGCGGAGACAAGCTCCGCAGCTTAAAACCATAGCCCACAAGGGCAAATACTATTAAAAAAGGAGATTATTATCATGGCTTCTGAGAAGATCACAAAATTTGTTGAAGATATCAAGACTCTTTCTGTTCTCGAGCTTTCTGAGCTCGTAGACGCTATCCAGGAGGAATTCGGCGTAACAGCTGCTATCGCTGCTGCTCCTGCTGCTGGCGGTGCTGCTGGCGGCGCTGCTGCTGCTAAGACAGAGTTCGACGTAATCCTTGCTTCCTTCGGCGACGCTAAGATGGGCGTTATCAAGGTTGCTAAGGAAGTTCTCGGTCTTGGCCTTAAAGAGGCTAAGGAGATCGTTGAGTCTGCTCCTAAGGCTATCAAGGAAGGCGTTTCTGAGGCTGAGGCTAACGAGCTCAAGGCTAAGTTTGAAGAGGCTGGCGCTACAATCGAGATCAAGTAATTTATTACGGATCGTATACTATACAGGGAGTTGTACTATTTGGTACAGCTCCCTTTGTTTATTGTGCTGAACGAGAGGTTCCTCTCACTGTGTAATATGCGAATTTTCGTCATTCCTGTTGACTTGTCAGTCAACTTATGATATAATGACATTAAGCAGCAGATAAACACTGTGTATAATGTTTGCCGCTGCTGCCGCAGTTCAGCGGCTTGAAAAGATAAAAAGTGCATTGTTTTGGGGGAAATATGCAGAAACGGAGTGGTTTTTATGAAAAAGCTTTTTGCGTCTGTAATTTCAATAGCGCTGACTTTATCGGCTCTGCTGCCGATGACGAGTTTTGCTGCCCCTGATACTGCATTTGTGCTTGGCGACAACATAGTTGAAGCTTCTTCGGCAAATGCTGACGCTTATGCTGAGCAGGTAGTAAAGCTTGTGAACAACGAGAGATCAAAAAGAGGTCTCCAGCCTGTCAAGGCGCTTGTATCCATGAATAAGGCGGCTTCTGTCCGCGCAAAGGAAATAGTGAATAAGTTTGACCACACACGCCCCGACGGAAGACGCGGCTACACCGCTGTTGAGGACGCAGGGCTCAGCTGGAGCTGGGTAGGTGAGAATATCGCCGCAGGCTATCCTACTCCCGAAGATGTTATGAATGGCTGGATGAATTCTGAAGGCCACAGAAATAATATCCTTAATTCCAAATATAAGTATATCGGCGTGGGATACGTCAATGAGGGCGGTATTGCCAACTGGGTTCAGCTGTTTATGGATTCTCCTGTGGAATACAAGGATTTTCCGACTGTGAAGGTGCAGAGCAGCCTGTCAAAGGGCGATGTAAACGGCGATAAGGCTATTAATGCTATCGACGCTTCGGAAGTTCTTGCAGAGTATGCAAGTGTTTCCTCGGGAAGAGGCTCGCGTTTTTCCGCAGCTCAGAAAACTGCCGCTGATATGAACACAAACGGAAGCGTAGACGCTGTTGATGCTTCAATGATATTGTCTATATATGCAGATAATGCCACTAAATAAAACGAAAAAGGCTGTACCTTGATCGGTACAGCCTTTTTCTGTTTATCAGAGACTTGAGTGAAATGTTCTTGAGATAACATCGTCCTGCTGCTCTTTAGTCAGCTTTACGAAGTTTACTGCATAGCCCGAAACTCTTACTGTGAGCTGTGGGTACTTCTCGGGGTGAGCCTGAGCGTCAAGGAGAGTTTCGCGTGTGAATACGTTTACGTTAAGGTGATGACCGCCTTTTTCAACGTATCCGTCAAGAAGCTCGATAAGGTTGTCAACTTGTTTCTGGTTATCCATAATGAACCTCCTATTATTAATTAATAATGCATAATTATTGTACTGCCTGACGGCGATAGATCATAATTCATCATCATCGGGATCGAGTTCTGTGGGCTGACAGCAGGCACCTTTAGTGCCGCATATATCCGTACTCTTCACGGTATTGACTTTCAGCTCCGAGCCGTTACCGACTATATTTACATGACCACTTCCCTGCGACATGAGCTGATCTATAAGGTCTGCAAGCTCAGCAGGGGAGCTTTTGTTTTCGGGAACACCCATATCATTCTCCTCTGAGCTTATCAAGATCAAGGTCTCCTGCGAATACCTCCATATCCTTGCCGAGAGCGTTAGGAACTATGGAGAAGGTGTTGGAGATACCGTCCTGTGCGTGTCTGAAGGGGAGCTTAGCTACAGATGAGAGTGAAGCTACAGCGCCGTGAGTATCTCTGCCGTGCATAGGGTTAGCTCCCGGAGCGAGAGGAACACCCTGCTTTCTGCCGTCGGGAGTATTACCTGTCTTCTTGCCGTATACAACATTAGATGTGATAGTGAGTATAGACATTGTAGGTACACCGTCGCGGTAGGTGTGGTGCTTTCTTATGCAGTCCATAAAGCGGCGTACTACCTCAACTGCAAGCTGGTCAACTCTGTCGTCGTTGTTGCCGTACTTCGGGAAATCTCCCTCGATCTCATAGTCAACGACTACATTCTTTGCAACGCCTGTTACATTGCCTGCCTTGTCCTTTATTTCAATATCCTTACGGATAGGCTTTACCTTAGCATACTTGATAGCTGAGAGAGAATCTGCCACAACGGAAAGACCTGCGATACCTGTTGCAAAATAACGCTTTACATCTCTGTCGTGGAGAGCCATTTGCAGTCTCTCGTAGCTGTATTTGTCGTGCATATAGTGGATAACGTTGAGGGTGTTTACATAAAGTCCTGCCAGCCACTCCATCATATCCATGTACTTCTCCCAAACATCGTCGAAGTCGAGATACTCGCTGTCCACAGGTCTGTACTTAGGACCTACCTGTAAGCCGAGACGCTCGTCCACACCGCCGTTTATAGCGTAGAGCAGGCACTTTGCCAGATTAGCTCTCGCGCCGAAGAACTGCATCTCCTTGCCTACACGCATTGATGATACACAGCAGGCGATAGCGTAGTCATCACCGTGGACAACTCTCATCATATCGTCGTTCTCGTACTGGATAGACGAGGTCTTGATAGACATCTTAGCGCAGTATTCCTTGAACTTTCTCGGGAGCTTCGTTGACCAGAGTATAGTCATATTAGGCTCGGGAGCTGTTCCGAGGTTCTCCAGTGTGTGGAGATAGCGGAAGCTGTTCTTTGTTACGAGGTGGTGACCGTCAACGTCAACGCCGCCGATAGATTCTGTTATCCATGTGGGGTCGCCTGAGAAGAGCTCGTTGTACTCGGGAGTACGTGCGAACTTTACTATACGGAGTTTCATGATGAAGTGGTCGATGAGTTCCTGAGCCTGTTCCTCTGTGAGGATACCGCGCTCCATGTCGCGCTGAATGAATATATCGAGAAATGTGGAAGTTCTTCCCAGTGACATAGCCGCACCGTTCTGCTCCTTTACAGCAGCAAGATAGCCGAAGTAGAGCCACTGAACGGCTTCCTTTGCGTTAGCCGCAGGCTTTGAGATGTCAAAGCCGTATATCTCGCCAAGCTTTTTGAGGTCCTGAAGTGCGCGGACCTGCTCTGCAAGTTCCTCGCGGAGACGGATATTCTTTGAGGTCATTCTCACCAGTGAAGTATCTATCTGGTGCTTCTTGTCCTCGATAAGGAGGTCAACGCCGTAGAGTGCTACACGACGGTAGTCGCCAATGATACGGCCTCTGCCGTAAGCGTCGGGGAGACCTGTGAGTATAGCCGAGTGACGTGCAAGTCTCATCTCGGGAGTATAAGCGTCGAAAACGCCCTGATTGTGAGTTTTTCTGTACTTTGTGAATATCTCAACTACCTCGGGATCAACTTCATAGCCGTACTCCTTGCAAGCCTGCTGAGCCATACGGATACCGCCGAAAGGCTGTAATGCACGCTTGAATGGCTTGTCCGTCTGGAGGCCTACGATCTGCTCTAAGTCCTTGTCAAGATAGCCTGCACCGTGTGAAGTTATAGTTGATATGATCTTGGTGTCCATGTCGAGAACGCCGCCTGCTTCGCGCTCCTGCCGGGAGAGGTACATTACCTTGTCCCACAGCTTTTTTGTTGCTTCCGTAGGGGGGGCGAGGAAGCTTTCGTCGCCCTCATAAGGAGTGTAATTCTTCTTGATAAAATCTCTGACGTTTACAGAAGTATGACTCCATCTGCCCTCTGTAAAGCCGTCCCATTCCTTTTGCCATGTATTGATCATAACACATTACTCCTTTACAATGATCTAAGATAATATTACCACATTGTTTAATTATTGTCAATCTGCCTATTAACGTCAGGTAACGGGAAAATGCCGTTTTTCGTTTTATCAGATTACAAATTATCAGCCGTCCCCTGAGGCGGCGTATTATTTTTTGCGGAGAATTGGAACATTCGGCTCATGCCGAAATGATGAGTATCAAAAATGTGTGAACTTGTTTGGCTTATTTGTGCATTAGATAGAACTTAGAACTAAGAGCTAAGAACTAAGAGCTAAGTAGGGGACGGCGTCCTCGACGTCCCACAAGTAATTAGCAATTAGAAAGCGGTTTCACCGCTGATGATTGTTTCCTTAACGACTCTTGCTCCCGTGTCGAATACCCACACTCTGTTTTTTACGGTTCTGCCGTCATCAAGGGTGAATTTGTCAAAGGTCTCGCCGCGGCAGTCAGGACTTTCGTGTATAAGCCTTGACGCAGACGGAATTGGCTCGGAGATATACCACTTGCCGAGCATATGATAAATACAGCTTATCTTTCCGCTGTTGTAAAGCGTTTCTATCTCTGTTATCGTTTTGCCGAAGAGCTTTTTAAGTTCTTCTTCGGTGATATTTTTGTATCCTTCCATGTTGTTTCCTTTTTTACGGCGGATAATATCCGCCCCTACAAACTAATCACTACTTACTACTTTCTACTCACTTTTTTAGGCTTCTGCGGTTTCTTTGGCTTGGGCAGCTTAACCTGCTTCTTGTCATCGGGAGAAGCTATCCCCAGCTCGGATTCCTTAGCTTCAAGGACATGGAAGCTTAGCTTATACAGCGTAGCCGCCAGCGGTACGCCCAGTATCATACCGAAGATACCGAAAAGTCCGCCGCCGAGAGTAACAGCCGCAAGAGTCCATATACTCGGCAGTCCAACAGAGCCGCCCACTACCTTTGGGTAGATGATATTTCCCTCTATCTGCTGTAGTATGATAAGGAATATGAGGAATATCAGCGCCTGCATCGGGCTTTCCGTCAGGATAATGAATGCGCTTATGCCTGCACCGATGAATGCACCCACGATAGGGATAAATGCGGTTACGCCCACAAGAGTTCCCGACATTGCGGCGAAGGGGAGCTTCAATATCTTCATGCCGATGAAGCACAGCGAGCCGAGGATTATAGCTTCCACGAACTGTCCAACAAAGAAGCTCTGGAAGGTCTCGTTGGCTGTATGGAAGATATGAGAGCTTTTTTTGTTGAATTCATCGCTGAAATACGCCTTTCTGATACGGTTGCCGTCGCGGAAGAGCTTATCCTTGCGGAGGAGAAGGTAGACTGCGAATATCAGTCCCAGCACGATGTTCGTAACAGCAGAGGTAAGCCCTCCTATTATGCCCAGTGCGGAGCTGAGTATGCCTGCGAGCCCCGATGTCAGGAGCTTTGAACCCTTTTCAGCAATATTTGCCCAATCGAATTCGACGGTGCTTATCTGTTCCTGTATCTCTGGGTATTCATTGAGCTTGCCCATTACGAAATCCTTAGCAGATGTAAAGGCAGGCGGTATCTCGGCGTAGAGAACTCCGAAAGCAGAGGCTATTTCGGGAACGATTATATACATGACAAGGATCACCATCGCAATGGCAATGGCAAATGAACACAGCAGACAAACAGGTCTCCGCGTTACTGTAACAGCCTTAGATGTGCTTTTCGGGAAGTAGTGCTTTTCAAAGTAATTCATGATGATGTTGAAGATATAGGCTATCATAAAGCCCATAACAAGTGGCTTTAAAGCGCCAAGCACTAAAGATATCAGGTTTGCAAGTACATGGAAATTCTGGGTTATTACGCAGACGGCGACAGCCAGAACTGCGATAAAGATATATTTTTTTATGTCGTTTTTATTCATAGTAAGCCGAAAAACGGCAAGCCCTCCAATCATATATCATGTCTTTATTAATTTGCGCTCACCGAACTGTGTTCGGGGCAGTAACCGCCTGAAGGCAGTTACTGAGTTTACATTTATTATACATTATATATGTGTTGATGTCACGATATTAAATGTTAAATTTGTGTGAACAATTGTGAGAACGAGGATAAAATACATACCTGCCCTATATATACTTGACCTGTCTGTACTTTTATGCTATAATACATTTAGTTTATTATGTACTTAATAAAGAATAGGACGGAGGTAAATATCATGCCAGGTTTAGATGATTACGCTCCTGCTGTCAGAAAGGTCATGACACTTTTCTATGTCATTGATACTTCGGGAAGTATGCAGGGCAGTAAAATAGGACAAGTAGAATCAGCTCTTGAAGAGGTTATGCAGACATTACAGGAAATAAGCGATGAAAGTGATGATGCAGAGATCAAAATTGCCGTTCTGGAGTTTTCTACAGGTGCTTCATGGGTAACTCCCGAGCCTGTTTCTCCCGAGGGATACCGCTTCAAGACCTTTGAAGCCTGCGGTGTCACCGATTTTGGAGCTGCCTGCAAGGAGCTTGACAAAAAGCTCTCACGAAATGAGTTCTTACAGACTGCCGCCGGCGCATATCCGCCTGTAATACTCCTTTTCAGTGACGGCGGTCCTACAGATAACTGGGAGAGCGGACTTGACGCTCTTAAAAAGAATAACTGGTACAAGCGCTCTATCAAGATAGCGTTCGCTATCGGCGATGATGCAGATAAGGACGTTCTTGCACGTTTTTCGGGAAGCTCGGAAACGGTTCTCGATGTAAAGAATAAGGATCAGCTCCGCCTTATGATAGAAAAGGCAAGCGTTATCACCAGCGTATTTGCAAGCCATTCAAGTACTGTTGACAGCGACACTGATCCTGTTGAAATATCAAAGAAGCTTGCTGAGGACGTTCAGACTCAGACATCAGAGGCTCTCAGCGACGCCAATACCGCCGATTGGGACGAAGCAGACTGGTAAGGTGAGGCTATGGAAAAAATAATTTCCTTTGCTCAGACGATCGTCGGCGCCTCACATCTCAGCAAAGACATAGTATGTCAGGACAGCTCTCTTTCCGAAGACCATGAGAGCTACTCATTTGCGGCGGCGGCTGACGGTCACGGCAGTCCATGCTATCTCCGCACGGAGAGAGGCTCAAGATTTGCTGTTGAGTGCGCGGCAGAGTGCGTTGCAGAGTTCCTTGACAGTGTCGGAAATGCCGCCGAGGTACTTGCCGATGAGAGACAGCGAGAGGAGCTTTTCAATCAGCTCTGGCGCAGTATCATCGCGCGCTGGCATGACAAGACAGAGCAGGACTTTAAAAACGAGCCCTTTACCGAGGAGGAGTACAGCCGTATCCCGGAGAAGTTTGCTTCATATATAAAGCGCTATGAGAGCGGTGAGTATATCGGCGCTTATGGAACGACGCTTCTGTTTGCGGTAGTCACCGAGGACTATGCCTTTGGTGCTCAGATAGGTGACGGAAAATGCGTAGTCATCGACGGCGACAGCAATGTATGTGCGCCTATACCCGATGATCCGCGGTGCTATGAGAACGTTACCACGTCCATGTGTCAGGACGACGCAGCACTTTCGGCAAGATTTTTCTATCTTCCAAAGGGACTTATGCCTGCGGCTGTGTTTCTTTGCACTGACGGTGTTGAGAACTCATACTGGAATGAGGAGCAGCTTTTCGGCTTCTTCCGCGGTCTTGCCCTTACTATAGTTGAAAACGGCTTAGAGGACGGAGTGACACAGCTGGCGGAATTTCTGCCTGCTATGACGAAAAAGGGCAGCGGCGACGATGTTACCTGCTCGGGTATCATCAATATGCCGAAGCTGGGCGCCTGCTCGGACGGAATACGCGAGGACCTTGAGGCTGCTGCCGCAGCGGCAATGGCTGAGGAGGCAGTACCCGAGAATATCGAATATGCTGACGAGGAATCCCAGCAGGTCATTTCAGACGTAGAAAATGAAGAATTAAAAATAGAGAATGAAGAATGAAACGTAGGGGCGAACATGGTTCGCCTCTTTTTCATGCTGTTTTATGTCGAAAAGTGTCGAATAATAATTTTTTTGAAAAAAGCTCTTGACAAATCAGAACAGATGTTCTATAATATGATTACAAGGAATGGAACGTTAGTTCTCAAAGCTATCTTATCAAGGGTGCAGCGACAAGCTACTCGTGCTTCTTTTTTATTAATAAGGGGGCAAATCATGACACAACTCATCAAAAACTACACCAACAGCCGTGATATGGTAAAACAGCGCATAACCGAGCTTTCCACACTCAGGAGGGCTCTGCTTAAAAGGGGGGATATCCGCAGAGTCTCAGAGCTGGACCTTGACCGCCGCATTCAGCTGCTCTATGAGGAGCACGGCGAAATGCAGGCGATAATTTCTCATCTCACTTCGTACAACAGGAGGCGTGAGAGCGTTGAGAAATATTGATATAAGGTATTCAGACAAAATGAAGGGCAGAGAGGATATTGGCATTAAGCGAATCCTCAGCCGCGGAAAAAAGGACGAAAGTGCGTCAAGGCTCCGCAGTATTCTGTTAAAAGTTATTAATAATGAGCTGACACCGAGACAAAAAGAGATAATTATGCTATACTATTTTAAGGACGCTGATGTGGCAGCTATAAGCGAAAGGCTTGGTGTGTCCCAGCAGGCGGTCTATGCGTCTATGTCACGCGCCAAAACTAAAATTTACAGTATACTTAAATATTACATCTGAGGAGGCATTATGGATACTCCTATATATGATTTTTTGCGAAGCTACGCTGCTTCGGGTACGCTCAGAGCTCATATGCCCGGTCACAAAGGGAATACCGATGCAGAGCTTGGTGAGCTGTTTGCACTTGACATCACCGAGATAAATGGGGCGGACAGCCTTTTTGAGGCTGACGGAATAATCGCTCAGAGCGAGCACAATACTTCGAGACTATACGGCAGCAAGGCTTCTGTGTTTTCAGCAGGAGGTTCAACACTCTGCATACAGGCTATGCTGGCTCTTATGAAGCAGGAGCGCCGCCGCGTAATAGCGGTCAGGAACGTTCACCGCGCTTTTCTCAATGCGGCGGCTTTGCTTCGTCTGGACGTCCAGTGGATAATGCCCAGATACAGCGGCGGTATCCTGTCGGGCGAGCTTCAGCTCGCCGACGTGGCGGCGGCATTAGCCGCCGACCACACGCCAGCCTGTGTTTATGTGACCTCACCTGATTACACGGGCAGGCTGGCGGATACCGCCGCACTGGCTCGGCTATGCCACAGCTATGGAGCGAAGCTCCTTGTGGATAATGCCCATGGCGCACATCTGGCGTTTATGGAGAAGAATCAGCACCCTATAGCTCTGGGAGCTGATCTTTGCTGCGATTCTGCACATAAAATGCTGCCTGCTCTTACGGGAGCAGCGATACTGCATACCTCATGTGAGGAGTATGTCCCGAGACTCAAGCAGGCGACGAGCCTTTTTGGCTCAACAAGTCCGTCATATCTTATTATGGCATCTCTTGACCTGTGCAACCGCTATATCTCAGAGAGTATCAGGGACGACATTGCCGCGGCGATGCCGCGGCTTGCGGAGCTTCGCTCCGCACTCTCAGGGATTTATGTATTTGCGGATTCCGAACCATTTCATATTACGGTCGAAGCCGCTGAAAGCGGCTTCTGCGGCAGCGAATTAGCGGAGCTTCTTAGAAAAGAGGGCGTGGAATGTGAGTATGCCGATGATGAGCTGGTTATACTTCTTATGTCACCTTTTTCGGCTGAGGAGGACTACAGGCGGCTTCAAGCCGCGCTGGAAAGCGCGGCATCGGGAGCTTCTCCCGTATGTATTGAGCCCTTTAGCTTTCAGCCGAAGCTCCCGCAAATGGCTTTAGCCATTTGTGAAGCCGCCTTTGCAGAGTCTGAGGAAATTCCTGTTGAGGAAGCTGAGGGACGTATCTGTGCGTCGGTCAAGGTACCATGTCCGCCTGCAATACCCATAGCCGTCAGCGGTGAGTTGATCGACAGTGAGTGCATAGACCTGTTCCGTGCATATGGCATAAAAACGGTCCTTGTGGTGAAAAATTAGCGCAGACTATTGCAATTTCTCAGTATTTATGATAGAATATAGTAAAATACTATTGCGGAGGTTAAGCCATGAGCGATATGAACGAAAAAGAACTCGACGAGCTTGAGGAGGAAGACGAAATAGAGAACTATATCACCCTCACAGATGACGACGGCAACGAGGTCTCATTTGAGATAATCGGCAATGTTGAGTACAGCTACCACCTTTACGCAGTTCTTCTGCCATTCGACGACGAGGACGACGAGGTAGTCATTCTTGAGGTCATCCCTGGAGAGACTCCGGATGAAGATGACTTTGTTTCTGTTGACGATGACGAGCTTCTCGGCAAGGTTTTCGAGGAATTCAAGAAGAATTACGACGGTGAATACGAATTTGAATAATTAACGGCAAATTATGAGCTTCCCTGTATTTTGCAGGGAAGCTTTTTTGTCAAATTTTCCAAAGAACTATGCTCTTCATTGTTCAAAGCTACAAATTGAACCTGCTTTTGGGGCTCGTTCATAATTTGTTCTCATTTTTTAGATAAAAATGTGTTATTATTTATTATGTACAATATATGTTAACAGCTGTGAAAAAGCTGTCTGAATATCACCACTTTATTATTTTTATTTGCTCAGAAGCTTGTATTGCTTCATCAAAAAACATTATTAGGGGGACTTATTATGGAAAAATTCAATATCAATGATATGACATTAGACGATGCTATCGCCTATTTCAAAGATAATGTCGGAGCTATTGTCGTTGCCGACAGTAACGCTGATTCCTATAGATCTGTTCATAAAAAGGGTATTTTCAACGCTGTATTAGAGGATACAGGCAAGTACCATGACCTTATTGAGAAGCTCTGGTATCATTTAAGCAATTCCTCTGACACTGTGGTCAGTGAATATAAGGGGTTTGTTAAGACATCAGGCTTGTTTTCAGGAATTTACTCAAGAAAGGTAGAGGTCGTCATTAACGATGTATCTAAAGACATACAGGTGACTGTTTATCCGTTAAAGGAAAAAGAAACATATCTGTTTATACTTGACGAGCTTGATCAAAGCCAGTCTGTAGACGATACTCTGACTACTCAGAAGGTCAAATCTTTCCAGAATACTTATCTGTTCTCTATGTATATAGATATAGCAAAGGATACTATCAACAGTATCAGTGTTACTGAATTGTCAGATGATGTAGTGAATCAGGAACTGAAGTATACTCAGTGGCGAATGATGATAGTAAATGCTATTAATTCAAAGTTTACGGGTAAATTCCTCGAATTGTCCGATCCTGAAAATCTAAAAAATACAATTGCTCCCGGAGCTACAGAATCATTAGACTGCCTTATGATGAACCTTGAGGGAAAAGAGATATGGGTAAAGCTCATATTCAGCCGTGTGCGTACCAGCAATCCCGAGGACTATCGTTTTATATACATGGTTCAGGATATCAATGATGCGACTAAGGCTCTCAGAGAAGCACTGGATAAATCTGAAGCTCTTGCTTATAAAGATGCTCTTACAAAGATATTCAATCACGGCAGAATGGAAACAGAGATAACAAACGCTTTTATAAATCAGGTAAAAAAAGGCGAGGTTGTCTCTATGATGATAATGGATATTGACTTCTTCAAGCACGTAAACGATAATCACGGTCATTCTGTCGGTGATATTACTCTCAGGCATTTCGCTGATATACTTAAAACTTACTTTGATAATTGTAATGGAGTAGTCGGACGCTGGGGCGGTGAAGAATTCGTGGCTGTATGCTACGGGGCAGACCGTTCAAAAGCTGCAAGGATAGCAGAGGAAGTCCGTCAGAAGGTTGCTTCAGAGGAATTTGAAGTTGTCGGAAATATCACCTGCAGTATCGGTGTTACGGTGCTTAATCCATCAGATGACTTTGAGAAAGCCTACAGACGTATGGATAATGCGCTGTATGAGGCTAAGTCCAGCGGCAGAAACTGCATAAGGATAGCATAAAACATCAGGGCTGTACCAATTGGGTACAGCCTTTTTTGTGCTCTCAAAAAATTTTTTGAAAAAGTGTGAGAGTTTTCCATTTCTCAAACGTCTAATAAGTGAACAGTAAATAATCAGGCAATTTGCTCCCCAAAAAAAGGTTCTGCACAGCAAGCTGCCATTCTTTATTCAAAAGGGAGGTATTACTATGAATAAAAGGAGAATACTGACGTTCATCACTGCGCTGACAATGGGTATGACATCTATGGCATTCACGCCGAACTATGTTGTTGCGGAGGACATGGCGCCTTCTGCGGCTATATCAGATGAGGCGGAAATAACCGATCTTTCTCTGATCCGTGAGATGTTTAATAAATTCATTGAGGAGGAAGGTCTGAACATAACGTGCGCAGCACCTGACAAATATCCCGAGTATTCGGATACTGTAGTAATAGAGTTCGATATGAACGAGGACGACTATATCGAGCTTCTTAAATTTGCTTCGGCAAACCATATTGACAGAAACAGCTTTACATACATGGCGTTCAGCAACGGCGTTCTTATGACAACTACCATGTATGATCCTACAATAACTACTACCACCACAACAACAAAAGCTAATAACGAGTACTTTTCGCTTATGTGGAAGGATTACAATGTTGCTGTAGGCAACAAGACATACATCGCTTACTGCGGCACTGCCCGTCCCGAATCATGGACAGTTGATAACGAGGACGTTATCTCACTTGACGAGAGCGGTCTTGCGGCAACAGGTCTTAAACCGGGAAAAGCGACTATCACCTACAAGGACAGAGACGTTACTGTAAAGGCTTATGTCACAGTATCAGACGCGCCCGCCGATGTAACTACTTCCACAGCTGTATGGACTGTGCCGACAACTACTGTTACCACAACTCAGACAGTGACTACTTCTGTGATATATGATTTTATGCCTACAGTAGAGTTTGACACATCTCCTATGAAAGTGGGCGAAGTACGTGAGGGAAAATTCTACAATCCCGAGACAAAAAAGACTGACGGCGGCTCTGTTTATGCTGTTTTTGAGACGGTAAAGGTCGAGTATACAGAGGGCGGCGACACCTTTAAGGTAACAGCTCTTGAACCCGGACGTGCGCATATCAACTTTGGTGCAAAGGGTTGCGCATTTATGGGCAGCGTTGAATTCAAAGTAGTTGATGAAAACGGAGACAGCCCCACAACTACAACAACTAAACAGGCAAATTCTCAGACCACATATCTTACCACTGCGACTACAACATCTACCTCTACGACTACTGTGATATATGATTTTTGGCCTACAGTAGAGTTTGACAAGTCTCCTATGACAGCAGGCGAGACAAGAGAGGGACGCTTCTACAATCCCGAGACAAAGAAGAATGAAGGCGGCTGGGTAGAAGCAAGAACAGACAATATTTCAGTTGAGTATACCGATGGAAGCGATACTTTTAAGGTAACGGCTCTCAAAGCAGGCGAGGCAATGTTTGGCTGCTGGACAAATGGCTGTGCGTTCACAGGCTATGTGAACATAGATATCGTTGAAGTCAGCAAAGAGAAGGGCGACGCTAACTGCGACGGTCAGATGGATATGTCAGATGTAGTTCTCATTATGCAGTCTCTTGCAAATCCGAATAAATACGGTGAAAATGGTACTGCAAAGGTACATCTCACAGCACAGGGCAAGGAAAACGCAGACCTTGACGGCAACGGTCTCACAGTTGGCGATGCTCAGAAGATACAGATGAAGCTTCTCGGTCTCGATGATGACAGCGAGCCTTTAACTCCTTTAGCACAATCTGTAGGCGTTAATACAACAGACGAAGCAATAAAGCTTATCAGAAGCTATGACCTTAACGACTACAATGTAAACGCCCACGAGACCATGAAGCAGATGTTCGAGAGCTTCAAAAAGGACGGTTTTATCTATCGCTTTGCCGAAGTCACAGGCGATGACGCAGTAAAGCTCCGCGACGACTATGTAAATCCGCCTGTCTGGCTCGGTCCTTATGCGAATTTTGAGGATATAGGCATTCTCTATCATGTAAAGGCATATGACATGAACTATCAGTTATACTACTTCAACAGAGGCAAGGATTACGCAGGTCAGTCTATGTCTGATTATATAAAGAACCGCTTTGGCTTTAATGTAACAAAGGTCATCGACGATAAATACTTTATCTTCGACAGCAGCAAGGACGGTCAGAACGATATCAGCGTGATTTTCGCTTTAGACGACGGACATTACTGCAAGGTAAGATGTTTCGGATCAGAAGCAGAGCTTATGAAGCTTGCAAAGTCGCTGAAAAGCGTGAAGCTCCCTCTCGGCGAGAAAAAGATAACCGACCTTAACGACGTAAACGCTCTTCTGATTGCCTATGAGACAGAGCACAAGCTCCCTGTTTCCATGATTACATCAATCAGTCAGGGTGACAAGCAGGTTTATGTATATCTGGGCACATTTGATATCAAAGAGCAGGAAAAGGTCATTGAACAGATGAAGAACTATATGAAGTTCATGAACATCGACGAGGAACTTGTATGTTTTGCAATTCCTCAGACCGTTGCAGACTGAAAGAAAACATGATAAATATAGAAAAGAAAACAGAGAAAGAAGAAAGGCTCCCAATGGGAGCCTTTCTTCGTAATGTTATGTTTTTTCGTTATATCAGCCCTGCTTGATAAGGAGCTTTCTAAGCAGTATCTCGTCGTACAGGTCTACGTTCTTGTCGCCGTTGAAGTCGAACTGTTCTGCGGCTTCCTTGCTGCTGAACGGAGATACGCCAAGTATCATCTTGCGGAGTCTTACAAGCTGTGCCACCTTGTATACCTTAGCAGGCTTTGTGCCGTCGGGCTCTGTACCGCCTACAAGCTTGCCGTCTGCGTAAACACACACGTTGTCACAGCGTTTTGCCAGTTCTACACCGCTTACGATGTTGTCATAGTCCTCGCCCAGCTCGTCAAGGTCTATCATGCCCTTTCGGCTCCAGTCGTTGGAGGAATCCCACTTCTCACCGAAGTAGTTTCCGATAATGAGCTGATACTTCTTGTTGGAGTTGGCAACTGCATAGTCAGGCCATGATACCTCGATGTAGTATATATCGTCCTTGTACTGCTTTGGCTGTGACAGCACAGCGGATTTGTCAGTAACCTCAGTCTCTACCTGGTCGTAGGTCTTTTGCAGTACAAAGCTTCCCGGGATAGCCTTGTTCTCGAATTCCTCTATGCTGAAATAATAGCGCACTGACAGGTCTGTATGGGGCTCTAAGCAATCCGTATTCACGAAGAATGTCAGCTTTGTAACGCCTGAGCCTGTAGCCTCTGGAGCCTCTGAGCAATAGCCCGATACCCAGAAATCATCGCCTGAGAAGAGCTGTGTATCGTCTACCTTCTCGGCAGGAGGGAAGTTTTCCTCGGGCTTCATGGTCTTGTCTCCCTTGTAGAGGTAAAGTCCTGCTGCCGCACCGACTATAGCTGCATTGTAGTCTATAGTCACCTCGTTGTATACCCAGTCCTTTGTGACGTCGTTATGCTCGTCATTTTCGTCAGGACCGCCTGCAAGAGCGCCGTAGAGAACGTGCTTGTGCTCGGCAGGATCCTCAGCCATAGTAAGTCCCGAAGCCGCACGGTGGTGAGGATATTTTACGGAATTTTCGCCGTAGCCTACAACATAGCTCCTGCCCAGAGGGTTATCGCCGATGATGTATTCCATCTGTCCCAGAGCCCAGTCTGAGAAGGTATAGTCGGGGTTTTTTTCGTTGTATTTGTCCTTGCCCTTGTTGTACTTGTCGTATACCAGAGCCGTGAACTGCACCGCGGTATTGTATCTTGCGCTTCCCCATGTATCAAGGTGGAAATAGCCTGCGGGAGTGAGCTTTTTGTTCATAACGGTATTGAGGGCTTTAGCTTCCATTTCCCAGAAGTCAAGAACCTCATACTGACCTCTGCCGATAGCCACGCGGGTCTCCTCACATACCTCGGGATAGATGTCCTGTATGCGTCCGAATATGAGTCCCACGCCGTTCCACATATCGTTCCAGCAGAGGACATATCCGGGAGGAGCGTAGTAGTCGATGTATTTTTCACAGGCTTCGAGGTAATCGTGGTCCTTTGTTATAAGATATAGCCAGCCTGCGGCAAAGCAGAAGTCGTCCTCCCACTTGCTTGATGTGTAGAAGCTCATAGGACCGTCGCCGCCTGCGCCCACTTTTTTCTCATTCTTGTTGGCAAAGTCGAAAAGTGCCTTTGCGTAGTCGAGACACTTTTCAGCGTACTCGGGATCGGTGTCCTTGAAGTTGTAGTAGTTGATAGCAAGAGCCGCCGCACTCTCAGATACGTCATCTGTGGTGGGGAGCTCAGAGGTTGCAAAGAAAGCAGGACGTCCCATAGCGTCTATCTCAGGGGACTGCCAGTACTCGTGGTCAACGCTTCCGTCGCCAACCTGATAGCAGAATGCGAGGACATCGCCGTTTTCGTCGCGGAAGGTGCTCTTCATGAAGTAGTCGCAGAAATAGCGGCATATAGTCTCTGCATGAGCGTCCTGACCTGTTTCCTTGTAGGCGTCGCGAAACTCATAGTAGCCCCATGACACAACAGAAGCCGCATAAGCCTCGGGAAGTCCGAACTTTACGTGGTCGCCTGCGTCGTGGAAGCCGCCCGAAACATCAATGAAGCCGTCACCGTCGGGGTCGAGTATGTCCTTGTACTTGGTCATGAATGCCTCGGGGAGATTGGTTCCCGAGTGGTTGTCATCAATTGAGTGCATGGGTACCTTTGCGTCGTAAACGTGGCAGTCTCCGCGCCATGAAAGGCGGTTGTTTTCGGAAACTCCCGTACCGCACATATTAGCGTCATAGAAGTAGAGGGTGTACTGCAAGAGTTTAGCCCAGTTGTTCTCGGTCTCCTCATAGTCCACAACGTCAGGAGTAGTTTTTGCAAATGCAGGCAGAGCCGCCGCTGAAGCAGACACGGCAGTTACTGCCGCCGCAGTAAAAGCGGATAAGCGCTTGAATATCTTCATAAACTCAGTCCTTTCTGTTGGATAGCCGTCAGCTATCGGTCTGATTTCATTTTACCCCATATCGGCGCAAATGTCAACGCATAACTTGCGGAGTTGTGTTAACAGTTAAATTTGTTGAGCCTATGAATGGGATTCCAAAGGGACTGTGTTCCTTTGGCAGAGTGACTCCCCATAAGATGGGGAGATGTCCGAAGGACAGAGGGGACGGACCCGATTAGGGGGCCCTGCAAGAGAGGGCGTCCCTTAATGGCAGGTGTATATTTTTTGACGGAACGCCGAGGGCGGCGTTCCCTACAGGCTAAAGGCTAAAGCCCGAATTAGCATAGCTAATTACGGGCTTTGTATCTTGCCATAAGCGACATAAGGTCGTACTTGCACATTTCGGGATTTGTTTCCATGAGCTCCTTCTGAGGCACAAGGCAGGGATTTCTGCGGAACCTGTCACTGCGTTCTCCCGAGCGCCAGCCGATAGAAGCCATATAGCAGCACCAGCGGCGGTGCTCTAAGGAAGCGAGGCTGTAGGCGAAGCTGTCCTGTTTCAGTTTTTCAAGGACCTCCTCCTCACTGCCGTTCATCTGCCATGCTGAGCCTGTGTACTTCATAAGTGAGCCATTACTGCCGATGAGCTCCTCCAGCTTTTCAGAGAGCTCTGTGCCGTTTTCTGCGGCAAGCTTCGGGATTATATCGTTTTTCACCTCGTCGTGATATGCGGCAGCCTTGCTTGATGAGCGGCGGAAAAGCCGCAGCCTGTTCCATTCCTGCTCGGGGTCCGCCTCAGCGTTGTCGGCAGTGCCTGTTTCATCGGCGGTAATGAGCTTGATATTGTTGTAGAAGTGGTTGTAGTTCTTGGCAAGCCGGTCTATCTCGCGGTTGATTATCATGTCGAGGGTTATGACGATGCTTCTGTCGTCGATAAGGCTTACGTCGGCAAGAGTGCTGTTTTCTGCGGAGATATAGCCTGCAAGGCGCCTGTCGGTGTCCATTCTCATGAGTATGGGCAGCTTTAATCCGCGTTCGTCAAAGAGCTCCTCAAGCTGTATAGCGCAGTGTACCGAGAGGTCGATGTTTTCAAGGGCTATGACTGCGTATGTGTAGGGCTCGGCGTCGAGCTTGCTGCGTATGGTGTCATAGAAGCTGAGATGTGAGATGTTCAGCTCGTGGAAGTTTATCTCCAGAAGCCCGTCAGCGGCGCTGCTTTTCAGTATAACGCTGCTGTCGGTAATTTCAAAGGTATCGTGGCTGAGCTGATTGAGGAACACTGCCTTTTTTGCCTTGATATTGCTGTCAAAAACGTCGATGATTATGCGGTTGCTCTCGTGGACTACTCCCAGATTCATTGCCTGCAATACAGCCTGCTGTCCAAGCTGACCGAAGCCTGCTACCAGAAGATGTGCTGTCCAGTCCTTCAGGGGAGTGTCTGTGCCGAGATATACCGAGTGGATAGGGTGGTCTGAGTACATCTTGTGTATCTGCATCTCGGGAAGTCCCACAAGCTCAAGGTCAAAGTATGCGTCAGTGCCTGCGGCGCTGTTATAGTACTCGGCGATAAGTCTGCCTATGCCCTCCTCCTCACACCTGCATGATACCTTAGCTCCCTGTGCCAGCTTTATCCTATCCTCGGAGTCCTTTTCGTTGAGACGGAAGAGCTGTAAAAGTGAGAAGTTCCGTATTGACGAGGTCTCGAAGAGTATGATATTGGTGGCGATGTCGATACGTGTCTTTGCAAGGAGAGTCCGCAGCTCGGAGTCTGCCGCCTTGAGCACATCTGCGTAATGAACGACATAGCCTGCCTTGTTGAGACGGTATATCTCCTCGTTGTCGACAGACTCGTTGGTAACTATGTGTATACAGGTCTTTTTCGGGTCAGACCTGTTGTTTTTCAGCATTGACTTAATGTCACTGTTATAGCCGAAAATTACTATATGGCGGCAGTTCTTGTCTCTGCGGAAGAATATTATGAATCTGAGCAGGCGCTCTAAGAATTTATATATGAAAGAAATAGTACAGTAGGGAGCGGTGAATACTGCGATACAGTATGCATAGCCGATACCTTTGTTGAGCACCGAGGGATTATCCTTCATAAAGGCGACGGTGTCCTTGATAGTTACCGAAGCCTTGAAGCCGAATGCGTTGATACTGTTTTGCAGTACCAGAAGCACCTTGAAGAAGGAATCGTAATTCTTGTAGTATATGATACCCTGTGCAGTGGCTATCAGGAATGAAAGCACTGCCAGCAGAAATATCATCCGCGTAGTATTCTTACGACTTTTATTGTTGCTCATTTGTCAGTCCTTTCATGCCTCGCCCAGAGCCGAAAGGTAATCTCTTGCGGCGCCGAGAAGCTGCTTTGTGGTATAAACAGGGAAGAAGCCTGTCTTGTTTTTGTTTTCATCGCTTATGAAAACCTTGTCGCCTGACTTTGATGCTGCGGAAAAATCGTCTATCCTGTAGCGCACATTGAAGCGTGAGGTATCAAGCAGCCATGCGTGGGACTTGTCCCATACTGCGTAAACTCTGCCTGCGTCTGCTGAGGGCTTTGTTTCAAGCAAAGCAGCAGATGAGCTATCGGATTCATAGATATTATTGTCATAGTCACTTGCAAAATCAAGCCGGCAGCTTCTTCCTGTAAAGCCCTCTGCGTTCATCTCGTAAAGGTGGGAATCGCGGCAGAGCACAGCAAATTTATCATCGCTGACAGGAACGACGGAAACAGGCTCCTGACTTGTGCCGTTAAGGGAAACAGTTGCCTTACGCACACCCTTTGTGGCGTCAAAAAGACCGACTGTGCGGTCACTGAAAAGCACTCCCACAGTGTCGGCGCCCTGCCAGAAGATACGCTGTACCTCGGGAGCAGTATCACTGTCTGCGTTGAATTTGAGCTCTATGTGCTGACCCACTGAGAAATCGTGAACGATCAGAGCAGTCTTGCCCTCGTCATTGCTGAGTTCAGCCAGCATAGCAGCCTTGCTGCCCGAAACGGCGTACATCTCGTTGACTATTGCCTTGTCTGCGAGTATAGAATCCTCATCTTTCTGTGCCCATGACCTGAAGCCGCCGTCAGCGGAGATGAACACAATATTTTTGCCCATATCTGCCAAGTAATAAGCGCCGCCCTCTGTCGGGATAAGGTCATTATTTCTGCGCTTAGCCTGTGGTGCGTCCTTTATTTCTGAAGCTTTTCCGTCAGCCACGTTTATTAGCATGGTGGAGTCCTCATTGGCGTCCTTGATGTTTGTATTCACGACGAACTTGTCATTGCCGATAAATGCGGCAGAGTTTATCCTGCTGCCTTCAAGGTCGGTCACTTCTGTAAGTGAGCCTGACGCTGTATCATAGATGAACAGGTGGTTTGTGAGCTTGCTGTCCGTTTTGTACTCGCCGTTTGGGTAGTATGTAGAGACAACAGCAGCCTTTGAGCCGTCATCGGATACTGCAAGGATATTGCGGTTATACATAAATTCGCCTGTGTCAATATCTGTGAAGGACGAGTTTGTCTTGGGGTACTGGATATAGGCAGTATTTGAGTAATTCTCTGCGGTGACATACCTGCCGAGACTGTAGCTGCAAAGGGATACCTTTGTGGTCATGGTCTGGACTCTGTATGCTGCCTGGTCGGAATCCTTGCCCGTTGTGAAGCTTTTCAGGCTTACTGTGTATTCCTCGCCGCTGGCAAGAGTGAACATAACAAGTCCGCTCTGACTGAAGGATACGTCTACCATTTCGCCGTCTATAGGGAGGTGTTTTATGAGCTTTCCGTTTTCATAGTCCACAAAGGAAAGGGTGCGGTTTGTGGTGACGGCAAGTACGTCATGTTCATAGCCTGTGGTGTCGGCAGACATAAGGAACATCTTGCCATTGTTCTGATAGTTGACGGGGAGGGAAGCTGTCCACTTTTTCTCCTTCATATCCTTGTCGCAGCGTGAGATGTCGGTGGTCAGGGTGAAAGCCATTACGCTGCAGGCTGCAATGACAGGCTCGTTATTGATGAATTGCAGGTAATTGGTGTTTATGCCTGCCGCAACGGGGTAATTCAGCTCAATACTGTTTCTGAGCTTTAGAGCGTGGTCCTTTATCTCGTAAGCTGCCAGAATACCTGAGTCAAAGGCAGCATAAACGACTCCGTCACGGACTGCCTTTATCTCGAAGTCCAAGTACAGACTTGCGGCTTTGTTATTGAAGTCAAGCTTTACGGTGTCAACTTCCTTGCCTGTTTCGCGGTCGATTATCTCAAGGAAGATGTTGTCACCCATTATAGCCTTGCCGCTCACAAGCTCACGCTTGTCATTGAACATACGCAGAACGTATTTCTCGTCCACAATGACACTTTTGTAAAAGTAAGCCTTCTCTGACTTTGGAGCTTTCCACTTTATCTCACCTGTAGCGCCGTCAATGCGCCATAAGGTTTTGTCGGAGTTTGTGATGTATACATCTCCGCCTGTGCCGGGCTCGTCCTTGTCAACAGCGTGTACGAAACAGGTGTATATTTTATTGAAAACAGAGCTGTTTTCGTAGGTAACACTGCTGGGTGCGCTTGTATTGTTGAAATAAGTTCCTGTTTTATCCGTATCAATGTCGAAATAAGCTGTCAGCTCGTTGGAGCTTCCTGCTTCTGAGGCGAACTCGCTGTCTGTGACGGACAGCTTCTTAATAAGCTTGCCTGTTTCAGCGTCCCAGAAGTATACTCCTGTAGCGTCCTGTGATACTACGGACTTTCCTCCGCCCATGAATGAAAGCTGTTCAACTGCACATTCATGCTTCAATGACAGCTGAGGGACTGTCTGTGTGTGCTTGAACATACCAAGCTCGCGTGAGAGGGCATACTCCGCCTCGGGGAGCACGGGCTTTTCTTCTCCCTCAGAGGGCAGAGCCTCTACAGCCTTCTTTACGGCAGGGATAAGACTGCTCTCCTTGAACAGGTTCTCAGACTCAACAGCAAGGTGACCTGCGTTCTCAACAAGGAGCTCGCTGTTCTTGTTTTCTATCTCGGCGTTCTGTTCCTTTATCTGGTCATTCTGCTTCTGTATCTGCTTGTTTTTGCCGTTTATGGTGACTGCCGAAGCTATGCTGATAATGGAAATAAGCGAGAGTATGCCTGAAACTCCGCCGAAGATACGTCTTCTTCTTGCAGCCTCACGGCGCTTTTCACGCTGGAACAGGTCGTTGAAATCACAGCCCAGCAGGGGAGCGGCTATACGGAGATACTCGGTATTCAGCTTCTTCATCGAGTCCTTGATGTTGTCTGAAACAATATTTGCGGCAAGGGGCTCAACATCTACCTTTACCGTTACCTCCTCACCCTTTTCGTTGGTGGTGGTGACCTCGGCGTAGGTCAGCTCCTTTGGGAATGACTCTCTCGGATCGCCGTTTACCAGCAGGGTAATGATGTTGGTGTTTTTGTTGTCGTGGAGCTCGCGGAAACGGGTGAGCTCCTGTAAGCACCATTTGGATTCGGTGTACTGCGGTGAACAGATAACTATCAGGTATTCCGACGACTCTATAGCGTTCTTGATTATCTCGCTGAGGTCGCTGCTGGACTGGATCTCTGAAACATCACGGAAGATACGCCAGTTTTCCTTTTTTATGCCCAGTGACTTTGGTGGCTTGTAGGCTTCGAGGAGCTTTTGAAGCCTTTCTGCCGCCTGCATATCGGGCTCGATATGTCGATAGCTTATAAAAGCTTTGTATTTGTATTCCATCTCATTCTCCTTATACATATGAATTTCATATAAAGATATTGTATCACATAATTACTCGAATAGCAATGATTACGGCGGAAAAACTTTAGTTGAGCACAAAAAATCCGCGTCCCGTTTTGCTGAGACGCGGATATGTCAGCGGAGCTTTCCGCTGTATGGCTGTTTGTTATTATACAGGGGTGGTTTCTAATTCTTCAACAGGACGAAGAATATGATGAATCTTGCCATTATCATCAGTTTCATCAACTATTTTGAAAGCTTTAATTAAAGAGTTCAACTCTTTGTTAGTAGCAACGCCTGAAATCAGCGATGGATAAACCATAGCATCTTCGATATACAGATATGTTGTATCAAGTAGACATGGCACAGTTGTTTTTACTGGATAGCTAAGTATCATCTCGTCAATTTCACATTCAACAAAATATTTTGAATAAGAATCAGGAGTCACAACCGCACAAGTACGTATGCTATTATTATCATAGTAACGTACGTAATAGAATCCTTTATCAATCTCTGAAAATTTGCCGTTTTTGCTTTTTAAATAATCTGAAAAACCTGCTGGATTTAATTCACATTCTGAATCTAATTCCATAATTAATTCAAATGTGGATATGTCCATAATAGAATCTTTCACTTTATTGCCATTGAAGTCCTTGAAACAATAAGGAACAAAAGTTGTTGTATTTGCAGTATAGTCAATCGTAACAACTTCTTTTTTAGTGCCTGGCGGATAAATTGTTAATGTGTTATCGCTTATTACAAAAATGACTGGGTTTATACGATCTACAAGAGCTATATCTGTGTCTTTGATTTTAATATCTGTATCTGGTTTTATGTCTGCTTTATTGAAAAAACCACTGATATCAATCTTGTTATCATCAGTAACAATTTCTTCGAGGAGTGCATTGGTCATAAAAGACAAATTATCTTTTTCCCAATCATATTCCTTGGGGTTAATAATTGTAGTAGTGCTTACAGGTGATGTAGTTGTCGATGTTACTGTTGTTGTGCTTGTGGCGCTGGTCGTAGTTGTTGCTTTTGAGGTAGTTGTTGTGGATACAGGCTTAGCCGTAGTAGTTGTAACCTTTGTGGTAGTTGTTGTTACAGCAGAGGTGGTTGTAGTTGTGGAAGAAACAAGCTTAGCTGTAGTGGCAGAAGTTGTTGTAACAGAAATAGATGTGGTTGTTGTAGTCTTTGCAGCAGTGGTAGTAGTTGTTGTTGTTGTTGTTGTGCTGTCTTTGGGATCAGCGTTCGGGTCCTTTAGGTATTCGGGGAAATTTAGCTTTCCTCCCACAGATGTGTATGCATAATAGCTAAGTATAGTCGAGGCGTCAACAGCGTTTACAGATCCGTCGCCGTTTACGTCCTGAGTTGCAAGCTCGAATTCGGTGGGCTTGTCCTTAGATGTAGCGTACCTTGCGTAGTTTGAAAGTGTGATAGATGCGTCAACAGCGTTTATTGCGCCGTCACTGTTTGCGTCGCCAAGCTTTACTGCGATGTTAGCTGCGGCTTTGTTTGCGTCAGTATCTGCGGCATTGGCACACAGAGAAGTGCCGAAAACCATAGTGACTGAAAGTAATGTAGCAATAATCCTCTTTATCATAAAGAGCCTCCCTTAGTTATATTGTATATAGATATTATAGCACCTTTATCCGATTTGTCAACGGCTTCATGCGCGAAATAAAAATCGCGCCCCGGATTTACCAAGACGCGAATATGCCTGTGGGGGCTCCCCACTGTGTATGTGTTACAATATTGATACTACTTCATGCGCGGAAAAAATTCGCGCCCCGGATTTACCGAGACGCGAACTTGCCTGCGGGGGCTCCCCGCTGGAGCTGATGATCGGACTTGAACCGACGACCTACGCCTTACCAAGGCGTTGCGCTACCGACTGTGCCACATCAGCATCAACAGATAATATTATACAGCAACTGCGAAAAAAAGTCAAGAGGAACATATTTTATTTTTTATATTAACAAATCTATTCCTGCCTGTTTTTCATGCAAAAAAATTTTTTTGGATTTTTTTTAAAAAAGGGTTGACAAAACTTTTTTTATCTGGTATAATATTAAAGCAGTCGAGAGACAGCAATGCGAGTGTGCTGGAATAGGCAGACAGGCACGTTTGAGGGGCGTGTGTCGAAGGACGTATGGGTTCAAGTCCCATTACTCGCACCAAGGAAGCGTTTACCAATGGTAAGCGCTTCTTTTTTATGCAAAATCATAAGCCGCCGAGGCTCCTGCTCCTATGAGCAGCGAGCCTCTTTTTTGTCTAAGCTTATGGATCTATATAGTCAAACACGGTCTCTCGAATTATTATAATTCTCATTTCTTTATAAATTTCAAGAATTCATCGTAATCTCTGATATAATCTTCGACCGTATAGAAATCAGAAGCCGCAACACACAGTACAGAATCCTTTTGCAGCCACAGCATCTCTCTCCAGGTCGGCTGATCTATAATTACACCGATAGACGGGTCGAACAGCTCTATTTCTTCACGACCGTTTGTATTTTCAAGGATCAATTGTATCCTTCCATAGGGACAGAACAACAGTTGTTTTAACTCTTTATGAGCATGAAAACCTCTTCTAACTCCTTCAGGCACTTTTGAGATATAGTATATTCTCTTGATATCAAACGGGATATCGTGTGTAGTCTCAAAGAAGGAAAGCTCTCCTGCATTCACCGTAGGAATTGTCTTAATATGTATCACCTTACAGCCTGCAACTGCATCTCGGGTCGTAAAATCATCGCCTTTAAGAACCGAATACCATTTCAGGTTATCCATGCCCGAATATCTGACCAATACGTGTGCGGGAATATCAAGAGCCTCGTGGAAGTTGTGCTTATCATAAAATCTTACAGCACGCTCATTAGCTCTCGATACACACCAATAAACGCTTTCAAGACCATATTCATCAAATGCCTTTTCTATTATGGTTTCCATGCCGTACCACGCGTATCCTTTGCGCATGGCTTCAGCTCTGACTGTAATAGCAAATTCAGCCGTTTCATTTTCGATATATTTAAGGCTGACTGTTCCCATGTACTCATCTGTATCCGAAACAATTGCAAGATGTATGTTGCGCTTATCTTCCCAGCTTGCTCTGATAAAATCCTCACAGTCAGACAGAGTCTTTGAAGCGAAATCCGCTTTAAGATTTTCAACCACACGCTTATCGTGCATCCATTCAAGCATCAACGGAGCATCTCTCAATTCAAGTCTTCTTAATAACATAGCAATCTCCTTTTAAAACTCATTTATAGCAGAGATCACATACCTGATCTCTTCATCTTTCATACCATAATACATAGGGATACTCAATTCGGTAGCACTGATCTCCTCAGCAATGGGGAGTGCTCCCTGCGGAATGTTCAAATCTCTATAGCACTCCTGCAAATGCATCGGGATAGGATAATGCTTATTCGTACCGATGCCTTTTTCATTCAGATGCTTTTCAAGAGCATCTCTCTCAGCACATCTTATGCCATAGATATGCCAAACAGGAACACATTCTCCCTTTACTACAGGAGTAATGACCTTAGGATTGCTGATTCCTTCTGAATACAGCTTTGCGATCCGCCTTCTCTCTTCGTTCATTCTATCAAGATGAGAGAGTTTAGCTAAAAGGAACGCAGCCTGCATTTCGTCAAGTCGGCTGTTATTTCCTTTATATATGTGGTGATACTTATAATCGGAACCGTAATTGCCAAGAGCATGGATCTTATCTGCAATTTCCCTGTTGTTGGTGACAGCAGCTCCCGCATCGCCCAGCGCTCCAAGATTTTTACCGGGATAGAAGCTGAAGCCTGCGGCATCACCGAATGAGCCTACTCTCCTGCCCTTATATGTAGCACCGTGAGCCTGTGCGCAGTCCTCGACCACATATAGATCGTGTTTCCCTGCTATGCTCATAATAGCGTCCATATCACAAGCCTGTCCATAAAGATGCACGGGCATTATTGCTTTGGTTTTATCGGTAACAGCCGCCTCGATCAGTGCAGGGTCGATCAGGAATGTATTGATATCGGGTTCGACAAATACAGGTGTTGCTCCCACATATGTGACCGCAAGGGCTGTTGCGATATATGTGTTCGAGGGAACGATGACCTCATCTCCTGCTCCAACACCGAGCGCTTTCAGCGCAAGCATTAGCGCATCAAGACCATTGCCGCAGCCTACACAGTATTTCGAGTCGCAATACTCGGCAAAAGCCTGCTCAAACGCTTCATCTTCTTTGCCTTCAATATACCATGAACGAGCAAAAACACGTTCAAAGGCATCTCTGATGTCATTATTCAATTCCTTCTCCATAGGAAGGAAAGATACAAACGGGATCTTCATATTTTTCTCCTTTATAAATCCAATGGACGGTTATCAGTTTTTAACTTTTATACCCTTCCATATGCTTTAATGCAAAAATGCTTTTATCAGTTTCAGACGAAATCCCTGTTCTCAGACCGCTGCTGCCGCAGTATCATGTTCATTGCGTATATTAACAGTTTCTAATTACATTCCGTATTTTTAATTACAAAAACTGACATTTTCAAACGAAATCTTGTGTTAATTATACCATTAATATAGCAATATGTCAATGAATAGCACTACAACTTGTACAAACCGTATAAGCAGGCACATTTTAAAGCACCTGATTTATATATTTTTCAAAACCGCTTTTAAACCGCAAACAAACCTTAACATACACAGTTTTCACAAGTCCATATTTGTTATTTTTCCTTTTGTTCCAAGCCTGATATCAAAGCCGCCCCTCTTTCATCAGCCGTGCTCCGAACTATCCGACACAATAGTACATCACACATAAGGCATTGAGTTTGACAAGTTACCAGCCGAAGTTTCGGCAGGAGTGAAATTTGTACCTTGCTATTTTCTCATCTTTTCAGCACAATAGTTATAGTTATTGCGCACAATTTTGATAAAACTTTTTGTGCATTACGACAAAAATGTAAATAAACCGCTCGTTTTTACTGTATTGTAACCTCACTGTTACTATTTTGTTACCAAATTTCATTTCAAACCCTGTATAATCATAGTCGAACATGTTATAGGCATAGAATTTATGAAAGAAGTGTGATAACATGATATCATCAAAAAAGCTAAAATCAGCCATAATCAGCAGTGCAACTGCTATTGCAGCATTTGTTTCACCTATCGCAGCAGTAACTCCCTCTCTCTCAGCAAATGCAGCAGACGGCGACAATTACGCAAAACTCCTTCAGTATTCCCTCTATTTCTATGACGCAAATATGTGCGGCAATAATTCCGATTGCGCTCTCTCATGGAGAGGCAACTGCCACACAAACGACGAAGTACCGGGTGGTTTCCACGACGCAGGCGACCACGTAATGTTCGGTCAGCCACAGGGCTACACAGCAGCTACTCTCGGCTGGGCTTACTACGAGTTCAAGGACGCTTTTGACGCAACAGGTCAGACCGCTCACCTCAAGGTCATCACAGACAAGTTTGCTAAGTTCTTCCGCGACGCTACAGTCCTCAACGGCAACACCGTTTCAAAGGTGCTTATCGAAAAGGGCGAAGGCGGCGTTGACCACTCCTACTGGGGAGCTCCTGAAAATCAGGGCGACAGAGGACGTATGCTCTGGTCTACAGGCGGTGCAGCAAACGTAACTGCCGAATACGCAGCAGCTCTTGCAGCTAACTATGTAAACTTCGGCAACACAGAGGATCTTAAATACGCTAAGGCTCTTTATGATTTCTCAAAGAAAAATCCTGCAACTTATTCATGCGAATTCTACAGCAGCGGTGAAAGCGGCTCCAAGGACGAGCTCGCATGGGCAGCAGCATGGCTTTACCTTGCTACAAAGGACAACCAGTACCTTAACGACCTCAACGACTGCCCCGAAGCATGGTGGGTAATGAACTGGGAAAACGTAGCTCCCGGAGCTGCTATCCTCAAGGCTGAGATCACAGGCGACTGGAGCGGCGTTCACGACCTGGGCAGCGGCGACGGCTATAAGTTCTATGATAAGTGGGGCAGCGCAAGACACAACGCTACAGCACAGATGTGCTCGCTTATCGCTTCCAAGTACAACAAGGCAGACTCCGCATGGGCTAAGGGTCAGATGCAGTACCTTACAGGCGACAAGGCTTTTGCAAACGGACAGTCATACTGTCTCGTTGTAGGCTTCAAGTCTAATTCCTCAAAGAACCCGCATCACAGAGCTTCTTCTCCCGATGCAGACGCAAGCGAGAGAAATGACAGCGTACAGAACAAAAATCTTCTTGTAGGCGCTCTCTGCGGCGGTCCTACAGACGCTAACGGTACATACAGAGATATTCGTTCCGACTATGTGGGCAACGAGGTAGCTTGCGACTATAATGCAGGCTTCGTAGGCGCAGCAGCAGGTCTTTACCACTTCTACAAGACAGGCTCTACAGAGTCAACTATCCCGGGTGTAACAAAGGTCTACGGCGGCGGCAGCGGCAATAACAGCCAGCAGCAGAACAATGACTGGAACCAGCAGAATAACGATCAGAACCAGAACAACGACTGGAATAACCAGAATAACGACCAGAACCAGCAGAACAACTGGAACGATCAGAATAATAACCAGAACCAGCAGAACAATAACTGGAACAACTGGAATGATCAGAACCAGAACAACACATGGGACTGGAACAATCAGAACAACAATACATGGAACGGCGTTGTAAATAACGAATGGAACAATAATAACTGGGACTGGAATAATCAGAATCAGAACCAGAACAACTGGAACGATCAGAACAACAACCAGAACCAGAACAACAACGACTGGAATAACCAGAATAACAACCAGAACCAGCAGAATAACGACTGGAACAACCAGAATCAGAATAATACATGGGATTGGAACAATCAGAACAACAACACATGGAATGGTGTTGTAAATAATGATTGGAACAATAATAATTGGGACTGGAATAATCAGAACCAGAATAACAACTGGAACAACCAGAACAACAATCAGCAGCAGAACAATGACTGGAACCAGTGGAACAACAACCAGAACCAGAACAACTGGAACAACCAGAACAACAATCAGCAGCAGAATAACGACTGGAACCAGTGGAACAACAACCAGAACCAGAACAACTGGAACAACCAGAACAACAATCAGCAGCAGAACAACGACTGGAACCAGTGGAACAACAACCAGAACCAGAACAACTGGAACAACCAGAACAATAATCAGCAGCAGAACAACGACTGGAACCAGTGGAACAACAACCAGAACCAGAATAACAACTGGAACAACCAGAACAATAATCAGCAGCAGAACAACGACTGGAACCAGTGGAACAACAACTGGAACAATAACAACAATAACTGGTGGAACGGCTGAAATTGATAAGGTATGCTCACTCTTTGTCCTTGATCCCCGGAGTGGTAGACAAAGCGATAGATCTGTGATATAATATCATTTGGTAAACACTGACGGCGATGCTCTATCATGGATGATCTGCCGTTATTGAGATAACAAGGAAATTTTATCACGGCTGCATTAATTTCAATTTCCATTACTCGCACCAAGGAAGCGTTTACCAATGGTAGACGCTTCTTTCTTTTTGATCCGAAATAAAAAAGGAGTCTTAAAAAATGATTTACACGGTCACATTCAATCCCGCAATAGACTACGTATTGCGCACCGAACGAATACAGCCAGGCTGTGTCAACCGCTCCGAGTCTGAGGAGATATTCTTCGGCGGCAAAGGCATAAACGTATCCGCTGTACTTGCCGAGCTTGGTATAAAGAGCAAGGCACTCGGCTTTACGGCAGGCTTTACAGGTGAAGCCATTGAGCAGGGCGTAAAGGATATGGGCATAGACGCTGATTTCGTAAGGCTGAAAAGCGGCAGCTCACGTATCAACGTAAAAATAAAGGCTGACAAAGAGACCGAGATAAACGGACAGGGTCCGCATATCGACAGCGAGTCTATCGGGCAGCTCATGGAAAAGCTCGATGAAATACAAGACGGCGACACCCTTGTGCTGGCAGGAAGCATACCAAACAGTCTCCCCGACGACATATACGAAAAGATACTTTCAAGGCTGTCAGACCGTGATATAAGGATAGTTGCCGACGCAAGCAAGCGTCTGCTCATGAATATGCTGAAATACCGTCCTTTTCTCATCAAGCCCAATAATTTTGAGCTAAGTGAGATATTCGGCGTAAATATAACCACCTACGATGAGATAGTTGAACACGCAGTAAAGCTTCAGGCTATGGGCGCAGGGAACGTTCTCGTATCTATGGCTGAAAAGGGAGCTGTGCTCCTTGACGAAACAGGCAAGCTCTACAAATGCGGAGCCTGTACAGGCACGGTCAAGAACTCTGTAGGCGCAGGCGACTCTATGCTTGCAGGCTTTATCGCAGGCGTTTCCGAGGGCTATGACTACGCTCTGAAGCTTGGCACAGCCTGCGGCGGTGCTACGGCTTTCTCGGACGGACTTGCAAAAAAGGAACTCATAGACAAGCTTATGGAACAGCTCTGAAGGGAGGACATCAATGGATATAAAATATCTCAGACTACTTGCAAAGGAGTACCCAACTATCGAAAGTGCCGCCAGTGAAATAATAAATCTGTCAGCTATACGCAGTCTCCCAAAGGGTACGGAATACTTTTTCAGTGATATGCACGGCGAATACGAAGCCTTTCTGCATATGCTGAGAAGTGCCTCGGGCATGATAAAGATAAAAATAGACTTAGTCCTCGGAAAGACTGTTTCCGCCCGTGACCGCGAACAGCTTGCGGAGCTCATATACTACCCCGAAAAGGAGATATCACGCCTTACAAACAGCGGCGAGATGTCCGACGAATGGAAAAGACTCAGCATCTACAGGCTCATACTCGTATGCGAGGCAGTTTCCGCAAAATATACCCGTTCGCGCATCAGAAAGCGCATACCTAACGATATGGTATACATACTTGACGAGCTCCTAAACGTCACTGATGACGTAAACAAGGACTACTACTACGACGAGATAATCAGCGCTATCATCAGCACAGGCATTGCCGAGACCTTCATAATCTCCCTGTGCAGGCTGATACAGTCCGTGTGCATAGACAAGCTCCATATCATCGGCGATATCTTCGACAGAGGTCCCCGTGCGGACATTATCCTGGACGAGCTTATGAAGATGCACGATGTTGATATACAGTGGGGCAACCACGACATCTCATGGATGGGTGCCGCCGCAGGAAATCCTGCTCTTATTGCAAACGTTATCCGCATCGCTATGCGCTACAACAACTTCGATGTGCTCGAAGACGGCTACGGACTGAACCTCCGCGCACTTGCCGTCTTTGCAAGCGAGACCTATGCAGGCGACGACTGCAAACGCTATATTCCAAGCACTCTCGATGACAATATATACGACCCTGTTGACCTCGACCTTGCGGCAAAAATGCACAAAGCCATAACCGTTATACAGATGAAGCTGGAAGGTCAGCTCATTGCAAAGCACCCCGAATGGGAAATGCAGGACCGCGACCTTTTCGGAAAGACCAACTTCAAAGCAGGCTCAGTCACCATAAACGGCAAGATACATATGCTTCTTGATAAGAGTTTCCCTACCGTTGACCCTGAGTCTCCTCTCACTCTTTCGGAGGGTGAGGCAGAGCTTATGAAGGTGCTTACAGCGTCCTTCCGACACAGTGAAAAGCTCCAGAGGCATATCCGCTTCATTTACGCAAAGGGAGCAATGTACAAGACCTGCAACAACAATCTCCTTTTCCACGGCTGTATACCTATGGACGAAAACTGCCAGCTCCAGAGCGTCAGCATAAAGGGCGAAAAATACTCGGGCAAGGCACTCCTTGACAAGCTGGGCGAGCTTGTAAATCAGGCATATTTCGGAAACGGCGAGGACAAGGAGTTTGCCAGCGATTATATGTGGTATCTCTGGTGCGGAGCAAAGTCTCCTCTTTACGGCAAGGACAAAATGGCTTTCTTTGAGCGCGGACTTCTTTCCGATAAGTCGCTGCACACAGAGAATTACAACGCCTATTATACATTCTCGGAAAATGCAGAGGTTTGTATGTCCCTGCTGGAATTATTCGGACTTGACCCCGAAAAGGGTCACATCATCAACGGTCATGTGCCTGTAAAAATAAAGAACGGAGAAAGCCCCGTAAAGGCTGACGGAAAACTTTTCGTCATCGACGGCGGTATTTCCAAAGCTTACCAGTCCACAACAGGAATTGCAGGCTATACCCTGATATACGACTCACACAGTCTCAATCTTGCCGAGCACAAGCCCTTTGTGGCTGGCGAAAGCGGCAATACTCCGACAATACACCTTGTCGAGAAGCTTGACCGCCGTGCGAATATTTCCGACACCGACAAGGGCGAGGAGATAGTTGACAAGATAAACGACCTGCGCCAGCTTCTTGAAGCCTACAAGGCAGGCGCTATCAAATAGCTTGTAGGGGCGGCGTCCCGCCGCCCGCAAGCCTTTAAGCCCTTAGCCGTTAGCTTTTAGGGACGACCGTTGGTCGTCCGCAAGTTAAGAGTTGAGAGTTGAGAATTGAGAGTTAATGTGTCTGCTTCGCGGACGGATTTGAATTGTAGGGGCTGGTGACTCCCTGTAGTACAGGGAGATGTCCGAAGGACAGAGGGTCGCGGCTCCTGTTGGGAGTCCTCGACGTCCCGCTACCTTTCTATAATAGGGCTGAAAAAGACTGAAATTCAATGGAAAACCGTTGATTATTGAAAAAGTATTTTTTATGTTCTGCGTTTTGAACAAAGTTTCACGCTTAGTTTTATGTATAATTACTATTGTCAGAGAGCGGCGTTGCGCCGCTCTCTCATTCAATGAAATAACAACAAAAATAAGGGCGCACATTGTGCGCCCTTTAATCATGCATTACTCAAATTCGTATTCGCCTTCGTAATTCTTCTTGAACTCCTCGAAAACTTCACCGAGAAACTTGTCATCATCAACTGATACAAAGTCGTCCTCCTCGGGAGTCTCACCCGGGATAACTTCAAGAATAACTACCTCATCGTCCTCATCATCGAATGGAAGAAGTACGGCATAAAGATGCTCTTTATATTCAACAGTACCGATTATCTCAAAGGATACCTCGTTACCGTCATCATCGGTGAGCGTGATATAGTTTTCTGCTGCTTCCTCTTCTTCAAGCTCATCGAGTTCCTTTTCGTTCATGTCACTCATACAGACACCTCCGCAAAAATAATATATCTCATTTTAACACATATCGCTGAAAATTGCAATAGCTCAGCCTATTTTTTCACGACGACTACCGTCTTTATGCCGTATGCCCTGAAAAGCTCTATGCAGTTACTGTCGATGACCTCACCGCTTGCAGCTATGGGTATTGCAGGCGGACAAGGCACCTTTACCGATGCGCAGATGCGTCCCTCAGCCTCTCCTACAGGTATCTCCTCTGACGGAGCAAAGGCGACTTCGCGTATGGCTAAAGCCATATGCGGGAGCTTCGGCGTAATTATCGGTCTTATGCAGCTTTTCCGTGAAGCTCCCGCCACCGCGCTCTCAAGCGCGGCGCGAAGCCTTACAAAATCAAGGTCGGAAGAAAAAGGCGACATAAGCAGCACTACAAGCTCACTGTCCGCATATTCACATTCAACGCCCTCGGCACGGAGAAGCTCCGCAAGCTCTGTTCCGTCGAAGCCGCTTTCGGCAGCCTTTACCGTTATATGGAACGGTTCTCCCTCGGCAAAAACAAGCCTTCCTTTAAAGCTTTCGCGGAGTGCGACTATCTGCGGCAAAGCCGCAGCAATATCGCCTCGTATGCACTCGGCGATGTAGCGGTTGCAGAGGTCAAGAGAAGCCATGATAAGGTAAGACGGACTGGTTGACCCGAAAAAGCTCATAGCCTGTTTGAGCAGCGGCGCATACTCACTGCATGAGGTATGCAGCACAGCCGCTCCTGTCAGTGCAGGCAGCATTTTATGTGCAG
Organism: Ruminococcus sp.; assembly: GCF_024684275.1. The sequence continues at coordinate 77,188 of NZ_JAIKXF010000053.1, forward strand.
AGTCGCAGCACAGGTCAGCTCCCAGAGCGATAGGGTGCAGATTTTTCTCAAAAAAGGCAAGATGCGCACCATGAGCATTGTCCACAAGGAGTCTTGCTCCATAGCGGTGACAAAGCTCCGCAAGAGCCGATATATCAGCGGTCTTGCCTGTATAATCAGGAGAAGTCACATAAAGACAGGCAGGCTCAGCGCTTGCAGAAAGCACCTTCTCCACATCTGCAAGCGACAGCTCTCCCGAAAGTATCCCGCCGCTGTATTCGGGCATTATCCACGTAACATCAAGCCCTAAAAGAGCAGCGGCGTTGAGAAATGCACGATGCACATTCCTTGCGGCGATAACTCTGCGTCTCTCCATTTTCATCAAAGCCAGCATAGCCTGTATGCACAGTGTCGAGCCTCCTGCTGAAAAAGCCGAAGCCACGCTACTATAGAGCTCCGCAGTATTTCTCTCGCTCTCAGCGATTATGCCCTCAGCCTCGAAAAGGCTGTCTGCCCCCTTTATTTCAGTTATATCGAGAGAATAAAGGCCCTCCAGCTCCTTAACAGGAGCTTTTCCCTTATGTCCCGGCATATGAGCGCGGAGCACTGCCGATGAAGCATATTTCACAAGAAAGTCATATATAGGTGTATCCATAGTCCCCTCCTCAGATGTAATATTGCAGTATCCTGAACATTCTCATACGTGCCCTTGACATCGCCGCCGAAACAGCCTGCGGCGACACTCCCAGCCTTTCACTTATATCAGAAGTATCAATGTTCTTAAAATAGTATAGCATAATTATCTCTTTTTGTCTCGGGGTAAGCTCATTATTAATAACTTTTAACAGTACACGGCGCAGTCTCTGCGTATTTCCCTCCTCTTCTTTATCGCAGCCCAGTATGCGTCGTATGCCCTTGTCAGCCTCCCCGGTGAATGTATCTTTATAAGAGTTACGTTTCGACAATGCCTTCACGCCTCCTCTTATAAGCGGTAAGATGAGCTATGACCGCCTGCATTTCTCCATGCTCCTCATACAGCAGTTCTATACGTCGGTCAAGGTCAAGCTCCCTGACCCTAAGGATATTGCCGCTTTTCATAAGAGAATCACGCATTCTGGTCAGCTCTGAGATACGCCGCTTCACCATGAAGCAGCTCTTGGTGTAATCGTTGATAAGCTTGGTCATAGTTATTTGCCCCCTAAAAAACAAATAAAGAAGCACGAACAGCATTACGCTGTACCCTTGATAAGATAGCTTTTGCGAACTAACGTTCTATTCCTTGTGATTATATTATAGAACATTCGTTCTGTAATGTCAAGGGCTTTTTTCAAAATCGTCTATTTCGACAAAATACGACAAATCACGACATAGTCAGGGCATAATTAAAGGGCGCACATAAGTACGCCCCAAAAATTATACAGTTCAAGGATACTCAAAGCCGTCCAGCTTCTGGTAAGATACAGCACCGTTATCACAGGTAACTTTTATCTCTCCTGTCTCAGTACGATCTATTATTTTTCCCCAATCGCCATAGCTTCTTATTATTATGCGGTAGTAATTTGTATTAGTCGAGAAATAAGTCCTGTACCAGCCGTCAATACCGTAATTTACTGTAGAATAAGTATCGGGATTATCTTTTATCTGATCTCTTCTGATATCAAACTTAGGCTCATACGAATATGCAACTTCCTTCCAGCCGCCATATTCAGTCTTTTTCTCTAAAAAGTATGTATTATGCCCTGTTCCGCCCGAGGTCTTGACAGTTATCGTTGCTGTTGCATCGGGACGCATATCAGCCTCAGTCCATGAGTTGATAAGCGCACTTTCTGTATAGCTTAAAACTGCGAGCGGCGGATAAGACACCTTAATAGGCTTACTCGTTACGTCCTTTCCTCTGCTGTCAGTGACTTTACACTGCCATGTGCCTATTTCATCTACACCTATAATATACCTCGTATAATCACTCTTCTTCTTTCCGTCAAGCGTCCATTCATAGGTATAAGGACCCTTTCCGCCGCTTGCAACAACATATATCGTAGCAGTACCTGCATTTCCGATGTATGATAACTCATTCTGATAGTCTATGTAAAGCTTTCTGTATACCGTTACAGTGTTTGTATCTACAGACGATGATGTATGAGTTAGCTTTGAGCCGACCTTTTTTGTCGATCTGCGAGTTATCTTACAATAATAATTGCCCTTTGATGATGCAAGATGGCTTGATGATGTTGCATTTGGTATCTCTTTGCCGTCCCTGTACCACTGATAGCTTATTCTGATACTGGCAAGTTCTGAATCCACTCTCCGCTTTTCCACCTTCAGTTCTACTTTTCCCCGGGCTCTAACTCGTAATCCTTATCCTCAATGTAATACACCTTTCTCGTTTGCCTGAGCACCTGACCATTGATACTATCACTGACGCCGGATATTGCAGGCGGATCGTCCGCACTTGCTGTAATAGCCGTTGCACTGCACAGAAGTACAGCACTCGAAAGTAAACATAAAGCCTTCTTCAAAATTGATCTCATAAAATAAAACCTCCCTAAAATAAAATAATAAAACGTTCGGTACCGTAAACGTTTTTCACCCCAAAAATGAACGCCCCCATAATATGTGTTTATTTTAACACCGAGGCTTTATTTATACAAGATGCCATTTGTCACTATCCCAGTGACATTTGTCACTTTTTATTTAAAGCTATCATCACCGTACTGCTTCACAAAAACTTATATGCATAACAAAGGGGCGTACATTGTACGCCCCTACACTATCATTTAATTATCACTCAGACTGCTGCTCATCGTCAGAGTTTTCGGCATCGTTATTTTCATCTGAGACCGCATCTGTAACGACCTGCGGCTGAGACTCATCAATGTAAATGATATCATCATCGCTGACATTCTCATCTACGATAGGTGCTGCTGCGGCAAGATCCTCACGTATGCCGTCCGAGCAGGCACTGAGCCTTCTCATATCAATTATACCTGAACAGGTAACATCATCGCCGCTGCCCTTGCGGGTCATAGCAGGCAGGAATTCCGCAAGCTGACGTATTCCTTCCTCCATGCCGTTCTCCACTAAGGTAAGTGCAAGACCGCGGAAGAAGCCGAAAAGCTGCTCCTCGTTCCAGTATGAGTTTTCAACGCCGTCCGTACAAAGGAATACAGCCGCAGGCATAAGTCCCTTTGGCAGATAGAAAAATCTTGCCGAAAGAGCTGCATCGTCCTGACACATGGAAGTGGTAACATTCTCATAGCAGCGCGGATCCTCGGGAATAGGCGCATAAACATTGCTGTCGCCGTCAATGACAACGCATTTTCCGTCGCCTATCTGCATACCGAAGGCATAATTATCGGTAACTACCGCAAACACAAGGGTAGTACCGTATGCACCTATATAATCGCCCTCCTCGTATCTTGTACGATAGCCTGCGAATTTTTCGGGGATACGGTCAAGCTCCTCCTCGGTAAAGGGGTTGTCAAGGAAATCCTTTTCCGTAAGGTCATGCCAGCGGGCAATGATACTGCGCCACAGCTGATTGAAGAGCTGCTCGCGCTGACGCTCGTCTTTAAGTACCTCGTCAGCATCATCAAGCCCCTCCAAAAACTCCTTTACACATTCCGCAGCACACTCGACCGCATATTTAGAACCTCTATCTGTACGCAGATAGCAGAGACTTCCGTGACCATCGGCAGCTGCCGCAAATGAATAATTCTCAAAGTCACCGCAGAGAGAGCTGTCCTGGCATATAAGCTCACGGCTAAGATGAGAAGCTCCGATGCTTGTCTGAGCAAAGGAAGATAATCTCTCCATATTTTCTCCTTACCAGTCGGATTCGTCCCAGTCGGCAGTATTGGCATCGCTGAGCGCATCGTTGGTCTGAGTCTGAACGTCCTCAGCCAGCTTCTTGGATATCTCAACGGGGTCTGTATCGCTGTCAACAGTACTTGAATGGCTTGCAAAAACGCTTGTGATAACGCTTGCCTTTTCTATCATAAGTCTGAGCTGATCCTTGTTCTTTACATCGAGAACAGTCTCAGAGCTTCCCGAGAAGCGTGCAAGAACGTCCTTATCAGCATCATCACCGATAGCAAAAGCTATCTTTATGGAACGCTTGTACCAGTTGTTCTTCTTGAGTGCGTCAAGTCCGCTCTCCCAGTTATCTGTAGGACCGCCGTCACTGAAAAGGAGTATTACAGGCGGATATGCACCTGCGGCAGTCTGTAAAAATTCATTTCTCGAAAGCTTCTTGTCAAGCTCCTTGCAGGCAGCACCAAGGTCTGTAACACCGCAGGCTTCAAATGTCTTGAAGCGGTATCCCTCAGGGGATACAGGCTCGGGAGTTACCCACGAAGCACCTGTGGAGAATTCCAGTACTGCTATCTTTATCTCAGCGTCATCACTTTCGTCGCTTATTTCCTGTAAGGTCTGCATGACCTCCTCAAGAGCAGATTCTACCTGTCCTATCTTGCTTCCCTGCATACTTCCGGAAGTGTCGATGACATAAAAAAGTGTCATTACCTTTCTGACAGCAGGAGCGTAATCGTCTAAACCTGGCATGATGTATACCTCCGTTCAATATAATAAAATAAAATAATTAACTGTTGTTAGTCTATATGTTATATTATACCATGAAATCTGCCTGCGGTCAAGTACTGCAAATGTTCACACAAATTTAACATTTATCCCCGTGACATATGCCTGCATATAATGTATAATGAGATTATAGAGATATGAACGGAGGGATATGGCTTATCTGTAGCCGACTATGAGTAAACAAGAGATAAGGCGCTATATCTTTATAGCTCTCCTTGCTATAACAGTATGCGTTACCGTACAGAATTTTTATATATTCACAAAGCTGGTTTCTATACTTTTAGGAGCACTGAAGCCGCTGATGATAGGCTTTTTCATAGCCTACATCTTCAATATCGTGATGAATTTCTTTGAAAAGCATTACCTTCCCAAAAGCCAAAAGCCTTTGATAGTCAAAACTCGCCGCCCTACCTGCCTTGTGCTTTCCTTTACAATAGCTATATCGGCGATAATACTGATAATGTGTATAGTGGTCCCCGAGATAATCAAGGCATTCGGCGTACTCTACGATGAGATACCGCCTGCCTTTACAAAATCAAAGGATTTCGTCATAGGCAAGCTCAATGAATATCCCGATATACAGGAGAAAATAGAAAATCTCGAATTTGACTGGGCAAGCATTGCAGGAAAGCTGTCAAAGGTCCTTACATCGGGAGTTGCAGGCATATTATCCTCTGCCTGGGGAATAATAGGAGGAGTAGCATCTACCCTCACCAACATCGTCCTCGGCATAATCTTCGCAATATATATGCTACTGCGCAAGGATAAGCTCATATGCGACATAAACCGTTTAAGGCGTTTATGGTTCAGCGAGAGCTTCAACAATAAATCTTCTCACTTTATACACACTGCCAACGATACTTTCAAGAGTTTCTTTGTAGGACAGTTTATAGAAGCTATCATACTGGGTACGCTGTGCTTTATAGGCATGAAGCTGTTAAAGCTCCCATATGCCGCTATGTCGGGTACTCTTGTGGGAGTGACCGCATTTATCCCTATAGTCGGTGCATTCATCGGTGCAGGAGTAAGCGCGTTCATAATCCTTACGGAAAATCCCATGCAGGCACTTATTTTCCTCATTTTCTTAGTTATATTGCAGCAGCTTGAGGGAAATATCATCTACCCAAAGGTAGTGGGCGGTACTGTAGGACTTCCGAGTATCTGGACTCTTGCCGCAGTAACTATCGGCGGCGGACTCTTCGGTATCCTCGGTATGCTGTTGGGCGTTCCCCTTGCAGGCACACTTTATAAGCTTTCATTTGAAAAGCTTGAAAGCGCGGAAGCCGAACGCGGGATAGCTCCCACTGACGAAAAGCCCGTAAAAAAGGCAAAGCAAAAGCCTAAAAAAGTAAGCAGAAAATAATTATCTGTAGGGGACGGTGACTCCCTGTAGTACAGGGAGATGTCCGAAGGACAGAGGGTCGCAGCTCCTGTTGGGAGTCCTCGACGTCCCACAGTATACAATGAAATTACAAGTAACAATCTTTAGGGGCTGCCTTTGGCAGTCCGCAAGTGCGAAATTCACTACAAGCTAACGGCTTGCGGACGCGCAATGCGAGTCCCTACGATCTTAGTTCTTAGCTCTTAGTTCTAAGTTCTATTAAATGCACAAATTGCCCTAACAAGTTCACAACATTTTGATATCCGTAATTCATCGACCGCTGAAACGCTTCAATAATACGCTGAAGTTCAAAGGCGGTTTTTATGTCACGGCGCGGTTTTGTAATCTGATAAAACCAAAAACGCCATTTTCAGGCTGATTCAGGCAAATAGAGAGATTGACAAAAATTAATCAATGTGATAATATATCTATGGATAATAATTATGTTATAAAGGAGTAATGTGTTATGATCAATACATGGCCAAAGGAATGGGACGGCTTTACAGAAGGCCGCTGGAGCACCACTTCCGTAAACGTTCGAGACTTTATCAAGAAGAACTACACTCCTTACGATGGTGACGAGAGCTTCCTCGCACCACCTACAGAGGCAACGAAAAA
>NZ_JAIKXF010000111.1 GCF_024684275.1 Ruminococcus sp.
AAAGCGAGTGTGCCAGTAGGCTATAGATCTCAAATACACTATAACGGCAAGGAAACAAAGAAAGCATTATATCCGCCTGAACTTTCAGCCCATATTTTCCCGTTATGTTCCTTGATTATACTGTCGGCAATAGAAAGTCCCAGACCATAGCTTTGCCCATCGTTTCTCGCTTTGTCCATACGATAAAAGCGTTTGAAGATATTTCTGCATTCTTCATTTGTCAGCGCAATTCCGGGACTGGATACAGACAGAATACTTTCAGAACTTTGACGTCTCAGCTTAACAACTACCTTATCAGCAGTATCGGAGTATTTCAGCGCATTGTCAAGCAGGATATTCACCACCTGTCTGAGTTTTTCCTTGTCGCCATCCACATTTATACCGTTGTCGATATCAGCAGCCAGCTCCATACCGCTCTCAAAGAACAGCGGCTCAAACGGGAGAATGCTGTCATTTATCAGCTTGCTGAGATCGACATCTGCAAGAATGATCTGAGCTTTGTTATTATCAAGTCTTGCAAGCTCAAGCAGGCTCTCTACCAGTCCTCTCATACGCTTTGACGTAGAGAGGATATTTTTTGTAAAGCCGTCCCTGTCATTTTCGGAATAGCTCTTATCGCTCATCATCTCCGCGTTTGTCATGATAACAGTCAGCGGCGTTTTCAGCTCGTGGGAAGCGTCTGCGATGAACTGCTTCTGCTCGTTCCAGGTCTTTTCAACAGGCTTTGTCACCCATTTTGACAATAGCAGACTTATGAGGAAGAAAACTGCGTAGCCGATAAGACCTATTATGACCGAGTTGCGGATAAGGCCGTTAATCATTGCCTTCTCACTTGATATATCTGCAAAAACGATAGTTTTTATCCGGCCGTTATCTGCCTTCATGTATCTCAGGTCATATTCAGACAGCACACCTGTTTCTTTCGATCTTTCATTAACAGCATCCACCAGATCCCGGAGCTGTTCTTTATCAGTAAGGTCAAAATAATCCCCGCCGAAAGCAGCTATTTCGCCGTACTCGTCAATCAGCACCGTAAAAAACGGCAGCCGTATATTTTCAGGCATTTTGTCCGGCTTATGCATTGGTGCTGACATCATGGGACGGAACGCCATCCCCCTCATCAACTGTAGACTCTCACGCTCCATATTCTGCTTTGTAAGGTGCAGTACGAGCCCGAATATCACAATGAACAAAACAGTGACAATGCTCATTATAACCGCAATGAATTTTATCCTGAGCCGTTTCAGCATGATCCGTCACACTCCAGATGATAGCCAAGCCGCCTGACCGCTTCTATGCGGACATCAGAACCGATGCTTGCCAGCTTTTTTCGCAGGAACCCTACATACACTTCCACATGGTTCTCCACAGCGTTGGAGTCATACCCCCACACCTTAGTGAGCAGCGTTTCCTTTGAGATATGATTAGTTCCCGAGGTCATGAGCATACGCATGACCTCAAATTCCCTTGCTGACAGTCTTACACTGTTTTCTCCGCAGATAAGTGAAGCAGCTTCCAGATCAAGGCGGGTATTACCAAAAGTTAGTTCATTCACCTGAGATCCCTGACGCCGAAGAAGTGCGTTCACACAGGCAAGAAGCTCCCTTGCGTCAAATGGCTTTGTAAGGTAATAATCAGCGCCTGAGTTCAGTCCGTTCACCTTATCTTCAATGTCTGATTTGGCAGTCAGCATTAGAATAGGCGTTGCATTTCTCTTACTTCTGATTTTTTTTGCCACCTGATAGCCGTCCATTACCGGCAGCATAACATCCAGTATGATAAGATCATAGATATTCAGCATAGCGTACTGTTCTCCGTTTTCACCGTCGTAGACAACGTCTGTCTCAAACCCCTTTGACCGGAGCATGAGCTTCAGTGAATCAGCCAGCACCTTTTCATCCTCTACAATAAGTATTTTCAAGCCGGTCCCCCCCTTATAGTATTTCTTCTATTATAATACATCATTTTGCTGAATACAAGCTGAAAACAGAAGCTTTTCATTTTATTTCACATATTTTTCACTTTGGTTTTACAGCCCTCACACTCTTTTTCAGTGTCAATTCAGCATTCACAGGTATAATTGAAGCATAGGATGCAGCACACGCAGACAGCTTGTCTGTGTGTGTACCTATGACAAAGAAAAGAGGTGAAACTATGGATCTCAGACATGAAATAAAGCATGAGATTAATTATTCCGATATGATAACAATACGTCAGAGACTCAGCACTGTGGCATATCGTGACTCTCACGCCATTGACGGAAAATACTTTATCCGCAGTCTCTACTTCGATAATCTTGCAGACAAGGCGCTTATGGAAAAGATAAACGGCATGAACCGCCGTGAAAAGTTCCGTATCAGATACTACAACGGCGATACCTCTGTCATTCATCTTGAAAAGAAAAGCAAGATAGATCATCTTGGCAATAAGCAGAGCGCACCGCTGACAGTGCAGCAGGCTCAGAGTATAGTTGACGGTGATACTAAATGGATGATAGATTCGCAGTATCCCCTTATACGGGAATTATACACCAAGATGACAACAGAGGGGATAGCTCCCAAAACTATAGTGGACTACACAAGAGAGCCATTCATCTATCCCGCGGGAAATGTCCGCGTAACCCTTGATTATAATATCAGGAGCGGAATGCGATGTACGGATTTCCTGAATCCTGACTGTGTGACAGTCCCCGTTTCGGATTCTATCATACTGGAAGTCAAGTGGGACGTTTTTCTCCCCGATATAATCAGGAATGCAGTTTCCCTCTCAGACAGGCGTGAGGGAGCTTTTTCAAAATATGCAGCCTGTAGAATCTACGGATAAAAAGGAGTTTTTATTATGAGTTTCAGTGATATTTTCAAGTCTAATTTTATAGAGAATGTGACCAGCGTCAGCATTCTTGATATGGCAGTAGCCCTGTTTCTTGCATTCGGTCTGGGAATGTTCATCTTCCTCGTTTACAAAAAGACCTATTCGGGAGTTATGTACTCCGCAAGCTTCGGCACTACACTCGTTGCACTTACAATGATAACCACAGTAGTTATCCTCGCAGTTACAAGCAATGTCGTTCTTTCGCTCGGTATGGTGGGCGCACTTTCTATCGTCCGTTTCCGTACAGCCATAAAGGAACCCCTTGATATCGCCTTCTTGTTCTGGTCTATCGCAGTCGGTATCGTACTTGCAGCAGGCATGATACCTCTTGCAGTTATCGGCAGCGTTATCATCGGCGTTATCCTGCTGGTTTTCGTAAACCGCAAGGCAAGCAAGAACCCCTACATCGTAGTTGTACGCTGTGACGGTCACGACAGCGAGACAAAGGCTAAGGCTTTCCTTGACGGCAAGACCGAAAGATGCGTAGTCAAGAGCAAGACCGCTCAGAAAGGCTCTGTTGAGCTGAATATGGAGATACGACTCAATGACGACAACACCGATTTCGTCAACGCCCTTGCAGATATGGATGGCGTGAGCAGTGCTGTTCTTGTAAGCTACAACGGCGACTACATGGGATAAGGGTGTGGTATCATGTCAGCACATAAAAACATAGACAGGATATGCATTATTATCACTGCCATTACTCTTGTTATAGCCTTTATCTTCTGCAATGACCAGGCTCTGGGCATAAAAACGACGGCTCATGCCATAGGCTATGAGGACCGCCTGTTCGACCGCTCAAAGGTGCATACCATTGACATAGTCATGAACGACTGGGAGGGCTTCATAGAGGGCTGTGAGAGCGAGGAATACTCCGCCTGCAATCTTGTTATCGACGGCGAAGCTGTGAAAAATGTCGGTATCAGAGCAAAGGGCAATACTTCCCTCAGTTCCGTAAAGAATATGGACAGCAGCCGCTACAGCTTCAAGATAGAGTTCGACCAGTACGAAAACGGCAAAACATATCATGGACTTGACAAGCTGTGCCTGAACAATATCATTCAGGACAACACCTACATGAAGGACTACCTTGCCTATACACTGATGAACGATTTCGGGGTTGATGCACCTCTTTGCAGTTATGCCTATATCACGGTCAACGGTGAGGACTGGGGACTGTATCTTGCTGTTGAGGCTATTGAGGAGTCATTCCTTGAAAGAAACTACGGCAGCAATTACGGTGACCTGTACAAGCCGGACGCTATGGGTTTCGGCGGCGGACGCGGCAACGGAAAAGACTTTAGTATGGGGAATTTTATGAATAAAGAGAGCGAAGAAGATACAGAAAGCTCTGAAAAATCAAATGATAACAACAAGCAGTTCACTTCTCCCGATTTTGGCGGAGGAATGCCCGACTTTGGCAGTGAAATGCCTGAATTCGGCGGCGATATGACGGATTTTGATCCCGAAAATATGCCCGATGACTTCGGTGATTTCGATCCCTCAAAGATGTTCGGCGAGAACGGCGAAAAGCCCGACTTCGGCGGCGGTCAGATGCCTGACATGAACGGAAAAGGAGGATTCGGCGGCGGCTTCGGTATGGGAAGCGACGATGTAAAGCTTAAATATACCGATGACGATATCGACAGCTATTCCAACATCTTCAATAACGCAAAAACTGCTGTCGATAAGGCAGATAAAAAGCGCCTTATCAGATCGCTGAAAGCTCTTTCAGAGCAGTCAGACCTTGAAAACACCGTTGATATCGAGGAAGTAATCCGCTACTTTGTAGTCCATGATTTCCTTGTAAACGGCGACAGCTATACAGGTCAGATGATACACAACTACTATCTCTATGAGAAAAATGGGCAGTTTTCCATGATACCGTGGGACTATAATCTTGCTTATGGTTCGTTTATGGGCGGAAATGCTTCATCTTCTGTCAATTCTCCCATTGATACTCCTGTTTCAAACGGCATGAGCGACAGACCTATGATCGCTTGGATATTCGATAATGAGGAATACACCGAGCAGTATCATCAGCTTTTCAGCGATTTCCTTGACAGCGTGGATTTTGAAAAGCTTGTGGCAGATACCGCAGAGCTTATCGACAAGTACGTTGAGAAAGATCCCACAAAATTCTGCACCTACGACGAGTTCAAAACAGGCGTTGAAGCTATCAGCAAGTTCTGCACTCTCCGTGCAGAAAGCGTCAGCGGACAGCTCGACGGCACTATCCCGTCTACCACAGAGGGACAGAAAGAGGACAGCTCCGCCCTCGTTGACACAGACGGTCTGAACACCTCTGATATGGGCTCCATGGGCGGCGGAAAAGGCGGATTCGGCGGAGGTCAGAAGGGCGGTTTCGACAGAAATAACAGCTCAAAAAAGGCAGATACATCTGATACTTCAAAAAAAACTGATAATTCCGAGATAGTACAGACCTCAAATACTTCGTCTTTCTCCGTAAAGATGCTGAGCAATATCCAGCCACTTGCAAACGAGGACAGTTCAAGCAGCAGCGGCAAACCTCAGCGTGGAAACGGCGAGAAGCCCGACTTTGGCGGTCAGCCGCCACAGGGATTCGGCGGCGATATGCCTGATGACTTAGATCCAAGCAATATGCCTGATTTCGGCAGTCAGCCCCCACAGGGCTTTGACGGCGAAATGCCCGATGACTTTGATCCGAATAATATGCCCGACGGTGCTCCGTCTTTCGGAGATACCGAAAAAACAAGTGATGAAAACGCAAACAGCTCCGAAACAGAAAAGGTCACAGAGGCTGAGGCAAGCTCCGAAAACACAGAAAAGCCTGCTCCGAATGCTGATGAAAACAGCAGTTCCGCTCCCCAAAATGAAAATAAGTCAAGAGGCGGCGAAAGACCTGATATGGGTGGATTTTCACCTATGGATGATAGCCCTCAACAGGACAACACCACGGCATATATATTGCTTGGTGTATCTATGTTCGTTCTCTTGTTTGGTTTAGGATTTGCTCTGAAATTTAGGCGATAATTTTGATATGACTAAATCTTTCTGAACCCGCACGTTCAGAAAGGTTTTTCATTTATAAGCTGTTGTTGCCTGTATATTGGCAATTACGGCTTTTCTTTTTACCGTAAATATTATATAATCAATAACCTCCGTATATAGCTCAAAATAAAACCGGCTCCGCTTGAATTGCGAAGCCGGTTCATTGCTTGATTCAATTTCCCACAGGGGCTTTTTGCTGTATACACAGCGAGGTGCGATTTTTATACGCAGCTTTTATCAGCCGGAAACTGAATTTGCTGCATAAGATGAGAGTATCTCGGAAGCGTCTACGCTGTTTACCCGTCCGTCTGTGTTAAGGTCTGCCATATACTCCATATGAGCCACGGTAACATTGCTGATCTCTGCGTTTACAGCTGTTTCTGCATAGTAGCTGAGAACATAGCTTGCATCGATAGCGTTTACGCTGCCGTCAAAGTCAACATCGCCTGTTTCCTTGTCCTTGCAGAGCTGTTCGATGTAAGGTCTTATATCGCTGAGGTCTACAAGCCCCTTCTTTTCAAGAAGCTGAAGATAGTAAATATCAAGCTTGTACTGAGGCTGTTCATGTGCCAGACCGACAACACACTGATAGATCATGTAATCGCCGAAGGTTCCTGTGATACCGTCGTTGTCAAGCTCTGCATTCTGATCGATGAAATTCCACATATCAGCAGGAAGTACGCTTTCTTCAGCAGTTCTGCCTGCACTGAGGTCGTCAGCATACAGCTCAAAGACATATGTATCCAGATAGTTTATATCGCCGTCCTTGTTTATGTCAAACATATCATTTTTGAGGCCGCTCTTCAAAACAGCCTTTCCCTCATTGATCAGTGCTATAAAAGCATTGTTATCACTCATATAATCGTGATCTTTAATAGCCAAAAGGCGCTTATAAGACTCTTTTCCTATAGAATTGCCGTTATCCTGACCATCTGTCCTGTTAAAGTTTCTTCGTAAAATATAGTCCAGATCACCTAAAAAGTTCTCGCTTACAGAGTGATCGCAGAGCATGAGGTCTCCGTGATACTGAACATAATACAGGCTGCTTGTATTTATAATGCCGATGTCGGTATTGCTTATGATATATCTTGCAATAAATTCAAACACAGTCTGAGTGCATAAAGGCATATCGTCCTTGTTATAATCTATAAACGAATAAACATAGTCATATATAGGCTCACACTTATCCCAGAGCTGCTGCTTGAACTCCTCTGACATAGGAAGAAGTTTGCGGAGCGTATTTTCGCGATCGGAATGCATCCATGTCTGACCGTCGATCACTTCGGTAACAATATTGAACTGACCGAAATAGAAATTCTTTATGATCACATTTTCCTCATCGGCAGAAGCTACATCATAGAGATAAATATCATAGAGATCCTTGAGATCAACGACTCCGTCTTCATTTATGTCGAAGCTGTACTTGTCTGCGTCATAGTTTTCGAGGAATCTCTTATAATACGCATCGTTATACTTATCAAATGTATACTCGGTAGGGAATGCGGAGTCTTTTAAATTAAAGAAGAAGCAGTTCATAAAGCTGTTTCTGTTCTCCTCCGAACCATAAGTATAGTTCTCGTCAACATAGACAGTATCCAGCAGCTTTTCTCTTATCTCAGCAGGAGCGTCGGGAGATATGTTCCTGTATATGTGCTTGTCAGGTTCTGCGTCCGAAGGGATCAGATATTCCATATTTTCAATATAATTCCCATAATCCTCCTGTGTGTATTTGAGCTCACATATCTCTCTGAACAGGTCGGTATCAAGAGTATCGATAGCTCCGTCCTTATTGAAATCTCCGTATGAAGCACATCTTTCAGCATAGCCCTCGGGAAGCGACTGCGGCTCATTCATATATGTGAAAAGAGCATATGCATCGAATCCGTCAAGCTTTCCGCTGCCGTCGAAATCCATTTTATCAATATTTTCCTCAATGTAAATGACAGCGTCTGCGAGAGAGTCTATAGGCTTCGGAGTATACAGGGATTCTGCATTAGCAGGCATATTAACTGCACTTGAAGCCATTGCAGCTGCTGAAAGAGCGGCAAGATACTTCTTAACGTTTATTACTTTCATTCTGATTACCTCCTTGCAATCATCATCATTCAAATCAGTTGTAACGGGTGTTTGAGTGTTGTCATTTTCGGCTGTGGAATCAGCCTTTTCAGCGTATGATACTGTTGTGACAGTATGCAGCACTTTGTTTTCTGCGGCTGATGGCATCATAGAGGACTCAGCCTTTGCTGTGGAGCTCACAGACTTCACCGCCGATTTATCAGAAGCGGTAGTCTGTGTGATAACAGCTGAAGAAACGGCTTCAGTAACGAGCACTCCGTCAGCTGCTGCGCTTACAGGCTCAGTGGTCACATCAATGACCGCACTTACCTCGGGCCCATGCAGAGGCTTATTATCAACAGAAGCAAGATCGGCTGCTTTTGCGGTTATGATAACTGCGGCAGCTATAGCAGAAGCTGCGGCACAGGCCTTCTCAACACGTATGCGCTTTTTCTTTTTTTGTTCAAGATACTCGTCCCGTATCCTGAATACGGCTTCGGCGATATCCTTAGTATCTCTCATAAATAAAGCCCTTCCTTTCAAGCTCAGATTTTAACGACTTTCTCGCTCTGAAAATAAGATCGCTGACCTGTCGTTTTGCTTTGTGCATTATCTTAGCAATATCCGAGGTATCGAGTTCCTCGAAATACATAAGGTAGAGCACCTGATAGTATTCGGGATTAAGGCGCTTCATTGCTTTATAAAGCTCCTGTTTCTGCTCCTCCTTGAAATACTCCTTTTCCGTATCGGCAGTATCGGATATGCATAGATACTCGTCAAGAGACAAATCTGAAATTTTCTGATACTTCCTCAGATGGTCGATGGCACAGTTCCTCGCTATAGTGAAAAGCCACGTCTTGAATGAGCATTTTCCGCGGAAAGGCGGCTTTTTGACAGCAAGCTTAACAAAGGTATCCTGCACTATGTCATCGGCAAGGCTCATATTATTCACTATACTGTTGAGGTAAAGCGACATTCCCTCATGATATTCATCAATTATTTCTATTAATCCATTATCATCACCATCAAGGAAACGGCGGTAGCGCTCTGCATCGTTTCCCATTAGATTACCCCCTTAAATTTTTAAGGCAAATTTGCTTTATATCTATTAGACGTACGAAACCTGAAATTTACGCACCCAAATTTTTATTTTTTTCTGATTTTTTTACATAGGTTATTGAGTTTAGTGATCCCTTTACATTATTATAGCACACTGCTCTGCCTCTGACAATAAAAAAACCTCCGGTTTATTGCAGCGAGAACAGAGAGCATTGACAAGCTGAGCCCTGCTTTATGCAGAGTTTTTTATTTCAGGCTCCAAAAGTAAATTTTTTGTGCAGCTCTTGTTTTTTTGCACCTATTATGGTATAATATACATATAAAATTGCTGTATTTCGAAAACTTTTTGATATATTTACAATAATATATACTGCCTGTTTTTCAATAAAGGGGGTATCCTTTAAAAATATGAGCAACATAATAGATCTGCTGAAAGAATATCAGCTTAATATAATGTTCGCACTCAGCCTGATATGCGGTATGCTTGCCTTTTTTGTACTTATAATAAAGACCTTGATACCGTCACGCAAATACATTATACTTGCACTGGAACTCTGTGCGATGTTCCTGCTTATGTCAGAGCGAATGGCATACTATTTCCGCGGCGATACCAGCAATGTCGGCTATTGGGCTGTCAGAGTCAGCAATTTCATGGTTTTCGCCCTGACGCTCGCCATAATCTTTATCTTTACACTTTATCTCATAAATCTTTATCATCACGAGGGAGGGCTGAAAAGAACTCCGCTGCGGCTGAATATTTCATGTCTTATATGTATACTTGCACTGATACCGCTTATTATTTCACAGTTTACAGGCTTTTATTACACATTTGACGCTCAGAACCGCTATCACCGCTCAACAGGCTTTGCGATATGCTATGTGATACCGCTGATAATACTGATACTTGATATGTCGGTAGTCATTCAGAACTATCGTCGTCTTGGCAAGCATATCCGCGTACCGATACTGCTTTTCTCAATATTGCCTCTCGTATCATCAATGATACAGATGTTCACCTATGGCATATCTCTGACCAGCATAACCCTCGTAGGTCTTGTTGTGGTACTCTACGTATTCACACTGCTGGACATGAATGATATGATAGAACGCGCAAGCAGGCATGAGTTAGAGATAGTCCGCGAAGAACAGAACAATATGCACCTGCTGTTCGAGCAGACCGCTACTGCTCTTGCAAACGCCATAGACGCCAAGGACAAGTACACACACGGTCACTCAAGACGAGTCGCAAAGTACTCAGTAAAGGTGGCAAGAAGTGCAGGCAAGAACGAAAAGGAATGTGAGGAGATATACTTCGCCGCCCTGCTCCACGACGTTGGAAAAATAGGCATCAAGGACAGTATCATCAACAAGGAGGGCAAGCTCACCGATGAGGAGTACGGTGCTATCAAGACTCACCCCGTCATCGGAATGCAGATACTTTCCAGTATCAGCCAGTCCCCATATCTCAGCATAGGCGCACACTATCACCACGAACGCTATGACGGTCACGGCTATCCTGCCGGACTAAAAGGTGAGGAT
The DNA here is from genome assembly GCF_024684275.1 of Ruminococcus sp. The sequence goes on from NZ_JAIKXF010000111.1 coordinate 10,558, forward strand.
ATACCGGATATTGCCCGAATAATCGCAGTTGCCGACGCCTACGACGCCATGACCTCAAAGAGAAGCTACCGTGACCCTATCCCTCAGCAGATAGTCCGCGAGGAGTTCGTAAAGGGCTTGGGAACTCAGTTTGATCCTATATACGGCAGAATAATGATACACCTCATCGACCTTGATTCAGAGTACCTGATGAGAGAGAGCGAGGACGCCTCAGACGGCGAGGCTATCGGAACTCTGCTCTGCGGACCGTACCGCACCACACGCTCAGACGGCATACTGCTGAATGACGGCATAGTGCATATACGCCTGACAAGCTATATGTCCGATGAGCGAAGCGATGAAAATATCCCGAGCTTTGTACTGTTCGATTCGCTGGACGGAAGAATGCATGACAGTGAACGCAAACAGCGAGACCTGCTGTACTATGAATATGCCACTGTCCACGCCGACGGAACCGTCGAGCAGGCAGGTGCAAGGAACGTCCGGACCAGAACCAACGAGACAGCAGGCGCAGCAGCCGAGTCTAAAGCTATGCTCCACGGCGAAAAGATAAACTTTGATATTGAAGCCATGCGCTATAAGGACCATGTTCTCATAAGGCTCATGAACTGCTACAGATTCCACGAGATAATACTTGCTCTGCCCGACAGCACAAGATTCTGCTATCTGGCACTGACAGGTAAAAACTGCGTAATCGAGGACGTTGACGTTGCAAAGACAGGCGAGTCTATAAGCGAAGGCTATATACCGCGGATCGCAGAAGAAATAACCTATATAGATGTTCCACAGGGCGATATTCCCAACGTTCAGGTAGACGGCTGGCGCTCTGATACTTCCGATAGCTTCGAGATAACCGACGGTATGCGCATATCCTTCCACACCATGAGCCTGCCTACTGCAAGGCTAGTATGGCATTGCCCCTTTGTTGTTATTTTCACCTCAGCTGACGGCAAAATAAACGGCAAGAATTACCGCGAGCTCACTGTTGTGCGCCTTGACGGCGAGGGCTGGGAGGAGGACGACCACGCCGAAAACCGCGTCCACGTCAGCAAGCTTGATACGTTCACAGACTGGAACGACTTCAAGGCAAAAAACAAAGAAGGTCAGGACTGCGAGCTGTTCTTTAAAATAAAGAAAGGGCAGATAGATATTGCTTCAGATTTCTGCGGCTTGTCAATACGCTCCGTCACCACTGTGACCGATGAAGTCCCGAAGCTGTATGCAGCTCTTACAGGCGATCAGTGCGCTATCACGAATATACATATCAACAGATAAAAAAACGCCCGCAAGCATTTTGATACGCTTGTGGGCAAAATTTATGACTAAACCCTCATATAGTCCTGAGCTGCTTGAGAAGCTCATATATAAGCTCTTTTTTTGCAAGCCCCTCGGAAAATGCTGTCGCACCGCCGCAGGCAGTTCCGAGCTTCAATGCATATTCAAGGTCGTTCTCAGCAGAGCCTGCAACGAAGCCTGCCAGCATGGAATCCCCTGCTCCTACCGAGTTCTTCACCGTTCCCATGCATACACCGCATTTAATGAGCCTGCCGTTCTCACAGAGAAGTATAGCTCCGCTGCCTGCCATAGAGACCAGAACATTACGAGCTCCCATAGCCTGCAATTTTACGGCATACTCAACAACTCCGTCATAGGTCGAGATATTCACGCCGAATATCTCCCCCAGCTCATGATCATTGGGCTTGATGAGAAAGGGCTTGTATTTCAGCACGTTCACAAGAAGCTCTCCCGACGCATCAACCACTGTGCGAATATCACGGTCAGAGAGCATTTCAAGTATCCGCTCATATACATTTGACGGCAGGCTGTTGGGGATACTTCCCGCAAGAATCAGAGTATCGCCGTCCATGAGCCTGTTCAGCTTCTTGAAGAGCTGCGAAAGGGCCTCGTCATCTATGTGAGGTCCCTGACCGTTGAGCTCAGTCTCCTCCTCAGCCCTTATCTTGACGTTGATACGTGAGGTACCCTCCTTCAGCCTTACGAAATCCGCATCGATGCCCATAGCTTCAACGCCGCGCTCGATAGCCTCGCCCGTAAATCCGGCAGTAAAGCCCAGAGCCTTTGAACGGATACCAAGCTCCGCAAGCACCGCAGAAACGTTTATACCCTTGCCGCCGTAATATATCTGCTCAGAAGCAGCGCGGTTCACGCTGCCCAGAGTTATTTTTTCCGTCTGAACCACATAGTCTATAGCAGGATTGAATGTAACTGTATATATCATATTTTTGCTCCCTTATACCGAGATACAGCAAAAGAAAAAGCGTTTACCCGTGGTAAACGCTATCTGTATACGTATTACGATCTGAATACCACTTTATGCTCGAAAAAAAATTCGCGCTCCACTCAAAGTGAAACGCGAACTTGACTGCGCGATCTTCGCGCTGGTGCGAGTAATGGGACTTGAACCCATACGTCTCTCGACACACGCCCCTCAAACGTGCCTGTCTGCCTATTCCAGCACACTCGCATTGCAGTATTTCGTGACTGCTTTAATATTATATCAGAAAAAAACATACTTGTCAAGCCTTTTTTCAAAAATATTTTCAGATTTTTTAGTTAATATAAAAAATAATATTTTGCGGTATTGACTTTTCCCTGTCGTTAGTGTATAATATTATCTGTTGATGCTGATGTGGCACAGTCGGTAGCGCAACGCCTTGGTAAGGCGTAGGTCGTCGGTTCAAGTCCGATCATCAGCTCCAAAACAAATACCAATAAATAGGCGTTTCTTCTATATGAGGAAACGCTTATTTATTTTACTAAAAATCAAAGTGTCCTTAATCTGTCCTTATTACGATAAAAAGCTATAAAAAACAGCGGCAAAAGAATACATCATTGCCGCTTTTATTTGTGATATTTATTTGTTTAAACGTCGTTTTCTTTCGGCTCTCTGTCCGCATATATAACCATACTTGTATAAACTAATAAGCAAAGTATTTTCATCTGTACCCTTTTCCCGTTCTGAATTTACATATTTGCCTAACAGCTTTAATAATGTTTGTTCGGGTAATACTTGATTATTTAATAGTGCTTCCAGTTCTTCAACTGTTTCTACTTTCATGTAGTTTCAGCTCCTTTGCAGTGATCGCAGCTTTCGCAGCGGCTTCAATGCTTATTATACATTGTTTCTTTGTTCACGTCTATTGATATTATCAATAATATTCCGGAAACATCAAAATATCAGTATCCGTAAATTCAGTTTATTCAGTGATTAGCAATTATGTTTCCACCAAATTTAACTGTTTTTTACGGTTGTATTTTTTTGTATTGCCTAGTTACCGTTGCTTTGTGCAGTATTACCCATTAAATTTAACCGGTTAAAAAATGGAATTTTTGGAACAATTATTATTCCTGTTTTTCTCTCAGTGATTTCAAATACTCTCTTAACGGTGATGTTTCGCCGCTGCCTGTTGTTGCAACCAATAATTTGATACATTCTTTGTATGCTGATAAACATTTGTGATACGCATAAAAGGCAGGTGATACCTTGATTTGTGCTTTGTTTTTCGGATTTTCTTTGTAAAAATCTTTCTGTTTCAGTATATCAAGCTGATCTTCAAGCGTTATCATTTCTTCAATTAATTGCGCTGTTTTTACATCGGTTGCAAGCTTTCTTAGCTTATTATTTCTTTCTTCTCGATTAGTTATCATTATTTCAAATCCTTTCTGTTTATTTATAATGATTTCTGAAAATTTGGAATTTACTTTAGCTGTGCGAAAGAATGAACAGCTCCTGTCCAATCCTCAGAAAGCCCACACTGTTCACTTTAGGGGGGGACTACCTCAATGCCGATTAGTAATCAGTGTTTTCATAATGCTTTTCTTTTACTTTAATTTCTTGTTTATGTACAGCTATTTCCTGTTGCTTCACGCTTTCACCGTTCAACTCTATAATAACTTGTAGAGCTTTTATATCACCGTTCTTTGCAGCTTCAAAAAGGTTGTCAATGATCTCCATAACATCATTTGGATTTTCTGTTATGTGTCGTTTAAGAGCTGCTTTAAACCCTCGGACAGCTCCCGATTTTTTACCGCCTTTTGCCTGTTCCTCGACAGTTAATTTATGTGCTTGTGGTTTCAGGTTCTTATCATTCATATTATTTCACCTACATTTTTATTTGTCACTAATGTCACTATTGTCACTGTCACCTTTACGATGATTATCATTGATAATTTATTAGCGTGACGGGTGACAGGTGACAAAAATGACAATATTAAGCAAGCGGATTGATATAACATATTGTAGACGGTTGACCGATAGTATTTCTGATAGTTTCGCATTTCAGATAATACATATCTTCAAGTAAATTTATTGCTTCATTAAACGCTTCTTTATTGTGTATACCTTTGCAATTGCGCTTTAGTTCACGTAAAGTTATTTCATTGTATTGACGTTCTTTAATTCTACGCAAAATATACTTAGCGTTTTTTGTGGTTTCGTCGTCACCTGCTCCGCCGTCAAATGCTTTTAAAGCCATATTTTCAGCCCATAACCCAATTTGTACGGCGTTAATAGCTGTATCACCGTTAATAGGTTCATCGGCTGTATGCTCACAAAGATGTAATAAACCGGCTATTTTTAAAACCTTTCCAAAATGCTTGGAAGCATATTCTTTTAATGTATTGTTTTCAAATATTCCGCCGCTTCGCATTTTACATTGTAACATATCATAATAATCATGTAAGATATTATAGCTTTCTTTATCATGTGTAAGCTTAACAGGTTTATCGGCTTTGGGGATTCGTAGTAAACGTGTTATTAATTCATCATAAGCCTGTTGTATATTATACGAAATATCCTTGCTTGTAAAGTTCTGATTACCGGCTTTTCCAATAGGAAACGCAAATAAAAACCTCTGCATTAATCCACGCCCCATAAATTGCGGATTATTCATAGTTCTTAATAGCTGTTGCGGTTGTGTCATTATGCCAATTGTAAGATATGGAGCATTAAGCGTTATAGCAGTATCATTATTACGCCTAAATATAGTATGAGATGAACCGTCATAAGCTTTTAAGAATAAGTTTATATTGCCTTGACCGTTAGTGTAAAGCCCTGATATAACATCAAATACGCTGCCCTCATCGTCCATAACAGCCATACAGCCATTTTGTTTATCCATTTCAGCCGCCAATGCTTCGGGGGTTGTATCAGAACAGATAAGCCGCATTTCGTGAACAGGTTTAAGCTCACATAGTTCATCTGTAAGCTGTTCGACACGTTCAAAACTTGTTTTATTCATTGCTGCTTGTTTTTGATGTTCAAGAAATTTACGTTTGCTTTTGTATCTTTCGATTTCTTTTTGATGTAATATATTGTATTGCTGTTGATATTCTGTGACAGGTTTTATAAGTGCTTTGTATACACCTGATTTTCTTTCACCCGGCTGTGCTATCGTCAGTGTATAAATGTTAATGCTTTCAGTATGAGCATTTGCAGGATATGAAACAACTGCTTTACCTTGCAAACATAATGATAATACTGATAACATCGGCAATGCTACCATAGAGCTATCAACCTGTACAAAGTCACATACAGCTTTCAAGTAATCGGAAAGTGTTTTCGGCAGACTATTAACAGGGAAAGCCTGATATTGTACCTCTTTTTCAAATGGTTCGGGCTGTTCCCATTCATTTTTTATTATTTCTGCTGTTGATTCTTCTAAAAACTCTGTTTCAGTTTCCGATATATTTTCTGTATTCATCGGCAATTCTTTCAACCTCCTTTCGGTGATCTATAAAAAATCTTTTCCGGATTTCATCACTGCCGCCAATGAATTTATTACAATAAAAATCTATTATTGGTAATTCATTACAAGCTTTCACCCATAATATATATGGTACATCATCGGCGGTTTTCGGTGTAAATTCTTCATACCATAATAATAAGAGCTTATAATAATTATTCAGTACACGAAAAGCCCATTTCTGCCAATCCTCGAAATAACTATATATTTGAGACTTGGAAACAGTTTTTTCTTTCGGCTTAATGTCAGTATTTTTGCCAATATTGAGAGAAAGGGCAAAATCCGTGTTTATCTTCTTTGCTGCTTCAATTGCTGACAGTTCAAACAGCTTCGACACAAAGGTTATAACGTCGCCGCCGATGTGACAGCCAAAGCAATAAAAACTTTGATCGTACAGCCTCATAGACGGCGTTTTTTCGTTATGGAACGGACAGCATATATAATCATGCCTATTAGTGTTAAAGCCGTATTCTGCCGCAATAGAACGCATATCAACACTGTTTTTTAGTTCATCGAATACATTCATTTTTTATACTTCTTCAAATAAGCCTCGGCAGGTAATAAAGATTCGATTATACTATTAATAACCTTTTTAGCCGTTCTTACATATTCAATTATTTCTTCAATTGTTTCGGGAATAAAATAACCGCCGTTTCTGCCGCCAAAGCCGCAAATAATAACGCCTTTTAGCCTTGCAGCTCTGATACACCTTTGTATATCACGTCTATCAAGGTGTAATAATGTTTGAAATTCTCGGTTTGATATAGCATTATTTTTGCCATGTGGGATATAATCCAGAATATTGAAAGGCTTTTTTGTATTCTTCATATATTAACCCCTCTTATTTTGGCAGGTATTGGCTGAATACCCCTGTCAGTAAATTCAGTTTTTTCGGTTAGTGTTGCATTATTGAAGTAATCAATAACACTTTGCTGATTTATCAGGATTTTATTGCCGGCACGAATAGCCTTGACTTTTCCTGTCAATGCAAGCTGCCGCGCATGATGTACAGCTATTCCGAAATGTACAGCGGTTTCTTTTACTCCGCGCATATCAGGTATATTATCGCTGTATGTTATGTTATTATCATTCATTTTAATAACCTCGCTTTCTTGACCTACTCCGCAAACTATGTTATAATTGGAGCAGGCAGATATAATATTTGTGGTGAATAGGATATGTGCTTAACGTCTTACCGCTTCGGCGGCAGGACGTTTTTTTTATTTTTCTTGCTGTTCTGCAAGTTTTGTGATGATACGGCAAAAATCTGCTTTTTCATCTTTTGAAAGTTCAAAGCGTAACCTGCGAAATACTGTGTTTTCGTGAACACCCATAACGGCGGCAACAGCATAAACAGGTATGTGCTTTTCTTTCATTAAGTTTCTGATCTCAGGATTTGCAAGTTTCATATTAACACTCCTTAAAATTATTTTGTGGTGGTAGTTGACAAATGATAATTGATGTGATATTATTATTGTAGAACCACAACCACAATTTCTACATTAATCATATCACCGTTAAATTTAACTGTCAATATGTTTAAGTAAAGTGTAGAAATAATGAAGAATTATAGTAACCAATTCTACAATAATAGGAGCTGATATAATGGCAAACAAACCACAGGTAAGTTTAAAGTTTATAAAAGGATATGGAAATAACTTTAAGAAACTACGTGAAGATAAACAATTAACGCAAATACAGTTATCTAAATTGATTTTTGTTTCTGATAAGTCAATATCTCTTATTGAAAAGGAACAAAGAGAACCTACAATTGAACAGATAAATATTTATAGCGAATATTTTAAAGCTTCTTTAGACTACCTTACAGGCAGAACAACAATAGTCAATCCAACTTCTCAAATAATAAGTAATTTTACAGGGCTTTCAGATGATTCAATTTTACAAATAGAACGTACAAAAAATGATAGCGAAACTTCAATAAAAATACTAAATGAAATTATATGTAATGAAAACTTTGAATACATTATTTTTCTATTAAAAGAGCTGTATCAGCTTCATAAAAATGCATTAGACCTTAATTCACCCGAATATATAGATTCTGCCAAAGAATGTGAAGCTTTCCAAAAAGAGCATGAAGAATTTTTCAAAAAGTATCCGTGTAGTTTCCGTTTTCAATCTATATTTACAGAAGAAATAAACATCACAAATCAAATTGATTACAATGCAAAAGAGCTTATAAAGAAGCTAATACAACTTGTTTATGATGATAAAAGCTAATAAAAGGGGGCTTTAATATGGCTGATATAAAAGAAAATCGTAACGCAGACGGAAAGTTAATATCGTTTAGAATCCGTGTAGGTGACGGATACGGCATTGACGGCAAACAACGCCGTAAAACTATGACTTGGAAAGTTCCTCACGGTATGACCGATAAGCAAGCTATAAAAGCCGCGCAAACTGCCGCCATTGAATTTGAAGAACAGGTAAAAAACGGGCTTGCAGGTTCACAAAGAGGCTTGAAGTTATGCGACTTTATACCGATGTATCTTGAAGTAAAAAAGGGCTCATTGTCTCCACGAATCCACGCAGAATATGAACGATCAATCAATGATTTTATTTTACCTGCTTTAGGGCATTTCAAGCTTTCAGAGCTTAGACCTACTCACATTCAAGAATTTGTCAATCAGCTTCAAAATGTACCCAAACGCAGACGAACAGGCGAAATTGACGGCGACGGCAATAATAGATTAGCACCTGCGACAATTCGTCGCCGTTTAACTATTCTTCAAAGTATCCTTGCAACAGCGGTCAAACTCGACATTATATATGATAATCCTGCTGATTCAAAAAGACTCACACTCCCAAAAGTTCCTACACCTAAAATTGAGATATTCACAAAACAGGAAATGGAAACAATGTTATCTTGTCTTGACGATGAAAGCTTACAGTTTAAAACGCTTATTTGGATTGCAGTTTGTAGCGGCTGCCGTGCAGGTGAAATAACAGGTTTGAAGTTCTCGGACTTTGATTATGATAACTGTCAAATGACCGTTGAACGATCTATATACAAGCTTAAAAATCAGCCGATAGCAGTTAAACCGCCGAAAGACTACGAAACACGGACAATAAAGCTGCCGAAAGAAGTTATAGACCTTGTTAAGCTCTTACAAGTAGAGAAACGCCGCGAACAATTTACACTTGGTACTGCTTGGAAAGGTGATAACTGGCTGTTCACACAAATTGACGGTTCTGTTATGCACCCTCACACAGCAGGCTCACAATTCAATAATTTTCTTAAAAAGCATGATCTGCCACATAAAAAATTTCATAGTCTCCGCCATAGCTCCGCAACGTTCCTATTATTCGGCGGCTTGGATATTAAAGCAGTTCAAAACAGGCTCGGTCACGCTGATATATCAACTACACAAAAGTATCTGCACGTAGTTCAAGAGGCAGACGAACAGGCAGCAAATATATTACAAGGAATGTTTATAACACACAAAAAGAACTCAGACGAACAGACAGAAGAAAACAATAAACAGCATATCGGATAATACAAAAGAGGCTCTTCGTTCTTGGAAAGCCTCTTTTATTATAAATCTGTCCTTATTATTTTTATATTTGCCTATATAGCGTTGAAAACAGGTGAAAAAAGTGTCCTTATTCTGTCCTTATTGCTGTAAAAACAGGTTAAAATCTACTAAAAACCATTTGTTGACAATGGCTTAAATACCTCTATATATAGCCAAATACAAGAAGTTGCAAAAATCTGTTAAAAGCTTTAATTTTCATTGGTAAGGCGTAGGTCGTCGGTTCAAGTCCGATCATCAGCTCCAGCGGGGAGCCCCCGCAGGCAAGTTTGCGTCTCAGTAAAGCTGGGGCGCAAATTTTTTTCCGCACATGAAGCGATATCAATATTGTAACACATACACAGACACGGTTCAGATCTTTGAACCGTGTTTTTTTAATAATACGAAAAGGGCGCACAATGTGAGCCCTTAATTTTTTAGAACCTGTCCACATAGGGTGAATGTACGGATTATCAGGCATAATTTTGTCGGTGACAAGGCAAAAATCCGCCGACGGGCTGTCGCCCTTCAAGGATTTTTAACGCAGTCACCGGCAAAATTTGACGAAAAGAC
>NZ_JAIKXF010000129.1 GCF_024684275.1 Ruminococcus sp.
TGTGGGGGTTTAGCTCAGCTGGGAGAGCATCTGCCTTACAAGCAGAGGGTCACAGGTTCGAGCCCTGTAGTCCCCACCACATGGCCTCGTAGTTCAGTTGGTTAGAACGCCTGCCTGTCACGCAGGAGGTCGACAGTTCGAATCTGTTCGGGGTCGCCAACACGCTTCTGTAGCTCAGTCGGTAGAGCAGGGGACTGAAAATCCCCGTGTCGTTGGTTCGATTCCGACCGGAAGCACCATATAGAACGCGAGAGCGTTCTATATATAATGCGGATTTAGCTCATCTGGTAGAGCGCCACCTTGCCAAGGTGGAGGTAGCGAGTTCGAGCCTCGTAATCCGCTCCATAGTGGCGGGGGAATACTCTCGTCATTGACCAAATCCCGAAGCATTAGTTTCGGGATTTTTTATTTTTTTTGAGGTGATTTTATGAAAAAAGTGAGCAGGCTTTTGGCAATAGTCGGCTTAATCTGCCTTGCAGTCTCTCTTTTGTTCCATTTCTTTTTGTCAATAAAGAGCTGTTCGGTATTTGTGTTCGGCATGACGAATGTCCTTATTGAAAATCTCAGCTTTACTCTGGCATTGGTATTTCTTGGCGGTGCAGGGGTGCTGCGGGGCATAGACAGGGCGCGAAACGGCGAAAAGCTGTCCGCTGTGTTCATGAGCGGCGGCGGAATACTGCTGGCACTGTTTATGCTGATAATCATTACCAGAGGGATCGGGAGCTACAGCAGACTGGTTGTCCGTAAAATGAAAAGCCCTGACAGCTCCCATACGATATATTACTATAAAAGCAGGGATGTTCTGGGCGATTACAGCTATCGCTTTTACAGAAGAACGGGCTTGGTAAAGTATGAATTTATGTTTGAATCTTCAGGTGAAAAAGAGAATGCTGCCATAAAATGGAATGAGGACAGTCTCAGTTTCATGGGAAGTGAGTATGAATATTCCTCATACGGCGAATAAAATAAGATTTAAAAATCCGCACAAAGGGCTTGTTAAGACTTTGTGCGGATTTACTATATACAAAATTAAATAAAAATGTTATAATAATTGTATATCACTATATATAATTATGAGGTGTATCATGGAAAAGGAAATGCGCTACGCCGTTCTTATCGACGCCGATAACGTTGCGGCTAAGTATACGAAGTATATACTCGATGAGGTGTCCAACTACGGCGTCGTAACTTACAAGAGAGTTTACGGCGACTGGACAAGGGCTAACCTTGCAGGCTGGAAGAATATGGCGCTGGATAACGCTATAACTCCCGTTCAGCAGTACAGCTACACCACAGGCAAGAACGCCACCGACTCGGCTATGATAATCGATGCTATGGATATTCTCTATTCCCGTAATGTGGACGGCTTCTGCATAGTTTCCAGTGACAGTGACTTCACAAGGCTTGCTATACGTCTCCGTGAATCGGGTATGCACGTTATAGGAATGGGTGAGCAGAAGACTCCGAAGCCATTCAGTACAGCCTGCAACGCCTTTAAGTACCTTGAGATCCTCGCCGATGAGGAGATACAGGGTACAGGCGAGACGGAAAAGCTGGAGATGAAAACTCTCGAAACTGCTATCGTGCGCATAATAACTGAAAATGCAAACCTCAGAGATGAAATAAATATAGGTGAGCTGGGAAGCAGACTTCTCAACCGCTATCCCGACTTCGACGTGAGAAACTACGGATATTCCAAGTTTTCACAGTTTCTGAAGGAGTTCGACGGTCTGAGCTTCCGTCAGGAGGGAAGCAGTATACTTGTTTCTCAGAAGACAAGCATGACAGACCTTGAACGGATACAGAGCGCCTTAGAGGCTATAATCCGTTCAAACGGCAGCAAGGGCTATAATCTGGGCGAGCTGAAAAAACAGCTCTGTCTGAAGATACCCGGATTTGACGTTAAATCCTATGGCTACTCCAAATTCAGCAAGTTTGTGGAGAATCAGCCGTCATTCAAGATAAAGAATAATACAGTTATGATTTCGGAGAATTGATTTGATTACTAAAAAAACGGCAGCGCTGCTCACAGTGCTCTGCGCGGTGCTTCTTGTGACTGCATGGAGATATATTAAGGTCTCGGGAGTTTTCAGAAAATTTCCCGAGCCGCAGTATCTCACCGAGGAAGAAGCGGAGATAAGACCTGTCTATTATCAGCTGAAAACTGATGAAAAAGCAATATATACCGCACTTTACCGCGGAATCTCAGAGCAGAAGGAGCATATTCCGTTGCCCTATGAGGCGGACGGTGACGAGTACTCTAAAATATATTGTATCCTCGAAAAGCAGGAGGGCGGGTTCTTCTTTCTGGATTCGGTCTACTATACGGCAGCTAAGGTCCGCGATGCGAGAGTGGTCTACCGCGACATCGACAGCGTTGAGCGCAGGGAAAAGGAGCTGCGCGAAAAGGTCAGTGAGATCGTCAGAGGTGCGCTGAATGACGATGACTACTCTCTTGCGAGATATATAAATGATTATCTTGCTGCTCATTGCAGATATATAACAGGCGAGGACAAGGAGTATGCTTCTACGGCGTATGGCTGTCTTGTGGAGGGCGAGGCTAACTGCGAGGGCTATGCAAAGGCGTTTGAGCTGTTGGCGTCAGAGTTCGGAATGAAAAGCGTATTGATAACCGGTACTACGGAATCAGGCGAAAATCATGCGTGGAATCAGGTGAAGGTCGGTACGAGCTGGTACAATATCGATGTAACATGGGCGGATACCGACGATATAGGCGAGACAAGAAAGATGTATTTCCTCTGCGACGATGCAACCTTTGAAAGGACTCATTTTGCCGATAATACGCTCTTTGAACCGTTTCCGTGCGGAAATGCCGATGATAACTATTATGTAAAGAACGGCTTGTATGCGGACAGCGCCGAAAAGGCGGAGGAGATAGTCCGCCGTGAGCTCAGCTCAGGAAACAGCGTGATAGAGCTGCGTTTTTCGGACGGAGAGACTTACAATGCCTTTAAACATGACTATATTGAGTCAGAAAGAATATTTCAGATCGCTTCTGAAACCGGTTATCCTTTCGGCGAGCAGATCAATCTCTGTCTGCGGGAAAGCGAGTCGGAGGGCTGTATGACACTGGATTTCACAGGGGAGTAGTGAAATTAGACACAATTCGAGATAAAGCAACAGTCAAGCTTGTAAGAAATTCCGTGTTGACTTTGCCGTGCGGCTGTGCTATAATAATTAAGTCGCCGCGAGAGAGTGAAACAGTAAGCCTGCTGGCGCAGCGTGGATAACTCACTCGAAAGTGACAACAAAAAATCTCAGAAAATTTTCAAAAAGGTATTGACAAAGAAAACTTTCTGTGATATAATATTAAAGCTGTCGCGTGAGGGAAAGCCAAGCGAAAGACAGAAAAACAGCATCTTGAAAATTGAACAATGCGAAGAAAAAAGTAACGACCCTTGAGATTCCTTTATGAGAAATAAAGGGAAGTCAAGAAAAGACTAAAA
>NZ_JAIKXF010000135.1 GCF_024684275.1 Ruminococcus sp.
GTATATCGATATTCTGAGTTTCGTGGTGCTGTACTGTTATTTCGGCAGTCAGCGACACCCATTTTTCGCCCTGCAACGGATAATACCTGTTACACAGTGCAATAAACCAGCAAAAATTCATATCAGCTTCACAGCACGTCATAATATATCGTCCGACAGCAAATACGTTGTTCGGAAGCTCAGGACGAGATGTTATCATTGCTTTGAATTTAATGGTTTTATCGTTATATTTCTTTGCCTCATTCATTATATCGCCGTACCATATCGCGTAGTCTTCGTCTTTGATAAGTATAGTATCAGCATCAATATCATAGGGCAAGGGATCTTCAATATCGTCAGCTATCATCATTCCGTTGTCAGCTTCATAGTATATTTCAGCTCTTCGATTAACTGAGTGTACAATTTTGTGCAATTCATTCACATCTGCTTTATTTACATAGCGATTGAAAATGACCACATCGCTGACATTGAGTTTATCAACTACAAGACTTTTCAGATTTTTAACGTAGATGCTGAATGAAGAGGCATCGGCAACAAAGACTGTTTGAAATATCAGCCAGTTATCAGGCTTTTTAAGAAGAAAGTCGGTCAGATGCCATATACCATTTAATTCAATAACGATCCTGTTAGCTTCACATTCATCTGAAAGTCTTGATAACGATTGCTCATCAAGCTCTGTTTTCTCCTCGATCACATGGAGCGAGACATTATTATGCCCCAATTCTGAAAAATCATATTCTTCTAATCCCTCTTCACATACAAGCAGCAATATGTTTTCGTCGTTTCCAAAATGTTCGTTTGCAAGTGTTTTCTGGATAAAGCTTGTTTTTCCGCCTTCAAGAAAGCCGAGAAACAGATAAACAGGTATTTTTTTCATTTTGATTTCCTCATTTAAGAAATAAGTGCAGAAAAACTATTGTCCTCCTGCACTTAAGTAATTATTTTATATAGTCAGGCAGCTTTCAAGACGTGAAAGGATATCAGCCTTTTTATAGCCTTTTCCGATGAAAACAAGCTGATTGATGCGGTCTCCGTAGACCTCGTGCCAGTCGTCCTTCAGGTCAGGGTAGTTCTCAAACATAGCGTCAAGCTCCTCCTGCGGACAGGAAGCCAGCCACTCGTTCAGCTCAGTAACACTTGCGTTTCTGCCAGCCTGTTCAAAGAGCTGTATATGCACATCATCGTCAGCAAACCAAACATATCCCTTTGTGCGGATAAGCTCTGTCGGATACTCGTCTACCAAAGCCATGAATTTATTACGGTCAAAGGGGCGGACTTCCTCATACACAAAGGAAGTAATGCCATATTCGTCCATGCAGGCTTCCTTGTCAGTTGGCTCATTGGTGTTGAGCGCACGCTGAATGGATGATGAAGCGAGAACGCTGTGATAGTCAAACTCCTTGCCGTGAAGTATCTTGTCGGTATCCACCTCGCTGTTTACAGCAGGGATTATCTCGGCTTCTGACTGAATGTCACGGATAGCCTTTGTGACTTCTTCTATCTGTTCGCTGCTGAGCAGGTCTGTCTTGTTGAGTATGATAAGATTGCAGAACTCTATCTGGTCGATGATAAGGTTGATGATGTCGCCCTCTTCTGTATCGTTCTCCATAGATATTTCACGCAGGAATTCGTTATAGATACGGTCAGCGTCCACAACGGAAACAACAGAGCTGAGATATACATTGGTATCGGGATTGTCCTCGGTATACACAACAAAAGAAGCAGCAATATTGGAAGGCTCGCTTATACCCGATGCTTCAACGAATACAGCCTCGATGTCGGGAAGCTGGGAGATACGCTCAATTTCAGCGATAAACTCATCTCGGAGCGTACAGCAGATACAGCCGTTCTGAAGCTCAACCATTTCAACAGATGCTATGCGGTCGCGGTTCTTGTTCAGGAGAGCAGCGTCTATATTGACGCTGCCCATGTCATTTACGATAAGGGCTATCTTACGCTGCTCCTGTTTCAGAAGATTCTGCATAAGAGTGGTCTTCCCCGAACCAAGATATCCTGTTATGAGAATTACGGGTATCTTTTTATCAGCCATACCGCACCTCATTTCAGAACTCCTGCAAGAACATCATAGTTCTTCTGCATGAGGGAGATATAGCTTGCACCGCCTGCAATATCGTCCTTTGATACGGACTGGAGTGAGTTGAGCTCTGCAATATCAAGAGTCTTGCCCGATGTGCTTATGATAGTATTGGCAATATCCTTGCTTGAATTCTCAAGTGT
>NZ_JAIKXF010000021.1 GCF_024684275.1 Ruminococcus sp.
AAATCGGGGTGGAGCTTTACTCCGTGAAGCCCGAATCTTTTTATCTGCTCAATGTCGGCTTCAATATTTTCAGAATCCGCATGAGTGGTGCCGAAGCCGTAAAAGCATTCGTGCTGGTCGCATTTTTTTGCGATAAATGTATTTATAGCATCTGTCTGACGCGGAGTAGTAGCAGTAGAGCAAACAAGGTATTTTGATACTCCGATCTTGCTTCCTGCCTCAATGAGCTTGTCTGTCAGACCACAGTTGTTCATCGGTATATCATAGAAATGACCGATACTTTCAGTAGCCGTTTCGGCTATCTTATGAGGAAATATATGGGCATGAGCATCAATGATCTCATATTTTCCATAAGCCTCGGGGTTCATAGATCCATCTCCTAAAAACAAATTCAATGAATATTATAACCTATCTGCCGTTAAAAGTCAAGAAAAACGCCTATACAAATAAACAATAGGCTGTTATTATTTTTCCTCAAGACGTCCCTTTGCGGCGCTGTCCTTCTTGATGTCGATACGTTCAAGGACTATCTCGCGTCCTGCGATACGGAAGCCTATCTCCTCATAGAAGCTTACACGGACGTCAAGAGCAAGGAGGTACGCACGTTTTCCGAGCCCGTTGAAGAATTTGGCGAGCCATTTGAGAAACTCCCTTGCGTAGCCTCTGCCTCTTGCAGCCTTATTTGTAGCCACCTGTCCGATGAGGACTGTGCTGCCTATGTCGAAAACTGCCGAAGCCGTAGTCGATTCGCGGTAGGTGAAAACTCTGCTTATGCCGTGGCGGCAGCGGTGTGAGGTATCGGTGTACCACAGTGAGAAATCCGCGATATTCGGGAATCCCTCGCTTAGTATCTTGTATACGTCAGGAAGATTCGGGTTGAACTCAACGTGCTCCTCGATAGCCTCAAGCGGCGTATCATCGGGGATAAGCTCGAATATTGTGCGGTTGAGGACCTGATAGCGGTCGGGGATCTTTATGCCCTCAAGTATCTTCTGGTCACCCTCGATACGGAAGGGAACGTTCATGCTTACAAAGAGGTCTATCTCCTCATTTGGCTCTAAATCGCCGTCACCGCAGATGATAAGGGTGGAGTTTATGATAAACATGAAGCCCACGCCTGTTTCATCGGTTATCTTGTAGAAGCGGCAGAATTCATAATTCGGACCGTAGGCTCGCATATACGCCAGCATTTTCTTGCCCGACAGAGTCTTATTGAGCAGTGTACGGTCCAGCTCGTGCTCGTGTTCGATGAGTGTTATCATATCTCATGTATCCTTCCGATGAGTGATCTTACCAGTTTGTATGAGTTCTCCATGTCGGCGTATTCGATGACCGACGAAGGGGAGTGGAGGTATCTGCAAGGCAGGGAAACGGCTATGGTGCGGACTCCCTTGCCGCTGATATGGATAGCTCCTGCGTCGTTGCCGCCTGCTATCATGGTCTTGGTCTGACATGGGAAGCCCTGCTCCTTTGCAATATCAAAGGCGAGGCTGTAGAGCTCCTTGTCGTATATCGTATGTCTGTCCATGAATGAAACTACAGGACCGCCGCCCAGCCCGCAGACGCGCTTAGCGCCCGATGCTCCGTCAATATCGGCGGCTGTGGTGGATTCAAGGACTATGGCATAGTCGGGAGCAACTGCGAATGCAGACGCAGTTGAGCCGCGGAGTCCTATTTCCTCCTGTACGTTGAAAACAAAGTATGTGTCGTATTCCAGCTCCTCATGGAGAAGTTCTATCATCATGGCGCAGCCTGCGCGGTCGTCGATAGCCTTTGCCTTAATGCGGCGGCTGCCAAGCTCGGTAAACTCTGAATCAAAGTATGCGCAGTCACCGAGAGATACGTATTTTTCGGTTTCTGCCTTGTCGACGGCGCCGATATCTATGTAGAGATTTTCGGTTTTGGGAGCCTTTTCGCGCTGCTCCTTTGTGAGATTATGGACGGCTGTAGAGCCTACAACGCCGCTGATACGGTTCTTGCCTATGCGAAGCTGTCTGCCGATGACGACAGAGGGATCGATGCCGCCTACATTGCCGAAGCTGAGAGTGCCGTCGGGGCGGATATACGTTATCATGAAGCCTACCTCGTCCATGTGGGCGCATATCATAAGCTTTTTCTCTGGAGCCTTTCTGCCTTTTTTGAAGCAGATGAGACTTCCCAGATTGTCCACCCTGTATTCGCAGACGTCCTTTATTTTGCTGATTATTAGCTCACGGACTGCGTTTTCGTCTCCTGAAACTCCGTTGGTGAGACACAGCTCTTTAAGAAGCTCTTTCATTGCTTATCCTCCCTTATGTATGCAGCTAAAAGCTTAGCAGTCTGCTCAACATCTGTAAGGTCTATGACCTCAACAGGGGTGTGCATATTGCGCAGCGGTATTGAAACTGTGCAGGCTTTGGCACCACAGCGGTTCACGGAGAATCTGTCCGCATTCGTGCCTGTGAGTCCGCTCATTATTTCTCTCTGAAATGGAATATCGGCAGCTATAGCTGAATTTATAAGTCCGTCGCTTATTTCCCGTGAAAGAGAGGGGGATATACCTATCATAGGGCCTTTCCCCAGATAGCCGCACTTGCTCTCTTCTTCGCCGACAGCGTAAGCAAAGCTTACATCAACAGCGATCGCGATGTCGGGATCGATCTCAAAGGCTCCTGTTTTGGCTCCGCGCTCGCCTACCTCCTCCTGAGTTGAGAATAATACAGTGACATTATAGGCAAGAGGAGCGTCCTTCAGAAGCTCAAGCGTATAGAGTACAGAAGCAGCTCCGCAGCGATCATCGAGAGCACCTCCTGTTATACGGCTGCTGATGAGGTCTCGGCAGGTCACATCGAAGGTAACTGAGTCGCCGAGGGATACGGCTGACATCAGTTCTTCCTTTGTAAGCCCTGTATCAATAGCTGCGTCGCTCATTTCGAGGACTTCGCTTCCACCGTTGGTGAGGTGGGGCGGAATCGAACAAATAACGCCTTTTATATCACGACAGCCGTGAATCACCACAGGCTGAGCAGGCAGAAGTCTGCGGTCAATGCCGCCGATATTACCGATCTTGATGAAGCCGTCATCGGTGATATACGTGACAGCAAATCCGATCTGGTCTATATGAGCGTCGAGCAGAAGTGAGGGGAGCCCCTCCTTGTGAGTGCCGAATTTACCTATAACATTGCCGTTTATTATCTCAGCGTCGGGGCAGTATTCGCGGAGCATTGACAGTGCAAGCTCTGCGGCAGGGCTTTCGCTGCCCGAAGTGCCTGCGGCTTCCGAGAGAGAAACGACAGTCGATCTGATATCCATGTGGATTTTCCTTTCATAAAACGTCAGTATATATTAATAGCTGTTTTGTACTTTGGGGCAAAACACATCTACATTACATTATAACAGAGTCTGGGAGTTTTTTCAATGCAAACACGTTGAATTTCAGAGAAATATTTTCAGAGATGCCCATATTAAAAAAGAGCAGCCGCTGCAAGGCTGCTCTTTTGTGCTTTCTGACGATGAGTTTAATTCTGTTCCTTTATCCTCATGGCTCTCATTGCGTTGAGAATAGCGATTACCGATACTCCCACATCTGCAAAGACAGCCAGCCACATATTTGCTATGCCGAGAGCCCCCAGCAGA
This sequence comes from Ruminococcus sp., assembly GCF_024684275.1. The sequence continues at coordinate 3,616 of NZ_JAIKXF010000021.1, forward strand.
AGGACGATAAACTTTACTCCGAGAGCAAATATGATATTCTGATATACTATTTTTAATGTACGCTTTGAGATATCCATAGCAAGGGATATTTTTTCGGGATCGTCGTCCATGAGGACTATATCTGCGGCTTCTATGGCTGCGTCAGAGCCAAGAGAGCCCATTGCTATGCCCACATCAGCCCGTGAGAGCACTGGGGCGTCATTTATGCCGTCACCTACGAATACAAGGCTTCCCTTCGGAGACTTTTCTTCAAGGAGCTGCTCCACCTTTTCTACCTTATCCGCAGGAAGAAGCTCGCTGTAAGCCTTATCGAGCCCCAGCTCCTTCATGGCAGCCTCTGCTGCCGAGGAGGAATCTCCCGTAAGCATTACGGTCTGCTTTACGCCTCGTTCTTTCAGGCGCTTGATAGCATTTTTTGAAGAATCCTTTACCTTGTCGGCTATGACGATGTGGCCTGAGTACTGACCGTTGTCGGATATGTGTACCATAGTACCTGCCTTATCACAGGGGATTACCTCTACGCCCATTTTGTCCATGAGCTTGGAATTTCCTGCGCATATCTCATGCTGGTCGATAACTGCTTTTATGCCGTGACCTGAAATTTCTTCATTTGAGCTGATCCTGCTTCTGTCAGTCTCTCTGCCGTATTTCGAGGATATAGAGTGAGCGATTGGGTGGTCTGAGTAGCTTTCCGCATATGCTGCAAGCTCAAGGAGCTTATCCTCGTCTATACCGTGCGGATGTATCTCGTCGACCTCAAATACACCCTTTGTAAGGGTGCCTGTCTTGTCAAAGACTACTATCTCAGCATTTGCGAGGACTTCAAGGAAGTTTCCGCCCTTTATGAGTATTCCCTTTTTGCTTGCGCCGCCTATGCCGCCGAAGAAGCTGAGGGGGACTGATATGACCAGTGCGCATGGGCAGGAGATGACAAGGAAAATAAGCGCTCTGTGTATCCACATTGCCCAGCTTCCGCCTGTGATAAGAGGTGGAAGAACTGCCAGCAGCAGAGCTGATATTACTACAGCAGGGGTATAATATTTTGCAAATTTTGTGATGAAATTCTCTGCTTTTGCTTTTTTAGAGGCTGAATTCTCGACGAGGTCAAGTATCTTTGATACTGTAGAGTCCTCGTATTCCTTGGTGACTTCGACTTTAAGCACACCGCTTTGATTTATGCAGCCGCTTATCACGCTGTCACCTGCTCTGACAGTGCGCGGAACGCTTTCACCTGTAAGAGCAGAGGTGTCTACAGAGGAAGTACCGTCAACGACTATGCCGTCAAGAGGTATTCTTTCGCCGGGTTTTATGACAATGAGCTGTCCCTGCTCTACCTCCTCGGGATCAGCCTCTGTCAGCTTGCCGTCGATCTCGATATTTGCATGATCGGGGCGTATATCCATGAGAGAAGCAATGTTTTTTCTTGATTTGCCCACGGCGATGCTCTGGAAAAGCTCGCCTGTCTGATAGAAAAGCATTACCGCAGCTGCCTCGGGGTATTCCCTTACGGCGAGAGCTCCGATAGTAGCGACAGCCATAAGGAAATTCTCGTCAAATACCTGTCCGTTTCTGATATTGCGTATTGCTTTCCACAGAACGTCCCAGCCTATGATACCATAGGGAACAAGAAATGCCGCCAGCCTTAAAAGGCTTTTTTCTTCAAGTGGCAGCAATGCGGCGGCTATCAGAAGAACGGCTGCTGCGATTATCCTTATAAGAATATTTTTCTGCTTTTTGCTCATAGCTTTATTTCAGGACTATCTCGCAGTCAGGCTCTACCTTTTTACACAGCTTGACTACTTTTTTCATCAGCTCGTCAAAGTCGGTGCCGTCAGCAGCCTTGATAGTCATTTTCTGCGTCATGAAGCTGACAACTGCGTCCTCTACCTCGGGAAGCTCCTTTATTCCGTTTTCCATTTTTGCTGCACAGTTAGCACAGTCAAGATCAATAAGCTTAAATACTTTTTTCATAATAATTATCCTTTCTTTTAAGAGGTCTATTCCATTATATGCTCCATACCCATGCCGATTATATGCCTTACGTGTTCATCGGCGAGGGAATAGAATATTGTTTTGCCGTCACGGCGGGCTCTGACCAGCTTGTTGTTTTTCAGGACTCTCAGCTGATGCGAACAGGCTGTAGGGGTGAGACTCAGAAACTGCGCAAGATCGCTTACGCACAGCTCATCGGATTCCAGCAGGGTATACAGTATGCGTATCCTTGTACTGTCGCCGAATACCTTGAACAGCTCTGCAAGATCGTAAAGCCTTTCGTCGGCAGGCATTTCAGCGCTTAGCTTCATGGCTTTTTCAGCTGTTATAGCATAATAGCTCGTATCCTGTTTTTCTGCCATATCTGCACTTCCTTTCCGGATAGCATGATCTCAAACGATTGAACATTTGAATATCTATTCATATATTAGCATATATTTTTCTGTTTGTCAAGGGGCATTTTATTTTTTTATGATATATTTGAAATCCAGAACTAAGAGTTAAGAATGTAGAGGCTGGTCCTCGACAGCCCTTTAGGAGACGCCCTCTCTTGCAGGGCGTCTCCTCTAAAAAAACAGTCCACTGGACTGTTTTTTTATTCACCTCTTGCGGAGCGCCTTCGATTCTTGGGCGCTGCCCAAACCTGCCAGAGGCTCTGCCTCTGGACACCGCCTAAGGAACACGTCCCTTAGGAATCCCGTTCAGGTTGTCATGAAGTAGTTTGGGTACCGATTTTTCTACTCACTACTCGCTACTCACTAATCACTAATAACTAAGCACTGACCACTAAGCACTAAAAACTCCGCAGCGCATATAATATAATGTACCGCAATATTGCTGGCTGCGCAGTCTGAGCAGTCAGGGGTGATACTTTTGACGAAATGTATACTGGATATGCCGTCCTACACATACGCTGTCAAGGGACAGCGCCTGCTGAGACAGCGCGGTTATCCCTCTGCTGTAAAGCGGCGGAGCAAGGAAAGCAAAAACGGCTGCGGCTACTCGCTGTACGTCAGTGACCGCTGCGGCAGGGCAGCTGAGATACTTGACAGCTATTCCGTACCCTATACTATAAGGAGGGACGGTTCTGATGATGATAAACTTTGACAACGCTGCGACGACCTATCCCAAGCCGCTGAGTGTGAGAAGGGCGGCTGCCGACGCCATAATGAACTTCGGCGGAAATGCAGGCAGAGGCGGACATCAGCTCGCTATGCGCACCTCTGAGGCGTATTACAACGCCCGTGAAGCAGCGGCGGACTTCTTTGGTGCAGAGCCTGAGAACACGATTTTTACCTTAAACTGTACCTATGCGCTGAATATGGCTGTACAGGGGGTTATGGCACAGGGCGGGCATATGATAATCAGCAGTCTGGAGCATAATTCCGCTGCTCGTCCTGCTGCGGCTCTTGCTATGAAAAAGCAGATAACTCTGTCTGTAGCTGAGGTATATCCCGACAGTGAGCGAACTATCGAAAGCTTCCGCAGGCTTATGCGAAGCGATACAAGGGTTGTGGTCTGCACTCTTGCAAGCAATGTTACGGGACAGCTTCTGCCTTACCGCGAGATAGGTGAGCTGTGCCGTCAGCGCGGAGTCTGCTTTATCGCGGACGGTGCGCAGGCTTGCGGCATTTACGATATTAAGCTGTCTGACGGCATAAATATACTCTGTACCCCGGGGCACAAGGGGCTCTACGGCATAACGGGCACGGGACTTCTCATTACCGACGGGAAGTACCCCATAGCTCCAATAATACAGGGCGGTACAGGCAGCGAATCTCTCAGCCTTTTTCAGCCTGCTGTCCTTCCCGACAGCCTTGAAAGCGGAACTCCAAACATCATAGGTGCAGTTACCGTAGGCGAGGGGATACGCTTTATAAAAGGACGCGGCATGGACAGTATCCGAACCCATGAGGAGCGGCTCTGCCGCAGGTTTATCTCAGAGCTCAGCCGAACAGAGGGCATCACGATTTACCGTGATGAGGGAGCAGAGTATGCTCCCATAGTGTCCTTCAATGCCTATGGTATCAGCTCTGAGGACGCAGCGGCTAAACTCAGCGAAAAGGGCTTTTGCCTGCGCGCAGGCTATCACTGTGCGGCTCTTGCTCACGCCTCGCTGGGCACAAAGGGCGGAACTGTCCGCTTTGCTCCCTCTGTATTCAATACGGAAGCAGAGGTGCTGAAACTTGTATATTATGTTAAGACATTGAAAAATTTACAAAATTCTTAAAAAACTATTGAAATTATCTGAATTTGTGGTACAATAATATTATGCAGTATTGTGCAGTCAGCTATGAGGACGCAAGTCCTCATACTTACATAGATAAACTTATAATAAATATGTGTAATTCCCCAGGGGGGTGTATAGATGTTCATTTCTCAGCATAAGTTCTTTAACTCCTCTCCGCAGGAGATACTGGACGCTTTTATAAGCGTTATCAGTACATTCAAATTCAACGACGTTATCGACGTTGTTATCCTTACATATGTAATATATCTGCTGCTGAAGCTTATACGTGAGACTCGCGCAGGACAGCTCGTAAAGGGTATCATACTTCTTGTTGCAGGCTATTTCATAAGCATAGCCCTTGAGCTCCATGTAGTCAGCTATCTGCTGGAAAAGACTCTCAGCATGGGTGTTCTCGCAATGATAGTACTCTTCCAGCCTGAGCTGAGAAGAGCCCTTGAAAAGGCAGGACGAACCAAGTTCGGCATACGCTTTTTCGGCCTCGGACAGGATAACGACGAGATGAAGCAGCGCTGGAATCCTGCTATCGAAGCTATATGTGATTCCTGTGTGGAACTTTCGGCTTCCTGTACAGGTGCTCTCATAGTTGTAGAGCGTCAGGTAAGACTTGGCGAACAGATAGAAACAGGTACTATACTTAATGCCACACCCAGCAAAGAGGTGTTCGGCAATATATTCTATCCCAAAACGCCTCTCCATGACGGAGCTGTTATTATGCGCGACGGTATTATCCTTGCGGCAGCCTGCTTCCTCCCGAAGCCTGCCAAAGACGCCCTCATCAATAAGAAGCTGGGCTCACGCCACAGAGCAGCTATCGGCATGAGCGAGAATTCTGACGCTATAGTTATCGTTGTTTCAGAGGAAACAGGCCAGATTTCCGTTGCTCTCAACGGTGATCTTACCAGAGATTATACCCGTGATAAGCTGAAGGCTCTCCTTGAGGAGCAGCTTTTCAAGGATAAAACAGAAATTTCCATCGGCAAAAAGAAGATTTTTTCTTCACGCTCCGAAAGGAGGAAGAAAAAATGAATGAAAACAAAAAACGCGGCATTACCGAGACCACAAATAACGCCACATTGCTGCTTATCGCTATAATATGCGCTGTTGCAGCGTGGTTCATCGTGGCTATGACCATATATCCTTCGGAATCCAAAACGGTTACCGATGTTCCGCTGGTCATTGATATAGCAGGTTCATCTGCCGCAGAAAACGGGCTCTCTGTTACCAACAAGAGCGTTGAGAAGGTGACCGTCAGCTTCGATTGCAGCCGTACCGACTACAACCGCTTAAACGCCGACGATCTCAGAGCCTATGTGGATTTCAGCAATATCACCACCGAGGGCAAAAAGACTCTTACTATACAGGCGGAATCCGTCAACGGTGCAGAGCTCTCAAATCTTCAGATATATCCTGATACCGTTGATGTTGAGCTGTATAAATTCGAGATGAAGACCATAAATGTCAAGCCAAAGCTGCTTAACATTTCCCTTGCTGAGGGTAAGGTCTTTGGTGATATAAAGTGTCAGCCGGAGGAGATAACCCTTACAGGTCCTTCCTCTCAGCTTGCTCAGATAACCGAGTGCTATGCAGTGTCAGAGAAGGCTCTTTCAGACCTTGACACCAGCTACAGCGGTCTTAACAGCGACAGGCTGGAATTCCTTGACGCTGAGGGCAATCCGATCATTGATACCAGATTTATTTCATCTGATCCTGCTACTGTAAACATAAGTATGCAGGTGCTGACTCAGAAGACATTGCCGTTCAAGGTAAATCTCAAGCTGCCCTCTAATTCAGACTTTGATAAGGACAGTATCAAGTTCAATATAACTCCTGCTGAGCTTACGATTGCTTCCGGCTCGTCAGATGTTACTCTCACCGATGATCCTCTGGAGATACCGATCTCGCTGAGCACAGTTGATATAGGCTACTCAAAGGACTTCAGCGTTGAGAATATGCTGTCCGGCAAGAATGTTATCAACGTTTCGGGCGTAGAGAACGTAAAGGTCACCCTTGATGATGAGGGACTTGCTTCTAAGGAGATATCTCTGGCAGGTGAAAAGGTCGGTCTGCTGCACGTTCCAAGCGACGGGTATAACTATTCTATCGAAAGCGCAAAGCTCAAGGTAAAGCTCATCGGTCCTGCTGACGTGATAAATGACATCACTGCGGCTGATCTGGACGCTACCGTGAACTTCCTGGGTGAGGATACCTCAAAGAATCCTGACCTGTTTGCATATGACGTTCAGGTATCATGCAGTACACATAATAATGTATGGTGCTTCAACGCTCCGCAGGTAAATATCAGGAAAACTCCTAAAGAGGGTGCTGCAAGGCAGTCAGCTCCGACAGGCTCCTCAAACAGGACAAATCAGTAATATAAGCGAAACGGTCATAAAGGAATACCCTTTATGACCGTTTTTTATAAGAGCAGGCGATATTTGTTAGCCTTAGCTGTCAACTAGAACAACGTATATATGGCAAAAGCTTGCACAATTCCCAAGAGGCTGCCATTAGCTGACGGGATAATTTTATATAAAACTACAAAAAAACTACAAAATCCGCTGTTTTTGTTCTTAACATCTTCCAATTTTATACAACATATGATATAATTATATCTATGATTTTATGGCTGTATTGTTAATAAATTACGCAAAAATACATATACGCGGATATACAGCCGATTATGCTTTCCAAAACCGACAAAAAAGAGGAATGTGGGGTGCGGAAGGCAAATATTGAAGGAGAAAAAAATGAGAGCAAATAGAATTATTGCGTCTGTGCTGTCAGCTGCCATGTGCGTCGGTGCGCTCACCTCGGTCAGTGCCAATGCAGAGGGCGATTTGTCAGCAGGCGGCGCTGCTGTCGGCATCGAGGCAGCAGTCAAAGCCGATGAAAAAGGCGGGGCGGCTACTTCATCAAGCAACAACAATACTGCAACAACTCCTGCTGAAACTTCGTCTGCATCTGTTATAACCATAAAGCTGGGAGATGTGAACAACGACGGAAGTATCGACGCCGCAGATGCGTCAACTGTACTTTCTGCCTATGCCAATACATCATCAGGCAGAGCTATCGGACTTACGGCAGCTCAGATCGTGGCGGCTGATGTGGATAACAACGGAAGTGTCAATGCTGTTGATGCTTCAAATATCCTGTCCTATTATGCCTACCGCGCAGTAAAGGGTAAGCGTTCGCTGGAGGAATACCTCAGTGATCCTGAAAAGGCTATGAACGAGCTCAGGACACAGATAGCAGGCACAACGACTACAGCTGCGGTTTCTGTTACAACAACATCAACAGTGACAACAGCTGTTACCACAACAAAGCCCATCCCACTCACAAATCCCTCAACTTCATCTACAACCACAGCGGTAACTTCCACAAAGCCTATACCCATTACTAATCCGCTGACAACTACAACGACTACAACGGCAGTTCCCGCAACGACTACGACGGCGGCTCCTACAACGACTACGACGGCAGCTCCTACAACGACTACGACGGCAGCTCCTACAACAACTACAACGGCTGCTCCTGCCACATCAACAACAACTACTAAGGCTCCAGATCCGAATAAGGTCTCGGAGATAAAACTGAGCAAGACAGAGATAAATCTAAGCGTAGGCAGTATAGGTGATATTTCAATGGTAACTATGCTGCCGAGTACAGCTCCCAACAAAAATGAGATATGGAAAAGCGACGATGAGTATGTGGCTATCGTAAACCATGAGGGCTGGATAACTCCCGTAGGCGAGGGACACTGTACAGTCACAGTACAGAGTGCGGATAATCCTCTTGTTTTTAAAGAGATAAAGGTAAATGTGAGCGATCCCAACAAAGTCAGGGAGATAAAGCTCAGCAAGAACGAAATATCTATTCCTGTGGGCGGCAAGGACATCTCAATGGTAACTATGCTCCCTGTCAGTGCACAGAATAAGGATGAGATATGGGTAAGCACTGATGAGAAGATAGCTGCTGTTGACGATGAGGGATTGATAAGCGGTAATGCTGTCGGACACTGTGTGGTAACAGTATACAGCAAATCAAATCCGGATGTTCATGCCTCAATAAAAGTAACTGTTACCGATCCTAATCAGGTTTCCGAGATAAAGCTGAGCAAGTACGAAATGGATATTCTTGTGGGAACCCTTGATATATCCTATGTAACTATGCTGCCAAAGACAGCTCCTGATAAGTCAGAGCTGTGGATAAGCTCTGACAACACCATTGCTAAGGTAGACAAGTGGGGAAATGTTTACGGTGTATCCGCAGGTGTATGCACCATAACGGTCTACAGTCAGTCCAATACCAATGTAAAGGCTGATATTAAGGTAACTGTTCACAACAAGCCTGTTGTTATGCTGACGTCGACCACAACAACAACTTCAACAAGCACAACAACTACAACGACTTCCACCACAAATACGACAACAACAACTACTACAACCTCGGCTGCAACCTCAACAACTATTGCCACAACTACAAAAACGCCGCCTGCTGCAAGCTCAACCACTTCGGCGCCTCAGCACCTTATGATAACACGAAACGGTGCTACATATGTAGACGGAATCCTTATCGTAAACAAGTCCTACAGCGTTTCTAAGGACTTCAATGCAGGGGGCGGACTCAACGAGAATGCTCTTGCCATGTTCAATAAGCTCTCAGGCGAAGCGGCGCTCCACGGACTGAAGATAACCTGTTCATCGGGCTATCGCTCATACGAAAATCAGGAGAAGATATACAATAACTATGTTGCTGCAGACGGTATCCTGAAGGCTGATACCTATTCCGCGAGACCAGGACATTCTGAGCACCAGACAGGGCTTGCTATCGACGTAAACTCCATTAGCGCCGAGTTTGCAGATACTCCCGAGTGCAGATGGCTCGAAAAGAATGCTCACAAGTACGGCTTCATAATCCGCTACCCAAAGGGCAAGGAGGCTTTAACGGGCTTCCAGTACGAGCCGTGGCATATCAGATACTTAGGCGTAGATACTGCCACAGCTGTTTACAACAGCGGTCTCTGTCTTGAAGAATATCTTGGCGTAACATCATCATACAATTAACATTTAAGCTGCCGATGAGATAAAGCTCTCAACGGCAGCTTTTTTATATAAAAGCAGCCGTCAGCAGCTCCGTCATATGTCCGGAAGCTGCTCACGGGAAAAACTCCACCTCCTGACGACGCAGTGCATAGTGCCGCTTACAATATATTATGCAGAAAAGCAAAAAAGGTACAAAGAAAAATATTACAGTAATTATTGTCAGAATTGTGTAACCGCTCTGACACAGTCAGTAATACTTTCATATCCAAACTGTATACAAACCGAAATCGCTCTGTTATTGAAAATCGTGCCACAATGAAGTATAATATAGACAAGGAAAAGGTAATAAACAAGAAAAGACCTTCATTGTTTCTCATTTATGCGTCGAACGATACCTCCCGACGCGAGATAAGAGCGGTGTCCGCACACCACTGCTCCATGAACACACCTTTCGGAAAGAAAGACCGCCGGCGCAATAGTGTCGGCGGTCCTCTTCTTTTTATGACGCAAAAAAATCGGCACGGTAAATCCGTGCCGATTTTTTTTATTTGGATATTGCTGTAGGTGGAGTGAGGCTGGTACGCTTTCCGAGGAGGAAAAGCTGTATCTGCAAAGCGTCATCAGTTGTTACGCTCTTGTTTCCTGTTGTTACAGCACCTTTTTCCAGTCCCTTTTCTGTGATGTGGTTCTTATCAGTACCATTGAGACCGTACTTATTCGGGTTAGCAAGGCTCTGCATTATGAGAACAACGTCTGACATATCAACGCTGCCGTCGTTATTTGCGTCGCCCCATACCAGAGCGTCAGTTTTTTCAGCGTTTGGAGGTGTTGTTGTGCCGTTGTCCTTGATAGTTACCTTGTAGGAGATATCTACGTCGTAGCAGTATGTATATCTGTAATAATCGCCTGCGCCGCCTGTTATATTCACAGTGTATTCACCTGCGGGGAGTGTATTGAACTTATCAAAAGCAACTTTCTTTCCTGAACCGTCAGAAATAGTTACATTAGAGGTATGGATATCAGCGTCAGTATATCTTCCACCGCCTGTGCCAGCTCCTTGCATGGGGGTTCCGCTGAACTGAAGACCGCTGAGGTCGAGTTCCTCGCCGACATTATAAACTGTCTTTGTAGGATATGACTCAACGCTCTTGAATTTATATCCCGGGTGAGTTGAAGGTATAGGTTCTGTTGTAGTTACAGTGGTAGTTGTCGCTGTAACCTTGGGTGAAGTTGTAGTAGAAGTAGAAGTAGTAGTAGGTGGATTTGTTCTTGAAGTTGATGAAGTAGTTGTGGGCTTTGCTGTTGTGGTAGTCGTTGAAGGCTTTGTTGTGTTTGTGACAGGTGCTGTAGTTGTGGTAGTAGTCTTAGGATCAACTATAACAGGCTGTCCGCCGCCTGCCTTGCCGCCGTCGAGGTTGCTCTTTGCACCTGATGAATAGAAGCCGTTTAGTGAGAGACCATTTGCGCCGAGGGCTGTCTGGTGGTCAAGACCGATGTACTTTCCTGCGTCTGTCTGCCAGAGTGACTCCTCAAAGAGATTATACTTGTTCTTGTCCCAGTTCATGAATGTTGGGTCAAGAAGTCCGCCTGTATCACCTGAGTTAGGATTGATGCACCAGAAGGTGTGGTTGATATGATTATCTATCATATAATCGCGGAGAAGCTCCATCCATTTCTGGTTAGCGCCCTTATCCATGTGTCCGCCCCACTCGCCGATAAGCAGGGGAGCGATGTTTTCCTTGTTGATGTAAGCCCATGTATCGTACCAGTAGTCATCAAGGAGAGTCTGAGTAGTGAAGTCCTTGTCGAACCATGACTGTGCATAAACTGACGGGCCGTAATCGTGAGGAGAGTAAACTATCTGACCTGAATCGGGGAGTACAGGAAGGTCCTTGACTCCTCTGAGGTTTCCGCCCCACCATGCGCCGTACCATTTCTCTTCGCCGGGCTGTGGCTGGAACTTGTCAGCGTCGCCCCATTTTACGCCCTTGTCAAGCATAGGTGACTGCTCAATGCCCTCAATGAGGATAAGAGCGTGAGGATTTACTGCAAGGACAGACTTTGCACACTCCTCTGCGGAGTACTTCCAGTTGTTCTTGTCTGTTGAATCGTCCCACTTAGCCATATTTGCAGGGCATTCTGTACCGTTGTAGCCGCGCTTGCCGTGAGGCTCATTCTTGAGGTCGTAAGCAAGGATAGTATCGTCGTTGGCGTACTTCTTAGCCAGCCATGTGATAGAGTCCTTCCAGTCGTCCCATGTTATTTCCTTCTTTGAGAAATGACCTGTAGCCATACCGTCGCAGTCTTCGGCAGTGGGTTCATAGTACCAGAGGTTGTAGTTATGTCCCGAGTTGTGGGAAGCAGGGCTGTGGACGTCGATAAGCGCCTTGATGCCGTACTTCTTGCACTTCTGCATGATGATGTCGAATATAGCCATTGAGTCCTTTAAGGTCTTGCCGTCTGACTCAACGAACTCTCTGTTGATATTGCCGTACTTTCCTGCGGGGGTAACAGTACCGTCCTCTCCCACCTCGTCCTGGGGAGGATTGTAGCTTGCCTGCACAGAGCTTACGGGAAGCGGTGCTCCGTCCATCCATGAGAGCAGAAGCTCTGTAGAGATAGGGAAGCGGATAATGTTTATACCGTGGTCTGCAACGCTCTGGAGAAGGTCATCAACGTCTCTTGCGTAGAGACCGTGGGGGACGTTCTCGGTACAGTTCAGACCGAACCAGTTTGCACCTGTGAGCCATACCTCATTGCCATTCATGTCGTAGAGGCGGCTTCCCTTTGCGTGGAGCCAGTCGTCATTTGTATCGTCTGCTGCCAGTGCCTTTCCCAGTGTATCGGGGGAGGTCGCTGACGGATCGAAAGCAGCGCCTGAAACGGTCAGTGCTGCGGCGGCAGCAACTGCTGCCACTGAACGAAATATCTTGTTCATTTTATTTCCCTCTCATAAATATATTTTTGCTGCGCAGCACCCTGAAGCTGCGCAGTCAAATACTTTGTTCAGCCCTCAACGGGGAGCTTTGTATATTTTCCAAGCAGATAGAGCTGGATAGCAAGAGCGTCATCTGTAGTTACGCCATTGTTTCCGACAACATCTGCATTCTTCTGTCCGTTCTCGGTGAGATGATTCTTGTCGCTGCCGCTTATGCCGTATTTGTTCGGATTAGCCAGAGACTGCATTATGAGAACAACGTCTGACATATCAACTGTACCGTCGCAGTTAGCATCTCCGAAAGAGCGATTACTGACTTCGGGAGTTGTTGTTACGGTAGTAGTTGTGCTTGAAGTCGATGTTGTTGAGCCCGAAGAAGTAGTTGTTGTGACAACAGGCTTTGTAGTAGTTGTTGTCTTTGCAGGATCGGCGTTTATTGTCTTGCCGCTTGATGTCTTTCCGCCGTCAAGGTTGCTTCCCTCAGAAGCTGCATAGTTAGCATAGAAGTCATTCAGTGAGATACCGTTCTTGCCGAGGGCTACCTGATGGTCAAGACCGATGTATTTACCGCTCTTGGTCTGCCAGAGAGCTTCCTCAAAGAGCTTGTACTTAGGCTCGTTCCACTTGATGGTAGTGCCTTTTCCTGCCTGGAATCCGAGATCGTCCCAGAGTCCGCCTGTATCGCCTGAGTTAGTGTTGAGACACCAGAAGGTGTGGTTGATATGGTGCTTTATCATATAGTCGCGGAGGAGAGTCATCCATTTCTGATTCTCAGCGCCGTCCATATGACCGCCCCACTCGCCGATGAGCTCAGGGCCGATGTCCTCAGCATTTATGTATGCCCATGTTTCGTACCAGTAGTCCTTAAGAAGAGTTTCCTCAGTGAAGTTCTTGTCGAACCATGTCTGAGCGTAAACCGACGGACCGTAGTCGTGAGGTGAATAAACTATCTGTGAAGTACCCTGCTTAGGCTTGATGGGGTAATCTCTTGCGCCGCGGAAGTTACCGCCCCACCATGCACCGATGTAAGGCGAGTTGTCACGTCTGTCGGGCATACCCCAGTAGTCGCCCTCCATAGCTCCGCTCATTGACTGCTCAACGCCTTCAACGAGGATAAGAGCGTGTGGGTTTACGTCAAGGATAGCTTCTGCACAGCGTGTAGCGGCATAAGCCCAGTTGTTCTCGTCCTTTGAACCGTCCCATTTAGCAGCTGCTTCACCTTCCTGTCCCTTGCCGTGAGGCTCGTTCTTGAGGTCGTAGCCGATAAGTGTATCGTCGTCCTTGTACTTGTCAGCAAGCCATACAAGTGAGTCTATCCACACATCTGTGGTAACTCCTGCCTTGCCGTACCAGAGGTTATAGTTATGTCCCGAGTTGTCTGTGTGCGGGCTGTGGATATCGATGAATGCTTTGATACCGTGCTCCTTGCACTTTTTCATCATGATGTCGAATACCTGCATACTGTCAACAGGTGTCTTGCCGTCTTCAGCACAGAAATCAGCGTTGATCGTAAATGCAGGGTCTGTGTTGCATGAGAAGCTGTTTACCGGATTGGGCTTGCCCTTCATCCATGAGACGATGAGCTCTGTGGAGATAGGGAAGCGGATAATGTTGATACCGCGGTCAGCTATCTCGGTGAGACAGTCGTCAGCGTCAGCGCTCCAGAGGTAGTGAGGGCAGGCTTCGTTGCAGTTGAAGCCGAACCAGTTTGCACCTGTGAGCCATACCTCGTTGCCGTTCATGTCGTAGAGACGGCTTCCTTCAGCGTGGAGCCAGTCGTCGTTGTTTGTGTCAACAGCCTGTGCTGTCAGGTTTTGTGTCTGACCAAAGGAAGGTGCTGCTCCCGTAATGGTCAGTGCAGCAGCGCATATCAGCGCTGAAGCAGTGCGTGTAAGCTTTTTCATGTTATATTACCCCTCTCGATTTTTTCTCCGCTGAGCTTTTGATATGTATTTTTCAGCGAAGCATAGTATACAATTATCCAGTATACTATAATCATATTCATTGTAGCATTTCCGCCTAAAAAAGTCAATAGGAAATGCGCATTTTACAGCTGTTTATGCATAAAATGAAATATATTGTTCGCTAAAGTTAAAATTAAAAAATATTGATGACCTACTTGACAAGTCGATATTGAGATGCTATAATGAGAAAAACTAAACCGATGACGCGGAGATAAAGCTGGTTATGCTTGTACAGAGAGCCTCTGGTGCTGAGAATGGGGCGAAAAACAGGTCAGCAAATGGACCGCCGAGGGTGCAGTCAAATGATCGCGGAGATGACGTTATATTGGCGGCGGTCAGAGTATTCTGCAACGTTAGGATGTGCGTTAAGCATCAGGGATATGATAGTATCCTGTTAAGCGCACGGCAATGCCGTGAATCAAGGTGGTACCGCGGATATAAGTATATTCGTCCTTGACAGACTAATATGGTCTGTCAAGGACTTTTTTGTTGCCTGACAGACCGACGGAGGTGCTTTTTATGAATTTTATGCCTGATCTCGAAACGATCAGCAGGATAGCTGAGAGCGGAAAATACGACATCGTTCCCGTAAGCTGTGAGATACTGTCGGATATATGCACTCCTATCGAGGCTATTATGAAGCTTAAAAATGTTTCCACTCACTGCTATATGCTTGAGTCGGTGGCAGACAAGGAAAAGTGGGGAAGATATACATTCCTCGGCTATGCTCCCAAGATGCAGATAACCGCTTCGGGAAACGAAATGACTATAGGTGACGTAAGGCTCACAACTGATGATCCCTCAGTACAGATAAGACAGATACTTTCAAAATACAGAAGTCCTAAGTTTGACTATCTCCCGACATTTACAGGCGGTCTCGCAGGCTATTTTTCCTATGATTTTCTCGCTTATACCGAGAAAACCCTGCGTATCGGAGTAAATGACACCGAGAGCTTCAAGGACGTTGACCTGATGCTCTTTGACAAGGTCATCGCCTTTGATAACTTCCGCCAGAAGCTCATACTCATTGCGAATATGAGACTTGAAGAAGGTGAAGTCGGCTATAATAAGGCAAAGAGGGAGCTTATGCATATGGCTGAGCTTCTCAGGAACGGCGAACCCATAAAGGAGCAGGCAGGTAAGCTCACAACTGATGTCACAGCCCTTTTCAGCAAGGAGGAGTACTGCGGCATGGTGGAAAAAGCCAAAAAGCATATCCACGAGGGCGATATATTCCAGATCGTCCTCTCAAACCGCCTCAGCGCGGGCTTTGAGGGAAGTCTTCTCAATACCTACCGTGTTCTCAGAACTATCAATCCGTCGCCCTATATGTTCTATTTCTCGGGTACAGACGTTGAGATAGCAGGCGCTTCTCCCGAAACTCTCGTCAAGCTTGAGGACGGAGTGCTCCACACATTCCCTCTTGCAGGAACTCGTCCAAGAGGAAAGACGGAGCAGGAGGATAAGGAGCTTGAAGAAGGGCTTCTTCGTGATGAAAAAGAGCTTGCCGAGCACAATATGCTGGTAGACCTGGGACGAAATGATTTAGGCAAGATAAGCAGATTCGGCACTGTAGAGGTGGAAAAGCTCCACAGTATCGAGCGCTACTCACACGTAATGCACATCGGCTCTACTGTCCGCGGCGAGATAAGAGAAGAATTTGACGGACTTGACGCGGTCAGCGCTGTTCTCCCGGCAGGTACTCTTTCGGGAGCTCCAAAGATTCGCGCCTGCCAGCTCATTGCAGAGCTTGAAAACAACAAGCGCGGAATCTACGGCGGCGCTATCGGATATATCGACTTTACGGGCAACCTCGATACCTGTATCGCTATACGTATCGCCTACAAGAAAAACGGCAAGGTCTTCGTAAGAAGCGGAGCAGGCATAGTTGCAGACTCTGTTCCCGAAAAGGAGTATCAGGAGTGCATAAACAAGGCGGCGGCTGTGGTCAACGCTCTTAAAATGGCAGAGGAGGCGGATTTATGATTCTTCTCATAGATAATTACGACAGCTTTTCGTACAATCTTTATCAGATGATAGGCGCTATTGAGCCTGATATCAAGGTCATACGAAATGACGAGATGACAGTTTCCGAGATAGCGAAGCTTGCTCCCGACAGGATAATCCTTTCCCCGGGTCCCGGACGTCCCGAGGACGCAGGAATAATAATCGAAGCCGCAAGGACGGTCTGCAAAAAAATACCTACTCTTGGCGTTTGTCTCGGGCATCAGGCTATATGCGCCGCTTACGGTGCAACAGTTACCTACGCAAAGGAGCTCATGCACGGTAAGCAGTCCGTTATCAGCTTCATGAACGACTGCCCTCTGTTCAGGGGAATAGACGAGGGTGCTCCCGTGGCGAGATACCACTCCCTTGCGGCAGACGCGGCTACACTGCCCGATTGTCTCGAAGTTACTGCACTTGCCGATGACGGCGAGGTCATGGCGGTCCAGCACAGGGAATACCCCATATACGGCGTTCAGTTCCACCCCGAGTCGATCATGACTCCCGACGGAAGGATAATGCTGAAAAACTTTATTGAGCTTTGAATTATTCATTGCCGCAATAAAAAACGAGGTGACAGCTATGGACTATCTTGATGAATTCTACAGAAATTACGACGAGGAGGGCAGGCTCCTCTCACAGTCGGGTCAGGTTGAGTACCTGACCACCATGAAGTATATCCGCGACTGTATCGGTGACCGCAGGGACGCAAGGCTCCTTGAAGTGGGCGCAGGCACGGGACGTTACAGCGTAACCCTTGCAAAAGAGGGCTTTGATGTAACGGCGGTGGAGTTGGTGGAGCATAATCTGGAAAAGCTCCGCGCAAAGCTGGACGGTACAGAGCCTATAAGGACTTTGCAGGGAAACGCCCTTGACCTTTCGGAACTTTCGGATAACAGCTTCGATGTCACTCTGCTGCTGGGACCTATGTACCACCTGTTCACCCGTGAGGATATGCTCAGGGCGCTCTCAGAGGCGGTAAGGGTCACCCGAAAGGGCGGATACATACTGGCGGCATACTGCATGAACGAAGCGGCTGTGCTCCAGCACGCCTTTCTTCACGGGAACCTGAGAAGGGTACTGGAAAATGATATGCTGGCAGAGGAGTGGCACTGCAAGAGCGAACCAAAGGAGCTCTTCTCACTGGTGAGGACGGAGGAGATAGCGGCGCTGAATGCGGAACTCCCCGTTGAGAGAATAAAGCTCATAGCAACGGACGGAGCGGCTAACTACATGAGCGAATGTATCGATAGCATGGACAGCTTCACCTTTGACAAGTTCATGGAATACCACTTCGCAACTTGCGAAAGAGCCGACCTTATGGGCGCTTCAAACCATACACTTGATATACTGAGAAAAATATAAATGATAGAAAGGAAAGATATTATGTCACAGTCAAAAGGACGATTCGGCGTTCACGGCGGTCAGTACATACCCGAAACGCTGATGAATGCGGTCATAGAGCTTGAACAGGCTTACGACCACTATAAGAATGACCCGGATTTCAACCGCGAGCTCACTGAGCTCCTCAACAACTACGCAGGCAGACCTTCTCTGCTGTACCGCGCAGATAAGCTCACAAGGGAGCTTGGAGGCGCTAAGATATACCTCAAGCGCGAGGACCTGAATCACACGGGCTCACACAAGATAAACAACGTTCTCGGTCAGGCTCTCCTTGCAAAGAAAATGGGCAAGACCAGACTTATCGCTGAGACAGGTGCAGGTCAGCACGGCGTTGCAACTGCTACCGCCGCCGCTCTCCTTGATATGGAGTGCGTGGTGTTCATGGGCGAGGAGGACACAAAGCGTCAGGCTCTCAACGTTTACCGCATGAAGCTTCTCGGCGCTGACGTTATCCCCGTAAAGAGCGGTACTGCTACCCTAAAGGACGCTGTTTCCGAGGCGATGCGCGAGTGGACATCTCGTATCTCTGATACGCATTACTGTCTCGGCTCGGTTATGGGACCACACCCATTCCCCACAATAGTCCGCGATTTTCAGGCTGTTATCTCCCGTGAGGCAAGAGCACAGATACTGGAGGCTGAGGGCAGACTTCCCGACGCAGTTATCGCCTGTGTTGGCGGCGGCTCCAACGCTATCGGCAGCTTCTACCACTTTATCCCAGATGAAGGAGTCCGTCTTATCGGCTGTGAAGCCGCAGGCAGAGGTATCGACACATTCGAGACCGCCGCAACTGTAAATACAGGAAGAATAGGTATTTTCCACGGTATGAAGTCCTACTTCTGTCAGGACGAGTACGGTCAGATAGCTCCTGTTTACTCTATCTCAGCAGGTCTTGACTACCCCGGCGTAGGTCCCGAACACGCAAATCTCCACGATATGGGCAGGGCTGAGTACGTTCCCGTTACCGATGACGAGGCTGTAAACGCCTTTGAGTATCTCTCACGCACCGAGGGAATTATCCCTGCTATCGAGTCGGCTCATGCGGTAGCTTACGCTATGAAGCTTGCTCCCACTATGGACAAGGACAAGATTATCATCGTAACAGTTTCGGGACGCGGCGACAAGGACTGCGCTGCCATCGCAAGATACAGAGGGGAGGATATCTATGAGTAATATCAAGTCAGCCTTTGCAAACGGCAAGGCATTCATACCATTTATAACCTGCGGTGATCCTGACCTTGAAACTACCGCAAAGGTAGTTCGCGCGGCTGCCGAAAACGGCGCTGACCTTATAGAGCTGGGTATACCGTTTTCCGATCCCACTGCGGAGGGACCTGTTATACAGGGGGCAAATATCCGCGCCCTTGCAGGGGGAGTTACCACAGACAAGGTTTTTGAGCTTGTAAAGGAGCTCCGCAGAGATGTTAAGATACCATTTGTATTTATGACCTATGCAAATGTTGTGTATTCCTATGACGCAGAGCGTTTTATGGCTCGCTGCTGTGAGACAGGAGTTGATGGTATCATACTTCCAGATCTTCCCTTTGAGGAAAAAGAGGAGTTCTCCGCTGTGGCAAAGCAGTACGGAGTTGATCTCATATCACTTATAGCTCCCACATCTGAGAATCGTATTGCCATGATAGCAAGGGAGGCTGAGGGCTTTATCTACATCGTTTCAAGTCTCGGAGTTACAGGCGTGAGAAGTGAGATAAACACTAATATCGGTGATATAGTAAAGGTCATACGTGAGAACACACAGGTGCCCTGCGCTGTGGGATTTGGTATATCAAAGCCTGAGCAGGCAAAGACAATGGCAGGTCTTTCTGACGGAGCTATCGTCGGCTCGGCTATAATCAAGATACTTGAAAAATACGGCAGGGACGCTGCACCATATGTAGGTAAATACGTTAAGGAAATGAAGGAAGCCGTTTCTAAAGCATAATGTTTGTAGGGGACTCTGAGGGCAGTGTTCCGCTGTAGGGGCGGATATTATCCGCCCGATAAGGGGACGCCCTCACTTGCAGGGCGTCCCCTCTCGAAAAACAATTCACTGGATTGTTTTTCGATTCACCCCTTGCGGAGCGCCTTCGTAACTGTGGGGCTTTGCCCCACACCCCACCAGAGGCGCTGCCTCTGGACTCCGCCAAAGGAACATAGTCCCTTTGGAATCCCATTCATGGGTTCATCAAGTTATTTGGTAGATTTAAAAATAAAAATGGAGGAACTTAAAATGATAAAAGAAGCAATCGCTAAGATCGTTGACAAGCAGGATCTTACATATGATGAGGCATACAAGGTAATTTCAGAGATCATGGCAGGAGAGACTACTCCTACTCAGAACGCGGCTTTTCTTTCCGCACTTTCCACTAAGAGCACAAAGGCTGAGACTATCGACGAGATAACAGGCTGCGCTGCTGCTATGCGTGACGCGGCTATCAAGTTCGAGAACGATATGGACTTGCTGGAGATCGTAGGTACAGGCGGAGATAACGCCCATAGCTTCAATATCTCAACTACCTCCGCTTTCGTTATCGCGGCTTCGGGCATCAAGGTCTCAAAGCACGGCAACCGCGCAGCTTCTTCGCTTTCGGGAACTGCCGACTGTCTTGAGGCTCTGGGCGCAAATATCGATCTTGATCCCGACAAGTGCAGACAGCTTCTTGAAAGCACAGGATTCTGCTTCTTCTTTGCACAGAAGTATCATACATCAATGAAGTATGTAGGTCCTATCCGCAAGGAGCTGGGTTTCCGCACAGTATTCAATATCCTCGGACCGCTTACCAATCCTGCCTGCCCCAAGCATCATCTGCTCGGCGTTTATGACAGTGTTCTTCTTGAGCCTGTTGCTGAGGTACTTATGAAGCTGGGTTCAAATAACGGCATGGTAGTTTTCGGCAAGGATAAGCTGGACGAAATATCTCTCAGCGCTCCTACTGCTGTATGCGAGTATAAGGACGGCTGGATGAAGAATTATGAGATAACTCCCGAGCAGTTTGGCTTCGAGCGCTGCACAAAGGAGGACCTGAAGGGCGGTACTCCCGAGGAGAATGCGGCTATCACACGCGGTATCCTCGACGGCAGCATTCAGGGACACAAGCGCAATGCTGTTCTGCTTAATGCAGGTGCGGCTATATATATCGGCGGCAAGGCAGAGACTATGGCTGAGGGTATTAAGAAGGCTGCTGAGCTTATTGACAGCGGCGCTGCTCTGGCTGCTATGGATAAATTTATTGCTGAGTCACAGAACTGAGGTGGAGCATGACTATTCTTGATAAGCTTGCAGACCACGCCCGTGAGAGGGTAGCTGAGGCTAAGAAAAAGCTCTCTCTCGACGAGGTGAAGCGTCTTGCGCTGGCCCTCCCAAAGGGCGGCTTTGAGTTTGAGAGGGCTCTGAAAAAGGACGACATAGCCTTTATCTGTGAGTGCAAAAAGGCTTCGCCATCAAAGGGCATAATTGCCGAGAAATTCCCATATTTACAGATAGCTAAGGATTACGAGGCAGCAGGTGCGGACTGCATTTCTGTCCTTACCGAGCCGAAATGGTTCCTCGGAAGTGACGAGTATCTCCGTGAAATAGCATCAACTGTAAGTATTCCCTGTATACGCAAGGATTTTACCGTTGACGAGTATATGATATACGAAGCAAAGCTGCTGGGTGCAAAGGCTGTACTGCTTATATGCTCTATACTCTCTCAGAAGCAGATCGAAGAATATATCGGCATATGTGACGAACTGGGGCTGTCTGCTCTGGTAGAAGCTCACGACGAAGCGGAGCTTCGGACGGCTGTTGCCGCAGGGGCTCGCATAATAGGCGTGAACAACCGTAATCTGAAGGATTTTTCAGTAGATACAGGCAACAGCCGCAGGCTTCGGGAGCTTGCTCCCGAAGCAGTGAGCTTCGTATCCGAAAGCGGCGTTCAGTCCGCAGAGGATATAAGGCTTCTGCGCGAGGCTGGTGTGAACGCTGTGCTCATCGGCGAGACTCTCATGCGCGCGGCTGACAAAAAGGCAAAGCTCAATGAGCTGAAAGGATAATATGACTAAGATAAAAATGTGCGGACTGCGCCGTGAAGAAGATATTGAGTATGCGAATATACTTCTGCCCGAGTATATAGGCTACGTTTTCGCAAAAAAAAGCAGGCGCTGTGTGGCGCCTGAAATAGCTGAGAGGCTTACTAAGGTCCTCAGTACTGAGATAACTCCTGTGGGAGTATTTGTTGACGAACCTATTGAAAATGTCATCGCTCTGACAGAGAGCGGTGCTATTAAAATGGCGCAGCTCCACGGAAACGAGTCCGAGGACTATGCAGCGGAGCTCAGGAGGCACGGAATACCTGTGATACGTGCTTTTAAGGTCAGCTCAGAGGCAGACATAGAGGCGGCAAAGCGCTCCTACGCAGACTATATCCTTCTTGATTCGGGCAGCGGCTCTGGGGAGACCTTTGACTGGTCGCTTATTCAGAATGTGGGAAGGGATTTCTTCCTTGCAGGCGGACTTACTGCCGAAAATGTGGGCGAGGCTGTGAAAAAGCTGCGCCCCTTTGCGGTGGACGCAAGCTCCTGCCTTGAGACCGACGGCTTCAAGGACTTTGATAAAATGAAAGCCTTTGCGGAGGCTGTCCGCTGAATCAGTATACGCTCTCTATCTTTATACGGAGCTTTTTTATAATTTTCTTTTCAAGACGCGAAATGTAGGACTGCGATATGCCAATGCTGTCGGCTACCTCTTTTTGCGTCTTTTCTTTTCCGTCGATGAGACCAAAGCGCATTTCCATTATCTCACGCTCGCGGTCACAGAGCTCCGACACAGCATTGCGGAGTATCTCACGCTCTGCCTCAGTCTCTATACCCTTGTTGACGATGTCGTCGTCAGTTCCGAGAATGTCTGACAGGAGCAGCTCGTTGCCGTCGTAGTCGATATTCAGCGGCTCGTCTATGGAAAGATCGTTGCGGTACTGTGAGGACTTACGCAGGAACATGAGTATCTCGTTCTCAATACAACGCGAGGCATATGTGGCGAGCTTGATATTCTTTGTGGGACAGAATGTGTTTACAGCCTTGATAAGCCCGATAGTTCCGATAGATACAAGGTCCTCTATGCCGATGCCCGTGGACTCGAACTTTTTCGCTATGTAGACCACAAGGCGCAGATTATGCTCTATTAGGATATTACGTGCCTCGGGATCGCGTTCTGTGAGCCGCGCGAATACTTCTTCTTCCTCTGCCCGTGTCAGTGGCGGCGGCAGGGTGTCAGAGCCGTTCACGTAGAATACTTCTCCTGTGAAATGCTTTTTTAGGAATGCTTTTACTCTTTCGATGATGTTCATTGTTTTTCTCCTTCTTTCTATTGGTATTCGCTATATTTTCAGCAGCTTCGGGTTGAATACTGCCTTTCCGCCGCATTCTCCGAAGCCTATAAGTGCGTCCACTGCCTTGCGTTCACCACTGTCATCGCTGTATATCAGTACCTCATCAGGACGAAATACAGGGATAAGTCCGCTGCCTGATACTGCCGTGCAGGGCAGCAGACGGAATCCTTTCGGCAGCAGTGATATGTCCAGCTCTTTTCCTGTAAGCTCTGAAAATGTCTCATCTGAGCAGATTATCACGGGAGAGCCTGTGAAATAGTCCACAAGTACATTCCCTGTGTCTGCAAGTCCGCTGAGGTTCAGAATTTTTTTGCCTGAGCGGACGAGGACATGATAGCTGCCCACAGGAGCTTTGTCTGTTATTATCCGTATGAGCCGAAGTGCAAAATACAGAGCGGCTGTGGTCACTATAAGGATAAGCAGCGAGAAATCTATGTAGAAGCTGCCGTTGCGGTAGTGCATGGAGCGCGGCTTCAGCAGGGAATAAGCTCCGTAAACTGTGCCTGCAAGGACAAAATTTGCGGCAAAAAAGGCAAGAGTGTTGATAAACAGCCGTTTTTTTCCTCTTATGCCGAATGAGATCATGACTACGCTCACTGCCGCCATAAGTTTTATCAGCAGCGGAATGACCGTTCCAAGCTCGGGCAGTAGTATGGTCAGTGAAAAGAGACTTCCCCAGACAGCTCCGGATACGCAGCGCCATGTCCGCAGAGGGGAGTGGGTGAGACCTGCCGTTATGCGCAGCAGAAAGTAATTCACATAGATATTCAGCACTATAAGTACGTCAATGTATATCGTTTCCAAGCCGCACCTCCCTCATATTAGTATTATAATGCAGACAGGCTGAGAAATATGTCAAGGCGTGTCAGCCGCAGAAAAAACAAAAAGGCAGAAGCTTCATTGAAGCTTCTGCACATATTGTTTGCATATCTTATTTTTATTGGACGAAGGTGGGCGCAGCGGCGCCACGCCTCACGCCCTTATATTATCCTTTAGCTGATCATCTAAGGAAGGGAAGTGCTGCTGCGCCAAGTATCATGATACCAGCCATAACAAGTATCAGTATCCTCATTGCCGTGGATTTCTGCGGTTTGCTGCTTTTGCTCATTTATATCACCTCTCAGTGTCTTTTCTTCATGCGCTTTTTGCGGTTCGGTATGTAGTCGGAGTATATCTCCGATTTTTTCTTATTGCCGTATGCGGACTTCTTGCAGTCGAATCGTGGTTTGTCGTCGGGACGACGGTTTCTGCGGGCACCTGAATCTCCGCCCTTGTAGAGCTTTACCTCCACCTTGCTGCCGTTTATCTTCATAGAGTCTGTGCTGTCGATGATGTATTCATATTCAGCTTCCGGGACTTCTACGGTGGTGTGCTCGTCAAAGATGTCTATCTTGCCGAAGTCTCTGCCTGTCATTCCCGTTGCGTCAACGAGAGCTCCAAGAATAAAATTCGGAGCAATACGGCGGTTCCTGCCGATATTAATTACTATCTTGACGGTCTTTGCACCGCTGTTTCTGCCCTTTTTAAGCGGCTTTGTGTTTTCAAAGTCGGGGAGTGTCTCAGTTTCTGCACGAAGCTGCTTTTCGAGTACCCTTGCGGCTGCCTCGCGGTAGTCTATGCCCTGAGAAGCCAGTCTGTCAAGTATATCATATGCGTTGTGACCTGCCTGAGCCTCGGCTATCTCCTTTATCATGGATTCCTTTTTCATTGCTATGATGTCGGATTTTTCGGGGAGTGGCATCTCACGTATCTCGGCATGAGTATATTTCTCGATAGCGCGCAGGTCGAAAAGCTGACGTCTGCCGCTTATAAGGGTATAGGCTGTACCTGTTCTGCCTGCTCTGCCTGTTCTGCCGATACGGTGAATGTAGTACTCGTTGTCCTGGGGCAGGTCATAGTTGAACACAGCGTCAACTCCGCTGACGTCGATGCCGCGGGCAGCTACGTCTGTAGCAACAAGTATCTCGGCAGCCCTGTTCTTGAAGCTGTTCATCACCTGTGTACGCTGTATCTGCTTCATATCGCCGTGAAGTCCTGCTGCGCGGAAACCGCTCTTTACAAGCTCCTCGGTCAGCTGGTCTACCATTACCTTTGTGTTGCAGAAAACCATTGCGGAGGTCGGCTTGTAAGCCGCAAGGAGGAGCTTCAAAGCGTCGGTCTTGCGTCCCATAGCCACCTCAAAGTAGAATTGCTCGATGAGCTCTACTGTTTTCTGAGCTGACTTAATCTTGATATGTACAGGATCGTTCTGGTATTTCTCGGTGAGCGCCATTATCTCCTTTGGCATTGTGGCTGAAAAGAGTACTGTCTGTCTATCCTCGGGAACATCTGCGAGTATTGACTCAATGTCCTCGCGGAAGCCCATATTCAGCATTTCGTCGGCTTCGTCAAGTATTACTGTGCGGATATTTTCAAGTTTCAGTGTCCTCCTGCGGATATGGTCCATGACACGTCCGGGAGTTCCGATGATTATATTTGCGCCGCGTTTCAGCTCGCGTATCTGTTTTTCCATGCTTGCGCCGCCGTAAACCGCTGAGGTCTTTACGCCCTCTTTGAATTTGGCAAATTTGCGGAGCTCCTCGGCTGCCTGCATTGCAAGCTCACGGGTGGGGCAGAGGATAAGCACGACTGCGGACTTGCGGTCGGCTTCGGTTATGCTCTCTACGGCAGGGATACCGAAAGCGGCTGTCTTTCCAGTGCCTGTGTTGGAGCGTCCCACAACATCGCGTCCTTCAAGGAGCAGGGGGATACTCTGCTGCTGTATCTCCGTCATCTCCGTATATCCCAGCTCGTCAACAGCACGGAGAAGCTCCTGCGATAAATTCAGTTCATTAAAATGCATTTCGTTACCTTTCTTCCTTCATGATTACAATTACAATACTCTTTATAATAGCACAAAAACGAAAAAAGGTCAAGTAAAAAATGACGACCTTTGGTCGCCATTTTTAGTTGAGAGTTGAGAGCTGAGAGTTGAAAGTTATGTTGTCGCCTGCGGCGACAAAATTTAAATAACGTGAGCGAAGCGAACTCATTAACTCTCAATTCTACACTCTAAACTCTCAACTAATCATAATTTAGCAAAGCTGAATTATGATTTGCAGCGCCAATCGTGGGCTTTTTTCAGTATTTCAGCTATGAGTCCGCTTTTCAGCTCAGTATACCTGTTTCTGTCGTCGGGATACAGCCTTGCAAGCTTCTCCTTTAGCTGTGAATACGCCTGTGCTTCTGCTTTGTGGCAGTTCAGATAATCGCGCAGGTTTATGTAGTTGTTCCACGGCTCTGAGCCGTAGATAACTGTGTGGATATGATGAGTTCTGGAATCCTCATCTCCGCAGACATAGAGATACTGTTGTGGGACGTCCTGTCCGCGGAAGATGAAGCCGTTTTTTTCAAGTATTTCATTTTTCTCAAAAATATCACTGAAATAGCGAACTCCCACAGCTATGTCGATTATTGGCTTTGCACAGATATTTCTGACAGATGTGCTGCCGATATGCTGTATATCCACAGCGGTGTTCCCGAGTATCTCACGAAGCTTTGATATTGTCTGCTGTGCAGCCACTTCCCATTGCCGGTCATGGGGCTCAACTGCTACTGTGCCGCGGCGAAGTCCGAGTTTCATGTTTTTATCTCCTTACGCATTTTGTCTGATGTGGGACAATTTGTCTATAAATTGCTCAATATCCTCTGCAAAGATATTCTTCTGATACTAAAATGTGTCGGTAGATACCGACACATTCAGAATGGCAATAGTTCTATTTATTAAGGGACGCCTTCACTTGCAAGGCGTCCCTCTTTCAAAAACAGTCCACTGGACTGTTTTTGAAATTCACCCTTGCGAAGCGCTTTTGTAACTGCGGGGCTTTGCCCCACACCCCACCAGAGGCGCCGCCTCTGACCTAACAGGTACGTCCCCTCTGTCGCTTCGCGACATCTCCCCATTTTATGGGGAGTCACTCCGCCAAAGGAACACAGTCCCTTTGGAATCCCTTTCATGGGTAGAATGACTTTAATTATGAATTAGCTGCAAGCCAGTCTGTGCCAAAGCGCTGCGAAAGCTGGTCGCAGAGCACGAGCGCGGTTATGCTGTCGGCTACTACTCTTGCGCGGTGAACGATAGCAGGATCGTGACGTCCCTTTATCTGCAATGTGGTGTTGTCCATAGTGCGCATATCTATGGTCTGCTGCTCCTTGTAAATGGAGGGGGTAGGCTTGATAGCAGTTCTGAAAAGTATTGGCATACCTGTAGTTATACCGCCGAGGATTCCGCCGTTATTGTTGGTAGCAGCGGTGAGTGTGCCGTTTTCTGTGCGGAAGTTGTCGTTGCACTGACTTCCGCGCATATCAGCAGCTGCAAAGCCTGCGCCGAATTCGACTCCCTTGACCGCAGGGATACCGAAAAGTGCATGGGCGAGAACGCTTTCGACAGTGTCGAACCACGGCTCGCCAACGCCTGCGGGAACTCCTGTGATGATAGTCTCAAGACGGCCTCCTACGCTGTCGCCGTCCTCCTTTGCGGCTGTTATTGCAGCCTGCATCGCCTGTGCCTTTTCGTCGTCGAGAACTGCAAATTCCATAGTGTTGAGCCTGTTGATGTCTGCCTGAATATCGTCAAATGTACGGTCGAAAACTCCGCCGCATGAGAGGATATGAGTTGCAATATTTATGCCTTTTTTCCTGAGAGCGCTTATTGCTACAGCACCTGCGGCTACGACGCCTGCGGTTATCCTGCCCGAGAAGTGTCCGCCGCCGCGGAAGTCTTGGAAGCCGTGATACTTCATCTGTGCAGAGTAGTCGGCGTGTCCGGGACGAGCCTTGTATGCAAGCTCGCCGTAATCCTTGCTGCGTGTGTCCTCATTCTCTATGATAAAGGTTATGGGCGTACCGGTAGTTCTGCCGTTAAATACTCCGCTGACTATCCTTACCTTGTCGCCCTCGCGGCGCGGTGTGGAAAGAGCTCCCACTGACTGGCGGAGCTTCATCTGAGCGGCGATGAACTCCTCGTTCACCTCTATTCCGGAAGCCAAGCCGTCAAGGACAGCTCCGATGGCAGTGCCGTGGCTCTCGCCGAAAACTGTTATGGAAACGCTTGAACCGAATGTATTCTTCATGCTTTTATCTCCCTTGAAAGGTTTATATCCCTTGATATTTCAACATATAAATTATACCATCTGACTTTAAAAGTGTCAACACGGCATTTCAACGATTTGCAGATGAAAAGTGCTAAAGTAAATGGTTATTTTGTATAGGTCCGGCACAGCCTCTTTGGTCAATTCTACATCATTGACTTTGCCTGTATATCGTGATATAATCAACAAAAAGGGATATATGACTTTTGGAGTTGATAGTATGGACATAAGAAATTTTTATGAGGGTAATGAGTTTGAAGCCTATGAGTATCTCGGCGCCCATTTAAGCGGTGAGGGGACGGTGTTCCGCACATATGCGCCCAATGCGTCAAAGGTCTCGGTTATCGGCGATTTCAGCGATTGGGAGCCTGTTCCCATGAAGCCCGTTGAGGACGGGCGGTTCTTTGAGCTTTCTCTTGATGAGGCTAAGGAGGAAATGCGCTATAAATACCGTATCTACGACAAAAATGGCGATTTTATAGATCACTGCGATCCATATGGCTTCGGTATGGAGCTTCGTCCCGGGACCTGCTCTGTTATCCGCAGTATTACAGACTATGAGTTCGGTGATGAGAAATGGTTGGGGGAGCGCTCGGTCTGCCTTGACAGAGCACTGAATATCTATGAAATTCATCTGGGTTCATGGAAAAGGCGCTCAGATGAGGACGAGGAGGGCTGGTTCAGCTACAGCGAGATATCCGACGAGCTGGTGAAGTATGTCTGCGGAATGGGCTATAATTATATCGAGCTGATGCCACTCAGCGAGCACCCATGCGACGAGTCGTGGGGCTATCAGAGCACGGGATTTTTTGCGCCTACTGCGCGATACGGGACACCAAATGAACTTATGGAGCTTGTGGATAAATGCCATAAAAACGGTATCGGCGTTATCATGGACTTCGTGCCTGTCCACTTTGCAGTTGACCACTATGGGCTCACGGAATACGACGGAACTAAGCTCTATGAATACCCAAGCGACGATATAGGCTATAACGAGTGGGGAAGCCGTAATTTCAACCACTCAAAAGGCGAGGTAAGGTCGTTTATACAGTCTGCCGCTGATTACTGGCTGAGGGTTTATCATTTTGACGGTCTGCGCATGGACGCGGTACGCAATAT
This sequence comes from Ruminococcus sp., assembly GCF_024684275.1. The sequence continues at coordinate 32,828 of NZ_JAIKXF010000021.1, forward strand.
GATATACTGGAACGGTGATGAGCGCCGCGGCGAGAACAAAAAGGCAATAGAATTCCTTAGATCCATGAACAGCGGACTTAAAGCACGGCACTCCACCGCTATCATAGCCGCTGAGGATTCTTCGGCATATCCGAAAGTGACAGCTCCTGTTTTTGCAGGCGGACTGGGCTTTGACTACAAGTGGGATCTTGGCTGGATGCACGATACTCTTGAGTATTTTCAGAGCGCTCCTATGTACCGTTCAAGAGATTACCATAAGCTGACATTTTCTATGCTTTACTTCTATAACGAGCGGTTCATTATGCCGCTTTCCCATGATGAGGTCGTTCACGGAAAGGCTACTGTTGCACAGAAAATGAACGGTCAGTATCAGGAGAAATTTCCGCAGGCAAGGGCTATGTATATGTATATGATAGCCCACCCCGGGAAGAAGCTCAACTTCATGGGAAGTGAGTTTGCTCAGCTCCGCGAATGGGACGAGAAGCGTCAGCAGGACTGGGATATGCTGAAATATCCGCTTCACGACTCATTCCGTGAGTATATAAAACGGTTGAATGAGATATATCTTGAGCAAAGTGCGCTTCATTATGACTATGACACGGGTAATTTCGAGTGGTCGGACTGCAATTCAGTGGAAAGGTGCGTTTACGCTATACGCAGGAAATCCGCTGACGGCGATATATTGGCAGTTTTTAATTTCTCAGACTGGTCACAGTTCGGTTACTCGGTCCGTATCGGCGCAGAGTACAAGGCGGAGCTTCTTATTGACTCAGACGATCAGCTCTACAGCGGTTCTACGCCGCATGGCAGTACTAAATTTTTATGTGCAGAAGGCAGTATAAGTATGGATATTCCGCCTTTCAGCGGCAGAATGTTCCTTCTGACATAATAATTAAAAGAGCAGGGGAGAACCTGCTCTTTTTGTTATAATATTATTTTTTTACAAATCCCTTGATTTTACTTTCTCAGTATGGTATAATATCATAGTAATTTTATGCAGTGGTATCGAAGTGGTCATAACGGACATGACTCGAAACATAGTCGGTTTTGAGCTTGCCACACTTTGATTTATCCCTGTTCTGCGTGGCTTCAGCCGTGTTCATATTTGCATTTCAAATTGGCTGTCTCGCAGTTTTCTCGCAGTTTTATTGTTAAATTAAATACGCAGCGATATCGAAGTGGTCATAACGGACATGACTCGAAATCATGATGCCCCTTGAGGGACGTGGGTTCGAATCCCACTCGCTGCGCCAATTGAAATTCGGCGTTTGCCGCGTAGTTCCGCCTTTTGCGAGGGGCGGAACTATTTTATTATAACGCAGTTGTTTGCATTACGACCGACTTGTTTTTGCAAGAAAACTGCAAGTGCCTTTCAGTTAATGTTATACGGCTGTTGCTTCAGCCGATTCGTTTGAGAGCGCTTTGGCTATCGCCTCGGCACTCATTTTCTTGCTTTCGCTGTCCACATGGCTGTACACGTTGCTCGTTGTACTTATGTCGCTATGACCGAGCCATTCCTGTATCAGCTTCATCTGCACTCCGTTTGCAAGGAGGAGACTGGCACAGCTGTGTCTCAGGTCATGGAAACGTATCTTCCGCAGACCGTTCTGCCTGAGCACTATCGGGAAGTGGTCTGATACATAGTTGGGACGTATCAGTTCTCCCACAGCGTCCACGCAGATGTATTCCTTGTACTTCTTGCAGTAACCTCTGCCGAAGGCTTTCTTCATTTCAGCCTGCTTTTCACGCTCGGCGATGAGTGCCTGCTCGACTACGGGTATCAGCGGAAGCGTTCTGTATGACGATTTTGTTTTCATTACATCGTAGCCTGTCACTCCGTCCTCGTCCTGCAACACCTTGTGCTGATGCTTATGGTCTTACCGACGAAGTCCACCGCCGACCATTTAAGTCCGATGACCTCGCTGCGGCGCAGTCCGTAGTAGGCAGCAATCACGATTACGATATGCAGCGGATCGTTCTTTGTGCAGTCGATGAGCTGCTTTATCTCCTCAGCGTTGTAGTAGCTGCCGATGAACTGCACCGACTTCGGGCGGTCAGCCTGATCGACGGGATTCGTCGGAATAATACGCCGCTTCATAGCAGATTTGAATGCAAGGTGCAGGAGCGAGTGATGTCGCTGGCAGGAAGTACCTTTCATACCTCTGCCGCGGAGATAAGCATAATACTCGTTTATCTCATCGCCTGTGATCTCCTTGACCTTGACCTTCATCTTCTTGAAGAATGGTATCATGTGTACGTCCATGTACCGCTTGTAACTTGTGTATGTGGACTTAGTGATGTTGCCCTTTTATATCAAGGGGGAGTCAAAGATAACAGACAGTCTTGTGTGCAATTTTCTTGTTAAGAAAGGCTGGTTCACACCTCCATTCGATACTGCCGACAAATTGAGAAAGCGGTTACAAAAGGTTTATGATATTACCGATCTTGCAGTTGAAGGCTCAATGATATATTTCAGTGCAGTAAAAAGATAGTGATAAATTGCAATTCAAGGAGTTGATAAGAATGGTTTTTAGCTTCCTATATGGTCTGATCGGGATCATACTCCTTACCGCCTTCTGCCTGATCGGTGCATTTTCAGCGCCGCAGATCGCATACTGGTGTATGACGCCAAAGGCAAAAAAACTGCTTGAGGAACATGGTATCAGCAGAAAATTCAGCCGGAAGGGTAAAATCTCGCTTGCTATATTAACTGTGATCATCGGCGTTCTGTATATCATAACGATCATATCAGCAGGCAGACAAGGCGTGACCTCAGGCATGGATTTCAAACTGTTGACGCTTCGCTTTGTGATCTTCTTCTGGATGATCTCGATTTTTGATGCGCTTGTTCTTGACTGGTGGATGTTCACAAGAACAAAAATATTCGGTATGCTCATCAAACAGAAAACCGGCAAAACACCGGCAGTCTGGAGCGTAGAACCGCAATGGGACGGAAAAGAGATCCCGAAGCTGATCGTAGAGGTCGCTGTTTCGGCAGTGCTGGCGTGGATCTTTCTATGGATATATCAGTGATAGAGTATAATAAAAGGCGGTGCTGTGAGTTCCACATAGCACCGCTTATATTTGTACTGTCCTATATTGCCTGCCTTTTATACCGTAAGATCGGTCATACTTTTCAGACCGATCGCCAATGTCGAAGCATTATGCAGCAAAGCAGATGTCGCAGGCGGAAGTACGCCGAGTACTCCAAGTCCGATAAGTCCGCCGTTGAATCCGATAATAGTGCGGTAATTCCGGCTGATACGCTTCATCAGTGCGTTGCTCAAACGTTTAAGCTCAACAAGTGCATAGAGGTCATCTGCCGAGATAGTAATATCCGCAATTTCACGGGCTATGGCAGCTCCTGTACTTATGGCTATGCCTGCGTCAGCCTCACTAAGAGCAGGAGAATCGTTCACACCGTCGCCTATCATTATGACCTTGCGCCCTGCTTCGTGTTCGGTGCGTATGAACGCTGCCTTTTCCTCGGGGAGAACCTCTGCATGGTATTCGTCAACACCGACCTTTTCAGCAACAGCTTTAGCGGTGCTCTCATTGTCGCCCGTCATCATTACCACACGGGATATACCGTATTCATGCAGCTTCTGCACAACATCAGCGGCTTCTTCACGGAGCGGGTCTTCAATGCATATCACTGCTGCGACTTCACCGCCGATGGCAAGATAAAGGTGAGAATACTCCATCGGCAAATGCCTGAAGATACGCTCATCAGGCGGAGTACAGCCCTCGTCCTCAATGATGAAATGATGACTTCCTATGAGTACACGTTCGCCTTCGACCATACTCGAAATACCGTGAGCGACAACATATTCTACCCTTGAATGGAACTCCTCGTGTTCAAGTCCTCTCTCAGCAGCCGCAGCAACTACTGCGTTTGCGATAGAGTGGGGATAATGCTCCTCTAAGCAGGCTGCAAGTCTCAGCATTTCTGTTTCATCACGACCGCCGAACGGAATGATCTGTGCTACACGCGGCTGCGAATGTGTCAGTGTGCCGGTCTTATCAAATACGATCGTATCTGCATCGGCCACCGCTTCGAGGAATTTGCCGCCCTTGACCGTAATACCTGCTTCTGCGCACTGGCGCATCGCAGAGAGCACCGAGATCGGCATGGCGAGCTTCAATGCACAGGAGAAATCCACCATCAGGATCGACACAGCCTTTGTTGCATTGCGTGTCAGCAGCCAGGTCAGCAGCGTTCCGCCCAGACACCACGGCACGAGCTTGTCAGCAAGATGTGAAGCCTTGCTCTCTGCTGATGATTTCATATGCTCCGATTCTTCGATCATTTTCACGATGCGGTCATACCGTCCGCTGCCTGCGGTATTCTCGACCTGTACTGTGCATTCGCCGTCCTCGACAACAGTTCCTGCGTAGACATAAGCGCCCTCAGATTTGTGAACCGGTACGGATTCGCCAGTCATAGATGCCTGATTGATCATCGCATCGCCGGCGATCACCTTTCCGTCCAGCGGGATCATTGAGCCGGTACGCACAATGACACGGTCGCCCTTCTGGATCTGTGTGACGGGAACAAGCATCTCCTGTCCGTCCTCCGTCTGCATCCATACCTGTTCCACACCGAGCGACATGGTTCTTGCGAGATCATCGACAGATTTCTTGTGCGTCCATTCATCGAGAATATCACCGATCTTCAGAAGGAACATCACGCTTCCGGCAGTATTGAAATCATCGCGCAGCATCGACACAGTGATCGCAACAGCATCGAGCACCTCGACTTCCAGTTTTCCGTGCATCAGGCATTTCAGCCCTCTGCGGAGATATTTCAGCGCTGTGAAAAAAGAAATCAGCCGGCGGAAAGGCAGTGGCAGCAGGAATTTGTGGATAACACGCCGCATGACCGCAGATGCCAGCTTTTCTTCGTATTCACGGTTCAGCACTCTGCCTGTCTGTGCCGGAACAAGCGCTTCCGTTTCCTCATTGTACCGAAAATGCGCGAGTGCAGACAGCACCGTTTTCCGATCACAGCAGTAATACAAGATCACGTCACAAGTGCGGTCATATACCTGAACTTTGGTGATGCCGCTGACCGCAGAAAGTGCATATTCAGCCATATCCGCCTGATGCAGCGTCATATAGTTCTGGCAGAAACGGACGCGGATACGCCCTTTTGATTCATGCAGTATCTTACATTTCATTTACAACACCTCACAATAAAACAGACCGCCGGAGCGGTCTGTATCTGGTTATTCTTCTGCTTATTCAGTGGCAGCATCTTCAATGACAGTTTCAGCTGTATCCGCAATGGCAGCTTCTGCTTCGGCAGCAGCGCGTTCTGCGTTGATGTCCTTTGCATCGCTGAGAATATCATCGCAGTTCTCACGAACGGTTGTGACAGTTTCCATCACAGTGTCCTTTGCACGAAGGACAGCAGCAGTTGCGTTTGTATAGCATTTTTTTGCATCTTTGCTGCTCAGAATCTTGATGCCGGCTGTACCAAACAGCACACCGCCTGCAAATAAGCCAAGCTTTGCCCAAGGTAGACGGCTCATACAGATCACCTCTTTTTTATTCCGGAGCAGTTGCTCCGTTTTAAACATTATAGCATAGTAATGATTTGCTTTCTACTCCAAACGGACACGGCGGTATTCTGTGGGCGTACAGTCCAGGACGCTGCAAAATGCCGCGGAAAATTTGCTTGCATTGTCATAGCCGCAGGCTTCGGCAATATCAATGACACGCAAATTAGTTATCTCTAACTCATGGGCAGCCCAAAGCATTTTCTCTTTGCGGATATGCGCAAATAATGGAGCGGCATAAATGCGGCGGTATGCCAGCTTGAGTTTTGTAGGAGAAACACCTGCACGGGCTGCAAGAAACGAGATCGTAAAATGCTCCTGCTTATGCTCCATACAAAAGGAAAATGTACTTTTGGCAAGCTGTTGCTCAGCCGGAGTTGGCTCAGTTGTTTTGTGCGAAGTAGGTGTCTGTTTCATGTTGTTTCCTTTCCTTTGTATTCGCTTTCGATCCCGCCGTTTTCAATATGCAGAATATGTGTGCAGCAGCGGTCGATCAGTTCCATATCATGTGTCACGATCAGCACAGTGATTTCCTTATCCAGCGAGCGGAGAAGCTCCGCCGTACATTCCATACTGCGGAAATCCAGACCGCTTGTGGGCTCGTCAAATACAAGCAGCTTTTTGCCAGCAAGCAGCGCCGAAGCGATCGCAGCACGCTGCTTCTGTCCGCCGGAAAGTGACATTGGGTGTCGGTCTTTGTATTCTGAAATATTCAGCTTTTGAAGAATATCCAATGCAGTTTGTTCTCCGGAATCTTCAGTACCGAGCATGACTTCCTCCAGTACCGTTTCCGCAAACAACTGATGATTCACATCCTGCATGACCATGTATGAAAGCCGCAGCATATCCTTTGAGCGATATGCTTTCCCGTTGATATTGACCGTGCCTTTGAAACGCTTTTGCAGTCCGCACAGACATTTTGTGAACGTGGATTTTCCCGCACCGTTGTGGCCGACCACAGCAATTACTGCACCTATCGGTATAGCAAGCTCAGGAATATTGAGCACTTCCTGCTTTCCGTAGCCATATATGAAACCATTGAGCGTTATCATATCAATGTCCTCAAATGGTTTTATCTGTGTCAATCCTGTTTTGCTTTCAAGGTGATTATTGGCTGTCAGGACCGCCCGAAGCCCCATACTGCTGAACTTTTCCGCAGGCAGAGAAAAGAACGCTTCACCTGTAAATTCTGCTGAAATACCGCCGTTTTCCATAAATAGTACTCTGTCACATGATCCGCTGAGCCAGCCCAGCCGGTGTTCCGCAATGACGATCGTTTTGCCCTGCGATTTCCATTTTCGGATTATCTCACGCAGCTCGTCGATCGCATCAAGGTCAAGGTTGGAGGTAGGCTCATCAAGTACGATCAGTTCCGGCAGCATAGCCGCTACACCTGCACAGGCTATCTTCTGCTTTTCACCGCCTGACAGATTGAAAATGCTTCTGCCGAGCAGCTTTTGAATGTGCATATCTGCAGCGGTGCTGTCGATTCGCTGCTGAATAACAGATTCAGGCAAACCCATATTCTCACACCCGAATGCGAGCTCTGCTGTGGTATCCACGCAGAAAAACTGGCTTCTCGGATTCTGGAACACACTGCCGACGATGCCTGCAAGGTCTTCTATCGGGGTATCGCAGATATTCTTTCCCATGACGGACACATAACCGTCAAGCATACCCTCGTAATAGTGCGGTATCAAGCCGTTCAGTAAACGTGTGACGGTTGTTTTTCCGCAGCCGGAGCTGCCGCAGAGCAAAACGCATTCACCGTGCCTTATTTCGAGGTCGAGAGCATTTAACGCTCCTTGCCCTCCATTTGCATATCTGAATGTGACGCCTCTCAGGACAGCCGCATTCTCGCTCATTTTACCACTCCTGTCATACCAAGTATCCACAATATGTACACTGTCCCGCTGACTGCTGCTACGGCGAAGTCCTGCATATGAAATCCTATTCTGCAAATGTTCGTGCGCCGTACCTCCGTGCCAAGTCCGCGAGTCAGAGCCGCCGCCGAGAGTTCGCTGCCGATATTCACCGAGCAGACCATGAGCGGCACAAGGCGGTACTCTATGAACTTACCTGCATTTCTGCCGCCGATGCGAATGTCACGCATTTTCATTGCAGTGCTGATCGCCCTGAATTCCTCCAGTACGGTCGGAAAGAAACGGAACATCACAGACAGCGGTATCGTGATCTGCTGCGGAATGTGCATACGGTGCATCGCTGCGATAAATTCGCTGACAGTCGTTGACGAGAGCATATATGCGCCCATGACAAGTCCGGGCATAAGCCGTACAAATATCAGGCAGCACAGTCCGATAACGCTCAGTACGGCACCTGTGATATTGGGAACAATGAATATCTCTGCCGATTTGATCAGTGTATACAAGATACCGAATACAGCCGCCTTTCTGTATTGTTTTGCAGTCATAAGCAGTGCGACAGGAAGGATACTGATGACGATAGTGCCATAGTGGACTGCCAAAATATCACTGCCTGTACCGCCGAGCGCAAATACTACAAGCGTTATCATCACAAACAGCTTTGTCCGCGGATCGAGTACAAGACCTCTGTTTTCAATGTCTGCCGTAAACATTTCACAGTCTCCACGAAGCAGCTTCACGCCTGCTTTCCACGAATCTCCGGTAAATGCCGTCCGACTGCATAAGCGTATCGTGTGTACCTTGCTGTGCTATCCTGCCACTGTCTATAACAAGTATCTGATCGGCATTGCGGACGGTTTTGAGCCTGTGTGCTATCATAATAATGGTCTTTTCTCTGGTCAGTTCGTCAATTGCCTTCATCAGGTCGGCTTCGTTTTCGGGATCAACATTTGCAGTCGCCTCATCAAGGACTATTATCGGAGCGTCTTTCATAATAGCTCTTGCAATGGAAATACGCTGTTTTTCGCCGCCCGAAAGACTTGCTCCGCCTTCGCCGATGACAGTATCGTACCCGTCGGGAAGCTGCATGATAAAGTCATGGCAGCAAGCCTTTTTCGCCGCATCTATGACCTTTTCCATGGGTGCATCAGGCTGTCCGAAGCGTATATTATTGGCTATGGTATCCGCAAACAGGTACACACGCTGGAACACAAAGCTGTAATTCTTCATCAGAGCGTCCATACTGTATTCCCGCACATCTCTGCCGCCCAGCGTGACTGTTCCATCGTCCACGTCCCAGAAGCGTGAAAGCAGCGAAGTGAGTGTTGTTTTTCCTCCACCCGAAGGTCCGACGATAGCCGTAGTTGTGCGCTCGGGGATATGCAGTGAAATGCCGTCGATTATCTTTCTTTGCTCATATGCAAAGCCAATATTTTCCGCTGTTATGTCAAAATGCTCTGGCTGAATATCCTCGCCCGAAATATCCATCTGCGGCGTTGCAAGGATCTCCTGCGCCTGCCTGACCGATACATCGACTGTTCTAAGCAGAGCGGAATATTTGCCTGCATTGTCAAGCTGCGCATAGATCAGATAGGAGCTGATGATCATGATGATCGTTGTCAGCAAGTCCATTGTTTCGCCGATATGCAGCAGGATCGATACCAGCACGATGATCGTTCCGAGAGCTTTTAGCCAGAAGCTTTGCAGTGTCATATAGGGAATGAGCTTTAACTCCATAGCCGAATTGGCGAGTTCGTTCTCGTCTATCGCAACGTTAAGGTCTTTACTGCGTTTGCCGGTCAGTCGGAATGTCCTGACCTCGAAAATACCCTGAATGTACTCGATGACTTTTGCAACGAGCGCAGAATCCTTCTCGAATTTCTGCTTCGCCATACTTGAGGATTCTTTCATCATACCGCTGTTTATCAGGAAGAATACCACAAGTCCGCCGCAGAGGATCAGTCCGATACGCCAGTCGAAGCACAGCAGCATAACGGTAATGACCGCAGTGGAAAGCAATCCCGAGCAAACCAGCATAACTACTCTTGTGGCGACATTTTCAAGATTCTGCATAGTATTTGTCGTCACCGACATGATATGCCCGAGGCTGTTTTCGTTATAGTAGCCCATGGGCAGATAACGCAGATGCTCCGCAAGCTGCATACGCTTGTTAGCACAGGTGTTGTAGCCGCCCTCAGTCTGGAGCATGGTCGCTTTGCTCTTTGCAATGCCTGCACCGATCACGCTCACAAGCATGATGCAAAGGCAGGTCAGACAGGTTTTTGAGGTTACGTTTTTATCAAGGAGTGCCGAAATCATACAAGCGATAGCAGGTATTTTCAGTGCTTCAAACATCGCCTGCAAAAGGTTCAGGGCAATGGAAATATAGAAGCGTTTTCTGTCCTCCGCATTGCAGAAATCAAAGAAGTTTTTCAGTATCTTAAACATTGTCCTCACCGTCCTTTGCTGAAATATGTGCCGCCCACATTTTACTGTACAGACCGTTCTGTGCAAGAAGTTCTTCGTGCGTGCCCTGTTCTGCGATCATACCGTCCCTGATGACATAGAGCCTGTCGGCGTTCTTCACGGTCGAGAGCCTGTGTGCGATAACAATAAGCGTTTTGCCTTCCACGAGTTTTGCAACGCTCTTCTGAATGACTGCTTCATTTTCGGGATCTGTGTAAGCTGTTGCTTCATCGAGAATGATGATATCCGCGTTTTTGAGCATGGCTCTTGCAATAGAAATACGCTGACGCTCACCGCCCGAAAGATGTCCGCCTGATGAACCGACAACTGTATCATAGCCGCTTTCAAGGCTCATGATAAAATCGTGGCAGCCGCATTTTCTTGCCGCTTCCTCAACCTCACTGTCGGTCGCAGACTGGTTTCCGAGACGGATATTCTCACGGACAGTCAGATCGAAGAGATAATTATCCTGTGAAACATAGGCGATCTTATCATTGTAATCGTCAAGGGGAATATCCCTGATATCCACACCGCCGAGAGAAATACTTCCGCTGCTGACATCCCAGAGGCTTGCGATAAGCCTTGCAACGGTGGATTTGCCGCTGCCGGAAGGTCCGACAAGCGCGATAAATTCGCCCTTATGGATCGTCATTGAAATGCCGTGGATGATCTCCTTGTCATCATAGCCGAAATGTACATTGTCAAGTACAATATCTCCTCCGCTGATAGTTTTCGTCAGCTTTTCGGGGCGTACCATTTCGGGTGCATCTATGATATTTCTGACTTCTGTCACGATCGTGTCCATTTGAGCAATATCATCAGCATAGGACATGATACCGAGAAACGGTTCAATCAGACCTACTGTCAGAATAATGACGGTGATAAAATCGGCTGTGCTGATCGTTCCGTGCATGGTCATGATACCACCGATGGGCAGAACGGAAAGCATTGTCGCAGGCATGATGCACATAGCAAAGGTCATATACACGTTGCATTTGCGCATCCAGTCAACGAAACTTGCGGCACTTTCTTTAGCGGCGGCAGCAAATTTCTCATAGCTGGACTGTGCCTTGCCGAACACCTTGATGACCTCAATGCCGCCTATATATTCCGCTGTGACGGCATTGAGTGCCTTTGTGGCACGGACAGTCCTGCTGTAATTCTCCTCATATCCGAACATCATGAGCATATAGCAGATAAACCCCAGCGGCACCGTGATGAGCGCTGCAAGTCCCAGCTTCCAGTTCACCGTGAACGCATATATCAGTATAATTATCGGAGCGCCGATGCCGGTCGTGAACTCAGGTAGAATATGTGCAAGCGTTGTTTCGATACTGTCGATACGCTCCACGATCGTGCTTTTCAGAGCGCCCGAAGGCTGAATGATAACATTGCCGAGAGGCATTTTTGCCAGCTTATCAAGAGCCTTTTTGCGTATCACTGCAAGTGTGTGAAATGTCGCAAGGTGTGAATTAGCCGTACTCAGTGCATGAAACAGCGAGTGTCCCAGCCACAGCGCAAGTATCACAGTACAATTGATGATGTATGCGCTTTTATCGGTGCTGCCTGCAAGCAGGTCTTTTACGATACGCGCAATAAAATAGTATGGCACGATACCGCAGAGCATACTGATCGCCGCAAGTATAACGCTTGCGGCAAACTTTCCTTTTCGCTCACCGGACTGCCTGAGCAGCCAGCCGAATGAGCCGTTTTTATCCTTTCCCATTAAATATCCTCCTGTCTGTTACGATAATTCTGCGGTGTTGCGCCCATGACATCACGGAATGCCGCAGAGAATTTTGAAGCATTGTCATATCCTAGCCGCTGTGCAATGTCAGCGATATTCACTCTCCGATCAGAAATCAGCATTTCTGCCGCCGTTTTCATCTTATAACTTTTGATGTACTGATACACAGGTGTGCCATATACTGCCTTAAACACCTTTCGCAGGGAAGCAGGCGGCATTCCTGATATTTCGGAAAGCTCCTCGACCGTGAAAGTCTTATCGGGTCTGCTCGTGATAAGGGAATGTATCTCCTTGATCTTAGATGTCTGGCTTGCAGGAAAATACTGACGCTGTTCTGAATTTGCAGCGGTGTCAACGGCAGAAAGCAGCAGAAGCAGCTCTGCGATCTTCACCCTGAAAAAATCAAGCCTCATACTCTCAGGCGTATGGTACAGCTGTGAAAAAACAACATTCAGCTGTTCATTTGTACGGAGCAGAAATTCCTTATTCTCAGGGCAGAACTTTTTGCCAAGCATATCCAGATCAACTGAAAGAAACGGCATCTCATGCCGGAGTGATTCCTGCGCTGCCCCTTGCATAAACCCTATGGTTATGCCGTGATAGTGGGAAAGCGGCAGTTCGACTCTGCCTGCATGATGCACACGCTTGTCAATACGCAGATCGCCTGCCTCCATATAGTAGCGCTCGCCGAGGGAGTTTTCATGCTCGATGCGTCCCTCCCGGCAGTGGTCTATACAAAGCACCGTATCCGCATTCTGATACTCCGATACACAGTGCTTCATATGAAAATCGTTATACATAAGATATATACCGTCAAACACGCGGTACATCGTCATAAAACCTTCGCCTGATCTATCCTCAAGGCGCAATACTCTGCAATTGCCCTCTGATGCGATCTCGTGAACATTAGAGCCGAAGCCGGCTTTGTCGAGTGTATCGAAAATGTCACGGCTCATGCAATGCCTGCCTTTTCAAAATGCTTTTTCATCAAACGTCTTCCGATCAGTCCGCCGATGATACCGCATACAAACGCTGCAATAAATGTAACCGGACACATCCATGTCGGCATTAGTTTTGTAACGGTGTCGATGTAGTCCTGTCCGAAATTCTGACGGGAAGCCCAGTATTTCTCCGCAGCAAAAAACAGCGGCAGATAGTTTGCAGCGACCCACAGGCTGAATATTCCGTTCGTGATTACAGCTTTTGCGGCACTCTTATACTTTCCGCTTCTATAGATAAGCTCTGCGATCAGCCCGGTGAATACGGATACCGCAAGCGGCAGCCAGCTCATACCGGTCAGAAGCATAAGAATCCCCATGATGATGCTCATGATCCATATCATACCGAATTTTCTGACCTTTGTCAGGAAGAGCATAAACGGTATTCCGCCGAGTATCGGGACAAGCACCGCCAGAAGCGGCAGGAAAATCGGTATAAAACCGAGCATTGCGATAATGAACACGATAACAAAATAGATCGCTGAGAAAATACCGATGTTGATCAGATCTTTACCTTTCATAATTACCTCCTATTTGGTTAGAGTCGACTAACTTTATGTCATAAAAATAAGTCTTCCTCCAAGACCATTACATATTATACCACAGACATAACGAGGTTTCAACTCCATTTTATTCTGGATGCTCCGATCTGATAATAATTTGAAATTCCCTGTCAGATCAGGCACAGTTATTTTTCTGACAATAAAAGTAAAAGCGTTTTTACTGACATGGCTAAAACGCTTAACTTTTTTTGATCAGCATTATTTTAGTTCAAAATCGTAAACAGCGGCGAATGCGCGTATTATCTTACTACCAAAGCAAACGACCGTAATAAAACGCCGTATAGTCTATCCTGAAATTTGTGTAAACCACCAAAATAGTGTATAATAGAAGAGACACTACTTTGGTGGGTCAAATTAAGATTACGTTTAATTTTTTCAGACTTTCTGCTTTTCGGCTTCCGTTCGGGCAGTTCGCTGAACATTTCTGATATGGGGTGATCTAATGAACAAAAACCTTGACCTGTTCCTGACCTTTATGAAGATAGGAGCGTTTACCTTCGGCGGCGGTTATGCGATGATACCGCTGATACAGCGTGAGGTCTGTGACAATAAAAAATGGCTGAGCAATGAGGACATACTTGAAGTCGTTGCAATAGCCGAATCCACACCGGGTCCGGTGGCGATCAATGCCGCAACCTTTGTGGGCAGCCGCACCGCAGGAACGCTCGGTGCTGTCTGTGCAACGCTTGGTGTTGTACTGCCGTCATTTCTGATAATTTCCGTCATCTCCTTTGTGCTGAAAGC
>NZ_JAIKXF010000037.1 GCF_024684275.1 Ruminococcus sp.
CCACGCTAACTCAGGTAAGCAGTATCTTGAACAGCCTCGTATTCTTTCTGAAGTTATGCACTGCTGCCGTCACAATAAAGACATTCGCCGCATGATAAAGGGATTCATGGTCGAAAGCTATCTGGAGGACGGTTCACAGGGCATTAATGACGGAGTATTCGGAAAGTCTATCACTGATCCATGCCTTGGTTGGGAAAAGACAGAGGATATGTTGCTTCGCACTGCTGATATTTTGTGATTAAACGGAAGGATAGACTAATGCTGATAAGAAAAGCTATAAGTACAGATATTCCCGGGATTCTGAATCTTCTGCTTCAGGTCGATATGGTTCACCACAATGGCAGACCGGATCTTTTCAAAGGACCGGCTACAAAATATAACGCAGAGGAATTACTGAAAATCATTAAAGATTCCATGACGCCTGTATTTGTTTGTGTTGACAAGGAGAAAGTTTTAGGACACGCTTTCTGTATTCATAAACAAGTAGTTGGTGATTCCGTCCTGACAGATATAAAAACGCTGTACATTGATGATATCTGCGTGGATGAAAATAACAGAGGTAAGCATATAGGCAAGCTGCTCTATGAACACGTTCTGGAATATGCGAAGAAAAGCGGCTTTTACAACATCACACTGAATGTATGGACTTGTAATCCGGGTGCAATGAAATTTTATGAAAGTCTCGGCTTGAAGCCGCAGAAGATCTGTATGGAGACGATACTTTAACCCGTTTTTCTTGTCAGATTTGTTTTGTTCATTTTATGTGTACACCTTTATGCATATATATTTATAATTAAAAAAGGAATGATAAATATGAAAATCGGCTTTTCAACACTTGCTTGTCCTGAATGGTCATGGACAGACATTTATTCAATGGCAAAGGATTTTAAGTTCGACGGAATCGAGATAAGAGGTCTCGGCAACGAGATATTCTCCGTCAAGGCTCAGCCTTTTACTGAGGCTCAGCTTCCTAATACCATTGCCAAGCTACAGTCGCTGGGACTTGAAATTCCTTGTCTATCATCAGGTGCCTGCCTTAAATTCAAGGACAAGTATCAGGAGGCAGAGGACGAGATAAAGGCTTATGCTCAGCTTGCAAGCAAGCTCGGCGCTTCATATATCAGAATACTGGGCGACCTTGAACCTGCCCCCGGCGGCGATGTTGACGATGACTATATCATAGAGACGCTGAAGAAGCTCGTTCCTATAGCTGAGGAGTATAATGTAACTCTCCTCGTTGAGACAAACGGCGTATACTCCGATACAGCAAGACTTGCAAAGGTGCTCGACAGCGTAAAGAGCCGCAAGGTGGCTGCTCTCTGGGATATGCATCACCCATATCGCTATAACAATGAAGCTCCCGAGACTACAGTTGCAAATCTCGGCGAGTA
This sequence comes from Ruminococcus sp., assembly GCF_024684275.1. Next base: position 1,392 of record NZ_JAIKXF010000037.1, read on the forward strand.
CATCAAGTACATACAGGTCAAGGACAGCGTTATGCGCGAGGACGGCACTGTAGAGTACCGTATCATGGGCACCGGCGATATCCCTGTAAAGGCTATGATAGAAGCCCTTGATACTATCAACTACAACGGCTATATCTCCCTTGAATGGGTAAAGCGCTGGGCGCGTGATCTCAGCGACGCAGGTATCGTTATACCTCAGTTCGCAGAGTACATGGCTCCCTATAAGAAAAAGCACAAGCACCCTCTCCAGACAAACATGAGAGGTGACGGTCAGTATCCATGGCCTAAGGAACGTATCATCAATTACACCTTCCCTGACATACTTGACCGTATCTGTGAGCAGTTCCCCAATCAGTATGCATTCCGCTATACTGAGCTTGACTATACAAGAACATACCCGGAGTTCCGCGACGATGTTGATACTTTTGCACGTTCACTCCTTGCAATGGGCGTAAAGAAGGGCGACCACGTTGCTATCTGGGCTACAAATGTACCTCAGTGGTATATCACATTCTGGGCTACCACAAAGATCGGTGCTGTTCTTGTTACAATGAATACAGAATACCGTATCCACGAGGCTGAGTATCTTCTGAGACAGTCTGATACCATGACTCTCGTTATGATAGACGGTATCAAGAACATAAACTATGTAGATATCATCAAGGAGCTCTGTCCCGAGCTTGAGACCTGCGAACCAGGAAAGCTCAATTCTGCAAAGCTTCCTTATCTCAAGAATGTTATCACAGTTGACTCCGAGAATAAAGGCTGCTTTACATGGGAGCAGGCTATGGAGCTTTCAAAGAATGTTCCCTACAGCGAGGTGGAGCGCGTAAGAAAGACTATCGATATCCACGATGTTGCAAATATGCAGTACACCTCAGGAACAACAGGCTTCCCGAAGGGCGTAATGCTTACACACTATAACGTAGTCAATAACGGTAAGGCTATCGGAGACTGCATGGATCTCTCCACAGCTGACCGTATGATGATTCAGGTGCCTATGTTCCACTGCTTCGGCATGGTTCTGGCTATGACAGCCTCCATGACTCATGGTACAACAATGTCTCCTATAACACGTTTCTCACCGAGAAAGGGACTTGCTTGCATCAACAAGGAGAAGATAACCTGTTTCCACGGTGTTCCTACAATGTTCATTGCTATGCTTGGACATGAGGACTTCCCGAAGACAGACTTCTCTTACATGAGAACAGGAATCATGGCAGGCTCTCCTTGTCCTATCAAGACAATGGAAGAGGTCGTTGAGAAGATGCACATGAGCGAGATCTGTATAACCTACGGTCAGACCGAAGCTTCTCCTGCAACTACCATGAGCAAGACCACTGACTCATTAGAGCAGCGTGTTAACACTGTCGGCGGACCTATTTTCGGTGTTGAGTGCCGAATAGTTGATCCTGAGACTAATCAGGAGGTTCCTGATGACGTTGACGGCGAGTTCGTAGCAAGAGGATATAACATTATGAAGGGCTACTACAAGATGCCCGAAGCAACTGCAGCAGCTATTGACAGCGAAGGCTGGCTCCACACTGGAGACCTGGCAAGGCGCCGTTCCGAGGACGGATACTTCAAGATAACAGGCCGTATCAAGGATATGATAATCCGCGGCGGTGAAAACATCTACCCCAAGGAGATTGAGGACTTCCTCTACACATATCCAAAGGTAAAGGACGTACAGGTTATCGGCGTACCTGATGAGGATTACGGCGAGGAGATAATGGCTTGTATCGTACTGCAGGACGGCGAGACAGCTACCGAGCAGGAGATAAAGGACTTCTGCCTTGCAAGAATGGCAAAGCACAAGTGCCCGAGATATGTTGATTTCGTTGACGGCTTCCCGATGAATGCCGCAGGAAAGATACTCAAGTACAAGATGAGAGAGCAGGCAGTTGAGAAGCTCAAGCTACATAAGGCTGACAGTATTGTTACAGCATAAAAAATATCCGTATTTTCGATAACTCTTAAAATGTTCAGAAAACCAGAGCTATTGACATATAAAAGATATTACACAAAATGGTATCCCTTTGAAGGCGTGATCTGTCAGATATGCAGAAACAATAATGTACAACATATGAAGAAATGTTTGTCGTTCCTAAAGTGAGCCACTTTGAAATGTATGACCTTGAACCGTATGTGACGGAGGCATTTGAGTATATTCTACCGTACTTTGAGCAGAATTCATTAAAGCAGTTTGTGTCTGACAAGATAGAGTATGTCAATAGCCCAAGGTCTATTGACACATATAACATCTGTTTCAAATACATCGCATTAAAAGATTGAAGTAATGCAATAGAAAGCAATAAGCAATTGAAAGGAAATGACTATAGCAGAAATGATTTTCATTCGGAATAATTCTATTCCACTCATTTATTCCACACGAAAATTATAAAAGGCTATAAATTGACAAAAACAGTGCGTTACAAAAATTCGAATTCCTCTCTGTCCGCTTTTTTTAAGAAGCCTGTATTTCGAGAAAAACACCGAAATACAGGCTTTCCTGTTAACTACAGAAAGCAGGTATAACTGAAATTTTGCAGTTGCGTGTGAAGAAAATACAGGCATAATTCACACGAATTCACACGAAATTCACACGAAATTCACACGAAGAAAAGGCGATATAATGTTATGAAAGAAGCAGCTCCCGAGAGGGAGCGCCGATAAAGAAGTATTTGAGATTTTAAGATGAGGTTGCGTAACCGCATTGGTTACGCAACCTTTCTCTTTTTGTCGTACTTCATACTGTCAGCGACCGCAGTCGATACTGCGACATCGAAGCGATAATAAATGTCAATATGCTGTGTGCGGTGACCGCTGCTCTTATCGTGAGTATATTTCCTTGAAATGATGATATCTACGGACGGCGAGGAACATGAACGTGCGGAGTGCGTTTATATCCAACTGCTTCACGGGCTTGACAAGTGTAGCGACGTGGACGAATAATCGCAGAAAAGGCTTTGCAGGGATGCATAGCCTTTTGCAATAATATCCTTGTGTAAATCAACCGTGCCTTACACTTCATCAAACAAATTTTAGGTAACCTCTAAAAACCCATTGAAGGAATCATCAAAACATGGTATAATAGAAGCATGAAAGTACGAATGAAAAGTTTCTTCGATGAAGAAAACAGAATGGAAAAAATCAGTAAGATTGGTGATCCGCTGGAGATATTAAA
>NZ_JAIKXF010000088.1 GCF_024684275.1 Ruminococcus sp.
TTTGAGAAAAGCTCGCTTGCAATTTCTGTGTGTTTCATAGTTTACCTCCAATAAATATATTCGAATTTATCTATACGAACTGTAAATAAAATGTCCGTGGGAACACGGATATTTGTTTGGGGTAAATATAGATAAATTCAAATATATTTATTGGAGGTTACTATGAAACATACAGAAATTGCAAGTGAGCTCTTCTCAAAAAGGTACTACTGCTCTCAGGCGGTGCTGGCGGCATTTGCCGAGGAGCTTGGAATGACGAAGAAACAGGCACTCAGAGTCGGAGCTTGCTTCGGCGGCGGTATGTGCAAGGCTGAGGTCTGCGGAGCGTGTACGGGTGCGCTTATGGCTTTGGGGCTGAAATACGGTATGTGCGAGGACGGCGACTATGAAAGCAAGCAGAGGGCAAATAGCTATGCCGTGCGTTTTCTGGATGAATTTGCGAAACAGAACGGCTCGTATATCTGCCGTGAGCTGCTTGACTGCGATATTGCCACCGATGAGGGAAAGGCTTATGCAAGAGCAAAGGGGCTATTTGCGACTGAATGCCCGAAGATGATAGAGAGTGCTGTGCTGATCGCTGAAAAGCTGATAAACGAGTAATAGAGCCGCATAAAAATACGGCTTTTTATCTGGTCGATGAATAGACTGATTTCAATTTATCTATAAAAAGAGGTGCTTTATGGGAATTTGGGACTTCGTACAAGACGAAATTCTCGGTATGAAATGGCTGAACAGGCTGATCGGCTCTGTGCTGAACGCCTGCGGTCTTGATACAAGCGGAAAGCTCGGCGGATGTGTGCAGTTTTTCATCTACGATGTTATCAAGATCATGGTACTGCTTGGTGTGCTGATATTCCTTATATCCTATGATCTGCATTGTTCATTTTTACTTTCTCCTTTTGAACTATTAGGCACGGTAATTTGCCTTACCGTATTCTACGGACTTGATGCGTTCATTCATTTCAGCTTTGTGGATAAGCCGATTGGTGCGGTTGAAATTGCCGCTGTTCACTCCATTTTCAATATAGTCACTACGCTGATACTCCTGCCGTTCTCCAACCAGCTTGTAAAGCTGGCAAAAAAGCTGGTACACGACTCCAAAGAAGCCGAGGTTTCTGTTCTTCTCGATAAGCGACTTATCGCCACACCGCCCCTCGCTGTTTCACAGTGCAGAGAAAAGACGGTAGACATGGCACAGGGAGCAAAGGACGCACTGCATGAAGCACTTCGGGCAATGTTTGATTTTTCAGAGAAGGCTGTGCTTAGCGTGGAGGAAAAGGAGCAGCTCCTTGATGAAATGGAAGATCAGCTCTCCACGTTCCTGCTGGAATTATCAGCAGTCAGCCTGACAGACGAGGACAGCAAAACTGTCACCGAGCTTCTGCACACGATCAGCGACTTTGAACGTATCAGCGATCACGCTATCAATATGATAGAGATAGCGCAGGAAATGGAACGTAACAGTCAGAGCTTTTCAGACAGTGCGAAGGACGATTTCTCAACGCTATTTGCCGCACTGACAGAGATCTCAGGACTTACAGTCAATGCGTTTGCAGGTAATGATACCGAAATTGCACTGAATGTTGAGCCCCTTGAAGAAGTCATTGATGATCTCACCGCTGCGATCAGGGATAAACATATCGACAGACTTCGCAAGGGCGAATGCAGCCCTGAACTGGGCGTTTATCTGTCCGACCTGCTCATCAACTGCGAGAGAGTATCCGACCATTGCTCCAATATAGCGGTATCTATCATACAGATAGCCAAGTCCAGCATGAGAAGCCATGTATACCTGAGTGAACTGAAAGCACAGCGTTCCGAACAATTTATCGGTGCTTACAATTCATATCATGAAAAATACAGACTTTCTGCATAAGAGCCTGTTTGACCATGATGAATACGTCATTGTAGAAGTGCCAAAGGCATATAAAAAGTATTATACAAGCCTTGCATAAAACGAATATTAAATAATTATGGATAGAAATGAAAAAAGCTCCCTGTGTATTAAACACAGGGAGTAGTTTTGTAATGAGTGAATGTGGCTTCTTAATGTAAAACATATTGCTAATACATTATGATATACAGAAATATAAGTGTAAATCCAGATATACCAAAAGAAAACGTCCTTATGATTGTATCAAAAATGGCGTACTTTGGCATATTTGCAAGACTAAAAAAATGATATGCGGTGAAAAGCCTGAAATACCAAGCTTTTGCCGCCTTGGTGCCGAATGAAAAAATGAAAATCTGAGGGATACCCTTCTGTTTGATATGCCCTATACGTACTATTATACTTTGTTGATAATGCTGAAAATCTTAAATTTCCATAATATATATTGACACCATGTCAGAACAGTGCTATACTATCTATAGTGACACGATGTCAGAATAGATAGTTCGTCTGCATATCTGGCAATATCTATGCGAAGAAACACTGATCGTGATTAAGAAGAAGGAGAATGTACTATGCCAAAAGGTTCAGCGGAGCTGACGGCTTCACGAAAAGAGGAGATAATAAATGCCTGTGAAAAGCTCTATCAGACCATGAGCTTCAAGGAGATTACCCTCAAAGAAATAAGCGTTGAGACCAGCTTCTCCCGTCCGTCCATATACAATTACTTTCAGACAAAAGAGGAAATTTTCCTTGCCCTGATGCAGCGTGAGTACGAGCTGTGGGCGGCGGAACTGAATGATCTTTCGGAGAAGAATAAAACTATGACCACTGAGGAGTTTTCATCAGCACTTGCACACTCTCTTGAAAAACACGGGCAGCTTCTGAAACTCCTTTCGATGAATCATTACGATATGGAGGAAAACTCACGCCCCCAACGGCTGACGGAGTTCAAAGTTGCTTACGGCGCTTCTCTTGATGCAGTGAGAGTATGTGTCAGAAAATTTTTCCCCGAAACAGACTGCGAGAGCTTTATCTTCGTATTCTTTCCGTTCCTGTTCGGCGTATATCCGTATTCAGTAGCTACACAAAAACAGCTTGACGCCATGCGTGATGCAAAAATGGATTTTAAGATGCACAGCATTTATGAGATCATTTATTCCTGCGTGATGCAGTTATTGGGAGGTACAAAATGAAATACACAAGACTTGGCAATTCAGATCTGAATGTTTCGAGGATATGTATGGGCTGTATGGGCTTCGGTGATGCAGCAAACGGACAGCATTCGTGGACGATAGACGAGGAGCATTCCCGTGAGATAATCAGGCGTGGACTTGAACTCGGCGTGAATTTCTTTGATACGGCAATAGCCTACCAATCGGGTACAAGTGAGCAGTATGTGGGCAGAGCGCTCAAAGATTTTGCAAAACGTGATGAAGTCATTGTTGCAACAAAATTCCTGCCGAGAACTCCTGCGGATATTGAAGCAGGTATCAGCGGTCAGGCACACATCGAGCGAATGATAAACAAGAGCCTGCAAAACCTCGGAATGGACTATGTTGACCTTTACATCTACCATATGTGGGACTGGAATACGCCTGTCTATGACATTTTAGATGGACTCAACAGAATAGTCAAGGCAGGAAAGGCAAGGTATATCGGCATTTCCAACTGCTATGCTTGGCAGCTTGCAAAGGCAAATGCACTTGCAGAGCGTGAGGGATTTGCAAAGTTCGTCAGTGTACAGGGACATTACAATCTTATCTTCCGTGAGGAGGAGAGAGAAATGGCTATGCTCTGCGCTGAGGACAATATCGCTATGACACCATACAGTGCTCTTGCAAGCGGCAGACTTGCCCGACTTCCCGGCGAAACTTCAAAACGTGCAGAGGAGGACAGCTACGCAAAATTCAAGTATGATACCACCAAAGAGCAGGACGAGATAATAATCAGGCGTGTGGCTGAACTTGCCGAAAAGCACGGAGTTTCCATGACTGAAGTATCCCTTGCGTGGCTGCTGACAAAGGTGACTTCTCCCGTTGTAGGTGCGACAAAGCTGCACCATATTGAGGGCGCTGCAAAGGCGGTGGATTCAGAGTTGAGTGCAGATGAGATCGCCTATCTTGAAGAACCCTATGTGCCTCATGCGCTTGCAGGAGTAATGGCGCAGAACAAGCCTGCAAACAAAAATGAAAAACACGTCTGGTCAACAGGCAGTCAGAAAATTTAAAGAGGGTACTATAATGGAAAATCTACCAAAGATCGCCCGCGGTGCTTGGGCTTGTGACAACGACGGAACAATCGGCGGCAATCTGACAGCGGATACGCTCCGAGAGCGAAATACAGGACCGGATAAATGATATGAATCAAACAGGGAGGGCTGTTATGCCGGCTAAGACTACAAACATCATCAAAAGGATAGTTGATATGGTGCTGACAGTACTTTTGCTGTTTCTTATGGCTTTTCAAGTGACTGGCAACAAACTGCATGAATGGCTTGGAATTGCCATGACTGTAACACTGATACTTCATCATATCCTCAACCGAAAATGGTATAAAGCTGTTTTCAAGGGGAAGTATTCGCCCTACCGTATCGCTATGACAGCAGTCAATACGCTGATTCTTGCGGCTATCGCTCTGACAGCACTAAGCGGAATGTCCATGAGCGGACACGCAGTTCCGTTTATGTATGGGCTTATCAACGTTATGACAGCAAGAACACTGCACCTTGCAATGTCCTATTGGTCATTCATTCTTATGGGAGTGCATATCGGTCTGCATATGAAAGCTATGATCGCAAAGCTGCCTAAAAATGGAAAGATCATATTCAAGGTGATACTTACAGGTGTTTCGGGTGTGGGGCTGTGGCTGTTTTTGAAAAACGGTATCATAAACTATATCACATTCAGAACTCACTTTGCTTTTCTTGACTACACCACGGCAAAGTGGCTCGTTATACTGCAAAATCTTGCAATGCTTATGTTTTTTGTACTTGCTGGATATGTACTGTCAGAAGTTACACAACTGGTGAACACCTATACCGATGCCGACAGCGACCGTCCTTGAAAGCTGCGATCTGACAGGAAAGACCATTATACCATTCTGCTCACACGGCGGCAGTACACTTGATGATATATCCGAATGGCTCAAAGAAAATGGTATTGTAGAAAGGTGAGGTGCAAAATGAAAATAGTAATACTTATGGGAAGTCCTAACCTAAAAGGTTCAACGAGCATACTCGTTGATAGTTTCAAAAAGGGCGCAGAGGAAAGCGGTCACAGTGTCGAAGTGATAGATGTCTGTCATGCAGATATTCATACCTGCACAGGTTGTGTTGCCTGCGGTTACGAGGGTGACTGCGTTCAGAGTGATGATAACGAGCATATCCGCAAAGCACTGCTTTCCTGCGATATGGTGGTGTTTGCTACTCCGCTTTATTACTACGGAATGAGCGCACAGCTGAAAATAGTGGTTGACCGTTTCTGTGCATATAACAGCAGCCTGAACCGCAGGCACTTGAAGTCGGCACTGCTGACGGTTGCGTGGAACGCCGATGACTGGACATTTGATGCACTGACAGCTCATTACAAAACGCTGGTGCGCTATATCAATTTTGAAGATATGGGTATGGTGCTTGGCTATGGCTGCGGAAGTCCGTCCATGACACGGTCGAGCCAATACCCCGAACAAGCATACAAAATGGGAAAAACATTATAACGGAGGTAATCTTATGAACAAGAAATTAGTAGCATATTTTTCCGCAAGCGGCAATACTGCAAGGCTTGCAAAGAATCTGGCAGAAGCAGCAGGTGCAGACCTCTATGAAATACGCCCTGCCGTTCCCTACACAAGTGCAGATCTGAACTGGCAGAACAAGCAGTCACGCAGCAGCGTTGAGATGAACGACAAGTCATCACGTCCCGAACTTGCTGACACAAACGCTAAAATCACAGACTATGACACGATTTTTGTAGGTTTCCCCGTTTGGTGGTATACAGCACCGACTATCATAAACTCTTTCCTTGAAAGTTATGACTTCTCCGGAAAGGCCATTGTTTTGTTTGCAACTTCCGGCGGAAGCGGCATCAACGGAACAGCAAAAGCGCTGAAAAGCAGTGTAGCCGTTGATACAAAGCTGATCGAGGGAAAGGTGCTGAACAGTGGAACATCGGCAGCATCGCTCAAAGATTGGATTAACGGTTTGGAAATTTGAGCATTGCTGTGCAATAGCCGTAGTCTGTTGGCACACCTGTAAACTATTCCGCACAAGTCCATTTCAGCATTATGGTGTGCGCCACAATGACAATATACTCTTTTGAAAAGCTCTATAATAAAGAAACGCCCTGCAGGATTTATACCTTGCAGGGCGTTATTGTACTTATGTCGCTGTGAGCGAGCCGCTGCTTTATCAGCTTCATCTGAACTTCGTTTGCAAGGAGCAGACTTAAACAGCTGTGCCGCAGGTAATGGAATCGTATCTTTATCAGACCATTCTTGCGGAGCACTATGGGGAAATGGTCCGATACATAATCGGGACGTCTCAATTCTTCTACAGCGTCAACAGATGTAGTCCTCGGTTTTTTCCTATACCAATCCTCTTTGCCTGGCAGGACCTCAGATGCAAGCTTAAAAAATGCTTTTGGAGTTTAATACTTCCATTGTTGAGCAGAATGAAATATAGGTGTATTAGAAGCTGAGACTTAATTATTTGTTGCATTTTACCTTAATATTCTTCTTGAAGTTAATACTTTTTTGGCATTTAGGATAGGACTGACAGCCTTTGAAATATTGTGTTTTTAGTGGAAATGTGATATAATTAATTTGTTATATTTATGCATAAATTATAGTATTTTATATCAGCTAAAATACAGTATGCCGTAAATGGTCAGTATTTTAGGCATTTAACAGTTATTGTCTTTTTCAATATAATTGTTTATTCAATTATATTTAGCTTGAAACTGCATTCTTAGCATTCGGGATTTATTTCAGATGAAGGATTCCGTAGGAGATATTGAATATTATGATGGAGATCTATGCAATAGTTTTTATAGATTTCATAAAATGCGATACTATGAAGGAGCTATGTTTTATTGAGCAGAAGGTCTTCTGAAAAGGAACAGGAGGTGATATGAAAATGATGAAGAAACTGAAATATATTCTTTTTAGTTGTTTTGTTGCTTGTGTAATGTTTGGATGTACTTTGTTTGATACTATTCTTGAAGATCCTGACGATAATAAGCCGGGAAATCCGGAAACGCCGACTTCCGGTGTTTCGTCCGATGTTTCATCTGTGACAACAAAGGTCACAACCAGTACGGCAATTGTAACAACTACCGTACCTGATATAACTTTTCCATCAGATAAGGTAGGCAAACTTTCATATGAATATGATAATCTCGGAAGACTTGTGAAAGTAGTTCATGACGAGAAGAATTATATTGAGTATGAATACGATGCAAACGGTAATATCACTAAGATCATTAACGTAGTTGACGGTAAGAAAACAAGTGAAAACTGATTGTTCATGTTAATGCAAAAACGAAATGAGGAAATTATTTATGAAGCCAATTTTGAAAAGGATCATTAGTCAGGTGACGGCCATTGTAATGGCTGCTGAGTTTGCCGGACAAAATGCTCAGCCTTTTATTGATGCTCATGCTGAGAGTGACAGCGGCGGAAGCAAAGCTTCAGCCGTGCTTTCGACAGATGTAAATAAAGGCGAAGCAGCTGCTGCATCAGAAGAGACAAATGCAGCTTCAGAAACTGCATCAGATTTTGAGGATCTAACGATTTCTTCTGATACTACTCTCTCAAAGAAAACAGAGGTAGGAAATCTTGTAATATCAAGCGGCACACTTAATTTAAATGGTAACATACTTATTGTTCATGGTGATGTAACAGTCGATAATGGTTCTATTGTTATATCAAAAGGTCAGCTTATATGTGAGAATTTTACTATGAATTATGGTACTCTCAACATGACCAATGCCAATGATAGTATAATTGTAAATAAAAATTTTGAGTTTAAAGGTGGAAAAGCACAAGGTTATCAGATGACTGCCGGTTCCATAAAGGTCAAAGGCGATTTTTCTGTTTCGGGCGGCGAATTTTACCCGTCAGGAATTCACGAGATAGAATTGAATGGTGAAAAAGGACAGTCATTTTACTCTGTCAGGAATTTAAATATTCTCAGGATCACTAATACCAGCGAAGATGGTGTTGCGTCGTCGTCACCGGTCAATGCTAATGAAGTCATTGACACTGGATGCAAGATACGTATAAACGGAGCAGGAGATCCTGTACCTGCTATGTCCGAAGATACAACTATCGAGGGAGATTTCTATCTTGTTTCAGGTGATCTTGACCTTAACGGACACAAGCTTACTGTAAATGGAAATCTCATACAGGCAGGAGGCAAGGTGATCCTCAACGGAGGAACACTTGATGTAAAGGGAGATTACAGAATCCAGACAAAGTCAGTTAATGATAAAAATGAAACAACATACGGATACAGTACCGGATACCTTGTAATGACAAATGAAAAGGATAAGGTAAATGTAGGCGGAGATTTCATAACATCATCAAATCAGGATCACAGCAAATGCCTCACAG
>NZ_JAIKXF010000110.1 GCF_024684275.1 Ruminococcus sp.
CGGTTTCGGTACATGGACAGGCGAATGGGAGCAGGAAGAGTTCTCAGGCGTTAAGGTAAACTCTGACAAGACAGTAGCTATCGACTATACTGTTCCTTCAAACGTTGGTTCAACTATCAAGGCTATGGTTTGGTGGCCACATGATGACGATGTAACTATCACAAAGATCGTTCTCCACAAGAGCGGCTCTTCAAGCAACAACAACACAACAACAAGAGCTACTACAACAAGAGCAACAACAACTACAAAGGCAACTACTACAACTACAAGATCTACTACAACTACTACAGCTCCAAGCAAGGAGCTCGACGCTAAGCTCCTCGGCGACGCTAACGACGACGGCGGCGTTGATCTTGCAGACGTAGTTCTTATCATGCAGTCACTTGCAAATCCAAACAAGTACGGCCTCAACGGTTCAGACAGAACACACATGACAGAGCAGGGACAGGCTAACGCAGACGTTCACAAGAGAGGTAACGGTATTACTTCAAATGACGCTCTCGCTATCCAGAAGAAGCTCCTCAATCTTATAAGCTCACTTCCTGTAGATCAGGTTTGATGACACAAAGCAGCTCCCAGTGGGAGCTGCTTTTATTTTACGTGCATACTGCGGACCGATGTAGGCATCAGCCCCTACAAGCCATAATACTTGTACGATTTCAACAATTTTACTTTGTTTTTTTGTCTCGCTTTTTCGCTGAAAACTCTTGCAAATCCGCCGCTTCTGTGATATAATAGTAAAGCTAATTGAAATATTTCGGCTTTTGCCGTAAATCATAACTGTATATTTCGGAGGTAGTTTTTTATGTCAACTTTAGAGATCATCGGCGGAGTAGCAATACTCATCCTCAGCGTTATCACTGTTATCATCTGCCTTTCACAGGAGCAGAAATCACAGGACAGCATGACTGCTGCTCTCACAGGTGCAAGCGCTGATTCATTCTACGGCAAGAACGAGGGCAGAACCAAGGAAGCTATCCTTGCTAAGATCACAAGAACTCTTTCAATTCTTCTCTTTATTGCTGTACTTGCGGTAAATATCATACCGATCTTCACAAAGTAAAAAAGCTGCCCTGTGACTTTAGGTCATGGGGCTTAAATTTTTATCGAACACCTCACAAGGAGAGTTTATGTCAGAAAAACCAAAAAAGAAACAAACAGCAAAAAAAAGCGGCTCTCCCGTGTCAGTGGAGAGCTATAAAAACAAGATAGTCACCTTTTTAAAGGCTTACGGCAAAAAATCCATGCCACTGAGCGAGCTTGAATCAAAGTGCAGGACTAAAAAATCAGGCAGAGAGAATTTCACCGAGGCTTTTTCTCAGCTCCGCACAGAGGGCGTTGTCATGATGAAAAAAGGCATGAAGGCTGCCCTTTGCTCACGTATAAACGTGTACCCCGGCACGGTGACAAGGCTCAGCAGGACATTCGGCTTTGCTGTTACCGACGAGGGCGTAGAGTATTTTATCCCGGGAAAATGTATGCTTGGCGCTATGCCCAACGACAGGGTGCTTATCTCCGCTATCCCCTCCCGTTCAGGCGAGCCCGAGGGCGAGATACTTGATATACTCGAATTCGGCAGTTCTCAGCTAACAGGCAGGATAGAATATGAGGACGGCAAGCCTTACCTCGTTCCCGATACGGCTTCGCGCAATCACGTTATTATCGTGAAGGAGGAAAGCGTCCCCTTTGAAAACGGCGACAAGGTACTTGCAGAGATAGTCTACCGAGGCAGACGCCACGCCGAGCATAAGGTTAAGATAACTCTCGTTTTCGGCAGCTCGGAATACGCGGCTTCATCGGCAGCCTCAATACTTGTGATACACGGCGCTCCCACGGCATTTCCCGAGGAGGTGCTGAAGGAGGCAAGAAAAATATCCGAGGGCGGCGTACAGGAGTACTCCTTCAATAATCGCGAGGACCTGCGTGATATGGACATATTCACCATTGACAGCGCCGAGTCAAAGGACCTTGACGATGCGGTCTCTGTCAGCAAAACGCGAAAGGGCTACTGCCTCGGCGTTCATATCGCAGATGTTTCTCACTATGTCAAGGGCAACAGTGCTCTGGACAAGGAAGCCCTCATGCGCGGCACAAGTATATACTACGCCGACAAGGTAATACCAATGCTTCCGAAGGAGCTGTCTAACGGTATCTGCTCTCTTAACCCGGACGAAAACAGGCTTACCCTTTCCGCTTTCATAGAGCTGGACAAGGAGGGAAATATGCTCTCATACCGCTTCTGCAAGAGCGTTATCCGCTCCCGTGTAAAGGGCGTTTATTCAGAGATAAACCGCATACTGGACGGCACCGAAACTCCCGAGATAGCCGAGAAATACGCTAAGGTGCGCAAAAGCATAGACCTTATGAACGAGCTGGCGGATAAGCTCATCGAGAAGAAAAAGCTCCGTCACGCTCCCGAGATAGAGACCACCGAAAGCAAGCTCATAATCGGCGAGGACGGCATCTGCTGTGATGTACAGCCCCGAGAGCGAGGCAAGTCCGAGCGTATCATCGAGGAATTCATGCTGACGGCTAATGAAGCCGCCGCTAAGCTGGCTAAGGAAAAGAAGGTCCCCTTTGTTTACCGTATCCATGAGGCTCCGCCCGAGGCAAAGACCGAGGCGCTCCACGAGATACTGCCGAAATACGGCTTTGAGTGTCCCCATTTCAGCGAATTCAAGCCTGTTCACGCGGCTAAGATACTGGAGGAGGCTAAGGGCACAGACAAATTCGAGGCAGTAAATATGCTGGTGCTCCGCTCTATGGCAAAGGCGAAATATTCCCACGAACCGCTGGGACATTTCGGACTGGTGCTGGAGGACTACGCACACTTCACCTCCCCTATCCGCCGCTATCCTGACCTTGCAATACACCGCATAATCACGGATATACTGGCAGGCTACAACAACGACTGGCTCAACAAGCGCTATGCAGGCTTTGCGGTCAACGCCGCAGAGCGTTCATCAGCTGCGGAGATACGTGCCGTGACTATCGAGCGCGAATGTGAGGACTGCTACAAGGCAGAATATATGAAAGCGCATCTCGGTGAGAGCTTCACCGCTAAAATATCAGGTGTTACCGAATTCGGCTTTTATGCAGAGCTCCCCAACACAGTTGAGGGACTTGTCCATATAAGAACGCTCCCCGAGGGCGAATACGACTACTCCGAGCCTGTTTCTCTTACAGAGAGCTTCAGCGGAGTATCATACACACTGGGACAGACCGTTCAGGTGGTCTGCGCCGCAGTGAATGTCAGCGACGGAACTATAGATTTCGTCCTTGACGATGACGAACAGGAGGAAGAATAATGAAAAAGATATTAGCATTAATGGCAGCAGCAGCTCTTACAGCAGGCGCAGTATCCTGCGGCAAAAAGGCAGGCACGGCTTCCCAGCAGCCTAAGCCAAAGACCACAGAGGCTGTAACAACAACAAGCGAAGACACTACCGAGACTACAACAGTTTCAACAACTACTGCAATAACCACTACGACCTCCGCAGCTGCTTCAACATCGACAGCTGCACATCAGCCCGATCCGCTTGGCGGCGGAGCCTTCGAGTACAACGACGACGGCGCTGTGGTCTTCACTGAGGACAGCTCAAAGGCTGACGACAAGACTCTTATGGCGGCTGCACAGGCACTTTTTCAGTCCGCCTGCCGAACAGAGATGAAGTTCACTGTAGGCTGCCCCTTTGAGGTCGACAACGACGATTATATTGAAAACGACCTTTCATGGCGTTTCTATCGTGTTACCGACAGCAGGATACACTCTTTCAGCGACGTTCTGAACGAGTACCACAAGGTGTTCAGTGACAGCCATTCCAACGACCTCGCTTCGCTCTATATGGACAGCAACGGCTCGACATATGCCCTTTGCGGAAACCGCGGAGCTAATATCTACTACTCATCATCAAGGATAACTGAGATAAAATCAAAGTCTGACAATGAGATAGTATTCACCGTTGAGAATTACTACGACGGAGATGACTTCGGACAGCCATCCTATACTGAAACCGATGAATTCTCGGTAGTTATCGGCAGCGATAATGTCTGGAAGGCAGAAAAGTTCAATCTTCCGTATTAAGATATAAAAGCGGCGTACACTGCAAAATCATATCATAAAAAAGCGGCTGACTTAAAGTCAGCCGCCTGTTTTTATGCATTTACGCTTGTACCGCTCAGTCTGCGGAAATATTCCTCTGCATACTCACGGTATTCATTTCTGAATGTTTCATCGTTCTCCTTAACATCGTGGAGATACGCGTGAAGTGTTTTCTTCTCGTCTGTCTCGATAAGACAGCCTGCGATATTTGAGCAGTGATCGGATACTCGCTCAAGATTGGTCAGAACGTCCTGGAAGATATATCCCAGCTCAACTGTACACTCGTCATTCTGGAGTCTGCGGATATGGCGGTTTTTCAGCTCTGTACTGAGATTATCCACCACTTCCTCAAGAGGCTCTACCTTATGTGCAGTAACAAGATCGCTGTTTACATATGAATCGAATGCCTTGTTTATATTCTCGGCAATAGCGTCTGTGATGACTGTTATCTCGTTGAGACATTCATCAGAGAACATTATTCCCTTTTCGTGCATTTCCTGAACTGATTCCACAAGATTTACCGCATGGTCGGAAATTCTCTCAAAGTTTCCTACACAGTGCATCATCTTTGATACGCTTCGGCTGTCCGCACCTGTGATACTGGATTTTGCCAGCTTTATAAGGAAGCTGTTTATCTTGTCCTCATAGCCGTCGATTATATCCTCGTTTTCAATTATAAGGTCACAGGCGCCCTCGTCATAGCCTTTAAGGAGCTCCAGTGATCTGAGGATAGTCTCTCTTGTGAGCTCAGCCATCTGATTTGTAGCTGAGATACAGGTGTGTACAGCTACAGCAGGAGTTTTGAGGAGTATAGTGTCCAGACCTGTAATTGTCTTTTTCGAGCTTTCCTCCTCGGCAGCATCGTCCTTGATTATTATCTTTGAAAGGTTTACGATATGCTTTGAGAACGGCAAGAGAATGATTGTCGTTGCTATATTGAATATAGAGTGCATGACCGCAATTCCGACATAGCCAACAGTCTGATCGAATATACTAAGATGGATCACGCTTTCAAGTATCATTGATATAGGAAGCAGTATAAGTGTTCCGAGTATCTTTATCAGTATATGTATACAAGCCACGCGCTTGGCGTTTTTGTTTACTCCGATACTTGAAATGAGAGCTGTTACGCAAGTACCGATATTAAGTCCCATGATTATAGGAAGCGCCATACCATATGTCAGCGCACCTGTCTGTGAAAACGCCTGTAATATTCCGACAGAGGCAGCGGAGCTCTGGATTATGCCTGTAAAGCCTGCTCCTACAAGAACGCCGAGGATAGGATTCTGGAATGCGGTAAGTACATTCTGGAACTTAGGCGAATCAGCAAGAGGTGATACCGCATCTGACATAAGAGTCATACCTGTCATTATAATGGCAAAGCCTACAAGGATACGTCCTATGTCCTTTTTCTTGTTTTTCTTTGCTGCCATTATCATTATAACACCTATAAGTGCAACTAACGGTGCAAATGATGAAGGCTTGAGCATCTTTATAAACGGATTCTTTCCGTCAACACCTGCAAGGCTGAGTATCCACGCAGTAAGTGTTGTTCCGATGTCAGAGCCAAAGCACACGCCGATAGTCTGCTCAAGTGACATAATGCCCGAGTTTACAAAACCTACCAGCATAACAGTCATTGCTGACGACGACTGTATCGCAATAGTTATGCCCATTCCGAGCAGCAGTGCTTTGATTTTGTTAGAGGTCATTTTTTTAAGTGCCAGCTCCAGCTTGCCGCCTGTGAGCTTTTCAAGACCTGTTGACATTACCTTCATACCATAGAGGAAGAAGGCAAGTCCGCCCAAAAGGGTAAAGATGTTAAAAACCGAAAATTCTTCCATGATTTTCTCCTGATAAATAATATTTTCCCACTTCTAAATACTATTATATCAGGATACAGCCGCAAGTCAAGGATTTGTGCCATTCTTTAACGTGGATTTAACATAAAGGGGGCTGCCGAGGTAAGTCCCTCGGCAGCCCCTGAATGGATCATATTACTTTTTCTTGTTCTTTTTAGCGTTTGTCTGCTTTTCAGCCTTTTCAGCTTCTTCCTCGATAACGTCCACGAGATCATCGAGATCATCGTCATCAGCGCTGACTTTTGCAGGCTTCTTGCTGTTCTCGAATTTAAGGGCTGCGATAAATGCAGCAGCGAGGTATACTGCAAATATAAGGATCTCAACTATAACTATAGTCTTTACAGCTCCGCTTGCAGCCTGACTGAGACCTGCTCCTACGGACTTTGTCGCAGGAACAAGGATATTGTAAGCGTTTGCGAACTGTACGTTCTCATAATAGTCGCTTGCTGTCTGCTCTGTAAGGTCAACAAGCTTCTCGACCTTCTTGCTGAGGTCTGCGATGTCAGCCTCTACCTTGTCAACATTAGCCTTTGAGCTTGCCTTGTTGTTCTGGAGAGCATCGCGTCTTGAAGTGTAGAAGTTGATATCCTGCTTTGTCTGTGCAAGGCTTGATTCAACGCTTGTTTTCTGTCTGAACATCGAATCGTACTGTTCTGAATGAAGAGTAGACTCGGTATTTGTGTTTTCAGTACCGTTTCCGAATACCTGAATAACATCCTTCTTATATGAAGTGATAGAGTTGTTGATAGCTTCAAGTCGCTCAGAGTACTCGTCACTGTCGCGCTTGAGATTCTCTATCCTGTAATTATAGTAAGCAAGTGTGGAATCCTTATCCTTTGTTACGTTGTTTACAGTGATATAAGAGGATATTCTGTCAAGGTCAATGCCTGTGATAGTCTTTGCGTAATCAGAAAGGTCGCTGAATGTATAGCCTGTAGCGCTTGAACGGAATGTTGTTGTATCGTCCTTTGCAAGGTTGTCAAGGTAGGTCTTAACTGTTCTGAGTGAGTTTCTGAAAAGGTCTACCTGCTGAGCGTAATCATAGGTTTCATAATCAGCGGTCTTTACAGCTGTACCGAGGGGCTCATTGAAGCCGTATTCCTCATAAAAGTACTCGCCGTAGCACTTTAAAAGAGTGTTGAGGAAATCAACGCCGTTCTGTCTGTCAAGACCTGCCTTGCCAAAATCGAACTTTACAGTGAACTGTGTCGGATAGTACTTTGTATCCAGCATAGCCTGTGCAGCAGAAAGGCTTCCGCTTGTTGCCTTGTCCATTACGCTGTTGTAGGCTGTGAGCTGATCGTAAGCCTCCTGCGGTATCTTATAGTCAAAGCTGAGACTTGTTCTGATGTCCTCGATCTTTTTGAGATCCATGCCCATTTCTGTAAGAGCCTTTTCAATGACCTTTGGATTCTTCATTGTTTCGATCTCAAACTTGCGGCCCTTTGGGTCAAGTCCCTTTTCGATACCTGTATATGTAAAGCTTACCAGTGCCTTTGCAGGTGTCTTAGCTGAAAAAGTCTTTATCGCTGAGAAAGAGAATGTCAGCAGACCTGCTATAATAGTGATCACTATCCATACTGCAAGGTATCTCTTGAGATTTTTCAATATTGCGGAAATAGAAATAACTACTTCATCTTTGTTATCTTCCTGATTTTTGATCGTAACATTGAGGTTACGTTCGTTATTCTTAGCCATTTTACCCTCCGTTTTATTGTTGTTTCCTTATTTTACGGCATAACACGCCGTAAGAATTATTATACCACTAAAAAGGCACATCGTCAATACCTTAACAAAATTTCCAATTATTCGCTAAAATTGAACGATATGCCCTCTGTGACGTTCTACAGATTGCACCAATAACGCAGAACGGCTCTCCGTGGTCTTGACCGCGGAGAGCTGATATGCTTGTTTATTATAATGTATGTCCCTTCTGTCTGATAACGTTCACTACTCTGTCAACACAGCTGCGGCATACTGCCTCGTCCTGAGCCTCTACCATAACTCTTACAAGGGGCTCTGTACCGCTCTCACGGACGAGTATTCTTCCGCTGTCGCCAAGCTCTGCCGCTACCTTGTCCACCTCTGCGCGGACATCGGGATCTGCCTGTGCAGCTGCCTTGTCCTTTACCTTGACATTTTCAAGGACCTGCGGATACACAACGAAAGGAGCTGCAAGCTCGCTGAGCTTCTTCTGACGGGACATGATCACCTGCATTATCTTTAAGCTTGTGAGGATGCCATCGCCTGTGGAAGCATACTTTGAGAAGATGATGTGTCCGCTCTGCTCGCCGCCGATACAGCAGCCATGCTCCTTCATGTACTCATAAACGTACTTGTCGCCGACAGCTGTCTTTGCGTACTCTACGCCTATCTCGTCAAATGCTCTGTAAAGTCCGAAATTGGACATAACTGTAGTAACAACAGTATTATTGATGAGCTTTCCGCGCTCCTTCATGTATCTTCCGTAGATATAGAGAATATGGTCACCTGTGATGACATTTCCCTTTTCGTCAACACAGAGACAGCGGTCAGCATCGCCGTCGTAGGCAAAGCCGGCGTCAAGGCCATTCTCCACTACGAACTTCTGAAGTCCCTCGATATGTGTAGAGCCGGCATTATTGTTGATGTTGACTCCTGTAGGAGCTGCATTTATAACGTGAGTCTCAGCGCCGAGAGCCTCAAATACGCTCTTTGCAATGTTCCATGCTGAGCCGTTTGCGCAGTCAAGACCAATCTTCATGCCTCTGAATGAGTACATACCAAGTGAGATAAGGTAGCCGAGGTAGCGGTTTCTGCCCGAAACATAATCCACACTCTTGCCTATCTTCTCACCGTGAGCGAATGGGACTTCCTCCCACTTCTGACCGAAAGCCTCAAGTTTTCCGTCCAGATAAGCCTCCACGAGGTCAATTACCTCGTCCTCCATTTTCTCGCCCTGACCGTTTATGAGCTTGATGCCGTTATCGTGGTATGGATTGTGGCTTGCGGAGATCATGATACCGCAGTCAAAGCTGTCAACTCTTGAGATGTAAGCCACTGACGGAGTTGTAGTAACATGGAGCAGATATGCATCTGCACCCGAAGCGGTAAGTCCGCCTACCAGAGAATACTCGAACATATAGCTTGAACGGCGTGTATCCTTGCCTATTACTATGCGCGGAGCGCTGTCGTCGCCCTTTCTTCTTTTGAGCTCGCCGTAGTACCAGCCAAGAAAGCGTCCTACCTTATATGCATGATCGGCTGTGAGATTTTCATTAGCCGTGCCTCTGAATCCGTCCGTTCCGAAATATTTACCCACTTTAAATTATCTCCTTAAAATAAAATTGATCAGTCAATTATTAAATAATTTGATATGTATTTTATAATCAACCAAATAAAACTATATCCGTGCAGACTAAAAAAGCCCGCAACAGTTTTATTATAGCACTTTGACACATAACAGTCAACGGATTTAAAAATTAATTCACAAAATTAATTGTAAACTCATTTGCCGTCATGCAAATGCCTCCATATATTAGACGTAAAAACAAGTGAAATCTCTCACTATTTTTCAAAAATATTTTCAAAAATATTTTTTGTTTATTATTGCAAAGGTGCTGATTTTGTAGTATAATTAAAATAGTATTATAATTGGGTATTATGGCTTCTGCCGCCCGAAATAAAGGAGGAACAAAATTGGCTAAGTCAAAAGCTACGGGCACAAAGGCAGGCACAGCCTCTGCCCGCACCAAGATCGGCAGCACAAAACCCGCCGTTACTGCCGCAGACATCATAGCCGAGAAGCGCGGACACAAGTTCAGACCTGTATTCTATATACTGTCATTTCTCGTCCCCTTCCTGCTGACATTCGTGTCATACATCTTCTTTGATGTCTACCCTTTCGGCGAGCGCTCAGTGCTCACACTTGACCTCAACGGTCAGTACATTTACTATTTCGAGGCTCTCAGAGATGCATTCTGGGGCGACGGAAGCGCCTTTTACAGCTGGAGCAGAAACCTGTCAGGCGGCTTCATGGGTATCATAGGATACTACCTCGCAAGTCCCTTCACGCTGATCGTCATGCTGCTGCCGAGGAAAATGATCCTCGAAAGCGTAATGATCATGCAGATGACAAAGGTAGGCGCAGCAGGTCTTACCTTCTGTGTATACGCACAGAAGTCCAAGAAGCTGAAGCCTCTCCAGTCTCTCATGTTCTCTACGATGTACGCAATGATGGCATACGTCGTTATCCAGCTCATCGATCCTATGTGGATAGACGGTCCGGTATTCCTGCCGCTGATAATCCTCGGCGTTGAATATCTGGTCGATGACGGACGAAAGCTCAACTTCATTATCCCGACAGCGATAATGTTCATCGCAAACTTCTATATCGGCTTTATGATAGCCATTTTCATCGCCTTGTACTTCCTTTACTATGTATTCTTCGGAACACAGCGGAAATTCAAGGGCATAAGCGATTACTTCACCGTATTCGTCAGAATGGGAGTTTCGGCTGTGGTAACAGCAATGTGCAGCGCTATCATGATACTCCCCGTTTACAACGCACTGGCTCTCGGTAAGTTCGACTTCTCAGTCCCCGACTACAGCTACAAGGCAATGTTCAACCCTGTTGAGCTTGTACCGTGTCTGCTGCCCAACCAGTACTACTCAGTAAACGTTGACGAGGGCACCAGATTCTACGGACGCCCCGAGATATACTGCGGTGTGCTCACATTCATTCTTATCCCGCTGTTCTTCGCAAACAAGAAGATAAAGCGCAACAACAAGATAGGCTATGGCTTCCTTACATTCGTAATGCTGTTCAGTATGTACGTAAAGCCTGTAAACATGATGTGGCACGGCGGTCAGGATCCTAACTGGCTCCCTTACAGATACTCATTCCTGCTCTCATTCATTCTTGTGTCTATGGCTGCGGAGGTATTCTCCAATCTTGACGGCTACAAGCTGTCGCTGCCGAGCGCTTTGCTGTCAGGCGGCATCATAGGCGGTCTCACCGCTATATTCTGCGGCATGATGAAGAGCTTCAACTATAATGAGGAAAAGTACAAGTACGTCGCCATAACACCATACAAGGCATATCTTGATTCCTCCGACGCCAAGGAGCAGCTCTGGCTGGGTACTATCGCATTCGGTCTCGTCCTTGCTGCTATTTACATCGTTGGCGTATATATGTACAGCCATTCAAGGACAAAGAAGGGCAGAAACGCTATCACAGTGGCTATGTCGCTCCTTATATTCTTTGAAACAGGCTATAACTGCTTCGACTCCTTCAGAAAAATATACAAGGAGGTCGGCAACTCAGGCAAGTATACCTATACCGAAATCATAAGTGCTCCCGACGTAGTCAAGGAGCTTGAAGATTACGACGGCGGCTTCTACCGCGCGGAAAAGACCTTCAACCGTATGGTAAACGACGACCTTGCATACGGACTCAAGGGCATATCGCACTCCAGCTCGGTAATGAACGCAAGAGCTATCACATTCATCGAGACAATGGGTTACTTCACACAGAGCTTTGAGTCAAAGTACGAGGGCTGCAACCCTGTGGCAGACTCAATTCTCGGCATAAAGTACGTTCTCGATGACCCATCAAGAACAAATATCGGTTCCACTGTGGACGCTTCATATATCAAGCGTTTCTCAACCACATACAAGAAGGACAAGGACGTTACCGCAAACATCGACGTTTACGAGAACCCCAACGCTCTCGGAATAGGCTATATGGCTGACGACGATATCCTTATCCTTTCCGGACTGGGCAACGACAATCCCTTCAACAGCCTCAACAACTTCCTCAGCTCTATGACAGGAAGCACTACAGACTATACTACCGTTCCGATACAGCCCAGACAGTACTATGTTCCTTTTGACTGTGACGTACACTACGACGATTCAAAGGTATATCTCCACGATTACAACAACAACGGCACTCTCCACGACTGCTATGAAGCATATGCAGGCGTTGACGACGCAGTTATAAACGTTGACGTGACTGTTCCTCACGACGGAAACATCTATATGCACCTCGGCTCTGAAATGAGAAAGGCTACAAACGTATGGGTAGCCGTAAAGGGCGAGGACGGCGTATACAGAGGTCAGAAGTCGGGCACAGAGGCATATGACGGCTACGGCACATACTTCAACACAAATTCATCTCCTGTCGTAAGAATGGGACCATTCAAGGCAGGCGACGAGGTAGAGATAAGACTTACAATTCCGCCAACAGGTGAAAACGGACAGTACGACGGAACCGATGAGTATATAATGATAAGAAAGGAAGCAGGCTTAAACTTCTATTACCTTGACGAAGAAGCCTTCACCGAGGACATCTCAAAGCTCAGAGCAAACCCGTGGAACCTTGATATGAGCAAGACCAATGACCGCTGCCTTGTTGGCGACATTGACGCTCAGGACGGTCAGATACTCATGACAACTATCCCATACGAACCCGGCTGGGAGGTTAAGATAGACGGCAAGACTGTTGACAGCCTCATCACTGAGGAAACGATCGAGAACACAGGTCAGAAGATACTCCGCAACAAGGAGGGCACTGAGGGCCCTGTCATCGTTCTCGGAACACTTATCGGTATCCGCGTTCCAGCAGGACACCATACTGTATCAATGAAGTATACTCCTCCCGGCTTCAATACCGGAGTAGTAACACTGATTCTCGGCATTGCCTGCCTCATATTCTTCTATATGTATGACAGAAAGCACAACAAGGTGCTCAAAGAGAAGATCAGGGCAAAGAAGATACTCAAGGGCGAAAAGGTAGAGGACGAGCCCGAGGAAGAACCCGAGGAGACCAAGAGCTCCAAGAACGACAAGGACAAAAAGGACTCCAAGGACGCCAAAAAGCCTAAAAAGCCAAAAGAGACTGAAAAGTCCGAGGATACAGGCAGAAAAAAGGTCGAAATAATCAAATCCAAAGGCGCGGTAGCTCCGATACCTGTTGAAGAACCGGAGGAAGAGCCTGAGGAGGAAGAGGTAAACGACGCCGAAAGATTCATCGCAAACGCCGATGAAGAATTCAAAAAAGCAGTCGATACCGCCGAAAAAACAGCCGAGGATTCAGCAGAAAGAGCAGAAAAAGCTGCCGAAGAGCTGATGTCCGAAGCAGAAGAAGCTGATGATGACGCCGAATAAAAGGCAGATCAGAAGAATAATAACAGCAAAAAGAAAAAGTAAGCTGAAGCCTCCGCATTTGCGGAGGCTTTTCCTTATGGTAATTTTATCTCTTAAAATAGTAAAATCAATACTTATATATTAACAAATTATTTCTATGTAAATTCTATTATCCTAATCAGAAATAGTATAAACAATACCTTAAAAAATATCTATCCAAATAATATTATTGAAACAAATCTCCTCGATTTACCGCAGTTATACTGGCATTTATAATAAAAACTTCACCATAATTTCTATGCAAATATTGTTGCATTTTGCACAAAGAGGCTTGACTTTATTTTACATTTATGCTAAAATTTAGTTGTAAGGAAGTTAAGGTTTACTGCACTGTACCTTAACAAAAAAACTACTGATACTTTTTCAGGGAGGAAAGATACTTATGTTCAAGAATTCTAAGAACGTGAAGAGATTCGTAAGCATTTCTGCTGCGGCAGTATGCCTCCTTTCTTCACTTCGCATCGCACCGATCAGTTTTGTTTCTGACGCTGCGGACAAGACAATGACAGCATTTGAGATCACAGAAAACATGAAGGTGGGCTGGAATCTGGGTAATACCCTCGACGCTTATGCTCAGGAGCCCGATCCCAACAATCCGAAAGTTTATATCCCGGTAAAGAGTGCCGGTCTTGAAACAGAGACCTGCTGGGGCTGCCCAGAGGCAAACGAGACACTCTTCAAAGCTATCAAGGCAAAGGGCTTCAACACAGTCCGTATCCCTACAACATGGTTCCAGCACCTTGACGAGAATGATAACATCGATCCCCAGTGGCTGGCTCGTGTTCATCAGGTAGTTGACTACGCTTATAATAACGGTTTGTACGTTATCCTTAACGTTCACCATGAGGAGGGCTGGATCAACAGATCCGATCTTGCTACAGCTTATGACGAGATCAACCCCAGACTCATGAAGATCTGGACTCAGATAGCAACAGAATTCAAGGATTACGATCAGCACCTCATATTTGAGTGCATGAACGAGCCCCGTGCTAAGGGTACAGACTGGGAATGGTGGTCTGCAACTCCTGTTAAGGAAGCAGACGTTATCAACAAGCTCGAAGCTAACTTCGTTAAGCTCATCAGAGGCATGGACGGTCCTTACGCAAAGACTCGTCTTCTTATGCTCCCGGGCTATGTTGCAAGCTCAGACAAGACCTTCCTCAATCAGATCGTTCTTCCTGAGAATGACGACTTCCTTGCAGTTTCTATCCACGCTTACACTCCTTATAACTTCACAATGAATACTGACGAGAAGTCAGGTGCTTATCACGATACATTCACTAAGGAGTTCAGCAATGATCTTGCTTACAATCTACAGAACTTCCGTGATATGTTCGTTGACAAGGGTGTTCCTGTAGTTATCGGCGAAATGGGTACTTCCGACTTCGGAAATACACAGGCTCGTGTTGAGTGGACAACACAGTACTTTGAGACTACAAAGAAATACGGTATCCCCTGCGTTCTCTGGGACAACGGACAGAAAAAGGATGCCAGCGATCCCGCTCAGAACCCCGGTGAGGTACACGGCTATATTGATCGTAAAACAGGCGAATGGTTTGAAAACAACCTTCCTATCATCAACAAGATGATGGAGATCATGGACGACAGCTCTATCAAGTGGGGCAGCGAGTCAAAGATACCTACATTCGACCACCAGGATCTCTCAACAGGTAAGGTATTCCTCGAGAATGCTGAGATCGATGTTGCAAAGGAAAAGGAATACGGCAACTCAACTCCCGGCAAGGAGATCTCATGGGACGACCTCAAGGGCAAGGAAGTTGCTATCAAGTACACAGGCGATCAGCCTATCCTCGCAGTTTCCGATAAGGACTACAAGGGCTGGACAGAAATGGCTGCTTACACAGTTGACGAAGACAACAAGATCGCTTACTACCTCGTAGATCAGCAGGTTCCTGCTGCTTGGAGCGGTGATCTCGCTAACATCAACCATATGCAGGCAAGAACTCCGGGCAAGACAACTATCGAAAAGATGGTTATTCTCGACGCTCCTGATACTAAGATCGACGTTCCTGTTGACAAGACCAAGAAGACAAACATCGATTTCGCTAACGCTCAGGCAGGCGACAACCTCATCATCAAGATCAAGGGCGAACCCAATACAGATACTAACGGCTGTGTAGGCTTCAACGGCGACGGCTGGGAGCAGATCGAGTGGGAAGGCAAGACAGACGCTAACGGCGCTCTTACTGTTGAAATTCCCATGAGCAAGTTCCCAACTGGTCTCCAGTCAGCTGAGGCTCAGATCTGGTATCAGGCAGAGCTGGTTGACTTCGACGGCTATAACTTCGGCAAGGCAGAGGAAGTTACAACAACTACAACTACTACTTCTGCAACCACAACTACAACAACAAGCACATCTACAACAACTGTAACTGAGTCATCTACAACTTCTACCGATGCTACAACAACTACAACAGTTAAAGTTCCTGATAAGAAGAGCACCGGCAACGGTGACGCTAATCAGGACGGTCAGGTAGATATGTCTGATGTAGTTCTCATTATGCAGTCTCTCGCTAACCCCAACAAGTACAAGCTTGACGACAAGGCTGCTTCCGCTGCTGACGTTTACGAAAACAATGGCGTTACAGCTCAGGACGCTCTGGCTATCCAGTGCTTCCTCCTTAAAAAGATAGCTGCACTTCCAGTTCCGGAAGGCGTTATCGTTAAGTGATTTACTCACAAAATCCAGGTTTCTCATATACCTCAGAGTACGGCTGCCTATGGCAGCTGTACTTTTTTTACCTGATTTTGGTAATATAATTACCAAGTTTACATATTATTTAATATTAACTTTTGTTACCTATTGACAAAGCGCTGTTTCCTGTTATATAATTATATCGACGCCGTTTTTAAGATTATTTTAAGGGAATTGGTGTAAACGGCATTTACAAAAAGATATAACAGCGGCAGAGAAAAATATACGCCGTGCTGCCCCGATAGATGTTTTGCTTTTTAAGCTGGGGAAATGTAGTTCAAAAAAGAAAAAGGAAGACAACTGAATATGCTTACAGATTACCATTGCCATATTCTGCCCGAATTTGACGACGGTGCTGTGGACGCAGAGACCTCTCTTGAAATGATAAATATCATGAAGGAGCAGGGCGTTGAGCGTATTATCGCTACGCCCCATTTCTATGCCCACGAGGAACGGTCACTGACAGAATATCTGCTCAGACGTGAGGAAGCCTATGAGAGCATGGCTGAGCTTGCGGAATTGCAGAATATAGCCTTGCCGAATATCGCACTCGGAGCTGAGGTCGCTGTCGAGCACGGTATATCAAAGCTGCACGGTATCGACAGGCTCGCAATAGAGGATTCAGAGCTGATATTGCTTGAGCTGCCCTTTCGTGACTATGAGGAATGGATGTCAGAGGAGATAAACGCCATACGGTCAGAATACGGTCTGACTGTCGTCCTCGCTCATATCCACCGCTATATGGCGTATTATACGCCTGAGAATTTTGACAGGATATTACAGACAGACGCTGTTTTTCAGTTCAATAATGAGGTGTTTCTCCTTGACAGAGAAGCAGAGCTGTTAAAGCAGCTGAATGACGCAAAACGCAGTATCATCTTCGGCAGCGACGCCCATAACACCGATACACGCCGACCTAATTGGGATTTACTTTTGGAGAGATGTGATCCCGAGCTTGTAAAGGCTTCAGACGAGCTGCTGCCATTCATAACAGATGAAGTTGTAATTGGAGAGGGATAAATAAAAACATTATCGGCTTTTATGCTGATATGGGGGGAAGAAAATTGAAAAAAACACTTGAGAAATTCAGCATACGCAGAATAATTCTCGCCTTTGCTGACGTATTCATCGTAATTTCAGCCGCATTGATCGCCAATTTTGTGCTTTCATTCTTTAATGCAGACGTCGGGCGCTCAGATATGCTCATGAGCTTCGCTGTATGCTCACTTACCTGCTGCGGCACACTGTTCATATTCGGCGCTTACTGCAAGCTGTGGAGATTCTTCCACAAGCGCGACTATCTGTCCTGTATCAACGGAGTCGTCTTCGGCTTCCTTGCAGCAGGCATCATAGTCTATATCATACGCAATGACGTTCCTGCCCTGTTTCTGACAGTTCAGGCTGCTATTACGCTGGTGGGCGTGTGCCTGTTCAGACTGCTGTTCAAAGAGACCTTCGTGACATTCTCAAAGTCAAAGACCGACGGCAGCCGCAAGCGTACCATGATAGTAGGCGCAGGACAGACCTGCCGTATGATACTTACAGAGATCGAAAACGCCAAAAAGTCTCCATTTGAGGACGACAAGGTATCGGCGGTATATGATCCTGTCTGCATCATCGACGATGACAGAAGCAAGATCGGTACCGAAATAAACGGCGTTACAGTTGTTGGTACTACCCACGAGATACATAAATTCGTTGACCAGCAGCACATCGACCAGATAATCTTCGCTATTCCTTCGTGTCTTGAGGACGAGCGCAAGCGTATCCTTGATGTGTGCTCGGGAACAGGCGCTAAGGTCAAGGTAGTTCCCTTTATCGGAAGCCTTATCTTTGACGGCGGAAATACTCCTATCCTCACTCAGATGCGTGACATCAAGGTCGAGGACCTCCTCGGACGTGCTCCTATCAAGTTCGACAACGAGGATATAAGAAACTTCATCAGCGGCAAGACCTGTATGGTAACAGGCGGCGGCGGAAGCATCGGCTCTGAACTGGTGCGCCAGATAGCCAAGTATAACCCCAGACACGTCATTATCGTCGACATCTATGAGAATAACGCCTACGACGTTCAGCAGGAACTCATAATGGAGTACGGAGACAAGCTTAATCTTACCGTGCTTATTGCCTCTGTAAGGGATTACTACCGCATGAACTGCATATTCGACCGCTACAAGCCGGATATCGTGTTCCATGCAGCTGCCCATAAGCACGTTCCTCTTATGGAAAACTCACCTATGGAAGCTATCAAGAACAACGTCATCGGCACATTCAATACTGCTACTCTTGCACAGTTCCACAAGGTAAAGAAGTTCGTTATGATATCAACGGACAAGGCTGTGAATCCTACCAACGTAATGGGCGCTTCAAAGCGCTGCTGCGAGATGATAATCCAGTATCTGTCACAGCAGCATGACGGCTGTACAGAGTTCGTAACTACAAGATTCGGCAATGTTCTCGGCTCAAACGGCTCTGTTATACCGCTTTTCAGACGTCAGATAGAAGCAGGCAGACCTGTTACGGTAACCCACCCTGACGTTATCAGGTACTTTATGACGATACCCGAGGCTGTAAGCCTCGTTATGGAGGCTGCTGCCATAGCTCACGGCGGCGAGATATTCGTCCTCGATATGGGACAGCCTGTACACATCGTAAGACTTGCGGAAAATCTTATCCGTATGTACGGAAAGAAGCCCTATGAGGACGTAGAGATAAAGTTCACAGGTCTCCGCCCCGGCGAAAAGCTCCGCGAGGAACTCCTTATGGACGAGGAGGGACTGCAAAAGACCTCAAACGAGCTTATCTTTATCGGCAAGCAGATAGAGCTTGACAGCGACAAGTTCATCAAGCAGCTGAGAAAGCTCCGCAACGCCGCAAACGAGAATCTCAACGACGTGGCTGTTGAGGCTCTCCACGAGATAGTTCCTACATTTACGACACCCGAGGAATTCAACCGTGCAGAGCTCATTACCGAAAAGAAAAACCCAAAGATACACAAGGAGGACTACGATAACGTCCCCTATCATAAGAAAAAATAATATTCAAAAGGGACTGGCTGTACAGTCCCTTTATTTTTGAGGTGAATGATATGATATACAGAACGCCCGGATATTGCCGCGATTTCCGCTGTATCGCAGGAGACTGCCGTGACAGCTGCTGCAAGGGCTGGGAAATAGATATAGACAGCGACACCTGTGGCTTTTACATGAGCGTAGACGGAGAATTCGGAGAAAGACTGCGCAAAAGCATACGTGACAGCTCATTTCTGCTGACCGAGGACGAGCGCTGCCCTTTTCTCAATGCACAGGGACTCTGTGATATCTACACCGAGCTTGGCGAGGAAAATCTCTGCCAGATATGCTCTGACCACCCCCGTTATTTTGAGTGGTTCGGCACTTTCAAGGAGGGCGGTATCGGACTATGCTGCGAGGCTGCCGCAAGACTCATACTTTCAAGCCCCTTTTCCCTCTGCGAGGAGGATATTCCCTATGAATCGGCTTCGGGCGATTACGACGAGGAGCTTCTCAGCCTGCTCCTTGATGTCCGCAGTGAGATGTTCGCGGTATTGACCGACGAAACTATCCCCCTTGCCGAAGCCCTCTGCCGCGTACTGAACATTGCCGCGGACGCACAGCAGTACATAGACGTACCTGCCGCTGAGTCTCCGAAAACAGGCAGCACAGACGGTCTCAGCGCAGTATTCTCCTGCCTTGAGGAGCTGGAGCCCATTGACGAGCACTGGCTGCCCTATATCCGCGGATGCAGAGAAAGGCTGAAAACAGCACCTGCGGCGGACAGCGCTCACCTGCCCTATCTGCGCAGGATAGCCCTGTATCTTATCTTCCGCTATCTGCTGAAAAGCGTATACGACGGCAGGGTGCTGAGCTTTGCAAAATTCGCGGCATTCAGCGTCATCGTCATAAGCGCACTTTATCGCTGCAAGGCAGCTGAGGGGTACTGCGGATTTGAGGAATGTGCCGATATTGCTAAGGATTATTCCAAAGAAGTGGAGTATTCCGACGAAAATATGGCTAAGCTCCTTGAACTGCTGGACAGCAGCCCTTATTTCAGCTGTGAGCTGCTGAAGGAGCTTCTCAGGGACGGAATCTGAAAACTGGGTGAAATTTATTGAAATAATAAGCCTACTGTGATATAATGTAAGAGAATTATTGGCTCTGTGCGAGCAAATTATAATGAGAGGGTAATATTTATGTTTGACCGCAAAAAAACGGCTGCTTTTATCGCAGGTCTTCTTATCTGCGCATATTCGGCTGTTCCTGCTATAAATGCATTCGCCGATGAGGATTTCCTTGTAGAGGGCGCTACAGAAGCCGCTGTAAGCACGGATACCTACACAAAGAGCGGCGATTTCATGTACTCGCTGACTACTGACGGAAAGGTGTGCATCGAAGACTGCACAAGCACTGCCGAAGATCTTGTTATCCCCGATACTCTCGACGGTATCGCAGTTACCGAGCTCGGCAGATCGGCTCTCGGCAGCGACCACAATAACAGCACCTTCAAGACAGTTACTATCCCTGCCTCTGTGACCTATATCTCCGCCGACAATCCCTTTGTATTCTGCACAAATCTCTCAGAGATAAAGGTTGCCGAGGGGAACGCCGATTTCTGCGCCGAGGACGGAATATTATACAACAAGGACAAGACCGAGCTTATCTGCTATCCATGTTGCAAAAAGGGCGACAGCTTCGCTATCCCCGGAACTGTAAAGCAGATAGGCGCTTCTGCATTTTATAATACCATACCACACGAGATAACCATGCCTGCTTCACTCGAAAAGGTCGAGCACTTCGCCTTTGCCTACACAAGGCTGAGCTCTGCCGATTTCAGCGGAACCAAGCTTGAGTATATCAGCGATTATGCCTTTACAAGCTGTAATAGTCTCAGCGAGATAAAGCTCCCCGATACTCTTGAACATATCGGCGGCGGAGCCTTTGCAAGCTGCGGAACTCTTGATGAGATAACCCTGCCAAACAAGCTTCTGACCATAGGTCAGTATGCTTTCTTCGATACAGGGCTCACCGAGATTGTAATACCCGATTCAGTCACAACTATAGGCTACTGCGCATTCGGCTACTATACAGGCGCAAGCGGTCAGACAGCCTCTAAGGACGAAGCCTTTACTATCGTAGGCAAACAGGGCGGTGCTGCGTCTTTGTATGCCCATGATAAGGACTCTGATTACGATTATCAGAATAACTTCTCATTCCTTACTCCCGAGGAGTATGAAGAGAAGCAGGTGGAAATGCAGGCTCTTAACAGCACAAGGTCCGGCGACTATGATTACGCCGAAATAAACGGCGAGACAGTGCTCACCTTCTGCTATTCACAGGACGATAAGATAACTGTCCCGGATACCATTGACGGCAAAAAGGTAGATGCCATATACACCTCATGCTTCAATGTGAGCTGCCCTGCCTCTGAGGTCATAATCCCCGACGGAATCAAGGAGATAAAGCGCAGAGCCTTCTTTGAGTGCGGAAACCTCAAAAAGATAACCGCAGCCGCAAGCGTAAAAACTATAGGCGACAACGCCTTTGATACCTGTCAGGCTCTGGAAAATGTCGAGCTTCTCGGCGCAGAGACCATAGGAAACCACATTTTCCGCGAATGTACAGCTCTCAGGACCTTTAAGGCTGACGGCTGTCTGAAGGAATGGAACGACGAGGAGCCCTTCCTGTACTCCACAGGTCTTGAGGATATAACGATCACCGAGGGCGACGGCAATTACAGCTCTGAAAACGGTATCCTCTACAATAAGGACAAGTCTATCCTTATCGCTTATCCCCCTGCAAAGCCTGAGACCGAGTTCAAAGCTCCGAAGGGCTTGAAGGAGATAGCACAGTCCGCCTTTATCCGCGCATTGAATCTGAAAAAGGTTGAGCTTCCTGATGTCGATATTATAAACGCATACGCCTTTGAGGGCTGTGAGAACCTCAGCGAGGTAAAGCTTTCTGACAGCCTCACAACTCTCGGCGCTGACGCTTTCTACAACTGCTATGCGCTGAAATCACTGCATCTTCCCGACACTCTTGTAAATATCGGCACCTGTGCATTCGGCTTCCGTCATGATGACAATGCCGACACAGCAAATGGTGCTCCCTCAGATGTTCTCATAGAGGGCTTCAAGCTCTACACAGTAAAGAACAGCGAGGCATACAAACGTGCAAAGGACGACGGTATAGAGGTCATCACAGGCACTACAGAGATATTCGGCAAAAATATCTCTACAGGCTTTATTTATACTGTTATCGGCATTATAGCTGCATTTATCCTCGGCATTATCGGCGTTTTCACAGGCAAAAAGCTGAAAAAGAGCAAAGCTGAAAAGGTCAGGGCTGAAAACAGGGAAAAGGCTGCTAAGCGCCGCAAAGAGCGTCAGGAAGCAGAAAATGATGATGCCGACAAGGAGGAAGATTCCCTTGAAGATGATGAGGATTAAGAATATCGCCGCAGCTGTCACAGCTTTCGGTGCAGCTGTATGCTGTGCAGTCCCGATGGGCACAGCTGCCGACGACCTGCAGGGCGCAAACGATGAACTGTACGACGGCTC
The DNA here is from genome assembly GCF_024684275.1 of Ruminococcus sp. Next base: position 22,443 of record NZ_JAIKXF010000110.1, read on the forward strand.
GTTCTATTATGAGCTCAATGACGACGACACCTATACTATCACAAAGTGCAGTGCTATAATCGTTGAAAAGGTGCCTTCCATAAGAAACGGAAAGGCTATAACAGCTATCGGCGATGAGGCATTCGCCTACTGTACGGGAATATCCACACTGGAGATACCTGATTCGGTAACATCTATCGGCAAAAATGCGTTCTATGGCTGCGAATCACTGAAAAATGTCACTATGCCGAAAAAGCTGTCACATCTTGGCGACCATGCATTTTTTGACTGCAAGAACCTTACAAGCATTGAGCTGCCTTCAACTATAGCAGAAATACCCGATTATTCATTTGCACTCTGTGACGCTCTTACAGATATAAAGCTCCCCGACACAGTCACAAAGCTTGGCGATTACGCCTTTTATCAGTGCAGCGGTGTAAGCTCCTTCAGGCTTCCTGCTTCGCTCCAGACTATCGGCGATAATGCTATGGGAAGCTGGTTTGCTGTAAATGATATTGACGCCTCTGCAAACAGCTCATTTATCTATGAGAACGATATGCTCATGGATAAGAAAAAGTCTGAGATATTCCGCGCTTCTTCCCAGATAAGCGGCGAGATAAATATCCCCGACGGAGTACAGAAGATACACTCAGGCGCTTTCTCAGGCTGTGCAAAGCTCAATGCCCTGCACTTCCCCGGCTCTCTCACCGCTATACAGGACGAGGCTTTCAGCTATTGCTCAGAGATAAAATCTGTTGACTTCTCGGAGGGACTTGATTCAATAGGCTACGGAGCGTTCCTGTTCGACCAGAAGATAGAAACGCTGGCACTGCCAACTACTCTGAAAAAAATAGACAACAATGCCTTTGCATACTGCATGGCGCTGAACAAGCTCATACTCCCCGAGGGCGTAGAATCCATAGGCGAGGACGCCTTCCTTGTATGTGACGCCCTTAAACAGGTCAGCATACCAAAAAGTGTCAAGACCATAGGCAAGAACGCTTTCGGCTACACTGTGGAGAACTCGGAAAGACAGCTCCTTGAGGGCTTCAATCTCAGTGTTTTCTCAGGCTCGGCAGGTGAAAAGTACGCAAAATCCGAAAAAATAACACACACTGTTACCGACGTGAACCTGAAAAAGGTGGCTTTCATAGCCGCTATGGCAGGACTTGCCGTACTTGTCATCGTTTTTGCCGTAGTTCTCATGCGCAGAAGCTCGAAAACAGCCTCAGCAAGCGCAAAAAAGGCTCTTAAAGCTAAAAAGGAAGCCGAGGAGGCTAAAAACTACAAAAAAATAATGGACGACGAAGCCGAGGTTAAGGAGTCAGACGAAAATGACTCAGCCGAGGACGAAGAACAGGAATAATAACAAAAAAGCCATAAAGGACTGACCTTTATGGCTTTTATTTTTACTTCTTTATAATATCATTGCGAAAGACCTGTTTTCTGTCCACGTCCTTGAGGATAAAGCCTGCATTTGCTCCCTCAGAGACACTTTCGCATACCTTGCGGAACTGCTCGATGCCCATAATGACCGTAGGGATACCGTCGTTATTGCCGTGAACTATGCGTACCTCATCACCTACGCGGAAAACTCCGCCTGTGACTGTACCCGTGACCACCGTTCCCCTGCCGCTTACAGTGAAAACATCGCTTACCACAAACTCAGAATATGTACCCTCGGCAACTCCCGACTGCGGTGTATAGTATTCCTCGTATTCGCGGAGCTCCTTTTCATCGTCTGTCATGAAGCTGTTGTCCTTTGGTTCGCGGTTAAAAAGCATATTCTTGATGCTGTCTAAAAGTCCCATATTCTCACTCCCTGTTCATGTTCATTACCCTGCGTGTATATCCCTCTGCTCAACCGCAAGGCGGTCACAGCGCTCATTTTCGGGGTGTCCTGCGTGTCCCTTTACCCAGTTGAAGGTTACGTCATGCTTTTCAAGGAGGGGCAGGAGCTGTTCCCATAGATCGACATTGAGGGCAGGCTTCTTATCGGACTTTATCCAGCCTTTTTTCTTCCAGCCGTACACCCAGCCCTTTGTGACGCTGTCTACTACGTACTTGCTGTCGGTAGTGAGTATGACCTTGCAGGGCTCCTTCAAGGCTGAAAGTCCCGTTATAACGCCGAGAAGCTCCATTCTGTTGTTGGTGGTGGCTCTGTCGCCGCCTGAGAGTTCCTTTTCTACGCTGCCGAAGCGGAGGACCACTCCGTATCCGCCGGGACCGGGATTGCCGCTGCAGGCGCCGTCTGTGAATATCTCAACTGTTTTGATCGCTATCACCCCTTTTATGAAGCCCTTAGCCTTTAGCCATCAGGGAGTCACCGCCCCTGCAATGGGCTAATGGCTGAATTTTGATTTATCTTATGACTTGATACTTATATGTAGGGGCGCACAGTGTGTGCCTGCAAACATACACATCAATTTTGACACGGGCGAACAATGTTCGCCCCTACAACGCCAATTTTTTGGGACGTCGAGGACGCCGTCCCCTACAAATATAAATTTTGATTTTTCTCAGTAAAATTATATCATACCACTTTCTCAGTGTCAATAGAAAAGCCACAGTATTTCCGGCGATAATACAAGAAATACTATGGCTTACATACTTTTATAACAGCGGATAACATCCGCCTCTGCAAGCTAATGCCTAACAGCTAAGGGCTATTAATATGCCTTGCCCCAGTATACCATGCACTTTGCAGGCTTGCCGCAGCATACGCACTTGTCGCTGAGCTGCTCCTGCTCAAACGGGATACATCTTGAGCCTACGCCTGTCTTTTCCTTGACCTCGTCCTCGCAAGCTTCTTCGCCGCACCACATAGCCTTTACAAAGCCGTCGCCGTGCTCTGCAAGCGCCTTGTTTATCTCGTCGATAGTTGTGCAGGAATATGTTCTGTTTGCGCGGTTCTCAGCAGCCTTGTTGAACATACCCTCTGGTATCTCCTTTTCAAGGAGAGCCTTTACGTATACCGCAAGGTCGCCCAGTGAAACAGTCTTCTTCTCGCCGCTGTAGCGTACAGCCACGATGCACTGATTCTCCTCAATATCACGGGGACCTATCTCTATACGTACAGGAACGCCCTTCATCTCATACTCTGCAAACTTCCAGCCCGGTGAGTTCTCACTGTCGTCCAGCTTTACTCTGATGCCTGCTGCCTTGAGCTCGCTGATAAGCTCCCCTGCCTTGTCAAGAACGCCCTCCTTATGCTGAGCGATAGGCACGATAACTGCCTGTACAGGCGCTACAGCAGGTGGGAGCACAAGACCGCTGTTATCGCCGTGAGTCATGATAACTGCGCCGATAAGACGTGTTGTAACGCCCCAGCTTGTCTGGTGAGGATTAACTCTCTTGTTTTCCTTGTCTGTATATTCAATTCCGAAAGCCTTTGCAAAGCCGTCGCCGAAATAATGTGATGTACCAGCCTGTAAAGCCTTGCCGTCGTGCATAAGCGCCTCGATAGCATATGTAGAAACAGCTCCTGCGAACTTGTCGCTCTCTGTCTTCTTACCCTTGATAACAGGCATTGCAAGAGACTTTTCGCAGAAATCCGCATATACATTCAGCATACGCTCTGTTTCCTCGATCGCCTCCTCAGCAGTTGCATGGATAGTATGTCCCTCCTGCCAGAGGAACTCTCTTGAACGGAGGAAAGGACGTGTGGTCTTTTCCCAGCGGACAACGCTTACCCACTGGTTATAGAGCTTTGGAAGGTCTCTGTAGGAATGAACGATATTTGCGTAGTGCTCGCAGAAAAGAGTCTCTGATGTAGGACGTACACAGAGTCTGTCCTCCAGCTTTTCGCTTCCGCCGTGAGTTACCCATGCTACCTCGGGAGCGAAGCCCTCAACGTGGTCCTTTTCCTTCTGGAGAAGGCTCTCTGGGATAAACATAGGCATACATACATTCTCATGTCCCAGCTCCTTGAAGGTAGTATCGAGGATATGCTGCATATTCTCCCATATAGCGTAGCCGTAGGGGCGTATTACCATACAGCCCTTGACGCTTGTATATTCAATAAGCTCTGCTTTTTTGCAGATGTCGGTATACCACTGTGCGAAATCCTCGTCCATTGAGGTTATTTCGGATACCAGCTTTTTATCTTTTGCCATATATATGACCTCTTTCTCTTATATTTCAATAGATATTATCATTATATCATCTATTATAGAGAATGTCAAACCTATTTTTGCGTAAAGCTGATAAAGATAAAAAAGACTGCACGGACTCGCCGTGCAGCCTTAGATAAACTATATCATGTAAAGTTCAGCATATTGGATATCTTATGAGTGGAAGCCCTTAGTCTGCTTTAGGTGCAAACTCAAGTGAAGCACGCTTGCCGAGGAGGTATTCCTGTATTGCAAGTGCATCGTCGTTTGTAACGCCCTTGCTTGTTCCGACAACATCAGCATTTGCTCTGCCCTGAGCTGTAAGGCAGTGCTCATCTGAACCGCCGACATCGTACTTATTGGGGTTAGCAAGAGCCTGCATTATGATAACAACGTCGCCCATGTCGATGCCCTTATCGTTGTTGGAGTCACCGACAATAGTTGGCTTTAACTCGCCTGTTACTATAGTAGTAGTTGTTGTACCCTCAGGTGTTGATACAGTTGTAGTTGTTGTAGCCGAAGTTGTTTTTGCAGAAGAAGTAGTAGTTGTTGTTGCAGATGTAGTAGTTGTTGTTGTCTTGTTCTCGCCGTTTGCGATAGTAGTTCTTACAGGATCAGAAGCTGTCTTGCCATCTACGATAGACTTGAATGCAGGCTTAGCCATGAAGTCCTTGTCGAAGATAAGCGGATTCTGTGAAGCTCTCCAGCTCTTTGTATCTGTAACGCCCCAGAAGATAACTGCTGAGATCTTGTCAGCATACTTCTCATAGATGTCGAAGAGTCCTTTGTAGTACTTAGCCTGAATATCGAAATACTTATCGCCTGAATTCTCCTGTACAGTAGCGTCAAGCTCTGTGATCTGAACGTCAAGACCGAGAGCTGAATACTTCTTTACAGCGTTCTCGTACATATTAAGTGACGGGAATGCAGCGTCAAGGCTCTGTCTTACGTCAAGGTGAGACTGCATACCGATACCGTCGATATTGCCGGCCTTCTTGAGTCTCTCTGCCATATCGCATACAGCATTGAGTTTTCCGTCCATATACTCGTTGAAGTCGTTGTAGTAGAGCTTGCAGCCCTCAGGAGCATACTTTCTTGCATACTCGAAAGCGTAGTCGATGAATGAGTTATCGCCGAATACAGCTACCCAGTCAGAAGCAGCATAGTTATTGGACTGTCCGCAGTGACCTGCCTGACGGGGCTTTCCGTCGTCTGTCCATGCCTCGTTTACAACGTCGCAGGCATAGAAATCAATATCAGGATAGAGCTCTGTAAGTGTTGTGAAGAAGCTCTTGATGTAGTTTTCCATACGCTTCTTCATCTTTTCGGGAGAAACGTAATCCTTCTTCTCGTCGAAATCCGCCTTGAAGAACCACTCAGGAGTCTGGCTGTGCCATACAAGAGTGTGAACTCTTACAGGGATACCGTATTTTCTTGCATAGTTGAGAACAGGCTTAGCCTGTGAGAAGCTGATCTGAGGAGTCTCGTCGTCACCTGTCTCCTCAAGGTATTTCAGTGTAGCTTCCTTGTTGAGAACGTAGTCAGGCTTCATCTGGTTACCCACTGTGATGCTCTCGCCGAAGTGCTTCTGAACGAGATCCATGAAAGGCTTTGAAGCAAGATCATCAGGAGTAAGTGCTGTACCCACCTTGAACTTGTCCTTGTATATCTCGCTGAGTGAAGGAAGATCGCTTTCAATATCTACAGAAGGAGCTTCAACTACCTTGAAGTCGTCGATATAGAGATCGTCAGAGCCGCCCTCGAAGTATACATAAACACCTTCCATGCCGTCGCTGTAGCTTACAGGAACGTTCTTGATGCTCTGCCAGTCGCTGCCGTTGAGGTTCTGAGCGAGGTTCGAGTATGATGTCTGACCGTCGATAGTGTACTGGAAGCTGAACATAGCTCCTGTGTAGTACTTGCCCTTTACGGAAGCACTGATGTAGTACTGTGTGTTAGGCTCGAGAACACCGTCGAGACGGAAAGCAGGTCCGTTCCAGCTTTCGCTTCTTCCGCTTGCGCAAAGAGCGCTTGAACCGCTCTTCTTCTCGTCTGTAGCAATAGAAAGCTTAGTAGTGTCATCTCCGCCTCTGTTTGACCAGTATTTGAGATCGTCTTCACTCTCAAAGCCGAACTCATAAACTACCTTGCCCTCTTTCGCGTCTGCTGTTTTGCTGTTTGCAAGCTGCACACCTGCGGGAACTGCCGCATTAGCAGTCGAAGCCACAGCTGTAAGCGCCATAGCTGCACCCATAACGCCTGCAATCAGCTTCTTCATGTTTTTTCCTCTCATTGTTAATTCCTCCAAAAATAAATTTTTGTGTTTATATTGTAACACGATTGTGCATTTATGTCAATGATTCTGCAGTACAATCAGCAATAATTGGTATGATTACATATATCAAAAGCAAAAATGGTCAGCTTAGGGCATAATGATCATCATTTCTGGTCAGTCAGCTCAGAATGTCGTATCCCTATATCAAATTGCACACAATTCTTTGAAATATCTCACCGTTTTTCTACCTCAAAAAGCTGAAATGAAACACGAGAAACAGAGAGAAAGAGAGCATAAGCGAGAGATTTCAAGAGAAAACAGGGTATATATTAAAAAAATCCCGAAAAACCTCTTGACATCTACCCTGCTATAGTGTATAATAAATCTTGCACTGCGGAGGAACAGGCGTTTTTTCGGGAAGCAAGAGGCAGGTCCTCGGCGCTTCTCCGGGAGGCTCTGCCTCTTGTTTCCGAATTCGCTTTCCGTCCGAAATTTTATTACAGGAGGAAATATTTATGTCAACTACACTGGCAAAACCCGCTGAAGTAAGCCGTACTTGGTATATCCTCGACGCTGAGGGACAGTCCCTCGGTCGTGTTGCTGCTAAGGCTGCTCACATCCTCAGAGGTAAGCACAAGCCCACTTATACTCCCAATGTTGATTGCGGAGACCACGTTATCGTTATCAACTGCGCTAAGGCTGTTCTCACAGGCAGAAAGCTCGAGCAGAAGAAGTACTACTGGCACACAGGCTGGATCGGCGGCCTCAAGTCCATTTCTTACAAGGACATGATGGCTGAGCAGGCTGACAGAGCTATGATGATCGCTGTAAACGGTATGCTCCCTAACAACAGCCTCGGCAGAGCTCAGCTCAAGAGACTCAGAACCTACAAGGACGCTAATCACAAGCAGGAGGCTCAGAAGCCTGTTGCTTACGAGCTTTAATAGGAGGTGCTTTTAAATGTACGAATC
>NZ_JAIKXF010000002.1 GCF_024684275.1 Ruminococcus sp.
GTATCACGGATGCTGTCAAACGCTGCATAGAACACCGTTTTACCGTTAAGCACCCATTCTTTCTTAGAGATGTTATAGGTCCTGTACTGACCAGCCGTCTTGAACACGCCTGTGAACAGTCGACGATGTATAGACTGCAACTCCGCCGGTGAAAACTGGAATGTCTTCTCAGCAAGGAGTTCGGCTATGTGAGCTGCTACGATATCCGCTTCCATTGTATCCTGTTCAACAGTCATACGCACATCACGCTGCTCATAGTAGCTGTATATTCGCTTTTGTGCGGTGGATATATCGATCTTTCCTTCGATATGCTCCTTGGCTGTTTCCAGCAGATATTCTGAGGTCTGGAGGCCGTCAACGTCCTGCAGGCCTATCGCAGTCTGCCAAGCAGCACTTTTCTCTGAACGGTCAGGCTCGCCCTGACGTATGTATTCATCTAAGTCATATTGCCAGTCGTGTTCCTGTTCCATACCGATCCTCCCGTATAACTGGATTTGATGATAATATTATACCACAAATCAGCAGAAAAATCAAGATAAATGCTATTAATGACAGTAGTGGGATACATATTTTGCTTTATTTTTCAACTTCTGCGGTCACTTCATATCCACCCTTGAAAATGATCTGTATTTCAGTCTTGCTCACTACTCTTACGCATTCTATGAGTTTTCTGGTCAGTATATCATTGTATTCAAGTAATTCGCAGCTGTTTTTATCGATCTCCTTTAGCGTCCTGTCAATCCGGTCGCTATCGTCTGAATCGATGCTATTTTTAGCTTTTATCTGCTCTAAGCGTTCATTCAGGCTTTGTTCTTCGTCATAGAGCTTCTGGAACTGTTCGTCAAGCGATTCTTCATCGATTGATCCTGAGGATATGAGGGAAATGTAGTCGTTACGGGTTTCATCTATCTCTTGTAATCTGTACTCTATCTTCCTGATCTCACTTACTTCTATTCCGGATAGAGCCTCTTCCACACTGCCTTTCAGGATCCTCCTTATCTCATTTCTGCATTCATAGTTTTCATTTATGGCGTTCATTATTGCTTTTTGAAGCTTATCTTCGTGGATCGAAGGTGACTTCTTGCAATATCGGATTCCATTATCAAGCCTGTTTATGCATCGCCATACAGGACATCTCTTCTTGCCATGTACGTTCCATATCTGTCTTTTATAAGCTGATCCGCATTCAGCACATACCATTAACTCACTTAATGCATATTTTGAGTATCTTCCTTGCATTAATAAAGATAAATATATGATGCTGGCTGCATTTATAGCAGCAACGATAATAATTCTGCCGATAACATTTCTGAAATACTTCGATAGCTTTGCTGCTTTCTCTTTCAATTATGGTGCGCTCCTAGCTCTGATACCGATACATCTTTACAGTGGCAAACGTGACCGCAGTAGCACTCCATTGAAAAAGGAAATCAATCGTTGGTTCTTCTATGTTTACTATCCGCTGCACATGATGATTATATTCATTGCGCAGATACAATAATAAGGATACTAACTCATATTGTCCTAAATATCTGTATTACAAATAAGCCCTCTCCAGATAGGAGAGGGCATTTTGTGCTGTTACAGTGATTATATAGATTTTTATTAATATTTACTCAAATATATGCCATCATAATTAACACCGCTTTTCTGACTATCAGTAGTATAAATCAATTTAGTTCCGATAAGTGCACATCCTTCTAATTCAAATTGAATAACTGGACTATTTTTATTAACCAGGTCTTGTGCGTCACCTGTGTATCTTGCATCAATCGTGTAATATTCGATAGGTTTTCTTTCCCATTCTTTAGTTACTTTATTATATAATTGTGGATATTTTTTTATATCTTTATATTTTTCTAAATCTAATGGATATTTAATAATTATGTTTCTTGTTTTATCTTTCCCATTTTTATCGAAAGAATAAGAGAGGAAAAGGCAATTCTCAGAGTTACTGCGATAATGACACATTCCTTGAGGTTCGGTGCAATTATTAAATCCATATTCAATACTCTTGATATATTTTTTTAACTCATAGCTATAATCTTTTGTCTTGTCTTTCGTGTCCAAATTTAATGTTCCCGATTTTATATCTATTGAACCTTTATATATTTTATCACCTGTTTTAAAATATAACGTTTTTTGTGATTGGTTATTATCATTACCTTCAATAAAGTCAGCAGAAATACTTCCAAACTCAATGCCTTTTATTGTATGTTTTGTGACCTCTGTATAAGTGACGTTTGTGCTTCTTTTGTCATTATTATTAACTTTCAATAAGTGAACTAAAGTGTTCCCTCCCTTTTTTTCTAATATCAGTAAATATGTGTGTTTATCATATTTTATTGCCGTCATGTCACCGGCATGTCCAAAATCAGCATATTCTTTATTAGTTTTTTCGTTTTTTATTACTTGGGGATTTCCTTTTTGATATTGAAGATTGGGATCAAATCTATAAATTCTCGCTTTATTCTCTCCAATTACTTTTTTATTGTCATCTCTTATTAAATGTATTTTTGCAACATATATATATTCGCCATCCGATGCCATACCTTGCATACTTGATGAACTATCCTCCGTTGGAACTATAGCTAAGCATTTACTGTATCCATTGAGATCTGTTCCAATTACATCACCTAGATTACCATTTTTTGCAAATACTTGTGATGATGTTAACATACTAAATCCAAGTACTACAGATGCAACAGCAGATACTATCTTTTTTATTGCTTTTTTCATCTTCATCATATCCTTTTTGTAAAATTTAAGACTGTTTATACAATCTTATTGCTAAATTATACTCCAATGATATGCTATTGTCAATTCAATTGTTGCCATCATATTTACATAAGTCCTATGTTCTGCGATTTATCGTGGTATGGTGAATTACTTCGTGTTGCTTATGACATATCATGTTATAAAGAATATGATTTCTGCTCAATTCTTGTGATAATACTAATACATTTATACAACGGAAGATGAGGATTAAATCATAATAACAAAGAGGACGGTAGTGAACCGTCCCCTATTTTTATATCGTCCGTCCTTCTTCCTGCACAGCAGCAGTTTTCTCGTTCTTTTCATAGAACTTCTTATATGCTTTTGCAAGAGTTTTCATATCAGAAGTGTCAATGTCATTTTGCTTAATGTATTCATCGAAGTCGATTTTTAGGTTTATCCGCTTGATAATATCCTCAACTGTATTGGCATCCTTGGAGCAGAACATCTCGATTCCATTTAACGGTTGAGTAGTCCTTCCGTTTTCATCAAGGCAATTATAATTGATTGCTCTGATGATACCGTCATGAATTCCCTGAACAATAGCATATTCGTTTCCCTTGTACTTGTAAAGCTTAACAAGTGATCTATATGTTTCCTTCATAACAGTTCCTTTCTCCCCGTTTTTGAGCCGATAGGTCAGCTGACTGATTTTCGGGATATTTTTTTCAATTCTGTGCTTAGATTATAACATATAGACGGCTATACGAATTATTATTTTGTGCAGATTTACAGTTTTTTGCTTCGGCTTGACTGGAACGTCCCTATATGATACAATTATGAGTACCAAATATGCTGCGTTGCTACAAGTAGCAACGGGATCGGAGCTATTTATGTATAACGAAAATGCCAAGAATAGAACCATAAGGTATATGAAAGGAAGCCGTGACAAGCTTACCATAAACTTACCTAAAGGAAAAAAGGACGAATACAAGGAATACGCTCAGTCTAAAGGCATGAGTCTGACGGAGCTCATAATGAGCCTGATTGAGACAGATATGAAGAATAGTGCAACGGAACAGGAGTGACACAGTGGCACAGAAAGAGATAATTGATAGAGATACCTATAAAAAGATAAAGAAGATGGATCGCGAAACCCTGACTAAGTTTATTCTTCAGTACGGTGATGAGTTACTCGGCAATCAGGGTAATGTCATTAAGCTAACTGAAAACGATAAAGAAGCAGGAGTATGTTTGTATGTAAGCGAACAAACTCCTGCTAATACTTACAGCAAAACGGCATGACGAAAAGACAGATCAGAGATCTGCCTGAAAAAACATTGACA
>NZ_JAIKXF010000069.1 GCF_024684275.1 Ruminococcus sp.
GCGCACAGGAAATTGAATTCGCATACGATAGCATCATGGACATTGCGAAGTCGCTTCCACCCTACGACACAAAGCATTTCAGACACGGTCTGCTGAGAAATCTGTTCGCATACTACAACGACATCTTTGACGAGCCTTTCTATGAGGACTCGGAGTTTGAAGTCGATGACTACAACGAACACTTTGTCAATGCAGAGAGTACTCCTGTGTCCTATGAGGAAATGTATATCACGGAAGAACTGCACGAGCTGAGAGCGTTATCTGATTACGAATTTGACAGCAAGAAGGTTTTCAGCAACTATGAAAACAGAAAAGACGCCGCAGACTTCACAAGTTGTATCGAACAGATGACGAACGAGTTCTCAACTTTTATCGAGGACATTATCCGTGTCAAGAAAATCTTTATGCCGTTTGTAGACGAGCTTTGTGACCACAACAGTTATCCGACAACTCAAAAAGTGATTGACACATTTCAAAAATATATAGGCGTTATTTCAAGCGGAAGTATGTGCATGGGACACACAGTTATCGAGACGAAAAAAGGTCCCATACTCTGTGAGACTTATCGTTTCACATCGCTGGGAGCCTTTCTGTATTTTGAATTATTCAAGTGCATTGAGGAGAAGTTTATGCCTGTCAAGTGCCGCAACTGCGGTCGGTGGTTTATCATGAAGCATACCACCTTCTCACACTACTGCAAGCGACTGGTCAGCAGCAATCCTCCGAAAACTTGTCGTGACAATGCAATGAGTCATAACTTCAAGGAGAAGATAAAGAGTGATCCCGTTTGGGAGATATACAACCGTGCATACAAGCAGCACTATGCTCGCTATATGAAAAAGAAAATGAGCAAATCACAGTTCGCAGATTGGGGCGACTATGCTATTGAGCTGCGAACTAAAGCTGCCGATGGCGAGCTGGAGATTGAGGAGTATCAGAGGCTGATTAAGTTATAACGTTTATTAATTACTCGCATATTCCGCTTTCATGACAACGGAGACATGGCTGAGTTATAATCAACATCTGCTCTTATACGAATTCTCAATTTGGAGAATAATGGCATAATATCTTCTCTAAAGGCAGCAATTGCTTTGTCATACGACTCATTAATTTTTCCTTTTTTGTAATCAGGATATAAATCTATCTGCTTACTAATGAATTTCTCTTTTTCAGCATCTAGATTATCATTAAAGAAATCAGTCATAAGAATCAATGTCTCAACTGAATGATAAACACCTTCGGGATTAACATAATTATTTGATGCTAAAATACTATACAAATTGATGAAGTCCTGACATAAGGCTTTAATCTCATTAAAAGGTGAGATGGTATGACTTAAGTTATCATTTTGAATTAAGCCTGTAATATAATCATTCACTTTTTCAAAATCTTCTTTTTTAACATTCTCCTGAGTAATTTTGCGAACAGTCTGCTTTACGGGTTGAGTCATTTTAAACACGTTATTTAATCGCATAGAATAATTATTCTCAAGATCTTTGGCTGGCATCACTACATTAACGGCATTTAGGTTATGAGCAGTTTTAATAATTGAAGAAGACCTATAAATAATGCCGTCAAAATTCTCATTTTCTCTTATCCATAACAAAAGAAGTTGCGGAAATATATATTCTTCAACAAAACTGACATTGCGATTCTCTACCATCAATGAACAAGCGACTCTAAGCGGAAATAAAACTAAGTATTTCATTATATAACGATCAATATCATCAGAATTATTAGGATGATTCAGATACCAAAGTTTTACCGATGAAATCAATTCTGCCGGAATAGTTGAAAAATCAATAAAGTGTAAGCTCTCATTTTCTTTCAAATCTATGGAGAAAAAAGAATAGCTAAACTCTTTGGGCATACCGCACTCATACCAACATAACTCCAGATCGCTTGCAAGGTATAAACAGGGATAGCCCGGAATACTGTATCTATATGATTTTATATTTTGTCTTTTGTCCATTGGTATATGAAATAATTCTTTTCGTTCATAGTTTTCACTTCCCTGCCGTATGCGCCATAACGATTTATACCAATCAAACCGCTCCTCACAGATATTTCTCGCTGTAATAAATTTCTCAACTTTTTGCATCATGTTATAAAAATGAACATGAAGTTCTGACATTTTTCCATTGTCATAATAATGAAATGTGAGGATTATATCATCACATAGATTTTTGATTATATGCAGATTATTTTTTAGTAGTTCATAACACTCGGAACGCAGTTCACGATTGGCAGTTTGCTGTAAAGCAATTGTCAAATCAGTAAAAAATTCATCGTAATATGAGCACAAGTATTCAGCTACTGGCTTTTCTCCACGTGCAACAGGAAGCTTATGTGAAAATATAAAATTATAAATTGGATCATTTAATTTCATTGTGTTTCTCCTTTTAATTGTTATATCTGCTTTATCAGAGTGTTTATTCCAAACAAAGAATGTATGATATATCGATAACGCTTTTTTTATTATAACTTAAAAAGAGCAAGTATTCAATATAAAAATGTAAATAGAAACAGCCGCAAGAGACTTAAAATCCCTTGCGGCTTTGGCTTTACTTAGACAATTCCTCAACGATCTCTCCCAAAAGCTGACAGCTTTCGGGGGAGAGTTTTTTATTTGATGTTTCATTACCATTCCTGAATACAGAAATC
>NZ_JAIKXF010000116.1 GCF_024684275.1 Ruminococcus sp.
ATTTTGAAAGTATTGCCATTTCGGGGCAGATGTGTTATCATATCAACAGCCCGAAAAAATTGAAAATTCTTTTTTCAGGAAAGGATGAGTTGATGGGTAATCTCAAAGCCGCAGCGATAGCTTGCGGAGTGGTTGCTTCAGTTCTGGGCGGTGGTGCAGGAGTTGCATATCTTACTTCCTCTACCATCAGAACAGCTGATATCGTCTCTGAAGAAAAAGTTGATGTCATGAACTATGACAAGGACGGAGCTTCAACATCTGCAACAGCAGATGAGACAGAAAGGGCAACCGCAAACAAAGGAACAACCACCAAGAAATCTAACATAGCTGATAATACATCAGCTGCAAGCAAAAATTCACGTTCTGCACAGGAAGGCACAACTTCTCAGTACAGTACAGCAGCTACAAATGCTGCAAAGATTTCAAGATCGGTGCCAGCACCGGCTCACGCGCCGGCTGCAATCACACAGGCTTCCACACAGCCGACAACAACAGTATCTATTATTGCTACTGCTGCCGATGTAATAAGGGAAGCTGCAACAGCTACCATAGCTGAAATTTCTTCGACAACAACACAGGCTGCTACAACGCAGGAAACTACAACTACGGTAACTACTACAGTTACTTCTGCAACAACAGAAACAACTACAACTGTTGCTGAGACAGTAACTGAGGCTCCTACGGAAACAACAGAGACATATGTTGAACCCGAGACAGAGCCGACATCTATCGATGTTGAATCAACTGATTTTGAACTGCCGATATCACAGGAAGAATACATACTTCTTTGTAATGCAGTAGGTCATGAGGCCGGCAGTAACTGGATCAGTGATTATAACAAAGCGAATGTAGTAGAAGTGATCATGAATAGAGTGAACTCTCCTGACTACCCGAACACAGTCTACGACGTGCTCACACAAGCCGGACAATTTTCGGGAGCATGGAGCTACGTTAATCTCGGTACGTTCTCTTCAAAGGTTACACAAAGCGTTAAAGACTCGGTAACACTTTATTTTTCGGAGCCTGAATCCTTTACTCAGGGTTATTTATATTTTACAGGCGTTAACGGACAGAATGTTTTCAGAACACACTATTGATTAACATCAAAGGACAGTCGGCATACAGCCGGCTGTTTTTGTTTTATCTGCGTTATGGTTGATATTGATTTGAAAATGTGATATAATCTTTTTATACTATCACTAAGGAGAAATTCATGGATATCAATATCAAACGCATCGCCGAGCTGGCAATGCTTGAAGTAAATGAAGATGAATCAGAGAAAATATCCGCCGAAATGACTGAAATGATAAATATGGTCTCCGATCTTCCAAAGCTTTGCAATGAGCAGTGTAATGCTATTGAAATGGAGCTGAGAGAAGATGAAGTAATTTCTTCCGAATACAGCCGTGAAGAGCTGCTTATGAACGCTCCCGAAACGTATAACGGATGTTTTTCGGTACCAAGGACGGTGAAGCACTGATGAGTCTTTGTGATAAAAACGTTGCCCAACTTCATGATATGCTTGTAAACAGACAGTGCAGTGCGAAGGAATTGCTTGAAGACGTTGTCAAAAGAGCTGAAAATGTGCAAAACAGACTGAACTGTTACATAACATATAATGAAAATTCTTTTCAGCAAGCCGAGGAAGCTGACAGGATGCTTGCAGCAGGGGAAGGAGTTACAATGCTAACTGGCATACCGATCGCCGTAAAGGACAATATTTCCACAAAAGGACTTCGGACGACCTGTGCTTCAAAAATGCTTGAAAGCTATATACCTCCTTATGATGCAACTGTCATAGAAAGGCTTAAAGCTGCGGGAGCTGTAATAACAGGCAAGACAAATATGGATGAATTTGCTATGGGTTCGGCCTCGGATACTGGAATATTCGGCAGGGTAGTCAATCCGGTAAAGGAAGGCTTTTCGGCAGGCGGATCATCAGGTGGTTCGGCAGCAGCTGTAGCAAGCGGCGCGGCGGTTATCGCACTCGGTTCCGATACAGGCGGTTCAGTACGTCAGCCTGCGTCATTCTGCGGAGTTGTAGGCTTTTGTCCCTCATACGGATCGGTTTCAAGATATGGGCTTATTGCTTTTGCTTCATCTCTTGACAGGATCGGTTCTTTCGGCAAAAATGTCAGGGATACTTATTTCCTTCACAATATAATAAACGGATACGACGACAAAGATGTGACAACAATCAGAAAAAATTTTTCATTTGAACTTAGTGATACACTTAAAGGTACAAAGATTGGTATTCCAAATGAGGTGTTTGACTCGTATATGTCGGAAGAGGTAGAAAGCTGTATCGGAAACGCTTTGCAAATTATGGAGAAAAGAGGCGCAAAGCTTGTTAAAGTCTCCATTCCTTCAGTAAGAGATGCCGTAAAGGCTTATTACATAATATCATCTGCGGAGGCTTCGTCCAATCTTGCAAGATATGACGGAGTACGCTACGGTCACAGAAGTGCAGATACTTCAGATCTCTCCGAGCTTTA
>NZ_JAIKXF010000117.1 GCF_024684275.1 Ruminococcus sp.
ATTTTGAAAGTATTGCCATTTCGGGGCAGATGTGTTATCATATCAACAGCCCGAAAAAATTGAAAATTCTTTTTTCAGGAAAGGATGAGTTGATGGGTAATCTCAAAGCCGCAGCGATAGCTTGCGGAGTGGTTGCTTCAGATCTGGGCGGAGGTGCAGGAGCTGCATATCTTACTTCCTCTACCATCAAAACAGCTGATATAGTCTCTGAAGAAAAAGTTGAGGTCATGAACTATGACAAAGACGGCTCTTTAACATCTGCAACAGAGGTTGAGACAGAAAAGGCAATCGCAAACAAAGGAACAACCACCAAGAAATCTAACATAGCTGATAATACATCAGCTGCAAGCAAAAATTCACGTTCTGCACAGGAAGGCACAACTTCTCAGTACAGTACAGCAGCTTCAAATGCTGCAAAGATTTCAAAATCGGTGCCAGCACCGGCTCACGCGCCGGCTGCAATCACACAGGCTTCCACTCAGCCTACAACTACAGTGTCGATCATCGAGACTGCTGCTGATGTGATAAGGGAAGCCACCACAGCTACCATAGCTGAAATTTCTTCGACAACAACACTTGACGCTACAACGCAGGAAACTACAACTACGGTAACTACTACAGCTGCTGCCACAACAGCAGAAATAACTACAACTGTTGCTGAAGCGGTAACTGAGGCTTCTACGGAAACAACAGAGACATATGTTGAACCGCAGACAGAGCCGACATCTATCGACGTTGAATCAACTGATTTTGAACTGCCGATATCAGAGGAAGAATACATACTTCTTTGTAATGCAGTAGGTCATGAGGCCGGCAGTAACTGGATCAGTGATTATAACAAGGCGAATGTAGTAGAAGTGATCATGAATAGAGTGAACTCTCCTGACTACCCGAACACGATCTACGATGTGCTCACACAAAACGGACAGTTCTCGGGTGCATGGAGCTACGTTAATCTCGGTACGTTCTCATCAAAGGTTACACAAAGCGTTAAAGACTCGGTAACACTTTATTTTTCGGAGCCTGAATCCTTTACTCAGGGTTATTTATATTTTACAGGCATGAACGGACAGAATGTTTTCAGAACACACTATTGATTAACATCAAAGGACAGTCGGCATACAGCCGGCTGTTTTTGTTTTATCCGCATTATGGTTGATATTGATCTGAAAATATGATATAATCTTTTTATACTACCGCTAAGGAGAAATTAATGGACATCAATATCAAACGTATAGCCGAGCTTGCCAAGCTTGAAATAAATGAAGACGAATCGCAAAAAATATCCGCTGAAATGACTGAAATGATAAATATGGTCTCCGATCTTCCCGAGCTTTGCAATGAGCAGTGTGATACTCCCGGAATGGAGCTCAGGGAAGATGAAGTTTGTCCTTCCGTATACAGCCGTGATGAGCTGCTTATGAACGCTCCCGAAACGTATAACGGATGCTTTTCGGTACCAAGGACGGTGAAGCAATGATGAGCCTTTGCGATAAAAACGCTGCCGAACTCCATGATATGCTTATGAAGAGACAGTGCAGTGCAAAAGAAGTGCTTGAGGACGTTGTCAAAAGAGCAGAAAGTGTGCAGAGGAAGCTGAACTGTTATATAACTTACAATGAAAACTCATTGAAGCAGGCTGAGGAAGCTGACAGGATGCTTGCAGCAGGTGAGGGAGTTACAATGCTTACGGGGATACCGATTGCCGTAAAGGACAATATTTCCACAAAAGGACTTCGGACGACCTGTGCTTCAAAAATGCTTGAAAGCTATATACCTCCTTATGATGCAGCTGTCATAGAAAGGCTTAAAGCTGCGGGAGCTGTAATAACAGGCAAGACAAATATGGATGAATTTGCTATGGGTTCGGCCTCGGATACTGGAATATTCGGCAGGGTAGTCAATCCAGTAAAGGAAGGCTTTTCGGCAGGCGGATCATCTGGCGGTTCGGCAGCTGCCGCAGCGAGCGGTGCAGCTGTTCTTGCGCTCGGTTCCGATACAGGCGGTTCTGTGCGTCAGCCCGCATCATTCTGCGGAATCGTGGGCTTTTGCCCCTCATACGGTTCCGTTTCAAGATATGGTCTTATCGCTTTTGCTTCGTCTCTTGACAGGATCGGTTCTTTCGGCAAAAATGTCAGTGATACTTATTTCCTCCACAATATAATAAACGGATACGACGCTAAAGATGTGACATCTGTAAGAAAAAATTTTTCATCTGAGCTTAAAGATACACTGAATGGTACAAGAATAGGTATCCCGAAGGAGATTTTTGATTCATATATGTCGAAAGAGGTAGAAGGCTGTATCAGCAATGCTTTGCGTATTATTGAGAAAAGCGGTGCAAAGCTTGTTACAGTCTCCATTCCTTCAGTAAGAGATGCCGTAAAGGCTTATTACATAATATCATCTGCGGAGGCTTCGTCCAATCTTGCAAGATATGACGGAGTACGCTACGGTCACAGAAGTGCAGATACTTCAGATCTCTCCGAGCTTTA
>NZ_JAIKXF010000015.1 GCF_024684275.1 Ruminococcus sp.
AGCTCTATCTGCTGTTCAAGAGCCTTTTTACGGTCGAAATCGGGACTGCTCACTATGCGGACTATATCCTTCAGCGGAAACTCCAGTTCGCGAAACAACAATATCTGCTGAAGTCTTTCCAAAGCCGTATCGTCATACAGCCTGTATCCGCTTTCGGTATGTGCCGCAGGCTGAAGAAGCCCAATTTCGTCGTAATACCTGAGAGTGCGTATACTCACTCCCGTCAGCTCACTGACCTGTTTTACCGTCATCATGTTTACCACTCCTCCCGTGTGAATACAGTATATACCATGACGTAACGTTAGAGTCAACAGGCTCTTTGTAACTTTGTGAGAAGTCACAAAAATCAACCTTGTAAATTGTTCGCTCTTACAATGAGTCTAAACAGAAATATTCATTCATTAAGAGTATATCACTTCCCCGCTTCTGTGTCAAACAAATGAAACTTCACCGAACCGATTGACCTTTTCGGCTCAAAATGCTATAATACAAGTAATATAGAAAAAACAGGAGATTTCCATGAATATAAACAACAATGCCACACTGTCCCTGCGAGGACTTGCAGACAGCGAAATGACCGAGTCGGAGTTCCTCCGCTCAGTTGAAAACAATCTTATCCCCATGCAGCAGTTCTTTACCTACTACAAATGTGCCATAATGGAGATAGAGACCAAATTCCGCGTACTCAACGAGCAGTTCTCAATAAACGGCGAAAGCAACCCAATTGAATTCATACAGTCCCGTATAAAGAGCTACGGCAGCATCTACCGCAAGGTCATTTCCAAGAATATACCGCGAAATCTTGAAGCCATCGCTCATAACGTATCTGACATCGCAGGTATTCGCGTAGTCTGTTCCTTTGTACAGGACATCTACCGCCTTGCTGACTGCTTCCTGCAACAGGATGACATCTTTCTCATCGAGAAAAAGGACTACATCGAGAACCCCAAATCCAACGGCTACAGAAGTCTTCACCTTATAGTCGAGGTACCTATCTTCCTCGAAAACGAAAAGCGCCTTGTGAAAGCTGAGGTACAGCTCCGTACCATAGCTATGGACTTCTGGGCAAGTCTCGAGCATAAGCTCCGCTACAAGAAGGACCTTCCGCAGTACAAGCTGGATATGCTGACAGATGACCTGAAAAAATGCGCAGACCAGAGCGCAGAATGGGATATCCGTATGCAGGCGATCAAGAATATAATTGAACACGACTGAAAAAAGCCCCTTCTCATGCACTGAGTAGGGGCTTTTTGGTAAAATACCGCACAAAAATAGAAAAATTCATATTTTTTCTACATATTCCGTAAAATAGTGGTTGCAATTTGTTCACATTTGTGGTATATTAAACATAATAGATGATTATCAACATAGGATAATTATAAACAACACACATATCAGGGGAATTAAAATCAAAAAGGAGGAATTACTTATGAAACGTTTCGTTTCAACAGTTGTTGCCATTATGACAGCAGCTATGTCCATGGGGACTATTGTCCCCCAAACAGTTACAGCCGCAGATGTAAAATTCTCAGGCAATGAGTGGACAGGCAAAAACGGCGCCGAAGACGTTTTCGCAATAAACCGCGAAGCCGCCAGCTGTAACCCTGTTCCCTTCCATGACACGGATTCAGCCGTAAATGCAGTCTGGGACTACAATGCCCGCGAGCAGTCAGAATATCTGCAAATGCTCACAGGCAAGGACGAAAACTGGGATCTGGTAGTCGTTCAGAACTCTCAGCAGGCTCAGAATCACATCAATGCAGGCTGCTTCAATCCCAATTATCAGCCGTCTTCCGCACAGGGCTGGAAAACGGTGCAGCTCCCGAGAAGCTGGACTCGTCTGGGATTTGACTTCTCTATCTACACCAATGTCGGTCAGCCGTGGCAGTCAAAATACGACAGCTACGTTCCTGCACCGCAGGCTCCCACAAACTATAATCCTGTAGGTCTTTACCGCAAGAAGTTCACTGTGGACAGCACCATGAAGGCTTCGGGCAGACGCATTTACCTCGAATTCGACGGTGTTGAGTCCGCTTACTATGTATATGTGAACGGAAAGGCAATCGGCTACAGCGAGGACACATTCAGCCCTCACAGATTTGACATCACAGACGCTCTCACCGACGGCGAGAATACCCTTGCAGTCGAGGTACACAAGTTCTGCGACGGAACATGGTTCGAGGATCAGGATATGATCTATGACGGCGGTATCTTCCGCGACGTTTTCCTCGTAAGCGCTCCCGAAATGCAGATAAGAGACTACAACGTAAAGACTGACCTTGACGAAAGCTTCACCAATGCAAGCCTTGAAATATCAATGGATATATCAAATCTCTCGGGCAATGCCAAGAACGGCTGGAGCGTTACTGCCGAGGCTTACGACGAGGAAGGCAACAATATCCTAAGCGGCGCCTCTGCAAAAATAGACAACCTCAACGGCGGCGGCAAGAGCACCTGCACTATCAAGACCTCAGTTACAGCTCCGAGGCTCTGGTCAGCTGAGACTCCCAACATCTACGCTCTCGTTCTGAAGCTCACCGACGGCAGCGGAAACGTACAGGAGATACTCTCATCACAGCTGGGCTTCCGCGAGATAAACTTCACCCGTGCAGAGGTCGACGGCTCATACAAGCTGACCACGAATAAGTGGCAGCCTATCACTATCAACGGCAAGCGCCTGCTCCTTAAAGGCGTAAACCGCCATGATACCGATCCTTTCTACGGAAAAGCTGTTCCGCAGGATACGATACGCGAAGATGTTTCTATCATGAAAAAGAACAACATCAACGCTATAAGAACATCACACTACAGCAACGATTCTTACCTATACTGGCTCTGCAACAAGTACGGTATGTATGTTATGGGCGAGACAAATATGGAGTGCCATGCCCTTCAGGACGGCAAGAACAACAATACAAAGGCTCTGTTCTATGAGCTGGCTATGGACAGAACAGAAACAGCCTTCAAACGTCTGAAAAACAATCCTTCTATCGTTGCATGGTCTATCGGAAACGAAATGGGATATACAGGCAACGCAAGCGACGCAGGAGGTATGTTCCGCGATATGATATGGTACTTCAAGAAGAACGACTACACCCGTCCTGTACACAGTGAAGGTCAGGACAATGCAATGGGCGTTGACATGAAGAGCAATATGTATCCGGGCTCGGGCAATATAGCCTACAATGCAGGTCAGGGCAAGATGCCCTACGTTATGTGCGAGTATGACCATGCTATGGGCAACTCCGTGGGCGCTCTCAAGGAGTACTGGGACAACATCAGAAAAGCCGACAATATGATGGGCGGCTTCATCTGGGACTGGGTTGACCAGTCAAGAGCTGTCAATATCCCCAACGGCGGCTGGGACTATTACTCGGAATCATACGCAAAGGCTAACCTTTACAAGGACGAGGCTAAGGGTAATTACTACGGCTACGGCGGCGACTGGGGCGACCGTCCAAATGACGGAAGCTTCTGTGAGAACGGACTCATCAGCCCTGACAGAACTCCTCAGCCCGAGCTTGCCGAGGTAAAGTATCAGTATCAGAACTTCTGGTTCTCTGCTGATGCTTCACAGCTGGAAAAGAAACAGGTAGGCGTATATAACGAAAACAACTTCGTGAATCTCAGCAGCTTCGATGTTACGTGGAAGCTGCTCCAGAACGGTATCGAGATACAGAGCGGCAAGGTAGAAAATCCCGATGTTGCTCCTCTCACAAGAGGAACTATCAGCGTTCCGTATTCACTTCCAAAGAAATACCTTGCAGGCGATGAATTCTTCATCGAGATCTCAGTTGCTACAAAGGACGGCACAGAGCTCGTTCCTGAGGGAACAGAGATATCCTACGGTCAGATACCGCTGCAGGGCAGCGGAACTACCGCAAGAGTGGACAAGGGCAGTGATCCTGTGACCGTAGTAGATACTCCAAGCGGCTATGTCCCCACAGGTAAGAATTTCAACTTCCTTATCGACAAGTCAACAGGTCTTATGAAGACCTACGCTTACAAGGGTGATGTCCTCATCAGCGAAGGTCCTTCGCCTAACTTCTGGCGCGGCAATGTTGAGAACGACACCGGCTGGGGCGCAAACGGCTTATTCGACAAAAAGTGGCGCGACGCCATGAAGGGCGCAAAGTGCAGCGGCATCGACGTCAAGGATCTTGACGGCGGCGAAAAGCAGATAATCTCTCACCTGTCACTTCCGAATGCAGGCGGCACCACAGTGGACATCACATATACTATCCACTGCAACGGAACAGTGGACGTTGAATTCAATGTAAACGCTGTAAACAAGGGACTGGGCAACTTTATCCGTGTAGGCTCTCTCATGCAGCTCCCGGCAGGCGCAGAAAAGCTAAGCTGGTACGGAAACGGTCCGGTCGAGACATTCAACGACCGTAAGACAAACGGAAAGAAGGGCGTATGGGAATCCACAGTTTCAGATATGTTCTATCCTTACCTGAAGGCTGACGACACCGGAAACCTCACCGACGTAAGGTGGATAGCTGTCCGGAATGAGAGCAATGAATCAAGCCTCCTCATTGCAGCTGACGGCACAGTGGAAGCAAGTGCTCTCCACTTTACTCCCGAGGACCTCCAGAACGCCGACCACCCCTACAAGCTGAAGCCCCGCAGTGAGACTATCCTCAGCGTTGACTACGGCTCAATGGGTACGGGAAGCGCTACCTGCGGTCAGGGCACCCTTGAACAGTACAGGCTTCCTTCCGGCAGACCTTACAGCTGGAAATACACCATTATCCCTGTAGACTCATCAAGCACAGGAAAGGATATGTCCAATATGGTCGCCAAGCTCCGCTCAGACGGTACAGTTATACAGGACAAGAGCAGCAACGCTCTTACTATCCCTGTAGGCGCTTCCGCAAAGCTCAGCAAGGACAGCAGCGGCGACAGCTACGTAACAGGCTCAGTTACTATCCCGCACAACAGCAAGCTTGATTCAGCATTTGAGGGCAATAACTCCTTCACAGTAGAGACTAATGTAGTTCCTACAGGCTCTCAGGATTTCAATATGTTCGCAAGCAAGGGCGATTACTCATTCGGCCTCAGAGCAGAGCCAACTCTCCTCTATTTCTTTATCTATGCAGGCGGAGGCTGGCATACAGTCAGTGCTTCACTGCCATCTGACTGGTTAGGCAAGAAGCATCAGGTCGCAGGCATTTACGATGCTGAAAATAATATGCTGCGCATATACTTAGACGGCAAGATGATAGCCGAAAAGGCAGCAGGTACAACATCAGGCGTTGAAAAGTCAGGCTATAACCTCACTATCGGTGCTTGTCCGCAGACAGGAAGAAACTCACAGGCTCAGTTCTATGATATGAGAGTTTACAGCAAGGCACTTGACGCTTCCGAGCTGGCATCGCAGAATACAGCTTCACCTAAGTATGCTCCAGACAGCAGCGTTGTTCAGCTGTGGGTAGACTTTGACAACATGGCTGAGGCAGCAGCAGACGACCCCGATGATCCGCAGACAGATACGGTATACGGCGACGCCAACTGTGACGGCGAGGTCGATATGTCAGACGTAGTCCTCATCATGCAGAGCCTTGCAAATCCCAACAAGTTCGGACTTGAAGGAACAGACAAGAACCACATCACAGAGCAGGGGCAGCTCAACGGCGACGTTGACACCTCCGCAAAGGGCATCACCGCAAACGACGCCCTCCGCATACAGGAATTCCTGCTTGGCAAGGTAACTTCACTGAAACCGGAGTCATAATTAAACAGACAGAGCCATGACGACTTGTCATGGCTCTTTTTTTATGATCGATACTCATTTAAGCTTTAATGGGCTGATAAAAAAATGGGGGCGATGTAAAATCGCCCCCTAAATCTTAGTTCTTAGCTCTTAGTTCTTAGCTCTTATTTCTTAGTTCTTAGCTCTTATTTCTTAATTATCGCTTTACGGTAGCTTACAAGGTCAAACGGATCAATATTACCGTCGCCGTTCATATCAGCTATCTTAGCCTGCTCCTTGTTAAAGGTCTCAACACCGAGGATATACTTCTGCATGAGCACAAGGTCAGCCACGTTGAAAGCTCCGTCCTGATTCAGGTCGCCGATGACCTCCTCAAACGGGATAGCCACTGCGATACGGTCGATAGAGGGACCATTGCCGCTTGCGTTATAAAGCTTGATAGTGTTATTGCCTGCTTTAAGCGTCACCTTTGTATCCGCCGCTGCAATGCCAGACCAGTCGTTCCTGTTGGCGTACAGACCGTCCAGTCTGCCTGCATTAGTGCCGTTTACATCCACACTGAGACTTCTTCTCTCGCCTGATACATAGTATATACGAAGTGTGTACTCCCCTGCCTTTTCAACATTAACATTCTCAAAGGTAACAGCGTTATTAGCACCTCCGCCGACATATCCGACGTATGCGCTGCCTGAGCTGTACTTACCGTCCTTGCCCGAGGTTATTCTGGCATTTCCGGATACCTTAGCCTTTTCAGCTTCATAGAATTTGAAATTGCTGTACGGTGTTGTCAGCTTCATGCCGCTCTTTGTTATCTTCATTGCAAAACCGCCGTTCGGAAGGAGCTCCTGCTCGATAATGCTGTCCTTTGTAACGTCTCTTATTATCCTAACCTCCAGCTCACTGCCGTCCTTATTGTCGCCGAAGAAGTATGCGATATAAACTCCGTCATCGTCAACAAGATCTGAAAGCTTTATGCTGACCTTTCTTGCCGACAGTGTGGAAGCTCCCACATACCAGCTGCTGCCGCTTCTTCTTGCGGTAACATTAAACTGCATGGGATAGCCGTCAAGTACCTTCATGTCGTCCCATGCAACGGGTACATCATTTAGGAAAGGCAGAGCCTTATTGCCCTGATAGGTGTATACGGAATGTGCAAAATGCTGTATGCCAGACTCTATGGTAACAACGTCTGCAAGAGCAAAGCCTGCTGTTGCCTTTATGCCGTATATCGGTATGCCTGTAGGTGTGAAGTCCGCCGAGCCCACAACATTTCTTGTAAAGGTATAGGATACTCTGTTAGCCAGTGCAGGCGCATCGAACCACTTGTAGTACTCGGTTCCGTTTACAGCCTCGAATGAAACTATATTGGGGTATGTTCTGCTCTCGCCGCGAGGTATCGTACAGCCGTGGAAAAGCACCATGAGATGATTCTCGGCAGCTATCTTTGCGCAGAGGTTCATCTGCTTCATGGTCTCCTGAGTGTCGCTCTCATAGTAGTCTACCTTTACGCCGCTGACGCCCAGACCTCTTATGCGCTTGAACTCGCGGACTATAGTAGCCTCGTCAAGCAGTGAGTAATAAGGATATGCAGGATTGCCCTTGCTGTCCTTATAGCCTGAGTGTCCCTTGTTGTTTACACCGTACCAGAGATAAATGCCTATGCCCTTTGCTGAGGCATAGTCGCAAAGCTCCTTGACCTTTGATTCGCTGTCGTCCCAGAGCGCCCAGCCAAAATCCAGACATACGAAATCCCAGCCGTTATCTGCTGCGAAGTCGATATAGTCCTTCTGTGTGTGGTATTCAACAGGCGAATCGCCGCCGCTGCTCCACCATGACCATGCGGTCTTGCCGGGGCGTATCCAGCTTGTATCCTCGATTACCGAGGGAGGATTCAGGTTGAGTATCAGGTCGCTTGATGACATCTGGTCAAGGCTGTCACCGATG
Source organism: Ruminococcus sp. (assembly GCF_024684275.1). The sequence continues at coordinate 7,664 of NZ_JAIKXF010000015.1, forward strand.
ACAACTGCTCTCCACGGAGTATGGAAAGCACTGCCCATTGATATGCCGCTGACCTTTACGCCGCCCTTGAAGCGCAGGCTGTGATAGTCGCCGATGAACTGCAAAGCACCTGCACAGTAGGGATTATCCTCGTTGAAAACGCTTGCCTCTGTAACAGTTACCCAGTACTTATCATTGATAACGCCTGTATACGGGCAGGAATAAGTAGCATTGGTCTCATTTGCGCGGTCTCTCGGGAGCTCCACCATATCCCACTCATATGTGGCATTCGGCCAGTTGCCCCAGAATTTGCTCTTACTCGGGAATATTACCTGACTTGTCTCCTCCTTAATGGAAGCACCGTGGTCAAGGGCATATCTGAACCCCATACCGTCATCATAAACACGGAAATAAACCGTCAGAGTAGAATTTCCTTTTTTCAGCGGGAAGGATATTTCCTTATAGTTGTCACGTATCTTTGTATGCTTGCCGTATGGCATATTATATGTCTCGTCATGCTCAACTGAAACAGCCGCAGGAGCTGTCTGTGAAAAGCCCGATGACAAGTCCTCTGTTGTAGTAACGATACCCAGCTTTGAAGGTTCGATAACTGTGCCCCACGTACCGCGGCTCTGCTTTCTTACGGAGTAGTAATAGCTTCCACGAGCGTCCTTCCAGAACTTGGTAACAAGAGTTCCGTCAGGAGATAATGTTTCATACTCGGGTATACTTGTGAGAGCCGTACCGTCACGGGCTGTGGCAGTCTCCTCGTCGGGAATAGCCTCGCCCTCGGTAATAGTATCGGGCTCGAATGTATAGCGATACAGCGGATCATCGGGGAGCTTCGCCGCCTGAGCTGCTGTAAGTGCATAGCCGTACAGCATAACATCGTCCACACAAGCCATGATGTCAGCATCAGAATAAACGGAATGACCTATAGAATTGTATGTATATGAGGGAAGAACGCCCTCGCTGAACAAACAGTTCATAGTGTCGGCAAGGTTATCGCTGTCACTTTTGCTCAGCAGACTGCCATCCATGTAGAACTCAGCGCTGTCAGGTGAATATACTGCCGTAAGCTCATGCCACCTGCCGCTGTCCGGAGCAGTCTCAATATCAAAAATTGCACGGTGCTTATCGTCGTTCTCGGTAGTAGTTCCCTTACCCACAAAAATGCTTGTCCTGTATGCATTCTTATCCTTCAGATCAACAGATATATCAGGCGAAGAATAGCTTGGAGCAGCTCCTGCGCCGAATGGCACTGGAGAGAACTGATATAGTCTTGTGTAATTGCCTGCGCCGCTGTCCAGCCTGAACTTCAGCGAGAAGCTGAATCCATTGCCGCAGCCCTTTTCAAACATGGCAGGAAGCTGTAACCAGCCGCTGCCGAAACCGCTTCCGTGGAGATCAAGCACGTTTGATCTTAGCTCGCTGTCGTAAACTACTGATGCGTCAGAGCCCTTGATAACAGCATTGCCGTCAGCGCTGCCCTGATTTGCCACCTTGGCATTGTAGTAGCTTACCGCTGCGTCCGCAGTGAACTGCTTCGGAACAATGCCGCAGAATGACTGCGCCATAACACAGAGCGCCGCCGCAGTACCAACTGCTCGTTTGATCAGGTTTTCCCTCATAAGTATTCCTCCTTTACTTTGAAGCCCATATGCATATCTTTATGTGCATATTCTATATATTATCGAGCTTTTTGGCGATAATTTTAGTCCCCTACGCACATTATAGCGCATTTTCAACAAAATATCAACCCTATATTCAAATAAAAGGTGGACATTTTACCATAAATAACATCTTTACATCATAATCCATATGTGATAAAATATCTGAGAGGTGATAATGTGGAAATTACTTACATTCACGAGCCTACCGACCTACAGTGCGGACAGGCTGTTCTGGCTATGGTACTTGGAAAAACTCCCGGATATATATGCAATTATCTCGGCAATGACCGCGAAACTGACTTGAAAGAGATGAAGCGAACATTCCGTGAGCACGGAGTTCAGATCTCAGATATCCGCAAGCAGGCAGAGCGCAAGGAGGAACTCCCTCCCCTGTGTCTGCTGAGTCTGGAAACTCCGCGGTGCTGGCACTGGTCACTGTACTGTGAGGGTACATTTTTCGATCCCGAACACGGTGTACTGAACGACTTTCCGCAGTGCAGCAGGAAATATTACTGGGAGCTCAGCATAACGCCGTGATTTTTTCAACGAAAAACGACTGATTTTGCAGGGATTTTTTTATTTTGACGTATACTATAATTTATTGACACATATCGTCAAAAGTGGTAAAATAATAATTGTATATGATTTTCAATGCTTTTCAGGAGGCAACAAAAGTGACAATAAATAAAAAGATATGCATTCTCACGGCAGGCGCTGTTTTAGCCGTCTGTGCAGGCTGTTCCGAGACAAAAAAGGTGGAAAGTCTCCCCCTCACCCTGCTTGACACTAATATGAAGCCCGAGGAGGTCGAGCTCAAATGGCAGAAGGACTATGAGGCACTTCTCCAATCATTCAAAAACTCAGAGCAGTATTCAAAAAACTCAATGTTTGACCTTACCGACCTTACAGGCGATGGTACTCCCGAGCTCATAATCTCTCCCTCTGAGGACGTAAACGCTCAGTGTATTATCTACACCATGACGGGTACTGTTGCAGACAAGATCGCAAATATAGGCTCTTACGGTCAGTTTGATTATCTCCCCGAGGCAGGTGCTCTCGGCTACTCATATGAGGGCAACGGCTTTGTTATCGGAGAATATCAGACTATGCAGGAGGGCTCATTCCAGACAGCAGTAAGCTTCTACAACAACACCGAAAGTGCTTCTGCCGGTGCTGTCATAAAATATGAGATAAACGGCGAGGACGTTACCCTCGCAAAATTTGAGGAAGCTCTCCAGCCCTACAAGGAAGCTGCAGCCTTTAAAACAGGCAGAAAATACACATTCGGCGACGATGCTGTAAAATACGCTATATATTACAGCGAGACATGGAACACCGTCCTCAGGGACGAGCAGAAACAGGCATACCGCGACAGACTTTCAGCTATCTTTGAAAACGCTGACCTCAAGGACGCCGCTTTTGAGCTTGTTGACCTCGACCTCAACGGCAATCCCGAGCTTGTAGTATCAACGGGTATCCTCAACGACTCACAGGTAAGGATATTCTATTTCGATACCAATGACGTAAAGGAGATAGACTGTACCTGTGATACCGACGGCGGTATACACTACGATATGACTGCAAAGGTCTTTTACGCTACGGATTTTTACGGCGAGATGAAGTGCTGGTCTATGGCAGGCACCGACATCAGCGGCTTTGCTCCATCAGAAAGCAATATGAAATGCGGCAGAAAGAACCTGCTCACAAAGGACAGCGTAGCAAAAGCCTTTCTTTGATGAGGTAAAAAATGGCTAAATCAAAATATGTTTACACCTGTAATCAGTGCGGCTACGAAAGCACTAAATGGAACGGAAAATGCCCGTCCTGCGGCGCATGGAACAGCTTTGAGGAGGAGCTTGCAGAGGCTCCCACAGGTATCAGGAGCTCTGCCTCGGCAGGCTCTGCTCCCGACCTTTCGGACAATATCCTTGAGCTTGAAGACATCGGCGCAGACAGTGATGTCCGCTATGATACGGGTATCGGAGAGCTGAACAGAGTCCTCGGCGGAGGTCTTGTGAAAGGCTCTCTTGTTCTTCTCGGCGGTGAGCCAGGTATCGGAAAAAGCACCCTGCTCCTGCAAATATGTCAGTTCCTCGGTGAGGAGCACTCGGTACTCTACGTTTCGGGAGAGGAATCCGCCCGGCAGATAAAGCTCCGCGCACAGCGCCTCGGCGTCGATACGGAAAATCTCTATATTCTCACAGCTACCGACGCTGAAGCTATTGCACAGACTATAGCTTCAAGCGCTCCCGATATTGCTATCATAGACTCGATACAGACCATGAGCATAAGCCGTATCGCTTCAAGCGCAGGCAGTATCACTCAGGTACGCGAGTGTACCAACCTGTTCATGCATACCGCAAAAAATCAGGAGATACCAATAATCATCGTCGGTCACGTCAATAAAGACGGTGCTATTGCAGGACCGAAGGTAATGGAGCATATCGTGGACGCTGTTCTCTACTTTGAGGGCGAGCGCCACCAGAGCTACCGAATACTCCGCGCTGTTAAGAACCGTTTCGGCTCTACAAATGAGATAGGCGTTTTCGAGATGATAGACAAGGGACTGCGGGAGGTAGACAACCCGTCACAGATGCTCCTTGAAGGACGTCCTCATAATGTATCCGGCACCTGCGTTGCCTGCGTCATAGAGGGAAGCCGTCCTATCCTTGCGGAGGTACAGGCTCTTGCCGCAAAGACAAGCTACTCAGCTCCAAGACGTATGGTCACAGGCTTTGACTTCAACAGGCTGAATATAATTATCGCAGTTCTTGAAAAAAGGCTGGGGATATTTATGGGAAGCCTTGATGTTTACCTCAATATCGTCGGAGGTTTCCGCCTTGACGAGCCCGCAGGCGACCTGCCAGTGGCTATGGCGCTGTACTCAGGCATTATGGACAAGCAGATAGACGAACAGCTTGTGGCATTCGGCGAGATAGGTCTGGGCGGCGAGATACGCTCAGTGTCGCATATCTCACACCGTATTCGCGAGGCAGAGCGAATGGGCTTCAAGACCTGCGTTATACCCAAGCAGTGTATGTCAGCTGTCAACACAAAGGACTATGACATAGAAATAATCCCTGCAAGCACCTTAAAGCAGGCGTTTGCAGCTATAAAATAATTACCCTGTTCCCCGATCTCAGTAACGCTGACATCGGGGATTTTGTTTTTTATTGACATTTTTATCGGGATATGATAAAATAATAGTATACATTTTCCACAAGGAGGAAACTCACTTGAAACTCAGAAAAATAACTGCGCTGCTGCTCGGTCTGAGCCTTTTTCTCACAGGCTGCGGCGGTACTGCTGAACATAAAGATAATAAAGAAGAAACTACAGAAAGCGTTTCAACTCAGGCATTGACTGCCGAACACATTACCGAACCTACAACAGCTGAAAAAACCGTCAGGACTGAGCCTGTAACGGCAACCGAAGCGACTACAGCCGCTCATACAATTGAAGAACCGAAAACTGCCGCACAGACTGTAAATAATAATACAGAAAACAACAGTCACAAAAGCTCATATGAGCAGCCTCAGCAAAATCACTCAGTCCCCCACCATGAAGAAACACAGCCGGCGGAAACTACCGTAACTCACGTACATACCACCACTAAACAAACTACTGCCTATATGACCACCACAGTACATATCACAACGACCACTGCTGTTAAAATAACTCCGAGCGGAGTACTTGATAATATGACCTTGAAGCAGAAGGTCTGCCAGATGTTCATGGTGACTCCCGAGGCTATAACCGGTATATCTCCAATGATAGAGGTAGGGAACGGCACTAAAAACGCCATTAAAGACTACCCCGTGGGAGGAATAATCTACTTTTCTCAGAATCTTAGCTCACGAAATCAGATAAAGACCATGATAAGCAATACTCAGGGCTTCTCCCGTGAAGCCAGCGGAGTCGGACTCTTTATCGCTGTTGACGAGGAGGGAGGCAAGGTGGCAAGATGCGCTCAGAATCTGGGCACTACAGCCTTTAAGCCTATGGAGCAGTACGGCAGGGAAAACAACTACAATACCGCATACGATATTGGCGCAGCTCTTGCAAAGGATCTGCGCAGTCTCGGTTTTAACGTTGACTTTGCTCCTGTTGCAGATGTGAATATCGACAGCGGCAATGAGCTGGGTGACCGCATATTCAGCAGCGATCCTAATGTAGTGGCAAATATGGTCAGCGGAGTCTCAAAGGGCTTGCAGGATAACGGCGTCAGCGCTACACTAAAGCATTTCCCCGGACTTGGTGCTGAAAGCGGCAATACACATACAAACTCGATAGTCGTCATCGACAGAACACTGGAGCAGCTCCGCAGTACAGAATTCGTGCCATTTAAAAAGGGCATAGAAAGCGGTACTGACTTCGTTATGGTAGGACATCAGTCCGTTACCAGCTTCGGGGACGAGCTCCCCTGTGACCTGTCATACAAGGCAGTAACGGAAATGCTCCGCGGCGAGCTGGGCTTTGACGGTATTGCTATTACCGACGCTCAGCAGATGAATACTATCTCTAAGGTATATACCTCCGGAGAAGCCGCAAAGCTTTCCATAAAAGCAGGCATGGATATAATTCTCATGCCCGTGGACTACCGTGCAGCTGTTGACGAGGTGTGCCATGCTGTTGAAAGCGGCGAGATACCCGAATCCCGTATCGATGAGAGCGTTATGAGGATACTCCAGAGAAAGAACAGGCTGGGACTTCTGAAAAAGTGACATATCTGTAATAAAAAAGTCACTGTGCTGTCATTCAGCTATGCTATACTATGCTCAAAGCTAAAGCTTTTCAGCAGAAAGGAGCATATCATGAAAAAAAGTGAGATAATCATCACAACAGCAGGAATTATTACAGCTTCTGCCGCATTATTCGTCGGATTCTGGGCAATACAATACAACAAGCCCTATCCGGAAGGTACAGTGGACAAGACTGTCGTAAAGCCTATATCTTCGGAAATATACACCGAGCAGGACTACAATGACGCCGTTGATTGCGTCAAGGACTTCTTCCCACAATTCGAGACCTGTGAGCTGTTGGAGCTTCGCTATGCAGGAGACGCGGAAACAAAGCTTGAAACCAGATACTCTCAGAACGAAAACGAGGAGTATATGGTGCTCAAGTCTGACTTCTATGTTAATCCGCTGGAGATATTCCAGAATGAAAAGTCAGCATGGCAGCGCGACTACACCTATACAGACTGGAGCTGGATGCTTGCCCGCACAAAGGGCACTTCCGACTGGATAATATGTAATTACGGCTTGGGCTGATATGTTCAATATGTCCTTCCAAAGCTGCGGTTACATCACTAAGTTACTATAAATCAGTCCATATTGCTATATTTTTATGGTTCAAAAAGTTATAATAATACCATAAAGAAATCACCTCAACTCAGAAGGAGGACAAATATGAAAATCAATAAATACTTATCCTTTGCAGCCGCACTTTCTATGCTTGCCTGCGCTGTAGGCTGCGGTGACAAGAACATTTCAGGTTCGGACACAGCTCCCGAGACTGCAAAGCCTACCGAGGCTACTACAGAAGCTGTTGACGTTCCCGAGATAGAGGGCTACAACCTGCTTTGGAACGACGAGTTCAGCGGCAGTGCTCTTGACGAGAGCAAGTGGAACTACGAGCCCCACGAGCCGGGCTGGACAAACGAGGAATTACAGGAATATACAACATCTACCGACAACGTATTTCTCCGCGACGGCAAGCTGGTCATCAAGGCTATCAAGTCCGAAAAGAACGGCAAGGATTACTATACATCGGGTAAGGTAACAGGTCAGAACAAGACCGATTTCACCTATGGCAAGGTAGTCGTAAGCGCAAAGGTACCACAGGGACAGGGCTTATGGCCTGCTGTCTGGATGATGCCAAAGGATGAGAGCTACTACGGTCAATGGCCTAAATGCGGCGAGATCGACATTATGGAGGTTCTCGGAAACGACGTCAGCACCGCTTACGGTACCCTCCATTTCGGTGAGCCCCACGGCGAGATCCAGGGTACATGGGGACTTACAGGTCAGACCTATGCCGACAGCTTCCACGAGTATTCGGTAGAATGGGAGCCGGGCGAGATACGCTGGTACATCGACGGAAACCTCTACAATACTGCCAACGACTGGTTCACAGCAGTTCAGGGCGAGGACGAAAAGCCATATCCTGCTCCATTTGATCAGCCTTTCTTCGTTCAGATGAACCTCGCAGTCGGCGGTACATGGCCCGGCAATCCCGATGCATCTACTGATTTCGACAAGGCAGAGTTTGAGGTGGACTACGTAAGAGTTTACCAGAAGCCCGAGTACGATATGAACGTAAAGAAACCTGAAAAGAAGTTCCGCGAGGCTCTTGAGGACGGAAACTTCATCTACAACGGTGACTTCTCAGAGGCTGAGGACCTTACAGACGATGTAAACTGGAAGTTCCTCCTATTTAACGGCGGCGAGGGCGCAGCCGAGATAAAGGACAACATGATAATCGTGACATCTGAGGCAGAGGGTACAGAGGAGTACTCAGTACAGCTCGTACAGCCCGATCTTCCTATGGTAAAGGGCAAAAAGTACCGTGTAACCTTTGATGCATACGCTGACGAAGAGCGCGACATCGTAGTATGTGTTTCTGCTCCTTCCGCAGGCTGGATACGCTACTTACAGGATACAAAGCTTACACTGACCACAGAAAAGCAGACCTTCACATATGATTTCGAGATGAAGGACAAGGACGACAACAACGGACGTCTTGAGTTCAATATGGGCAAACGCGGCTCAACTGCTACTGTTTACATCAGCAACGTAAGAGTAGAAGAGATCAAATAATAAAAAATAAAGAGAGCAGTCGGCTGAAATACCGGCTGCTCTCTTTTTTTGACAGCTTTTTACACATATTCACTTGAATCCGGCTCAAAAATATGTTATAATAATATATATATTTCAGCCACTTACAGCTAAGCTTAATGCAAAGGAGTATCATATGGATAAACCGATTGAAATTGCCGTTATCGTAGCGGGGATAGACGAGGAATACCAGAACGGAGTAATAGACGGCATAAGACACTGCGCAAAAATGAATAATGCGAATATTTCATGCTTCTGTGCATTTGGCGGAGTCCTTGCCAACAGCAAATTCGATGTGGGCGAATACAACATATACTCACTTATTAATTACAGTAAATTTGACGGCGTTATACTTATGACAAATACCATAAGCTCACCTGTAGATAAGGAAAAGATAATCGCTAAGGTCAAAGCCACAGGTCTGCCTGTTACTATCCTTGACTGCGATGAACACCCCGAATTCTATAACATAAGCATAGATAACTATACTGCAATGAAGGCTATCGTAAAGCACGTTATCGAAAAGCACAGCGTAAAACGCATCAACTACATCTCAGGTCCTGCGGAAAATCCTGAGGCTGCTGAGAGAATGAGGGCTTTCCGTGAAACTATCGACGAATATTCTATCCCCTATGAATACGAGCGCGTTTACATTGGAGAATTCAGAGCTGCCGACGGCAAAAACGCAGTTGATGCCTTCCTAAGCTCAGGCTTGCAGCGTCCGCAGGCTATTATCTGTGCTAATGACGCTATGGCTCTTGCAGCCGTCGAGGAGCTTGCCAATTTCGGCTATAAGATCCCTGATGACATAATTGTTACAGGCTTCGACAACACATACAATGCCCGTCATCATCTCCCTGCCCTGACAACTGTGTCACGCCCTCTTGATGACGCGGGCTTTAAAGCCTGTGAGATACTTATCGGTCTTATAATCGGCAGAGAATACCCCAAAAACACCGTTCTCAACGCTTCTCCCGTATTCTCAGAGAGCTGCGGCTGTGTATCCGTTGAGAAAACAGATATTTCGGAATACAGAATTTCCGCATACAAGCTTATCAACAGCTGCCGCAGAGACATCTCAATGCTCAACCGTATGACCACAGAGCTTGCGGATACTCAGGATTCTGCTTCAACTATACATACCGTGTCAAAGATCATCAACGAGATAAAATTCGACAGATTCTGCCTGTGTCTCTGCTCAAACTGGGATCAGGTAGTGTCAAACGGACTAAATATTGATCCGACTGACACCTCCTCCTATCAGATACACGGATATACCCCGAAAATGATAGCTCCGCTGGTGCTGGAAAACAATATCAACGATCCCATAAGTATGTTTGACAGCGCCGATATATACCCTGCCCCTCTTAAAAACGGCGGTAATGTAAGCGTCTTTTTACCGCTTCATTTCGGTGAGCGCTGTCTTGGCTACTATATCTTCACAAACAGCAAATTCCCCACAAAGAGCCTGATGTGTCACGCTCTGATGCTGACTATCAGCAATTCTATCGAAAATATCCGCAAGCTGGTACACCTCAAGAGCATGGTCAAGGAGCTGGACAAGCTTTATGTCATCGATCCGCTCTGTAGTATCTACAACAGAAACGGCTTTATCAGAAACGCCGATCCTATGTTCAAACGCACAAAGGCGTCAAAGCAGAAGCTGCTCATCTCATTTATCGATATGGACGGACTCAAGCATATTAACGACTGCTATGGCCATAACGAGGGAGATTTTGCACTTCAGCGCCTTGCAGGCGTCATCTCCGACTGCTGCAAGGGCGGCAGGATATGCGCACGTTTCGGCGGCGACGAGTTCATTATCCTCGGCGAAAATGCCTGCGAAGAGGACATAATGGCTCTGGAAACCGTCTTTGAGGCTCAGCTGAAAAACATAAACAGCATTATAAAGAAGCCCTACACTATACAAGCAAGCATAGGTACTATCGTCAGTGATATAAAAGAAAATGTGACGCTTTTCAACCTTATCACTCAGGCTGACGAAATAATGTATAACAACAAGAAGCGCAAGCGCACTTCACGCTACCTCAGACACGACGACAGTGCGGAGGGAAAAGAATATGAATCATCTGGGAACGATCAGACTTGAAACTGAAAGACTTATCCTCAGACGCTTTGAGGAAAGCGATACGGAAACAGCTTTTTCCGTGTGGACAAGCGATCCAAAGGTAACTCAGTATCTGCGCTGGAAGAATCACTGCTCCCTGTCGCAGATGAGAGAGCTTGGGCTTACCTGGATAAAAAAATACAGCGATCCTCAGTGGTATCACTGGGTTATCGAGCCAAAGGAGGTTGGCTTCCCTATCGGCACTATCTCAGCCGCTGATGTACATAATGACACCGATACCATTGAGATAGGCTACTGTATAGGCTCAGGCTACTGGGGAATGGGCTATGTTACAGAGGCTGTCGCCGCTGTGATAGAGTTCTTTTTCGAGGAAGTTGGTGTCAACAGGATAGAAGCCAAATATGATACAAGAAATAAAGCTTCGGGACGTGTTCTTGAAAAATGCGGTCTCACCTATGAGGGAACGCTGAGAAGCTACGAGCGCATACAATCAGGTATAACCGATGTGTGCATATACAGCATACTCGCTAAGGATTACTTCTGACATAACAAAAGGACAGCTTTAAGCTGTCCTTTCAATGCTACTCTTTTATCTTACTACTATTCCGCACTATAATTCACACCAATATACACATCACAGCAAGGGAGCAAATATATTCAGTATTGCCCCTGCTATTTTTTTGTGTACAGGACGCTTTGCGTAGGCTTCGGCTGTTATCAGCTCAGAAACTGCCGCTGTACGCTCAAAATCCTCAACTATATCTCCGATAACAGAGCTGTTATAGAGCACCGAGCCGCATTCAAAATGCAGGTAGAAGCTTCGGTAATCAAAGTTTATAGTGCCTACAACCGCTGATGTACCGTCGGCTACACAGGTCTTTGCATGGATAAACCCAGGGGTGTATTCATATATCCTGACTCCCGTATTCACAAGACGGCTGTAGTTGTTCCACGCTATCATGTGAACATACCACTTGTCGGGGATATGAGGAGTTATGATACGGACGTCTACTCCCTTTTTAGCCGCAAAGCCAAGTGCATTGGTCATTTCCTCGTCCAGTATCAGATAGGGCGTGGTTATGCAGACATAGCTTCTTGCGTTATTGATAAGCTCAAGATAGATATTCTTGCCTACAGGCTCCTCGTCAAGGGGAGAATCAGAAAACGGCTGTATAAAGCCGTCACCTACGGCAGAAGCAAGGTCAGGCTTTATTACAGGAGCGAATCTGCGTATCACACTGCTTTCTGACTTCTCCCAGAGCTGTAAAAACATCACCGTGTAATTCCACACGGCTTGTCCGCGTATCATTATGGCAGTGTCCTTCCAGTGTCCGAAGCGCTCCTTGCGATTAATGTACTCGTCGGCAAGATTAGTTCCTCCGTTGAACGCCGTGTGACCGTCTATTATTACGATCTTGCGGTGGTCACGATTGTTCTGCACAGAGGATATCATGGGACGGAAGGGATTAAAGACCTTGCACTTCACGCCGTTTTCGGAAAGTCGGCGGAACGGCTTCACAGAATTTAGCATTCCTGTTCCTATGCCGTCATACATGAGACGAACGTCAACTCCTGCCTTTGCCTTGCGTATCAGGAGCTCTGACATAACGTCAAACATATAGCCCTCGGTAATAATGAAAAATTCAAGGAATATAAATCGCTCAGCCTTTTCAAGCTCCTCAGTAAGCTTTGAGAACTGAGCCTCACCTAAGCTGAAATACTCAGCACAGGTGCTTCGGTAAACAGGATACATACCGTGATCAGCCACGTATCTTGCAAGATTCACGGAATCGGGACAGCTCATTTCAAGCTCTGACATGACGTTTTTATCCTGCACAAGGAGCTCACGAGTCTGCTTCTGATTTCGCATATCAATAGATTTCGGGAACTGCTGTGAAAGCTTGATGTAGATATAGGAAACTCCGCCAAGAAGCGGAAATACACTTATAAGTACTATCCAAGCCACACGGTAGGATATGGGCTCGTTCTTGTTGGTGATATATATTACAAGAAAGATGTCCAGCGCAATAAGCGAAATATAGAAGAATACAAAATGCTCACCAAGACTTGCTACAGCAAGCATAAGAAATCCTATCTGCAATAAAAGCAGTATCACAAAAGCCGCATTTGTGCTGAGTATACTGCTTAGAAGTTTTTTCAGCTTCATAATCCACCTCTGAATAATATATATTATTATTATATCATAAATGATTATAAAATACAACGTCCACGGAATCAAAGTCAATGCTCAGTTATGCTTTAACGCAAAAATGCAGATCAGATATATCAGCGTGAAAAATCCGGCACACTCTCTGTGTTATTGCTCCGCCAATTATACTTTGCCAAAAAGGCGAAAGCAGAAAGTAAATTTATCAAGGAAGGGAAACGCAGGAATGCTGTCGCATTTCAAGTTTTTCTGACGCCGAGAAATTTACTTTATGCCGAGTATTGGTTGGCAAGGTTTAGTTGGCGAAGCAATAAAATCAATAAACGAAAGGAAGTATTTTTTTTGAACAAGCTCAGACCATACGAAAGAAAAGTTTATTACTACGAAACCGACAAAATGGCAGTAGTACACCACTCAAACTATATCCGCATTTTCGAGGAGGCTCGTATGCACTATCTCACAGAAGCAGGTCTGCCTTTTGAAAAGATCGAAGAAATGGGCATACTCATGCCATGCCTTGCCCTTGATTCCAGCTTCAAGCGTCCTCTTGTCTTTGACGAGCCCTTTGCGGTGTACATGAAAATGGATAAGTTCAACGGTGCTACCATACACATCACTTATAAGGTAGTCAGCCGCAGGAGCGGCGAAGTCTGCGCAGAGGGAAGCTCTACCCACTGCTTCACGGATATGAACTTGAAGCCTATCCGCACTAAGCACACTCACCCTGAGCTTTATGCAGCTATCGCAGAGTATCTTAATTACGAATATGACTTTGACGCAGAACATTGATGATATACGCAAAACAGGCATAAAGCTGAGCTTTATGCCTGTTTTTATCATACTGTCGCCTTGACAACAGCCTTTTTCAGTGCTGTAAGATCAAATATATCGACCGCTCCGTCCTTGTTAAGGTCAGATGCAAGATACTGCTTCTTGGTAAACTCCTTGTTCTTGCCGAGTATATAGCTCTGAAGCGTAACTATATCCGATACATTGAGCTTACTGTCGTCGTTCAGGTCTCCAAGAACACCGCTGAAAACATCGCTGCTGATAATAAAATCAGTTTTTACCAGCTCAACGCTGTTACCGCTCTTATCCTCGGCTGTTATTTTATAAGTGTACTCGCCGTCATTAAGAGCATTGAACGCAATGTTTTTGTCAAAATATGAAGAAAGATCATACTTTATGGTATTTGGAGCCGCCTCTGCGCACTGGCTCGTAGCCTCACCGCTTCGGAAATAAACTCCTCCGTATACCTTAGTTATTATCAGATTTGAGGTGATATTGCCCTTTATGGAGAAGGTCTTGCCCTTTTCAAGAGTCCCCTCAGGAGCTGTGACGTTCTCTATCTTTATCTCTGAATGGAGCTCTGACTTTTTTTCCATATAAGTCATTGAAGAAAAGCCTTTCTTTCCGTTGTATTCAACCTTTGCCCACTCGCCGTTGGCAGAAGTGACCGTGAACTCAGCTCCGGCAGGTATCTCGCCTACAACAGCAGATGAGGTATTATGGTCAGCTCTGATGTTAAGATACGTAACTACGCCCTTTGTGGTGTACTCACCTGCATACTCCTCAGAGAAGCCGCTGTCGGTTTTCGAAGTTCCTAAGACAGAATTGCCTCCGCCGTTATTGTCCGAATAAACGAAATAGGTAGTTGGATCATAATATGTACGTGCCGGCCAGCCTGCCTGCAAGGAATCACAGATACCAAAATGGAGATGATTGCCTGAGGAATTTCCCGTACTGCCGACCTTTGCAATGACGTCGCCCTGATTGACCTGAGCTCCTGCACTTGTGACCACCTGTGAAGCATGGGCATAGAATGTGTAAACTCCGAGGTCGGGGTGCTGGATTATTACTGTATAGCCGTATGCGTCCATCCACTCAGCAGATACGACCTTTCCGCCTACAGCAGCGTAGATATTGCTGCCGCCGTCAGCTTCGATGTCGATACCGTTATGATAGCCCGAAACATCATTGACATTTCTCGCTGCATCAAAGTAAGTGGTTATATTCTTGAACCTTGCCTCCGTAGGCCATACTGCATATGCAGCAGCATGAGCAGAAAGCCCGAAGGGGTATATCATCAGTATAGTCAATATCATAAATAAAGCCGCAATTATCGCCGCAGCCCTCTTGGTTTTCGTTATCATTGTTTTTTTCCTCCTGAAGAAAGATCAAACTGACAATAACTATTTTACCACATTTTTGCAAAAAAGTCAATCCGCTGTGGTGCATAATCACAAATCAGAGTGCACATACTTTTTGCGAAATTCTATTGACATTGCCTAAAAAATAGGGTAAAATATATATGTAAGACATTACTAACCAAAAGGAGCATGATACTATGGTAAAAACTGTTATTAAAATAGAGGGCATGATGTGCAATATGTGCGAGGCTCACGTAAATGACGCTGTCCGCGCCGCAGTTTCGCCTAAAAAGGTCACTTCCTCACACAGCAAGGGTATTACTGAGATCATTTCCGAGAATGAGCCTGACAAAGCCCTTCTGAAGGAAACGATCGAAAAGGACGGCTACAAGGTTCTTGACATCACTTCTGAACCCTATGTGAAAAAGGGACTTTTCGGCTTAAAATAACTCACAGAAAAAAACTCCCGAAAGGCAATAGCTTTTCGGGAGTTTTTATCATTCCTCGTCCTTTATAAAGAAATTCTGTACTCTTTTGGTTATAAGAGTGAGGTATCTCAGACAAGGCTCTGCGATGATAGAGAAGTTCACGCAGAGGAGTATGCAGCGGTTAGACATTGATGTAATGGCGAAAAGATCGCTGACGAATATCATACAGCAGACAAGTCCCACTGCACAGCCTATCCACATCCACATCTTATACATATCCATAGGCTTGCAAATCTGGAACACTATCATCATTCCGACCATACTCATGAGTATAGTTGAAGCCGTAGCTATATCCGTAGGCGCTACGTTGAAGATATTACCGAAGTATACCATAGCGCAGACCACAAGCACATCCGTCAGTGCCGCCGGCAGAGCCTTCAGCAGTATGTTCATTATGAACCTTCCCCTGATTATATCACGGTTAGGCATGAGCGACAGCACGAAAGCAGGAAGTCCGATAGTGAACATACTTATAAGAGATATCTGCGAGGGCTTCAGAGGATAAGCAAGTCCGAAGCAGATAAAGAGCACCGATATTATCAGTGAGAAGATATTCTTTACGATAAACAGGCTTCCTGAGCGCTCAAGGTTATTTACTACCTTTCGTCCCTCAGCAACCACATCCGGCATTTTTGAGAAGTCTGATTCCAGAAGCACCAGCTGTGCCGCCTGCGCCGCAACATCACTTCCCGAAGCCATAGCAACCGAGCAGTCCGCGTCTTTCAGTGCGAGAACATCGTTTACGCCGTCGCCTGTCATAGCGACTGTTTTGCCTGCCTTTTTAAGTGCGCGGACGAATTTGCGCTTCTGCTCCGGAGTTACTCGTCCGAACACGGTATAGCGCTTTACAGCGTCCTTGATAGCTGTATCGGTAGTGAGAGTGGTCGCGTCAACATACTCTCCTGCATTCTTGATGCCTGCCTGCTTGGCGACTTCGGATACAGTAACAGGATTATCACCCGAAATTACCTTTATTTCCACGCCCTGCTCAGCAAAATATCTGAATGTCTCGGGAGCATTTTTTCTTATGGGATTTGCCATTATCACAAAGCATACAGGCTCTACGTCAGCTTTCAGAGCCTTTCCGTCAGGTATTCCCCTGTACTTCACGAAGGCAAGGACTCTGTAGCCCTTGCGGCTGTAGGATTCAAGAAGCGCCTTATGCTCTCTTATCCTGTCCTTCATTACAAATTCAGGAGCGCCCATTACATAGGAATCACGCTCAAATGTAACACTGCTGTACTTGAACTCTGAGGAAAAGCCTGTGGAAGAAACCGCATATCTTCCGGCTGGTCTGTGGAAGTGGCTCTTTAAAGCCGCCATAGTCTCGTTATCAGAGTCCTGAGCCGCCGCAAAATCGCTGATAAGCCCCTCGATAACATCATCGTCATACTGATCGGAGGCAGGAACAACTGCTGAAACATTCATTGTGTTCTCGGTGATAGTACCTGTCTTGTCCACACAGAGCACGTCAACTCGTGCGAGGGCTTCGATACATTTCATGTCATGAACCAGTACCTTACCCATAGCAAGGCGCATTGTACTGATAACAAGGGCAACGCTGGCAAGGAGGAAAAGTCCCTCGGGTATCATGCCTATAACAGCAGCGACCATTGACTGTACGCTTTCCTTGATAGAATCGTGGTTTATATAATATGACTGGTAGAACAGCAGGCTCCCTATAGGGATAATGGCAAAGCCTGCGAACTTTACTATCCTGTTCAGCGAGCGTATCATCTCGGACTGCTCGCCCTTCTTGGATTTTTTTGCCTGTATGGTAAGCTTTGATATATATGACTCCCTGCCCACCTTTTCGAGTCGTGCGCGGCATGAGCCCGAAACGATGTAGCTTCCCGACATGAGGGTGTCTCCTGCCTTTTTGTTTATCTCATCGGATTCACCTGTCAGCAGCGACTCGTTGACCGAAACATTTCCGTCAACTATTACTGCATCTGCGCTTATCTGGTTTCCTGCCTTGAAAATAACTATATCATCAAGAACAAGGTCCTTTGAGGGAACTGTCTTTACCTCGCCGCCGCGTACAACAGTAGTTACGGGAGCATTAAGCACCGATATCTTGTCCAGTACCGACTTTGAGCGAAGCTCCTGTATGATTCCTGTAAGAGCGTTTGCGATGATTATAGGCATAAAGGTCAGGTCACGGTATGAGCCTACAACAATAAGAAGAACAGATAATATCACGAAAATAAGGTTGAAATACGTGAAGATATTGTCTGCAAGTATCTCCTTTACCGTTTTCGAGGGAGCTTCAACAGGCTTGTTGTCCATGCCCTCGGATACTCTCTGACGTACCTGCTCTGAGGTAAGTCCCACATCATAGTCAGCTTTTATTCGTTTTATGTCAATAATATCTCTGAATTCACTGGTTTTATTCATTATGTCCTTTTACACCTCGCCAAAAAACTATTATATTAAGTATAACACACTTCCATAATAATTTCAATGGCTGAAACAAATTTTAATGTCAACCTAATTCATCACAAAGGGTTGACAATCGGAAATATCTGTGCTATAATGTATTCATATCATGTAAAAGGAGTTTTCATCATGGAAAATCAAGCTGTATTAAAGAAAAACACAAACAAATTCTCAACAAAGGACATTGTGCTCATCGCCATGTTTGCCGCTGTTATGGTGGTATGCTCATGGATATCTATCCCTATCGGCGCTATCGCGTTCACACTTCAGACCTTTGCGGTATTCTGCGCAGTGAATCTTCTCGGCGGCAAAAACGGTCTTTTCTCGATATTAGTGTACATACTCCTCGGAGCAGTAGGACTTCCAGTTTTTTCGGGCTTCAAGGGTGGTATAGGAGTTCTTGCAGGTCCAACAGGCGGCTATATCATAGGATTTGTATTTATCGCCATTATTTTCTGGATCGGAACAAAGCTTTTCGGAGAAAAGCTTCCGCTTCGCATAGCTCTTATGACCATAGGACTTGCAGTGTGCTACCTTTTCGGTACTGTATGGTTTGTTTTCGGTTATTCTAAGGGCGAAAGCCATATGACCTTCCTCAATGCCATGAAGATCTGTGTCTTTCCGTTCATCCCCTTTGACCTCGGAAAGCTTGTACTCAGCCTGCTCATATCAGAGCCTGTAAAATTAGCCGTAAAAAAGCTGTAATTGCACGAAAAGCCGAAGAACAAATCGTTCTTCGGCTTTTTTTCATATATCAAGAAAAGCTTTCACCGCTTCGAGGTTTTCAGCGGCAACGCGCCTGCCTATGCGGTAGACCTCTAACAGCACCTCAGGATCGTGCTCGATATGTCCTATAGGCAGAGCCTCAGGCGGGGCAATAACAAATGCTCTGCCTGCATTCTCGGCACTGCGGATATATTTAAGCTCACCGTTGTACATCTTGTGGCGGTTTGCTATTGCTCTGACAAGCTCGGGATACTTGCGGTATCTAAGCTTTAAAAGCGTCTGAGCGCCAGCAGGCTTCTTCACATAATCACGGGGCTGAGTTACGATAACCACATTTTTCTCACAGCCGCGGCTCTCCATAAATCTCAGCGGAATAGAATCCGAAATGCCGCCGTCAAGCAATTTATAGCCTCCTATCTCTACAATACGGGCTGCCAGCGGCATTGAAGCCGAGGCACGGAACCATTCAAGCTCATCGTAGCTGATATTTCCGCATTTGTGATAGACCGCCTTACCTGTGGTAATATCGGTGCACACCACCCAGAAATCCATAGGCGAATTGTTAAAGGCTTCTTCGTCCACTACGTCCAGCTTATCGGGGATAGTGTGATAGCAGAACTCGCCGCCGAACATATCTCCCGTCTTTATCAGTGAGCTTACGCTGCAATAGCGCTTGTCATTGCAGAATCTCGTATTATAGCGTATAGCGCGGCGTATCTGACCGGATTTATAGTTACAGCCGAAAGCAGCTCCTGCGGAAACTCCCACAGCAGCGTTAAAGGTAATACCGTTTTCCATAAAGACGTCAATAACACCTGCGGTAAAAAGTCCGCGCATAGCGCCGCCCTCAAGTACAAGTCCGTATTTCATTTTCTTATCCTTCCTGTATAATCAAGCATTATATCTGTAAAAAAGCAGCTTATCGAGTGTAACTCTTGGTCTCCACCACTCTCTCGCCTGCCCGAATTCTTCATAGTCGTTGTACCACTGCCACGATATATCAAAGCCGCCGTCGTCAAGCTGCAAACTGCCGAGGACTTCCCTTTCTGCCTTGATAAGCGGACGGATATCATCGGTAATGAACTGCCCGAAAATGCCGCAGAAAAAGTCCGACGGCACCGGAACATACTCGACTCCGTATTTTGAAATATCACCGCATATGACCTGTCCCAGCTTTTGGCACAGGAGCTTCTTTGCGTCAAAACCGCTGTCACCGATAACAGCCATACCATGTCTTTCCATAAGCTCATAGGCTAAAAGATAGCATTTAAGGTCGTCAGCTATCATCTCTTCCTGCTCCGAAAGAGACTGAAAAGCTTCGAGAACTATCTGCATATAATAGCTTCTTTCCTCGCTGAAACAGCACATAAACGCC
>NZ_JAIKXF010000018.1 GCF_024684275.1 Ruminococcus sp.
GCTTTCACAAACAACGGCGAGCGTCTCGTAGGTCAGGTGGCTAAGAGACAGGCTATCACAAACCACGACAGAACAGTTTCTTCTATCAAGAGACATATGGGTTCTGATTATAAAGTTGCTATCGACGGCAAGAACTATACCCCACAGGAAATATCCGCTATGATACTCCAGAAGCTCAAGGCTGACGCAGAGGCTTACCTCGGCGAGACAGTAACTGAGGCTGTTATCACAGTTCCTGCTTACTTCACAGACTCACAGAGACAGGCTACTAAGGACGCAGGTCAGATCGCAGGTCTTACCGTTAAGCGTATCATCAACGAGCCTACAGCAGCTGCTCTTTCATACGGTATAGACAAGGAAGAGGAGCAGACCGTAATGGTTTACGACCTCGGCGGCGGTACATTCGATGTTTCTATCATAGAAATGGGCGAGGACGTTCAGCAGGTACTTGCTACAGCAGGTAACAACCGTCTCGGCGGCGATGACTTTGACCAGCGTATAATCAACTGGATCGTTGACGAGTTCAAGAAGACTGAGGGCATCGACCTTTCACAGGATAAGATGGCTGCTCAGAGACTCAAGGACGCTGCTGAAAAGTCAAAGATAGAGCTTTCATCTACAACAACATCAAATATCAATATCCCGTTCATCACTGTTGATGCAAGCGGCACACCTAAGCACCTCGACCTCACACTTACACAGGCTAAGTTCAACGAGCTCACAGCTGACCTCGTTGAGGCTACAATGGGACCTGTAAGACAGGCTCTCAGCGACAGCGGTCTGAATATCTCAGAGATCAACAAGGTGCTCATGGTCGGCGGTTCTTCAAGAATCCCTGCTGTACAGGAAGCTGTTAAGAAGCTCATCGGCAAGGAGCCATTCAAGGGCATCAATCCTGATGAGTGCGTAGCTCTCGGTGCTGCATATCAGGGCGGCGTTCTCGGCGGCGACGTTAAGAACGGTCTTCTCCTTCTCGATGTAACTCCTCTCTCACTCGGTATCGAGACAGCAGGCGGAGTTTGCACAAGAATGATCGAGAGAAATACAACTATCCCTACAAAGAAGTCACAGGTATTCTCAACATACGCTGACAACCAGCCTGCTGTTGACATCAACGTACTTCAGGGTGAGCGTGAGTTCGCAAGAGACAACAAGCAGCTGGGTACCTTCCGTCTCGACGGTATCGCTCCTGCTCCAAGAGGAATCCCACAGATCGAAGTAACCTTCGACATCGACCAGAACGGTATCGTTCACGTATCCGCTAAGGATCTTGGCACAGGCAAGGAGCAGAACATCACTATCACTTCCTCAACAAATATGTCTAAGGACGACATCGACAAGGCTGTCAAGGAAGCTGAGCAGTACGCTGCTGAGGATAAGAAGCGCCGTGAGGCTGTTGACAACAAGAACGAGGCTGAGAACCTTGTATTCCAGTGTGAAAAGGCTCTTACAGACTTCGGCGACAAGGTTTCTGCTGACGAGAAGTCCAATATCGAGTCTAAGTGCACAGCACTCAAGTCTGCTATCGAAGCAAACAATGACTCTGAGATCAAGACTCTCAAGGAGGACCTCCAGAAGGCATTCTATGACCTTTCCGCTAAGGTATATCAGCAGGCAGCTCCTAACGGTGCAGCAGGCGCACAGGGTATTGATCCTTCACAGTTCGCTAATATGGGCGGTGCTGCTGACGCAGGCGCTCAGGGCGGAAATGACGACGGAGTAGTTGATGCAGACTTCACTGAGGTTTGATAATGAAGATCAATAAAACTGTAAGAAATATTATCATCATAGCTGCACTTGCTGCTTTAGTGTATTTCGGACTCAAATGGTTCGCAGGCTTTGCCAACGACGACCTCGGAGATTACGACGGCGGCAGAGGCAAATATGAGGATTCGATAGAAAACAGTTGATAAGGCTTTTAGGGCGGATTTTACTCCGCCCTAAAGGTGTATTTACAGGCGCGGTAAAAAACTGCCGTTTTAATGCGTTTATGACGCGAAAAAGGGAGCGGAGGCACTCCGCCGCCCTAAAGGTGCATTTACAGGCGCGGTAAATTAGTAAGTAGAAAGTAGTAAGTAGAAAGTAGTAATTATTCAAACTTCTGCACACTACTCTCTACTCTCTACTCACTACTCACTAATAAGGAGAATAAATATATGGCTGAAAAAAGAGATTATTATGAGATCCTCGGTATCCAGAAGGGTGCTTCCGAGGACGAGATAAAAAAAGCCTTCCGTAAAAAGGCAAGAGAAAACCACCCCGACCTTCACCCTGATGATCCGTCTTATGTCGAGAAATTTCAGGAGATAAACGAGGCTAATGAAGTGCTTTCCGATCCGGAAAAACGTGCCCGCTACGATCAGTTCGGCCATGCAGGCGTTGATCCAAGCTACGGCGGAGGCGCAGGCGGTATGGAGGGCTTCGGCGGCTTTGCGGATATGGACGATATTCTCGGCAGTATCTTCGGCGGCTTCGGCTTCGGCGGCGGCTCAAAGCGCTCTAACGTAAACGCTCCGAGAAGAGGCGCTGATATCCAGGACACCATATCTATCAGCTTTATGGAAGCCTGCACAGGCAAGAAGCAGGACATAAAGGTAAACCGTATGTGTGTATGCGACAGCTGTAAGGGCTCAGGCGCAGAACCGGGTACTCAGCCCGATATTTGTCCCGACTGTCAGGGCAGAGGTACTATCAAGGCTACTCAGCGTACTCCATTCGGCGCTATATCCTCAACCAAGCCATGTCCTCACTGCGGCGGAAAGGGCAAGATAATCAAGAGCCCATGCAGCAAGTGCCGCGGAGTAGGACGTATCAGAGTTCAGAAGAATGTAACTATCGACATTCCTGCCGGTATCGACGACGGACAGACACTCCGCGTAGGCGGTCAGGGCGACTGCGGCTTAAACGGCGGTCCTAACGGCGACCTCCTCGTTGGCATCAATGTAAAGTCACACCCTATCTTCAGACGTGAGGGATTTGACATACACTGCGATATACCTGTTACTTATATGGAAGCTGTTCTCGGAGCCGAAATAACCGTACCTACTATTGACGGCGACGTTAAATATACCATAGCCGAGGGCACTCAGACAGGAACTATATTCCGCTTAAAGGGCAAGGGCGTTCAGAGACTTCACCGTACAGACCGCGGAAATCAGTACGTCAAGATATACGTTGAGGTCCCCAAGAACCTCTCCAAGAAGCAGAAAGACCTGCTGAAGCAGTTTGAGGCTTCACTTACCGAAAAGAACTACGCTAAGCGTCAGAGCTTCTTTGAAAAGCTCCGCTCAAAGCTGGATTTTTGACAATATTGGTACAGACCTGTTGTAAATTGCACAGTAGGTCTGTTCTTTTACCGAAAGGAGGCAATCCATGTTTGAACAGGACTATATCATGCGGCAGATAAAGGAAATGACTGCTGTTATTGCCAGAGTTTTCTTCGGAAGGAAGACGTACAAATCATTTCCTATGCTGGAAGAGGCAGAAAGGCAAAAGGCTTTTGCACTAATAGAACAGATACAAAACGGCGAACCAAAAAAGGCTGTTGAAGAGCTTGACAGACTTACTGACAACAACACAAAGGAAAATCTCATAATAGGGCTTGAGTTCTTTTCTCAGCTCAGCGATATGTCCGAGCAAATACTTTTGAAAGATGGCTACAGCCTTGTTAATGCAAGGAGAGATTTCACAAAATTTGCGAAAAAATTCGGCTTGGAGCAGATGACAGACCTTTATTTCGGTGAAAATGAAAGCGAAGAAGTCAGCGAATAAGTATAAAACCTCCCAAAGCGGTCATAATATCCGCAAAGGGAGGTGTTTTTATGGTTGAACAGGACACTATAAGGCTGCTTCGTGAGTGCGATGCAGGCGTTAAAATGGGTATATCCTCTATCGGTGACGTTCTGAGCTATGTCAGCAGCCACGACATGAAAAGAGTATTGCAGGACAGCTCTGAGGAACACGACAGGCTGAAAGCTGATTTGCAGGGACTTCTCGGTGAATATCACGACGAGGGCAAGGAGCCTGCGGCTATGGCTAAGGGTATGTCATGGGTAAAGACCAATGTAAAGCTGACAATGAACGAATCTGACAGCACTGTCGCAGACCTTATCACCGACGGCTGCAACATGGGCGTGAAGTCCCTAAGCCGCTATCTCAACAAGTATCAGGCGGCAGATGAGCGCTCAAAGGATATTGCAAAGCGCATAATCAGCGCCGAGGAAAGGCTCTGTACCGACGTAAGGGCGTATCTGTAGAATGGGCGTACTGCGCGAATTAAAAAGGGATTCCGAGTATTCGGAATCCCTTTGGATTTATCTCATCATTGTTGGCTTTGCAGGAGCCCCCCATTTGTTATATACCACACTTGGCTGACACCAGAATATGATGTTTACAATAAGACCTATAAGTGATAAAGGCGAAAAGAGGCATGAAAGACCTGATACGACCTCCCATGAACCGGGAATGAGCTCTATATAGGTGGGAATATTGCCCACTAACAGGAGAACGAACCACCAGCCCGAATGACCTGCATCATGGAGTCGTCTGACAGCCGATGACCAGTACGGTATACCGATAGCAGTGCTCACAAGGATTATGATAAGCATTGGAACATAGAACATATCCATTATGTCCTCAGGTGACGAAAATGTAGTATATGCTCCTGAACTTATTTTAGGGAATATCGCTGCTGACATTAAAACAATCGATATTATTCCAATAAATATGCCTAAAATGAAGTTGAACAGGAATCCCCACCAGAATTCGCTTCGTGTCGAACGTCCCTTGAAGTTGAAATAATTCTTGAAATAGAGCTTAATAGCCTCTCCGAAGCCTACATACTTAGGACTTCCGTCACCCTCGTTGAATTCGCCGTAGTGGTCAAAGCCATAGATAGGTCCCTGATACATATTGGGCTGACCGTAGCCGTTGGGCTGTCCGTAGCCGTTGGGCTGCCCGTAGCCGTTAGGCTGACCGTAGCCGCTGGGCTGACCGTAGCCACTGGGCTGACCGTAGCCACTGGGCTGACCGTAGCCGTTAGGCTGTCCGTAGCCACTGGGCTGTCCGTAGCCGCTGGGCTGTCCGTAGCCGCTGGGCTGACCGTAATTGTCAGGCTGAGAAACCGAGGTCTGCGAGGCATCTGTCTGCGCATCTGCTGTTGGTACAGGTATCGCAGAAATATCGTCCATTTCCCCCGACGCTATTTCCAGTGACGCACCGCAGTTTTCGCAGTAATTATCGCCGTCTTTGTTTTCATAGTTGCAATATCTGCATTTCATGTGTTTGCCTCCTTATATCATGATGTATTATTGATATGCCAACTAAATCTTGAATCTGATACTTGGAACTTCAAGATTCAATTGTCATATCAATAATTTTAGCAAAAAAATATTTTCTTGTCAATATATCAAATATTATGTTTTTGTAAATTGTTACGTAGTTAAATGCTTTGCACTCTGTAACAAAATATGGCATTGAATATCAATTCACCGACGTTCTTTTCACTAAAGCCGTATTTTTTATATTCAAAGAGCGGTAAAAAATCTGTTTTAACAATAAATTACTGCCCGTTCATGGGGTTTTGTGTGTTATTTTTCTATAGTTAAGCTGAAAATATACCCGATGTAAAATCATTAACCCTTATTCCTTGCAGAATATGAACTAATGGTATATTTTTCATATTTTCTTATCATATGCCATAAATGCCTGTAATCAGGCGTTTATTTTCAACAATTACTGTTCATTTGATGAAATCGCAATTTTTTAAACATAATATGTACAGCAATTATCCACCTTTTCTATATTTTTTCGGTTGAATTATACATATAAAAAGTGTATAATTTTAGTATAACAAGATTGCAGCTAAGAGCTTTCGACAGGAACGATATATGGATTATGGGGTTTCTTACACGGTATTTTCCTCGTAGCAATAAAAGCTGCTTCAATGAATAGAGGTGAAACAGAAATGAATTCAGAAGCTATCTTCAACGCTGCTCATTCAACAGCAATACGATTACTGGAATCAGGCGCTTTCATATCACCTGCTGACACAGTCTGCACTATTCAATCCGCATCAGGAAGGCTATATACAGGCATCAGCCGTACAGATATGAACAGCGCTGTCCACGCAGAGATAGACGCAGTACAGAATATGCTTGCCGCAGGAGAAAATATCATAGAGGCTCTGCTGCTTTTAAATACACAAAGCAGAACACCTATGCTCCCTTGCAACAACTGTATAGGCTATATCATGTCCCTTGCACCTGCAAACGCAGGCTGCATGATAATGATGCCCGACAGAATGATAAGCATATCAGAGGTGGGTATGTTTGCTGCGCCTATGGGAAATATGCCCGAGCCTGCTGTGTTCGGCGGTCAAGCTGCTGCTCCGCAGCCTCAGTATACCGCTCATGCAAAGGCTTCTCCCATAACAATAGCACAGCCTGCTGCCGCTGCGCCTACGGCTCCGCCTTTAGCAGCAGCTCCTTTTTCTGAGTCTCATATCGGGTCTACATCGGTATCTATGGACACAAATACTGCAAATGCTAAAGGAGATCTCCTAAAGAACAGAGTCAGCAGTCTGTTGAAGGTCGCGGAAGAACCGGAAACAGACGAGTTTCTTGACAGTCTGCCGTCACCGAAGAAGCGCTTCGGCTTCTTCAGGAAGTAATTCAGGGAGGTATTAAATTAAATGAAAAGTCAAAGAAAAATATCAACAGTCGCGTTGATCCTCATAATCCAGCTTATCATTATGATCGCTCTGTCACTTGGAATTACTATGACAATCAGCTCTACAACACGAAAAGATTCTATCGACCATATGCAGACCATTACCAATGAGCGTGCTCATATTATTCAGACCTATGTAGAGAACGCGGAAAAAACTCTCAGCTATTTCAGCAATGCCGAGGCTGTAAGGAATATCCTGACCGATCCCGATAACGCTGAATACGCAGCTAAGGCTCAGAAGTACACCGAGGATTACTCGGCGGATATTGGCCTCGCAAATGTAGAAGGTCTCTGGATAGGTACGTGGGATACTCACTGTATTGCCCATACCAATGCGCAGACTGTAGGAATGCAGACAAGAAAGGACGCCGATAAGCAGAAAGAGCTTCAGGACGCACTTATCCGCGCAGGCAACGGCGTTTACAATACGGGTATCATCATTTCACCTGCTTCAGGAAGGCAGATCGTATCCATGTATCAGGCAGTATATGACGACGGCGGTCAGCCATTAGGCTTCGTCGGACTCGGAATATACACAGAACAGCTCGTTCAGACTCTTGACAATCTGGAAATAAAGGGCATCGAGGATTCATCATACACTATGATCAATGTTAATGATAACAAGTATATCTTTAACGATGATCCTCAGCAGATAGGTAAAGTCGCAACAAACAAAAACATCCTCAAAATCTGTCGTGAGCTCAGCTCAGACAACAGCGGCAATACCGAAGGCTCATTCCAGTATAAGGACAATGAAACAGGCACAAAGTATGTCTCGATCTACTCCTATATGTCAAAATATAACTGGCTGCTCATACTTAACGATACCAAGTCTGAGGTATACGCACTGTCCCATACAATGCGCTGGTATATGGCATTATTCGCAATAGCCATAGTAGTTCTCACCCTTATCTTCGCTAACCTCAACAATAAGCAGGAAAAAGCGAACCAAAAGCTTGCTTCGACCATCATCAAGAGCAACAAGACAAAGGAATCCCTCTATACAGCCATGTTCAAGGACGTTCTCACCGATGTCAGCAACAGAATATCCTTCCCTATGGACTTTGAAGAGGTCAATTCTCCGCCATCTCGCCCGTACTACTTCATAATGTACAATATCGCAAACTTCAGCGAGATAAATTCACGCTACGGAAACGATACAGGTGACTGGCTGCTTGTAAGAACAGTTGATATACTAAAGCAGGTGTTCAAGAACTGCAAGATATACCGCACAGGCTCAGATGAATTCGTTATCGCTATGCAGGTCAATGAAAGTGACAAAAAGCAGAACGATATTATCGAGGACGCAGCCGACGCATACAAGAGACTTACAGCCCCCCAGTCAACCCCTACTGGAAAGGTAAATTTTGGCTTTAGGTCTGCTGTTGCAAAAAAGTCGGGCAAGATCAATTCATCAGTCATCGCTGTTCTCAAGGACATGATAAACAAGGACGCACAGGCAAGCTTCGGACATATCAACTATACAGATATGGACGCAAACGAATAATATCAAAAGGCTGTCGATATAGTCACCTTCTCTTGGCGGAAAATATGGTTACCGAGCCTGAAATTTCAGTCTCTTAAATATAACCTGCGATCTGCCGGAGGGGGCGCCCCTTCGGCAGCCTTTGATTCTGTCGGGAAAATCGGATTCACATGGGAACAAATGCACGGCGAAAAGTGTCCGCCTGCAAATTATAGTTTATCAGCAGTGATTGTTGCTATTTTTTTGTTTTTATGGTAAAATATATGAAAACAAACATTTCAAAGGAGAACAAAATGAATAGTCACAAGGATATTTCCGAAAAGAGATCCTCCTTCTGCAATTCCGCTGTAACAGGCCTTTTCGGGATATTTTCTGCACACCCGTATATATCAATGCTGCTGATATGCATTATCTCAACCATGCCATTTTGCGCAGCAAGCAGCAATATATCATCAGCATTCCCTATAATAATGTTCTTTTTCTACTGCGTTTCGGCAGGACTTATCGTACCGCGGATATGCAGTAAATATAAGCTAAAAGACCCGCTGCCGGTAATACTGACAATTGCAGCCTCTGCCATCGGAGCTCCAGTATTCCTGTATTACAGGAATCAGGAAAACAAACTTCTGTTTGTATTCGCATTTGGCTGTATAATGCTTACAGCTTATTATCTTGCATTTCACACGAAAAAAATGTCACGCCGCTTCAATTCCCTGCTAATAATGGGCATGGGCTTTATGGTGAAGCTTTGCTACGTTCTCGGCACATCAATAAGTGACCGCCAGCATGATGTAGGTTACTTTGAGCCGTCAAAAGAGACAGCCCCGGGGCATCTCGGCTATATCTCCTATCTTTTCTATAATCACCACCTGTACGACGGAGATTACAGAGAGATATTCCAGTACTGTCACCCACCACTTCATCATGCTTTGTGTGCTGCGTGGGTAGGCTTTCTCAACCGTGTACTTGGCGTTGACATCGAAAACGCCGTGGAATCAGCACAGGTTCTTCCGCTGTTTTACTCGATGACAATAATTATCACAGCGTATAAGATATTCAGATACTTCAAGCTGGAGGGAAAAGCTCTATATATTCCACTTATTATCACTGCCTTTCACCCATGCTTCACATATCTCAGCGCTTTCATGAACAATGATGCCCTTACATGGGCTCTTACAATGGGAGCAATACTCTGCACCCTGCAATGGTACAAAGCCCCTACAATAGCAAATATAATCAAAATAGCACTATGTCTCGGACTCGGAATGATGACCAAGCTCTCAGCAGCCCTTGCGGCATTCCCCATAGCATTTGTGTTTATCATTGTATTCTTCCGAAGCATAAAGACATCATGGAAGAAAAATCTCGGTCAGTACGCTGCATTTCTGACAGTATGCTTCCCATTGGGAATGTGGTTCCCCATAAGAGGACTTATCCGCTGGGGAATACCGCTTACATACGTTCAGGAGCTCCCAGAAATGGACCAGTCCATAAAAGGGATAACATTCTGGGAAAGGATAACCGATTTTTCACTGAAGCAGGTACAAAATGTATACGAAAACTGGCTGTGGCGCGACGAAAGCGGAGCTCCGCAGGGCTTCAACGAGCATAATCCGCTGATAGCAATACTTAAAAATTCCATTTTCGGTGAGTTCATCAACGGAAACAACTTTCCCGGCATGGCATACATGGATACAGTCTGCAAGATTCTTTTCTGGCTGGGAGTAGCCTTAGCAGCTGCCGCATTCATGGCAATGATAGTATATTTATTCAGGAAAACAGCGGCAGACAGGTTAGAAAAAGGATTTATAACGTTCTTTCACATTGTTCTGATAATAAATCTATACATCCTTTCAAAGAATTATCCAATGGTTTGCAGCATGAATTTCCGCTATCTCATGCCAACTGTAGTAACAGGAGCTCTGTTTCTCGGATATGCTGTCTCAGAACTGGAAAACAGTCCTAAATCAGCCGTAAAAGCCCTCAGAGTACCTGTGTACTTCGCCGTCATCGCATTTTCAGCATTATCAACCTATGTTTATATGGTAGTCGCTTCGACTACGTAAAAAAGAGCAGCTATGCTACTCTTTTTTTTCGTGGAATTAATAATATAAATACAAAACAAAAAGGACTGCAATAGCAGTCCTTTAAAGTGTCGGCACTGATTTAGTTTTCCGGGCCGTCACCAGCCAAGTATCGTCAACGCGAATGAGCTTAACTTCCGTGTTCGGAATGGGAACGGGTGTGACCTCATTGCCATAAGCACCGACTATTTTGAAGTATTGAAACG
>NZ_JAIKXF010000043.1 GCF_024684275.1 Ruminococcus sp.
GTGTTGCATTTTTCTCTTTTTGAAAGAGAAATACAGGCACTTTGTTTTCTGTCTGTTCTGTCGTTTTTCTTTTCAGACAGCTTACAGTGCATTAACTGAATCAAATGCGTACACAGTTACACACTTCACACACATGAATATCTTATAATGACAGTCAAGGGCTTTACATCGTCCATAATCAGCGATTTCAAAAAGTTCACCGTCAACAAGGACGAACAGGAAGAAGCAACTATGCCACTTGACGAACTGAAAACGCAGATCGACCGCATTTCCGAGATCGTTGACACCTGCCGTGAGGTGGTACGGCTGAAGGAGGAGAAGCAGAATGAAATTAGCTAACGGTGTTGGCACAGTCTATAAGCTGTCGGGCAATAGGCGTAATCCTTACATTGTCCGCAAGACAGTCGGCTGGGACATTGATACCGAAACTGGCAAGCGTAAACAGCAGTACATCACTATCGGCTATGCGCCGACCAGGGCTAAAGGGCTTGAAATGCTTATGGATTACAATAAGAATCCCTATGACATTGAAGCGTCCAAAATCACCTTTGCCGAAGTCTTTGAGAAGTGGTCGGCGGAGAAGTTCCCCACGATCTCGGACAGCAACGCCAAAGCCTACAAAGCGTCATATAATACCTGTGAACCCCTGCATGACAGAGTGTTCAAGGATTTGAAGCTGACTGACTTGCAGGGTGTTGTAGACAACTGCGGTAAGAACTATCCGACGCTCCGCAAGCTGAAAGTGCTGTTCAGCCAGATGTATGAGTATGCCATGAAGTATGAGATCTGCATGAAAGACTACTCTGAGTATGTGGATATTATCAAGTTCAAGGACAAGAACCCGAACAAGACAGACCGTTCTCCTTTCAGTAAGGAAGAAATTGATGCTCTGTGGCTGCAGGAAAACAATCTCTACGCTCAGATCGTCCTGATGCTGATATACAGTGGAGTGCGTGTGTCTGAGCTGCTTGACCTGAAACGTGAGAATGTCAACATCGAAGAGCATTGCTTCAAGGTGGTGGAGAGCAAGACTGAAAGCGGTATTCGTGTTGTGCCGATACACGACAGGACATATCCGTTCTTCAAGAAGTGGTACGATGACGGCAACGAGTATCTTCTCCATACTCCCGACGGCAAGCAGTTCATCTATCTCAACTACTATGATTCCTACTGGACACCTGTTATGGAGCTGATCGGCTGCTCCCATAAGCCGCATGATACACGTCATACCTGTATCTCCATGATGACCGAGAAAGAGGTATCGCCTACGCTGATAAAGAAGATCGTCGGTCATTCAGGGGCTATGTCATTGACCGAGAAGGTCTATACGCACGTTAATGTGCAGGAGTTGTTGGAGGCTATTAATAGGATATAGGTATTAAAAAACCGCTGAGAGATTGTTCTCTCAGCGGCTTTTTGTAAATAAATAAGGCATTCACCATACGATGAATGCCTTGATTTTTTGTTAGTTACCCGTTAGTTACGTGTTAGTTACCGTCCGAATTTCACCATATTTCAGATAAACCCAAACCGAACAAAACAGCGTAAATACGCGATTTTGAATACTCCCAGTAGGGATAAAATTATCTCTTCGAGCTAAGCAGTATCGTTTCGCTTACTTTATTTAGTTTTCAAAAAGCGCCTAAAACACGATAAAATCTGCAATTCAGAGCAAACGCTCTTGTTGTAAATTTCAAGTTTTATCGTAACTTGTTTCAACTTTGTTGAACAAAAGTTGAACTGGCGGACATGACAATCTCGTCGGTATTCAGAGAATGAAAACTGTAATAATCGTGGCGAGGAGAAGCGTTATCCCTCACCCTACCAAATGGAGGTATCTATTATGAGTAGAAATATTCTCGATGAACTTTACGATTATGACCTGTTCCACCTGACCGAGATTGAAGATACAGACGGAGCATACAGAGCCGCCCTCGACAGACTCGTCAAGGCAGAAGCCGAGTTAAAGAAAGCCTATCCCGACCGCACTGACATTCTCGATGAGTACCAGTCAGCGGACATTGAACTGCACAACCTCTCCAACCGCAATGAGTTCCGCAAGGGTTTCAAGGTCGGCGCACAGCTTGTCCTTGAAATGATCAAGCCCATAAAGTGAGGTGGACGGTATGAGCAGATACAAGAGCGAACAGACCGCATACAGCTCCCTAAAAAAGAAATACGTTCCGCTGTGGCAACTGGACACCAACACAGTAACAGTCACTCACTTCAACCTTAATACACTCACCACAGAGAGTAAGACTTACAGCACCGACTTCATCAGGTATCATCTTCATTTCTCTGACAGCAAGTACCCCGACAGACTTCGCAGGCTCGTCAATGAGGGTAAGATTATTCAGTACCTTGATGATATGGAACTGAAAGTCAGTGAAGCTATCTCCAGTCAGGTGGCGCTTTGGAAGCAGACCGATGAATGTTATCAGAAATCTGTCCTCAGCGGTGATGTGGAGAAGATGCTCGGTCTTGAGAACTGCTTTGGCTATATGGCGAGAGAAGCGGTGTTTGAGTGTATGGTTTATATTTGAGAGCAGACAGCTGTGCCTTCGGGTACAGCTGTTTTTATGTTGGTAGATTGATAAAAAGATCAGATATATGGCATCCAAAACCGTCGGCTATTTTTTTACACAAATCAACTGTAACATTATACTCTCCACGCTCTATTCGACCATAATAAGCACGACTTATACCACATATTTCAGAAAACTCACTTTGTGTATAACCACGACCTTCTCGCATTTTTCTTATTTCATTTCCTAAATAGAAATTTATGGAATCATATTTGTGTTTCATAATTCACCTCAAAAAACGTCATATATGACGTCGACATATAGGGAATAATATGTTATACTGTATACAGATGACAGAGAGATCTGTGTATCTAATCATTAAATCATATTTAATTGAAGGAGGACATTATTATGTCAGAAAGAGTATTAACTTTCCCCGTTGAGAATTTCAGAAAGCTTCCTAATCCTTATCAGCAGAAGGATACAGAGAAGAAAGGCGACGAAGCCTACCCTCAGATGTATTTTGCAATTTGTGATGTTAAGGAAATTCCTGAAGATATTCCCATGGCAACAAATCCAAGAAATCAGTCCATGAATAACGGTGTTGCCAAAAAGATCAAAGCATCACTTCTTAACACCAGCGAGCCTAACTTCTATTTATTGAACAGAGGAATGGTTATTTCAGCTGATTCAGTTCATTATGATAATAATAGCGGAAAGTTAAGTATAACTTTCAGTGATGAAGAAGTACATGGCGATGTTGATGGCGGACATACTTACAAGGCGATTCTTGAAAAGAGAAAAGAACTTGAACACGGACAGCAGTTTGTAAAACTTGAAATACTTACCGGAGTTGAAGATATTTTCCAGGCATTAGCCGCTGCAAGAAACACTTCGACTCAGGTTCAGGACAAGTCAATTGCAGAACTTGAACACAGATTTGATCTTATCAAAGAAATCATAAAGAACGAACCCTTTAACAACAATGTCTATTTCAGAGAAAATGATAAAGGTGATATCGATGTTGCAGATATAATTTCAATGCTTACGCTTTTCAACCTTGAAAAGTATCCTGATATCAATTCTTTCCCCGTGATTGCTTATAGTGGCAGGAAAAAGTGTATTGATTATTATATCGAAGCTCATAAAAACAGCGAAGAAAATCCTGTAGCAAATCCATATTATAGAATGAGAAACATAATGATTGATATTTTTAAGCTTTATGATATGCTTGAGAGTAACATAGGTGCATACTATAAGCAGAAAAACGCATCAGGACGCTATGGCTCTGTTAAAGGAGTATCGGTTCCTAAAGGCGATACCAAGTTTAAGTCAAAATACTATAAAACCGAAATGGATTATCTTTCTCCAACAGGTTTCCTTTATCCTATCCTTGGTGCTTTTCGTGCTTTAATCAAAGATGATGGAGTTGAATACTCCTGGAAATGTGATCCATTCAAGATCATGGAAAAAGTCGGTCCTGAACTTGTTGAAACTACAGTTGAAAGAAGTAGGACGCTCGGCAATAACGCTCAGGCTGTCGGCAAAGATGTTGGTAACTGGAAAACGCTTTATATGACAATCGCTCTTGAAATGCTTAACATAAATTAAGAGTCTTATAAACGGCTGTACTATTTGGTGCAGCCGTTATTTTCTGCTTCGTTTGGAGTTGCTGCTTCTTGAATGGCAATCAAATCATTTCTATAATACATATTCGATTCAAAAAACGATCTAAAATCGGGGTATTCAGCATTTATAGCTAAATGTTTATCATTTATTAGGATATTTATTTCAGATTGCTTTTCCCCAATTAACTCGTCCAAAAATAGACTTAAAGACATTGCTGAAAAAGCTAAAATTGTTATTATTGAAGTTGTTTTTGTATTGGTAATATTTTGATTTAGGAAAGGAATTATTATAAATGAGGCTATTCCAATTATAAATAGAATCATGGATAAAACATTTTGAATTTTGATTATTGTTTTATGTGCATAGTCTTCAGGATGACAATACTTGTATTTCTTTTTCAATAATTCTTTGCAGTTTCCCATTACATTTCTAACATTAATGGTTCGGGTTTGGGTTAATCCGTACTGTATTTTTGATTCTAAAAAATCAATTGTAATCATTAAATCTGCATTGTATGTATTACTAATACAAAGATAGCCTGCAATTTTACTTATGACGTCGCTTGTCGATAAAAGCAAAGCTGAAAATGACAGAGCAAATAGTAAGTTTTCACCTATATTCAATACATTGAAAGGATAAAGTATAGCCATTGCTACATATACAAGAGCAAAAATAATAAAAACATATTTCGATTTTTTCATTAGTTCATCTCCTTCATACAGTTTAAGTAGAAAGACTTAACTTTATTATTTATTTAACCTATTGGAATTGACATCTCAGTCGGTTCTTCATAAACCAAATCAGTTTCGTTATCAGATGCTTTTCGATAACTTTTATTTATTGCTGAATCTTTAATCTGCGTTGCTAAATCATCCATTATCTGAACGATTCTTACATGAATATCATAGTATTCTTCTTTATCTAAAGGAAATCGTTTCCTATTTTCTCCATGGGCAATACCATTTCTGCGAGCTAATAATCTTTCATCAATAAGATTGAAAGATGTATCGTGTATAGATGAATCTAAATCCAACAATGCCATCAGCTCTTTAAACAATTCCGAATTTAGATTACTTTTAGTATCTATGATTTTATCACATTGAATCTGTGGGATATTATTGGCACTATTAAGGATGGTATTTGTCAAATGTCAAAGAGCCACTAAGTAACCCCACGCAATAGGCAGAATCAAATTCGATTACAACATATCAATTCATTGAAGAGAGCAGCGTTTTATTCAGGAACGTTGCTCTTTTTGAATTATTTGCAAATTTGAATTTTTTACTTGGAATAAACATAGAGGTGATTGCAGATTTAATATGAGCATCATTATAATATAATGTTACTGTTTCAGGCTTAAACTGAACATTTACACTCCTTCCGAAAAAAATGCTTGCTTTACCTACAATTAACATAGAAAAGGTATCGGAATTTACATTGAAAATGTTATACTTATATCACCGAAAGGAAATATTCAACAGGAGTGATTATTGTGAGTAAGAAAAA
>NZ_JAIKXF010000085.1 GCF_024684275.1 Ruminococcus sp.
CTATCATTGCAATAGCAAGCCATTGTTTGGCGGTAATATCCACAAGTCCGTTATCCATTATAGCCTGAAGCCTGTTGGAACAGATAAAGATGTTCACAAAGGCAATAATTCTCGGATCCATGTGTTCAAAATCGTACATAGCAAACCTCTTTCAAATATATGTAATATACTACCTATTATATGCAGTATACTACATATTTTATAATTTGTCAATAGCGATTTTGATTTTTCATTAATTTCTCAAAACGTATTGACAAATTTCTATTTGTGTGATATAATATAGAAAATCTTCAATATGAGGTGAGCAAATGGAACTGACAAACAAGCAGATCACCGTGATTTTCAAGGCTCTGTGCGATGAAAACAGAGTGCATATATTCAGGCTTTTGCAAAACGGCGAGAAATGTGCCTGCAAGCTGCTTGAAGCAATGCAGTGTACCCAACCTACGCTTTCGCATCACATGAAGATACTCTGTGACAGCGGTCTTGTGGTCGGAAGAAAAGAGGGCAAGTGGATGTATTACTCCATTTCTCCGGAGGGTACGGAGATAGCCGTGAATGTTCTGCGTGAACTGACAAAAGTGTCTGACAGCGGAGAATGCTGCTGTAAATAAAATGTCCGTGGGAACACGGATTTTTATTTACAGTTCGTATAGATAAATTCGAATATATTTATTGGAGGTAAACTATGAAACACACAGAAATTGCAAGCGAGCTTTTCTCAAAAAGGTATTACTGCTCTCAGGCGGTGCTTGCGGCTTTTGCCGAGGAGCTTGGAATGACTAAGGAACAGGCACTCAGAGTCGGAGCTTGCTTTGGCGGCGGTATGTGCAAGGCTGAGGTCTGCGGTGCGTGTACGGGGGCACTTATGGCTTTAGGGCTTAAATACGGTATGTGCGAGGACGGTGACTTAGAAAGCAAAGAGAGAGCAAACAGCTATGCCGTGCGTTTTCTTGATGAATTTGCGAAACAAAACGGCTCTTATATCTGCCGTGAGCTGCTTGACTGCGATATTTCCACCGATGAGGGAAAGGCTTATGCAAGGGCAAAGGGGCTGTTCGCAACGGAATGTCCCAAGATGATAGAGAGTGCTGTGCTGATAGCAGAAAAGCTGCTAAACGAATAATTCTGCCGTATGAAAGATACGGCTTATGAATAGAATGATTTCAATTTATAAATATTTATGGAGTGATACTATGGAACAAAAGAATAGCGGAATCAGCGTATTTCAGCGATACCTCACAGTATGGGTGGCTCTGTGTATGGTAGTAGGTGTGCTGATTGGACGGTTTCTTCCCCAGATACCTGACTTCCTGAACAGATTTGAGTACGCACGAATTTCGATCCCTATGGCGATCCTGATATGGCTGATGATATATCCGATGATGATGAAGGTCGATTTTCAGAGTATCAGAAATGTCGGCAAGAATCCGAAAGGGCTGTTCGTCACTTGGGTTGTGAACTGGCTGATAAAGCCGTTTTCGATGTACGGTATTGCAAGTCTGTTCTTTATTGTGATTTTCAAGGCTTTTATTACTCCAGAACTTGCAGCAGAATATCTCGCTGGTGCTGTCCTGCTCGGTGCCGCACCATGTACGGCTATGGTTTTCGTGTGGAGTACGCTGACAAAAGGAGATCCTGCCTATACTGTCGTACAGGTGGCGACCAATGACCTTATCATTCTTGTGGCATTTGTGCCGATAGTCAAACTCCTGCTCGGTGTATCGAATATACAAGTTCCGATGACTACGCTATTTCTTTCAGTGATGCTGTTTGTTGTGATACCGCTTATTCTTGGTATTCTGACAAGAGTTATCGTAAGCAAAAGCAAGGGTACAGAATACTTTGAAAATACTTTATCCATAAATTTGACGGAATCACAACAATAGGTTTACTGCTCACCTTGATACTGATATTCTCGTTTCAAGGAAGTGTCATTCTTGAAAATCCTCTGCATATACTGCTTATCGCTGTTCCCCTTGTATTGCAGACATTCATTATTTTTGCTGTCGCATATATCGCCTGCAAGCTGTTAAGGCTGTCCCACGATATAGCCGCTCCTGCGGGAATGATAGGAGCGTCCAATTTCTTTGAGCTTGCCGTTGCGGTGGCTGTCGCATTATTCGGTACATCTTCTCCTGCTGCACTTGCGACTACGGTGGGAGTGCTGACAGAAGTTCCCGTAATACTGTTACTGTGCAGAACAGCAAATCGGACGAAAGGGTGGTTTGATAATGAAAAAGCCTAAAATAGCATTTATCTGTGTGCATAATTCCTGCCGCAGCCAGATAGCAGAAGCACTTGGAAAGCATCTTGCTTCGGATGTTTTTGAAAGCTATTCAGCAGGAACAGAAATAAAACCACAGATCAATCAGGATGCTGTGCGCTTAATGAAAAAGCTCTATGATATTGACATGGAACAGAATCAGTACAGTAAGCTGATAAAAGATATTCCTGAACCGGATATTGCAATCTCAATGGGCTGTGATGTCGGCTGTCCTTTCATCGGCAGACCATTTGATGATGATTGGAAACTATCTGATCCGACAGGCAAAAGTGATGAAGAATTTGAAAAGGTCATTGATGAGATCAAGGAAAAAATACTACTTATGAAACAGAAGATTATAGTAAATAAAGTGTGAGTTTACTATGATAAAACGTTAGTTTTTGGAGGTAATTTATGCGTGTATGGGACTTCATACAAGACGAGATTCTCGGTATGAAATGGCTGAACAGGCTGATAGGCTCTCTGCTGAATGCCTGCGGACTTGATACAAGCGGAAAAATCGGCGGAAGTGTGCAGTTTTTTATCTATGATGTACTCAAGATCATGGTTCTGCTCGGTGTGCTGATATTCCTCATATCCTACATTCAGAGCTATTTTCCGCCTGAGAGGACAAAGAAGATACTCGGACGTTTTCACGGTATCGGTGCAAACTGCATTGCCGCCTTGCTTGGTACAGTCACACCGTTCTGCTCTTGCTCGTCGATACCGCTGTTTATAGGTTTCACAAGCGCAGGGCTGCCGTTGGGTGTGACATTCTCATTCCTGATCTCGTCGCCAATGGTCGATCTCGGCTCTCTTATTCTTTTGATGAGCATATTTGGCTGGAAGGTCGCTGTGGTGTATGTGATCGTCGGGCTTGTCATAGCTGTGGTCGGCGGCACGCTGATCGAAAAGCTGCACCTTGAAAGTGAGGTCGAGGAGTTTATCCGCAACGGCAAGAGCATTGACGCTCCGCAGAATGAGCTGACAAAGCGTGACAGATTGAAATACTCATGGGAACAGGTCACGGAAACTGCGAAAAAGGTCTTTCCCTATGTGCTGGTCGGAGTTGGTATCGGTGCATTTATCCACAACTGGATACCCGAAGAATGGGTGATAAAGCTGCTCGGTACGGGTAATCCGTTCGGTGTTATCATTGCCACGATATGCGGAATACCGATGTATGCAGACATATTCGGCTGTATCCCCATAGCCGAGGCTCTGCTTGCAAAGGGCGCAAGGCTCGGAGTGGTACTCAGCTTTATGATGGGAGTCACCACGCTGTCGCTGCCTTCGATGATCATGCTTAAAAAGGCTATCAAGCCGAAATTGCTAGGTATTTTCATCGCTATCTGTACGGTCGGAATTATCCTTGTGGGATATTTCTTCAATATCATTCAAAGCTATATCATTTAGGAGGAAACATTATGGCACTGTTTGGAAAGAAAAAGGAAGAGAAGAAAGAGGAAACTTCATGTTGCTGTTGCGGCGGAGAGCAGACTACAAACGAGACTACATCTACTTGCTGCGGTGAACCTGTTGACGGTATCTGCTGTATCAAGGTGCTCGGTTCGGGCTGTAAAGCCTGCCATCAGCTCTACGACAACACTGTCAAGGCAGTTGATGGAATGGGCATCGAGGTCGAGTATGTCACAGACCTGAAGAAGATAATGGAGTACGGAGCAATGTCAATGCCTGCACTTGTAGTCAATGATAAACTCGTTTCTTCTGGTAAAACTCTGAAGCCTGCTGAGATATTAAAGCTTATAGGCAAATGACAATATTTAAGGCAGCCGTAATGGCTGCCTCTCTTTTACGTTCCTGATTTTGTTCTATGCAATTATAACAGTTGACAATGGAGAACTTTTACAGCATCATATTTACGGCTAAATATAGCCGTTTATCGATTAAATTGTGATTGCCACCCTATCCGCAGTACAGGCTGCAATCAGCGAAGGAAAGTAATTCCCAAATATACTCAGATTGGCTATTTTACGCTGAATCTTGACGATGCTAAAGAATACCTTTACGCGAAGTCCACAAAGCGTAGGATACTAAGCTGGCGTGATATTCACGTTAATGTGTTTATCTGATTAAAAACAATGAGTCCTCACAGTTTTGGCTGTGAGGACTTTTTTGTCTGAAGTTAAATATCAAAAATAAAGCAAGGGTACTTGACAAACGGGTTTATATTTGATACAATATAATTGTAAACAACATAAATTGAGGAGGCAGAACAATGGAATACAACTACAAGGAAGCTATGAAGATTGAAAATCAGCTCTGTTTTCCACTGTATGCGGCAGCAAGAGCTGTAACGAGCTTATATACGCCGTATCTGAAGGAGATGAATCTGACCTACACGCA
>NZ_JAIKXF010000090.1 GCF_024684275.1 Ruminococcus sp.
CCTATGTTCAGAAAAATTGCTGCGGCTGTATCTGCCGCCATACTGTCAGTCAGTCTTGCTTCGTGTTCAATGACGGAAAAATCAGCTGAAGAGATCGAAAATATCACGGAAGTGCCTCCGAAAATGCTGTTTCTCGGCGATTCCATAGCGGCTGGCTATGGGCTTGAGGGGTACACTGCCGATGATAATTACAGCTGCCGCTCCTACTCAAATATACTCAAGGATAAGTACAGCGAGGAGCTGCGCGGCAAATGCAGCCATACCATGATAAATAAGGCTGTTTCGGGAGCTGCTTCCGCCGACCTTATAGAGCAGATTCAGAGCGGTCAGCTTGACAGTGACCTTGCAGACTGCGACGCAGTAGTTGTGTCTATCGGCGGAAATGACCTTCTTGGCATACTGCTGGAGGTCTTGAAAAATATTGGTATCAGTGAGAACGGTTCGTTTGATACACAGAACTTTGACCTTTTCGGTGCGGCATCGCTGCTTATGGGAATGAATAACGATATAGACAAGGCTCTTGAGCAGTTTGACAAGAATATAAAGATAATTTACGATGAGCTTTCACGAAGGACCGATGGTATCATATACATACAGACGCTATACGATCCTCTTGAGTACTACAGACAGGTAAAGCGTGTGACGGATTTTTCAAATGATAAGATTGGCAGGCTAAACGAGATGATCACCGAAAACTCTGCCTGCGGCTATAAGGTCATAGACGTTGCCGCGGATTTTGAGGGAAAGGCTGACAGTCTCACAAATATTGCAGATTTTGATATACACCCCAATGCTCAGGGACATGAGGTCATTGCCGAGGACGTGGACGCAGCTTTCCGAGCAACGGGCTTTACATATACTACCACAGTCTACGGCGACAGACAGCTCTCGGCAGAGGGCAGGATAGCCATTGGCGGTATCATTGCAGGCATCGCTTTTATGACAGTTGTGGGAGCGGCTCTGCTGGTGAAAAAGAAAAAGGAGTAATGGGAGAAGCATATGGACAGAGTTCGAAGGCATATTATTTTTTACGGTTATGTGCAGGGAGTAGGCTTTCGCTGGAAGGCAAAAAATACTGCAAGACGCTTAGGACTCAGCGGCTGGGTGCGCAATCTTGACGACGGCTCTGTGGAAATGGAGGCAGAGGGCACAGAGAGGGATATATCAGACCTTGTTGAAGCTATGGAGAACCACTCGTGGGGCAGCGTTGAGCGCATAGAATCGGAAAGAATTCCCGTTCACGGAGATTACAGCTTTGAGGTAAGATGAAACAAAAAGGGCGCGATAACTGATGATCGCGCCTTTTTTTATCTGTGTCTTTCGGTTCCGAAGAATACCTTGTCGAAGAAATCCTTTGTCTTATCCTCGCCGAGCTGTTTTTTGAACACATCTGTGGAAACTCCGCCCTTTGAAATAAGGTCGTCGGAATATTTCTGAGTGAGCTCAAGCTTTACTGCCTTTTCCTCGTCTGAGAGGACTTCAAGCTCCTT
The DNA here is from genome assembly GCF_024684275.1 of Ruminococcus sp. The sequence continues at coordinate 1,491 of NZ_JAIKXF010000090.1, forward strand.
TGCCTTTTCAATGTAACAGCTTACAGCATCGCAGAACATAGCCTCTATTTTTTCGTCATCGGCACGTTTGCCTGCCTTATGGAGAGCTACTGTCATCAGGTCATCATACCATGCAGGATCGGTGGTTATGTCCTCAAAGCTGCTGTATTTGTTTTCAAATTCCTTAAAAGTACTTATAACGTCTGCATAATCAGCAGAGTTCTTATCGGGGACAAGGTCGTAGAATTCAATGTAGGACTTGCGCTTCCCAAAGATATACATGAAATCCATTGACATAAGAGGCATATTCTTGTCAAATGGAGTGATAACGTATGATACCATCTGCATAAAGCCCATATTTACCTTCATTACGGAAAGATTTCCGACATCTGTGATGTCATACTGTGAAACATCAAACTTCATTAAACCGTACATCTTTATCTGCTTGTATTCTCCCGGGTCAACAGGAGTGACTCCTGCGCAGTTTGAAAGTGTTTTTTTAGCTGAGCTGCAGGTCGAGTTCACGACCTTCATGTTCTGTGAAGCATTGTAGAGTATAAAGCCTGCAAGAGCTGCTATCAGCAGAACGATGACCAGAAGTACTTTTGGCCATTTCTTTTTCTTATTGATATTTTGTTCCTTCATGATGAATATCTCCTTTATGTCTGAATGATATGATAATCCAATGTCCTCTCAATAAAAATTATCCCGATAATTTTTTCTGCGTTTTGTTTTGCCCTGACAGGCACTTATTGAGCAAGATATATTATAGCATTGTCACAGTTAAATGTCAATAATATAGGGCGTGAACGATGTCACGCCCTCGCAGATTATGAACCTGTACCGCTGTAATTTTTAGCGCCGTGCATCCATATCTTATAGCTGAGCAGGAAGAATGCGATGCCTATAAAAGGCGAGAGCCACGATAATATGGGCACTTCATCGGGACGAAGTATCACAAGGCTCGGATAGTAGGCGATAAAGGCTATCGGCATAAGGAATGTAAAGATGAATCTGAATACAGAGCTGAATATAGTGATAGGGTATTTAGCGTAGTCTCTGAATCGGTATGCCAGATCAAGGACATAGAATGAGTTTTGTATCCAGAAGCAGGTTGCTGCCGCAGCGTTTTGCAGGGCTATCATTATAAGTGAAGCTGTTATGAGGAATACTATCATTTTCAGCAGCATAAGAGGTGTAAAGCCCAGCCCTAACTTTATCCATGAGAATATAAGTGTGACCAGTCCGAAGGCGAGCTGACCAAGACCTTTTATATCGAAAACCTCTGACTGATAGTAGAAGAACATATTGATAGGTCTGAAACAGTATTTGATGAAATCACCGGTGTATACGTTCTGTCTCAGGCTCCAGTTGTTGTCAAAGAAGCACTGCACCGGGGTAAGCGAGATCAGTGAAAAGCCGTAAAGGAACAGCATCTCATAATAGCCCCAGCCCTTTATTGACGGGAAATTCCTGAATAATATCCAGAAGCTTATAAAGCCTGCGATATTTGTGCATATCATTCCGATAGTAGAGATGATGAAGTCAGCACGATAGCTCATTTTGCTTTTCAGATCCTGTGCCAGTATTTTGCAGTATATCTTAGCGTAAAAGCGTAAACCTTTTCTTTTCATAGATCATCAGCCTCCGTTCACAGTTATCTGTCGCAGGGATAGCTTCCAGAACAGCTTGCTTATCACCAGCATTACGACGCACCAGAAAAGCTGAAATCCGAGCATACACCACGGTTCGTGAGGCTCCATGCTGATACCGTCCCAAAGAAGGAATTTCAGCGGCACATCATAGATAGCGGAGAAGGGGAGAAGCTCAACTGCGTCACGAAGCTTATCTGGGAAAAAAGCAAGAGGTATCGTTGCACCCGAAAGCAGAAGAACGATGACCTGCTTCATTATATTTATGCCCCATATTGACTCGGTGTAGAGACATATCGTACCTACGATGAAGTCTATGCTGTAATTGATGGAAACTGCCATGACCACCGAGACTGCAAAGAACAGCAGATTTATCCCAAGAGGTATAGCTCCGTGAGTAACTATCGCCACGGCTATGAATGTGGGCAGGAACGTGAGGAAGAACTGAGTCACGAACGAGCCTGAATATGACCAGAACAGATACTTTCTGTATTCCATAGGCTTCAGCAGGTCGAGTATGATTTTCCCCGACTGGATATTTCGTCCTATTTCCCAGACGGTGTACATCTCCATAAAGTTGAAGAGTGCAGTCGCCAGTACCAGATATATGAGCGTATCCGTAAAAGTCATGCCGTTTACAACGTCTGTGCCTGCGGATTCGTAGATAGCCTTCCACAGGAAGTATACTACTATAAGGTAAAGCAGATTTCCTATCACCATTACCACGAATGAAAGTCGGAACTGCAATGCCTCGATAATGCCTGCACGGGTGAGAGAAAGGTACTTTTTCAGCTTCATTGTACTCCCTCCTCGTATATCTTTTTGATGACCTCCTCGGTGGAGATCTCTTCAAGCTGCATATCTCTTATGTTAAATGAGTGCTGAAGCTTTCCGAGAACGTCTATTACCTTTGCCTTTTCCTCGTCAACGAGAACTGATATCCATTCATCGTCGGCAGACACCGAAAACTCGGGGAGCTCCTTCTGTATATGCTTTGCCTGTTCCTTCAGGTCGCCGTCTATGCGGAGCTTTAATGTACGGTATGATCCAAAGAAGCCTTTGAGGTGCTCAATATCGTTGTCGTAGAGCATTTTTCCCTTGTCAATTATGACGATCCTTCTGCAAAGTGCATCAACATCGCCCATATCGTGGGTTGTCAGGATAACGGTCGTGTTCTTTTCCTTGTTAAGAGCATGGATAAGAGTACGTATCTTAGCTTTCATTGAAACATCGAGACCGATAGTCGGCTCATCAAGGAATACTATCTTAGGATCGTGTAGAAATGCCGCAAGTATATCGCTTAGAGTACGCTGTCCCAAAGACATCTGACGTACAGGCTTATGCAGCAGCGGCTCTATATCCACCAGTGAGCGGTAGAGCTTTAGTATGCCCTCGTATTTTTCATCAGGTATCTGATATATGTCCTTGAGAAGCTTGAATGACTCCACCAGCGGCAGTGCCCACCACAGCTGCGAGCGCTGACCGAATACCACGCCTATTTCCTGTGCGTTTTTTGAGCGGTTATTATAAGGGACATTACCGCCCACAAGTATCTCGCCCGATGTTGGTTCGAGAACGCCTGTCATCATCTTGATAGTAGTGGACTTACCTGCACCGTTTGGTCCGAGGTAGCCTACTATCTCACCCTGCTCAATGGTCATTGAGATGTTGTCCACTGCCCGTACTGTCTTGTAGTCCCTTGAAAAAAGGTCTCTGAGACTGCCCTTGAGACCTTCGTGCCTGTTGAGCACCTTGAACTCCTTGCTTACGTTTTTGATTTCGATTATAGCTGACATATTTACCTCTCTTTTCTTTTCGCCTGCAATAAAAAAGCACTCCTACAGAATGCAGGAGTGCAGAATGTACACCGTTATATAATGCTGAAAAAAGCTGTTATACGGCTGTGCAGGCAAACTCCTTGCTTTGTGATATTTTGTTGTAATATGGTCTCTGATATGGTCGTGTATAAGTTGTTCTCATGAAGTTCACCTTCCTTTCAGTTAATATGAAAACATTATACCTTACAATTTTTTATTTGTCAAGGGAGTTTTTTCACTTCGTTGATATGCTTCTGATTATGCACATAATGTGGAGAATTATGACGGCTTTTCAGAGAAAATGTAATTTGCGCCCCCTGAACATTGTTCAGGGCAATAATCGCCGTTAGTCGGTTATTGAGTGGACATTTTTTATAAACAGTCAGGGCGATTTTTTTTAAGTCACATAAAAATTGCTTGACAAATGAAAAAATACCATGTATAATATGCTCATATCAACTGAAAGGAAGGTGAACTCAATGAAAAATACAGTATTTACATCAGGTCACAACATAACAATACAAAGCAAGGAGTTTGCCTGCACAGCCGTATAACAGACTATTTATCGGTATACGTTCTGCGCTCCTGCGTTTTGCGGGGGCGCTTTTTTCATGCAGGCGACGGTGTCACGACAGGAGGAAAAATGAAAATAGAACAACTTACAAGTACACATGAAAACTGGGATAAGGCTGCGGTATTCGCCGAAAACTGCTCATGGGGAGCAGGGAAGACGCTTGCAGGGTTAATGGGCAAAAATGAGTTCAAGGACTGGGAGCGCGTTTTCACAGCCTTTGAAGACGATGAGCCTGTGGGCTTCTGCACCCTTACCGAAAAGGACGAGCTTCACCCGAAATATCCATATACTCCGCTGATAGGATTCGTTTTTGTCGATGAGGCTCACAGAGGCAGGAGAATATCCGAAAAAATGATAGAAAAAGTCCTTGAATATGCGAAAAGTATTGGTTACGGCAAGGTATATGTCATGAGCGGCGAAAAGGGATTGTACGAGAAGTACGGCTTTATTCCGATGGGAGAATTTGAGTCTGTATACGGCGGCAGCGAAGAACTGCTCGTGATAGCGGTATGAAAGGAGATAATAATGGATAAATTCGTATCTTATGATAAAATGAGCAAGAAGGAGAAAAAGAAAATAAACGACGAAAAACGTCGGGACTGGAACGGCGTAAGCCCTGTTACTAAGGTAGTTCCCGACAGCAAAAAGATATATAAGCGCAAGCCCAAGCATAAGAATGAGGATTGGGAGCAATAATAAAAGGCTGCATGACCTCGTAGGTGATGCAGCCTTGAATATTTCAGAGATCTTTTTTCATTTTTTCCACAGCGGCTATGACCTTGTCGCACCACTGGTCGAATTCCTCGTCGTCGTTCTGGTATTCGGGGTGGGCAAGAATATGCTCAACTGTGCGGCGTATGCCCTCCTTAGCGGAGACCTCAGCCCTGAAATCAGGCACAAGTGCCTTTACCTTTGAGTTGTCAAAAACTACAGAGTTGGACTTGTCTCCGATAAGGCTTCCGAGGAAGTCATAATCGCTCATATCCACAAGAGTCTGTGACGAAACATAGTACGGCTTCAGCTCAACGCCGAGAGCGTCAGCAATAGCCTTATATATCTCGTTCCAGCTTACACTTTCGTCAGAGGTTATATGGAAAGCCTCGCCGATAGCCTTTGGATTGCCGATAAGTCCCACATAAGCCTTTGCGAAGTCGCTGTTGTGAGTGATAGTCCACAGAGAGCTTCCGTCGCCGTGGATAATGACGGGCTTGCCCTCCTTTATACGCTTTACGACCTGCCAGCTTCCACCGTTTCCGTGAACTCCCAGCGGTACGCTTCTCTCGTCGTAGGTATGACTTGGACGAACTATGGTCACAGGGAATCCGTCCTTATTATAGCGCTCCATGAGATATTCCTCGCAGGCCTTCTTGTTTCGTGAATATTCCCAGTATGGGTTTTCAAGAGGAGTTTCCTCGGTTATTACATAGCCTGTTGGAGGCTTCTGATATGCAGAAGCAGAGCTTATATATATGAACTGCTTTGTCTTGTCCTTGAAAAGGCGGTAGTCGCGCTCAAGCTGTGACGGCACGAAGCCGATGAACTCGCCGACACAGTCAAAGGACATACCCTCCAGCTTTTTTGCAGTTTCCTCCTCGTTGGATATATCAGCAATGATAGTCCTGACATTATCAGGAAGGTCAGTGTTACGGTTTCCGCGGTTGAGCAGATAGAGCTCATGTCCCTGCTGTGCAAGAAGTCTTGTTATAGCCATACTGATAGTGCCTGTTCCGCCGATGAATAGTATCTTCATAGTGTTCACCTCAGAGGCTTGCATTTGCAGCTATCTTGTATATCTCAGTGACATCAGCAGCAGAAAGTGCCACAAAGCCGCCTGTTCTGCCGTCGCCTACGCCGAACTTGTCAACGAGAGCAGGTATATCCTCCTCCTTAGCTCCCAGCTCTGCGAAGTTTATAGGCATACCGATGCTGTGGAGGAAGCTTCTGAAACGGCGGATACCCTCTAAAGCAGTTGCCTCGGGGTTCTCGAAATTCATCTGACAGCCGAAAACTCTTGTTGCCATCTGGCAGAAGCGCATAACATTATGCTTGTAGACAAACTCCATCCATGAGGGCATTATAACGGCAAGTCCTGCACCGTGAGCGCAGTCATAGAGTGCTGACAGCTCGTGCTCGATGCCGTGGCTGTTCCAGTCCTGAGAGCGTCCCACGCCGACGATGCCGTTGTGAGCCACCATTCCTGCCCACATGATATTTGCTCTTGCCTCGTAGTTGTTTGGATCAGCTATAACCCGGGGAGTTTCCTTGACCATTGTTATGAGTACGGCTTCACAGAGACGGTCAGTTATCTCGACTTCTGCTGTATTAGTGAAGTATCTTTCAAAAACGTGAGCCATAATATCCGTAGCTCCGCAGGCTGTCTGATAAGCAGGCAGTGTCTGTGTGAGAGCAGGATTGAGGATAGAGAATCTTGACCTCAGGGCGTCAGAGCCTGCGCCTCTTTTCAGCATACCGTCCTCTTTTGTGATAACTGAGTCGCCTGAACCCTCACTGCCTGCGGCTGCGATAGTGAGGACAACGCCGATAGGCAGAGCCTTTTCGATGTTCTTGCCGCTGTAGAAGTCCCAGAAATCGCCGTCATAGGGTACGCCTGCTGCGATAGCTTTTGCCGAGTCGATAGCCGAGCCGCCGCCGACTGCAAGGATAAAGTCAACACCCTCGCTGCGGCAGAGCTCAATGCCCTTGTATACCAGAGTATCACGAGGGTTCGGCTGAACGCCGCCCAGCTCAACGAAGCTTACTCCGCTTTTGTTAAGAGATTCTCTTACTCTGCCAAGAAGACCGGACCTTTCGGCAGAGCCGCCGCCGTAGTGGATAAGCACCTTGCTTCCACCGTATTTTTTTACGTATTTTCCGCATTCTGATTCTCTGTCCTTTCCGAAAACGAACTCAGTAGGACTGTAAAAGTTAAAGTTGTCCATTGTTTACCTCCATGAAGTATAATAGTATTTTTCGCAATGCCAACCTTTGTCCATTGCTGTATGGGTACAGGCAAGCAGCTGTGTTATTATGTCATGAAACATAGTATGATATAAACATTATATCATAGCAGATTTAAAATAGCAAGGCAAAAAGTACATTGTTTTTTTGCTTTCATGTAAAATATTGCGAAGTTTTACCGAAAATATTGCAATTCTCAGAGCTGTATGGTATAATATTTTATATGTTTTTTTGAGCTTGTGTGTCATCAAAGTGAAATGAGAAACCAATATTCGTTCATGCTGATGGATAACAGAACGTGATTTTACAAAAATTTCGGGCGAACACTGTTCGCCCGAGTTGGTTTAGTGATAAATTTAAAGGACCGCATTGCAGTCCTTTTTCATTCTCTTATCCTGTCCATGAACAGGTCATATGCACTTTTGCCTTCGTCCTTTGAATCAAGGTCAACGTCCTTTGAGCTTTCCTTCCATTCAGAGCTTTCGGGCAGCAGGAAATACGCCTGATTGTGCTTGCGCCATTCGTGAGCCATATCCTCGGCAGTCCGCCAGCCTGTCATATCCGCGCTGTGAACCGGGTTCACAGAAATAAGCGCCTGACATATGATAACAAGGTCGGCTTCATCTGTGATAAGGTACGAATCATTTATATGCCAGTTATCGGGCTCATAAAGAGCAGAGAAGCTTCTGCCGCCGTAGTGGAATTCGTAATTCTGACCGTTTCCGTCAATATCACGGAGTTTTATATCCTCGGCAGACCTTAGCAGTGATGCCGACACTGTTGTGGGTTCTGAGACTGCTTCTGTTGTGGGAGCTATAGCCGTTTCGGCAGCCGTTACCGCCGCGGCAGCTTCAGAAGATATGACCTTTGAGCTGTTGTTGTCAGAGCAGCTGTACACTAAAGCTGCAAGAAGCGCTCCCGTAAGTAATATGCCTGTTTTCATTTATTGTTTTTACAGCAGGCAGAGCAGTCTGAGCAGCAGCCTCCGCAGCCCCTGCCCTGTTTCCTGTTTCGTATGCATACTGCCACAGCGGCTGTAAATGCGGCTGCGATAGCTGCAATAAGGATAATATCTATAGTATTCATCATCCCACTCCTAACGCAATGCAGATAAGTCTGACTATAAGTGCGGCAGTCCATGCGATAACGCACTGCCATACGACTACTGTTACTGCCCATTTCTTGCCGAGCTCTCTCTTGACGGCAGCAATGGCTGCAACACAGGGAGTATACAGCAGAGAGAATACCAGCAGGGAAGCTGCGGAAAGTGATGACATGGAAGCCGAAACACCGCTGCTGTAGAGTATCTCAAGGGTGGATACAACGCTTTCCTTAGCCATGAAACCGCTTACCAGCGAAACAATGATGCGCCAGTCGCCCAGACCTACAGGCTTCATAACAGGGGCGAAAAGCCCTGCAATTTGGGCGAGTATGCTGTCCTCGGCGTCGCTGACGATATTCAGCTTAAGGTCAAAATTCTGTAAGAACCAGACGCATATAGTTGCGATAAGTATTACCGTAAATGCTCTCTGGAGGAAATCCTTAGCCTTTTCCCACAGCAGCTGAGCTACGTTTCTTGCACCGGGCAGGCGGTAGTTGGGCAGCTCCATAACGAAAGGCACAGCCTCACCTCTGAACAGGAAGGTCTTGTAGAAATAAGCGGCGAGTATTCCGATAATGATACCGAGAAGGTAAAGTCCTACCATAATAAGACCGCCGCGCTTCGGGAAGAATGCGTTTACGAAAAATGCATAGATAGGCAGCTTTGCTGTACAGCTCATGAACGGCGTCAGGAGTATAGTCATCTTTCGGTCTCTCTCACTGGGGAGAGTTCTTGTAGCCATTACCGCAGGCACAGAGCAGCCGAAGCCTATCAGCATAGGTACTATGCTTCGTCCCGAAAGGCCTATCTTACGCAGCAGCTTATCCATGAAGAATGCGACTCTTGCTATGTAGCCGCTGTCCTCAAGCATTGACAGGAAGAAGAAAAGCGTGACGATTATGGGCAGGAAGCTGAGAACACTTCCCACGCCTGCGAATATGCCGTTGATGATAAGGCTGTGTATGGTATCGTTGACATTGGCATTTATGAGAGCCTTGTCCGTTACCTCAGTAAGCTTGTCTATGCCTGTTTCCATGAGACCTTGCAGCCATGCTCCGATGACGTTGAAGGTCAGCCAGAAAACCAGAGCCATGATGCCTACAAAGGCAGGTATCGCTGTATATTTTCCTGTGAGGACACTGTCTATCCTGCGGCTTCGGATATGCTCCTTGCTCTCGGTAGGCTTAGTGACCGCTTCCTCCACAAGCTTTTGTATGAATGAGAACCTCATATCTGCGATAGCCGCGCTTCTGTCAAGTCCGCGTTCCTTTTCGAGCTGCATAACGATGTGGTCTATCATTTCCTCCTCGTTTTTGTCCAGAGCAAGCTGAGAAATGATAAGGCTGTCGTTTTCTATGACCTTGCAGGCGGCAAAGCGCAGGGGCAGTCCTGCTGTTTCGGCATGATCCTCGATGAGGTGGCATATTCCGTGGATACAGCGGTGAACTGCGCCGCCGTTTCTGCTTTTTCCGCAGAAATCAGTCTCTATGGGGCGTTCCTGATACTTTGCCACATGGATAGCGTGTTCCACAAGCTCCTCGATGCCCTCATTTTTAGCTGCCGAAATGGGAACGACAGGTACTCCGAGGAGGTGCTCAACACGGTTTACGTCGATACCGCCGCCGTTTGACGACAGCTCGTCCATCATATTCAGAGCCACGACCATCGGGACATTCATCTCTATCAGCTGCATGGTCAGGTAGAGATTACGCTCGATATTTGTGACATCAACGATATTGATTATGGCATGGGGCTTTTCTTCGAGGACGAAATTCCTTGATACTATCTCCTCGCTGGTGTACGGCGACATGGAGTAGATACCCGGGAGGTCTGTTATAATGGTGTCGGGGTGCTCCTTGATAGCGCCGTCCTTTCTGTCTACAGTAACGCCAGGAAAGTTTCCGACGTGCTGTTTTGAGCCTGTGAGTCTGTTGAAAAGCGTAGTCTTTCCGCAGTTCTGATTGCCCACAAGAGCAAATTTCAGCTTTGTGCCATCAGGCAGGGGATCACCGTCGCCTTTTGTGTGGAATTTTCCGCCCTCACCGAGACCGGGGTGGGCTATTTTCTTCTTTTCGGTTTTTTTAGCACTGACACCGCTTTTGTTATCGGCGGGGACCACCTCTATCTGCTCGGCGTCAGCAAGACGAAGCGTAAGCTCATAGCCGTGAAGCCTCAGCTCGACGGGATCGCCCATAGGAGCATACTTCACAAGTGTTATCTCTGTTTCGGGGATTATACCCATATCAAGAAAGTGCTGACGGAGAGCGCCGTCGCCGCCCAGCTTTACGACCTTGACTGTCTGACCTATCTTGGCATCTCTTAATGTTGACATTATCTCACCTTTATTCGTGATGTTAGTTTATCCAAATCAATTCTATCATATCCTTAAACGTACTGTCAATAAGAATGCCGCGAAAAAGCCAAGTTCTGCATTTTGAACAAAAAATGCTCCATTCGGACAGAGCTTTTGAGACTGTCAAAAACTATAACATGACAGCATGAGTGATGAAAACTGTACAGAAACTCACGGAGTATGTCTGTACTGCATAGGCTGAGATATCCAACTTTCAGCTTGTCAATAAGCTGGAGGTCCTAAGCTCCATAGATATGCTTACCGGCATAAAGAACCGCAATACCATGAAGAACCGTATTGACCGCATAGTTGCAGGCAGTCGGCAGAAGTCGATGGTCTGCATTTCGCCATAGGCGTGAGCTTTGGCAGTACAGGCGAGGATATACTGAGGTCCATGAGGCTTGCCGATGAGGAGATGTACAAGGATAAAAAGCGTTATTACGCTTCAAATCCCGAGCTTAAATACAGATAAAAATCATAAGCCGAAAGCAGAAAAGACTGCTTTCGGCTTTTTGCACGATATGAGATGATGAGCCGGAGGGGGTTCTGCCCATATTTGCACAAAATATCATACAACAAGCACGAAATGTTATTGCATACTTTGATGCGTTCTGATAAAATATAGTTGTAAAAAAACCAAACGCTAAGCCGGATATGCATAGTTTAGCATCGGGTGATGTTCCGACAGCGGTATCTGAATACCGCATCTGCACTGTATGGATAGTTATACCGAGCACATTATGTTATTCGGCGACAACACAAAATGAGAGGGAATCATATCATGAAGAAAAGTTCTATCAAGCGCTGTGCGGCTGTACTTGCAGCCTGCACCGTAATGGCAGCCTCCGCACCTGCTGTCAGCGCACCAACAATGGCTGCGGGAAATCTCATCAGCAATTCCACATTTGAGTCAGGTACCACAGATTGGGGAACCTACAAGGAGAGCGGCGGAAAGTGCTCTCTCAGCACAAAGGACGGACAGCTTGCCCTTACAGTATCCAATGTGGGCAAGGTAAACTACGCTGTACAGGTGTTCTATGACATCGTTCCGCTGTACAAGAACGGTGTTTACCGTCTTAAATACGATATATCAAGCTCTGTTGACCGCTTTGTTGAGGGCATGATACAGATGAACGGCGGCGACTACAGATCATACACATGGAAGGGACTTCAGCTCACCTCAACTCCTCAGACTGTTGATTATCAGTTCACTATGAAGGACGATACCGATATAATGGCAAAGCTGGTTTTCAACTGCGGTATACAGGAGAAGTATGAGGGCGAGCTTCCTGAGCACACTATCTTTATCGATAATGTATCATTAGAGCTGGTCGATGACAGTCAGGTGGACTACGCTTCGAGCCGTCCGTATGCTCCGTCAATAAATATCAATCAGGTGGGCTACAGACCTGACAGCAGAAAGATCGCTGTATTCCGCGATGTTACTGACCAGAAAGAGTTCAAGGTAGTAAATGCTGTTACAAAGGAAGCTGTCTATACAGGAAAGCTGGAAAATATGAAGGAGAACTCCAGCGCAGGCGAGACCAACTGGACAGGTGATTTCAGCTCTGTTAAGGAAGCAGGAAAGTACTACATTGCCTGCGAGGGACTTGACGATTCATACACCTTCGAGATCGGCGACAAGGTCTACTCGAATCTCATTGATGACAGCGTAAGAATGCTCTATTTACAGCGCTGCGGCGTCAAGGTAGAGGACAAGGACTTCGGTCATGAGCCATGTCATACATCTATGGCTACAGTTTACGGCACAAGCGATAAGATAGATGTAAGCGGCGGCTGGCATGACGCAGGTGACTATGGCAGATATGTAGTTCCTGCTGCAAAGGCTGTTGCAGACCTTATCTACGCATATGATGCAGCTCCCGAGCTCTACAGCGACAATATCGGTATACCTGAGAGCGGCAACGGAACTCCCGATATCCTTGATGAGGCTCGCTTCGAGCTTGAGTGGATGATGAAGATGCAGGCTTCTGACGGAGGCGCATACCACAAGGTATCCTGCAAGACATTCCCGGGCTATGTTGATCCTACAAAGGAGACAGGCGAGCTTATAGTAACTCCTGTAAGCTCAACAGCTACAGCTGATTTCTGTGCTTCAATGGCTCTTGCAGCAGAGTTCTATGAAAAGTACGACAAGGACTTTGCTAAGAAGTGTATGGACGCTGCCGAGAAGTCATGGGCTTGGCTTGAAGCTAATCCTGATTTCAAATTCAAGAATCCCGAGGATATAGTTACAGGTGAATACGGAGACCTGACAGACAGAGATGAGCGTTACTGGGCAGCTGTACAGATGTACCGTGCAACAGGTGACGAGAAATATATTGCAAATGTAAGCAGAGCTCTTACAGGACTTGACTGGTCAACAGTTGGCGATTACGGCAATATTGCTCTGCTGACCATGAAGAATGCTGATAAGGACTCTGAAATATATAAGAATGCTGTTAATGCTGTGACATCACAGGCAAAGTCTATGCTCAGCACCTCAAATTCTTCACCATACGGCGTTTCTATATCAAAGTACAACTGGGGCAGCAATATGACAATTGCCAACAGCGGCATAATTCTTTCACTTGCAAGTAAGCTTTCAGGGGATAATGAGCTTGCAAACGGTGCAAATGCTCAGCTTGATTACCTTCTCGGAACAAATCCTCTTGGTATCAGCTTTGTAACAGGCTACGGTACGGTATCTCCCGAGAATCCTCACCACCGTCCTTCAATGGCTGCCGGTCATGCTATGAAGGGTATGCTGGTAGGCGGTGTAAACCAGAGCCTTGAGGACAGCGCAGCTAAGGCATACTGTAAGGGTCAGCCAAGCGCAAAGTGCTATGTTGATAATTCCGAGAGCTATTCCACAAACGAGATAACTATCTACTGGAATTCTCCTCTTACATATCTGCTTTCTCTCACAGACAAGACAGAGAGCACACAGCCCGAGGTTACAACAACGACCACAACAACTTCTGCGACTACTACAACAACAACCTCGACAACAACAACTACTACAGAGAGCACAACTACTGCAACAAATAAGCCTGATAAAGCGGTAACTCTTGCAGGTGACGCAAACTGCGACGGTGCAGTTGATATGTCTGACGTAGTTATTATCATGCAGGCTCTTGCAAATCCTAACAAGTTCGACATCAATGGTACTGACGAGCACCATCTTACCGAGCAGGGAGCTGTAAATGCAGATGTCAGCGAAAGAGGCAACGGTATGACTACAGCAGACGCTCTTGAGATTCAGAGATATCTGCTTCATATCACAGACAAGCTTTCATAATTTGTCATAATAAATCTCTTGAAAGACAGACAGCCGTGGGGCTGTCTGTTTTTCATTTCTGTGACAAATGTCATTGAAAAAGTGATAAATGTCATCTTGAAATATTGATGAAAATCAATTATAATAAAATCACAGAATTGATCTGAAGGGGAGCTGTAGTATGTTAGTTCATTTTTTTGAGGTAAGAAACTGTACATTTGAAAGCTATAAGGGCGGACCTGTGCTTTTTGCACCGTCTGATACCGATGATGATACCCTTATGAAGCGCGGCTTCAGAAGGAGCAATGATGAGCGCTGGTACCGACCTGTCGATATAAAGGAGTACAACTACATAGTATATTGGGCACAGTACGGAGATGTAGAGATAAACGATGCTGCTTTCCAGAATATGCGCAGCTTCAATATGCCTATGCCCTATGTTCAGCAGCAAAACGACAATACCGCCAATATCCTGTGCTATGTATCGGTGGGACTCATGGCACTGGGATTCCCGATGACCTTTCTTGGGACTATACTTGTGGGCGGACTGTTCTTCATTGCTGCACTGGTGCTTATGATAATCGTCAGGGTAAAATATCCGCAGAATCAGTTTGGAAAGGTGCTTTGCATCGTTTATATAGTTCTTGCGGCAATAGCCCTGATCCTTACTATAGCAGCGATGATAATAATTGCCATAGTCTGCAATCAGATGGTGCAGGATTGTGAATCCTGCTGCCGTAATATGCCGGGCTGATAAAGGAGCTTAAATGCCATGAGAATACATATTGATACGACCTATTCGCTTATACCGCCTTATGTTGTGATGATAGTGGCTGCCTGTGCTGTTGGGATAGTATTGCAGTATTTTATGAACGTAAAACGGGGCATAGACAGGAAAACAGCAGGCTTTGTGGCGCTTTTGTCACCGTTTATGAGCCTTTTCTTCGGCCTTTTGCTCACTTATGTCTCGTCAGGAGGAAAATCCTTCGGCTTATCATCTGTCGGCGGACTTTTTGGAATGTACGGCAGTGTGCTGACTCTTGCGCTTATAATCGGTGACAAAGAGAAGTCAGGAGTGATGTTTGAAAACTGCACTTTTGCTCTGCCTCTGATGTACAGTGTATCGAAGTTAGGCTGCTTATTTGCAGGCTGCTGTCATGGCAGACCATACAGCGGACCGTTCTCTGTAGAGTATACAGGCAAGGTAACAGAAACGGGAGAGGTTTTTCCCGTGCAGCTTTCCGAATCAGTGATATTCTTCCTGATATTTGCGGCAGGTATCATAATGTTCGCAAAGGGCAGCAAGGCGGCAGTTTATGCGGTTTTCATAGCTTCTGCGGCAGCAAAGGGGCTTCTTGACTTTACAAGAGAGTCTCATATCGGGAAGATAGTATCCCTGAATCAGATACTGTGCCTGTTGCTGATCGTAGTCTGCATAGTATGCTTAATAGTAAAAAAACGAAAGACGATATATCCAAAAGAGGCATAAATTCAAGCTTTATGCCTCTTTTAAGCACAAAAAGCGGAGCTTTAGAGCTCCGCTTTTTTATATTTAAGCCTCTACATCGTAATGACCGTTTTTTAGACGTTCTTCAAAATCGGCGAGGGGAAGCGGCTTATCAAACAGGAATCCCTGAGCATATAAGCACTGATTATCCTTTAGTATCTTTACCTGATTCTGAGTCTCAACGCCCTCTGCGATACATTCAAGACCGAGATCCTTAGCCATAGCCACAACGTACTTGAACATAACAGTTCTGCTGCTGTTGTTATTGTCACTGTCTACGGGCAGAAAGCTCTTGTCGACTTTAAGTACGTTCCACGGTACCTCACGGAGCAGATTAAGGGACGAATAGCCCATGCCGAAGTCGTCCACCGAGGTAAAGATGCCCTGCCGCTGAAGTCCGCTTACAACGCGCTTAAGGTCGCGGAACTCGACGTCTGTGGTGGTTTCGGTAAGCTCGATCTCGATATATTTATGGGGAACGCTGTGTCTGTCAACGATATTTATTATATGCTCCAAGAGATCGACGTCCATCATGTGCTTGCGTGAAAGGTTGACTGATACGCGAAACACATTTCCGCCCTCGTTAAGCCAGCGGCGTATATCAGCGCAAACGTTGTCCAGCATATAGAAGTCGAGCTGGCAGATGTCTGTATTCTGCTCAAGAACAGGTATGAACTCCATAGGCGGAACTATCCTGCCGTCTCTTATCCAGCGGCAGAGCGCCTCTGCGCCTATGAGCTTTCCTGTTGCAATATCTATTTTTGGCTGATAGAACACCTTGAATTCCTTGTTTTTCAAAGCGCCTGGGAACAGCTTCTGTATTTCCATACGCTTTTCTTTGTTTATCTCCATTTTCTCGTCGTAGAACACGACGCTGTCCTTTCCTCCCATTTTTGCAGTCTGAGACGCTGAAAGAACTCTGTCCATGACATCTCCCGGAGCGTCAAAGGTGAAATCCTTAGGAATACGGAAAACGCCTGTGCTTGCGGAAAGCATTATGCGCTTGCCGCTGTTTGGCTCATAGATGACGGGAACTCCTCTTAGTATGCCGAGAACATCATCAAGGAGCGAATCATCGAAAACTCCGACGAAATTATCTCCGCCGACTCTGCAAAGTATACCCCTTTCACCGATTATATCCTTGATTATATTGAAATAGTTATGTATAGCGATATCACCTGCGCTTCTGCCGATATCGCGGTTGATAAGTGTGAGGTGGCGCAGATTGTAGTACACCGCAGTACTGCCGCCGAGAGCGTTTTTTGCTTTGAGCATTTCAAGGTAACGCAGGAACGAGCGGACATTCGGGTAGCCTGTATCGTCGAAGAAAACGAATTTCTCCACTACTCCCTCAAGTCTGTGACGGCTTATAAAGCTTAGAACAGAGTTCATGGCGATAGTAAGCTTGTCCTTTTCGTCGTCGTCCATTGGTTCCTCGTCTGGAGACCTGTAAGCACTGCAGATGACGACAGCCATTGACTTTGTGACAACGCGCTTTGACAAGAAAAGTTCCCCCTGCTTTCCGCTGTCGTAGCCGATCTTTATCTCGCCTATGCCTGCTTTTTCGTCAGGAACAGTGCGGTAAAACTCGGAGGTAGCCCTTGTGAGCCTGAAAAATACGGAAACCTTTTTGACGTTTGCGAGTATTTCTTCCTCATCGTAGGTGCTTCCCCGGGTCATAGAGCGTATAAGCTCTTCAAACAATTTATAAAATTCAAAAGTTCTCTCATTAGTCATAACCATCTCTCCATTATTAAATATGGATGCCCCTAATATTAAATACATTATAACATATTTTTTTAAATATTTCAAGAAGTTTTTGAATATTTGCACATGAAGATTGAAAAATCTTTATATATTGAATAATATATCTAACAAATGTTCGGTTTGCCGCGGTTCTGATCAATAAATATGATCTATGCATTGATTTCTGTTGTACAATATGATAAAATAATGTGAACTCAATATGAAAAGAGGTATAATATGATACAGGATATAGGAGAAAAACTATTTAAAAACGAATTTTCACTTTGCAGACGCCCTGCGGCTTCTGACAGAGTCATAGTTTACAGATCGGGTGAAATGGCATACCTTGCTGAAAACAACATCATAGGATTCCCTAAGGTCTGCCAGCTTCCTGCGGAATATGCAGATAAGCTAACGTATCTGTTTGAGGTAGAGGGCGAGGGCTTCTTTCTGCTTCTGACAGACGGAGATATTACTGAGGTACTTCCCGAAAAATACTCATTCGGCAGTATCAGAAAGATACGCAGCACCGATCCTCAGCCTCGTAAGTATCTTTTTGCCGGATTCACGGCTCAGCATCTTGCCGAGTGGTATCTGAACAGCCGATTCTGCGGACGCTGCGGTGCTGAAAATGTTCATGACGAGTCCGAGAGAGCCATGATCTGCCCCGAATGCGGCAAAAAGGTCTATCCGAGGATAGATCCTGCTGTCATTGTGGGCGTAGTCAGCGGCGAAAAGCTTCTTATAACGCGCTACAGGAAAGGCTTTGCCCACAATGCTCTTGTGGCAGGCTTTACTGAGATAGGGGAGTCTCTTGAGGCTACAGTTTCCCGTGAGGTAATGGAGGAGACAGGCATAAAAGTCAAGAATATCCGATATTACAAGTCACAGCCGTGGGGGATAGCGGCAAATATCCTGGCAGGCTTTTTCTGTGAAGCAGAGGGAGACTGCGCTATACATATGGACGAAAATGAGCTGAAATACGCAGAATGGCTGAGAAGTGACGAGATAGTTCTTCAGCCCTATGACCATAGCCTTACAAATGAGATGATGAAGCTTTTCAAGAGTATCGGCAGGAGAGTTCTCGAAAAATAAGATTTTGCATTATTCATATAATTTTTACTGGACATTTGATAAAATATGTGATATAATATCAAAAGAAGGTGTTTTATCTCCTCTATTTCAGAAAGGAGTTCTATATGGATTTTAGAGGCTATTTAGACAGCTGTGATTCTGTGACTTGTATTATGTCCGTAGAAAAAAAGCCCGGCGGCTACGGAAATATTCGTATTCTCGATGGAAATAAAGCATATATTGAATCAATAGAAAACAACCCCGACGCAAATTCAGACGTTGCAAAGGAAAAAGTATTTGTGCCGAATTCACTGTATACAAAATACTTTCCCCATGACCTGAATTTTGAGGATTTCTGCTATCGCTCGGCAGTCAGGAAAGAGGTCCTCCATACATATGTACATCCCGGAAGATTTGACATATGGTTCAATCTGTTCTTCATGCCTTTGCAGAGCGATGATGAGAATATCGGCTATTGCTCGTATACATATACTGTCACTGTCAATGCCGACAGCGAGCTTATGTCAAATATTTCTCTTGCAACTGCCTCTGCTGTACTGCAAAGCTGTATAAAATTATATGGAGCTACTGACTTCAAGAAGTCCATAGACGGGGTAGTAATGGATATACGTGACCTCTGCAAGGCTAACCGCTGCTGCTTGCTGCTTACTGATTTTGAAGCCGAAACCTGTAAGCTTCTCAGCGACAGCCATATTATTGAAGGCGAATTCGGTCCTATCGAGGGAATAATCGATGATTCTTTCTTTGAAATTGTAAAAACGTGGCCTGATACCATTGACGGCAGCGATTTCCTTATGATAAAGAATCATCAGGACATGGAGGTCCTGAAAAGCAGAAATAAGCTGTGGTACGAGTCACTGAAGGTCTATGATGTAAAGACTCTCGTGCTGTTTCCTCTTGTTTATAATGGCGATACAAAGGGCTATATATGGGTAACTGACTTTGATGTTGAAAATGCCCTCAAGATCAGAGAGACACTTGAGCTTACCACATATTTCATCGCATACGCCATAGCAAACTATCAGCTGCTTAATCAGCTTGAGATAATGAGCTCTGTCGATCTGCTTACAGGCATTTATAACCGCAACGCTATGAATCACCGTGTTGACCGATATATTGCAGGTACAGAGTCCACGCCCGAGAAATACGGTATAGTTTTTGCTGACCTTAACGGACTCAAACAGGTCAATGACAGCGGCGGACATATCGAAGGCGATAAGCTGCTTAAAAATGCAGCAGAGATACTTCGGGGCCTGTTTTATGACAGCGACATTTACCGTGCAGGAGGCGACGAGTTCATGATAATGGCGGTAAATGTTCCCGAGGAGGAGCTGGAAAAGCGTATGGAAAAGCTGCGCAGGGACTCTGAGGATCCAAAGAATATCAGCTTTGCTGTAGGCGGCTATTTTGAGGCAGAGGGCGGAGATATCCGCTTTGCAATGCGAACCGCTGACGAGAGAATGTACGCCGACAAGAAAAGATATTACAAGAAGTTCCCTGAACGAAAGAGAAAATAATTTGCAGAGT
Organism: Ruminococcus sp.; assembly: GCF_024684275.1. The sequence continues at coordinate 21,081 of NZ_JAIKXF010000090.1, forward strand.
TGCTCCGCTTTAATGCAGCTCTTGATATTATTCACATAAATTTAACTGGACGCATCAAAAAATATGTGCTATAATGATAATGTAAAAAATATACGCCTGCTGGGCTGAAAGGAGAAAGTATGGATTTTCAGGAATTTGTCAATAATATTGAACCTATGACGTGCATTATATCCGTGGAAAAATTCTCTGACGGAAGCTATGGCAATATCCGTCTTGTTGCTGGCAATAAGGCATATATCGATTCTATAGAAAATCCTGAGAATATTTCTTCAAATCAGATGCTAAATAATAAGTTCATTCCCGATTCTCCTTATGAACAATATATTCCGAAGGACCTGAATTTTGAGGCGGCTATCTACAACTGTGCCATAATGAAGAAGCCGTTCCATACATATATCCACCCCGAGCGTTACAGCTTCTGGATAGATATGTATATGATGCCGCTTGCTTCTTCTGAACCTAATAAGGGCTACTGCACCTATACTCAGGAGTTCACACTTGAGAAAAACAGCGAGAGAATGACTAATATTTCGGCTGATGTCTCATCTGCGGTATTGCAGACGAGCCTGAAACTCAACGGCACAAGGGATTTTAAGAATACTATGGAAGATGTTATGTCGGATATACGTGAGATATGCAATGCCGACAGATGCTGCGTTTTCCTAACGGATTTCAAGGAAAGAAAGTGCTCTGTACTGACGCAGGTCATAGCTCCGGGATTAGACATCAAGCCTATGGAAGTCCACATGAGGGAGAATGCAGTTGATTTCTTTGATATCGTTGAAACATGGCCTGATACCATAGCAGGAAGCACCTGCCTTATCATAAAGAATTCAAGTGATATGGAAGAACTGAAAAGACGTAATCTGATTTGGCAGAGATCACTGGAAAATGCAGGCGTAGAGAGCCTTGTGCTGTTTCCGCTTGAATACAATGATGAGACTCTGGGCTATATCTGGGCGGTCAATTTCGATACTGAAAATGCCTCGAAGATAAAGGAAGTCCTCGAACTCACCACACATCTCATAGCTTCCGAAATAGCCAATTATCAGCTTGTTGACCAGCTGAGGATCATGGGTACTATTGATATGCTTACGGGAGTCTATAACCGCAATGCCATGAATAACCGCGTTGACTGGTTCATCAGAAGCAGAGACAAAAAGCCTGATGCCTATGGTGTTATTTTTGCTGACCTTAACGGCTTGAAGCAAAAAAACGACAATGAAGGACACAGTGCAGGAGACAGGCTTCTTAAAGGTGCTGCGGAGATACTTCGCGATGTGTTCTGCGACGGTGAGATATACCGCGCAGGCGGTGATGAGTTTATGATACTCGACTGTAAGACGGAGGAAGCTGAGCTGAAAAAGCGGGTCGAGAAGCTTCGCAGAGACTCGGAGGATCCAAAGAATATCAGCTTTGCACTGGGATACTATTTTGACAATGGAGAGGGCGACATACGCAAGGCTATGAGGACTGCCGATGAGCGAATGTATATGGACAAGGAACGCTTTTACGCAATGTTCCCGGAAAGAAAACGTACGTAACAGAGAGTGCGGTCAAGCCGTCTTCTCTAAGCCGAAGAACAGGATTACCGAGCCTGAAATTATGGGCTCGGTATTTTTTTGCCGTGATCCTGCCTGAGTGAGCTCAGTTCTGCACTTTATTGTTTACGGCGAGCGGCGATATGCGATTTTGTTGTAACATTTCTTTGTGCAAAACAGCCAAGACAGCGAGCACAATTTCGGCATAATTACGGATTGAAGAGTGTACCCCATTGTGATAAAATTAAAATAGAGTTAATTTTGAAAAGATTTTAAGCAAAGGAGGGATACCTATGCCAGTTCCATTTATTATTGCTCTTGTCGCAGCCTGTGTAGTTATTGCAGCACTTGTTTTTGTTATAACGAAGAAGAAAAAAGAGTCGGACGATATTTATTACAGCGAGCAGATAAGACGCTCAGAGGAAAGACAGGCGCAGCTTGCTGAGCAGGAGCGTCAGAGACGCATGATGCAGCGTGAACGTGCAAGCAGAAGTTAATGTATGATTTGGACTCTGACAAAATATCTGTGTGTGGAACGCCGTTCTCGGCGTTCCTTTTTTTCTTTAAGTGCAAAAAGGCGCTCATTAGTCGCCTCCTCTTAACGGAAAAGTATGGTTACCGTGCCTGAAATTTCAGTCTCGTAAATGTAACCTGCGTTCCGCCGGAGGGGGCTTCCCTTGAGCGCCTTTTTTGTTTAGTCTGAAGCTGACAGGTGGTCATTGCGGCTTTGAGCATACAACAGTCACCTTCATAAGGTCACCGTCGATTTCCGCGAATATATCGCCGCCCATGCCGTTCATAAGCTGTCGGCAGATATAAAGTCCCAGACCGCTGCCCTGCTGAGAGCCAGTATTGGAGCCGCGCCAGAAGCTGTCAAAAATGTGGTTCAGTTCTGTATCCGCAAGGGTGCAGCCGCTGTTGGAAACGGTGATAAGCCTACAGTTCTCCTCATCGGAGAAATCAATTGAGATATTGCCGCCGTCACCGTATTTTACAGCGTTTTCGATTATGTTTTGCAGTACCTCTTCAAGGCGGTCGGGGTCTCCTGAGATGAGGCAGTTCCCGAACTCTGCAACAGTAAAGTCTGTTTTCAGCACCGACAGCTTGTCGCTGTAGTAGTCTGAAATCCTGCTGATTACGTCTGCAAGGTAGAATTCGGTATTGTTGAAGTCAAAGGTCAGAACATCGCTGTTGAGTTCACCTATCATTTCTGCAACATAGCCCTCTATCTCATCAGCCTTTGAGTTTATGCTCTCAGCGGCTTCACGCTGTTTTTCGGCGTCGGGATAAAGTCCCTTTGAAAGCGCCTTTGAGTAGAGCTTTACTGCGGAAAGGGGGGTTTTTATATCGTGGGACAGGGAGAGCAGGAGAGTTTTTTCCTTTTTTGCGCGGTCACGGTCGCGCTGCTTTGCCTGTTCAAGCTCCTGACGAAGCATATCAAGTCCCCATGCGAGCTTGCCGAAATACTTGCCCTTATTTTCCTTTACGGGAGCAGTAAGAGTTCCCTTTGCAAGGTCATAGGGCAGGTCGCTGATCTTTCCGAAGGGCTTGACGATATTTCTGCGGATATAGAAAAGAACGGCTGTCAATATCAGGCACAGTCCGCCCATACATGAGTTGACCGCAATGGGCAGAGCTGAGCTTTTTATCACAGCTTTGTCCGTGTATTCTATACGGTATGTATTACCATTAACAATTCGTATAACGTATTCATTTTTGCATTCGTAGAAGTCATCACTGCCGTCGTATTCGTAGATACCGATGATATTGGGATAGCTGTCGGCAGTGACGGTCTGACCGTTTTTGAGTTCCTGCTCTATGCGGTTCAGCTCGACCTTATAAAGGGGCTGATTCTGCTTGGGAGCCTTCAGCATTATGAGGTTCACAGCTGCGATCACAGCCGCCATAGCAATGACTATCCATGCAATGAGCTTGTCAAATCTCTGCATATCAGCTCTCCCAGCGGTAGCCCTTGCCCCATACCGTAAGTATCCTTGCAGGAGTTTTGGGATCGTCCTCTATTTTCTGCCTCAGCCATTTTATGTGTACGGTGAGAGTCTGCTGCTCGGATTCGCTGTCTGAGCCCCATATCCTGTTGAAAATCAAGTCCTTGCCAAGAGTCTGTCCCTTGTTTTCGATCAGCATACGGAGCAGCTCGAATTCCTTAGCGGTCATAGCGATTGGCTCGCCGTTTTTGAGAACGGTCTCGTCGGCTATATTCAGCGTGATATTGCCCTCAGTGATAACGTCAAGAGCCAGCCTGCGCCTGAAAATGCCCTTTATCTTTGCGATGAGTATATCAATGTCATAGGGCTTTTCGATATAGTCATCGGCGCCAAGCAGTATGCCGTTAAGCTTGTCTTCCTTGTCAACTCTTGCGGTCAGGATGATTATTGGAGTATTATCCTGCTCACGTATCCTTTTGCACACTGCAAAGCCGTCAAGTCCGGGCAGGTTTATATCGAGCAGGACAAGCCTTGCCCCGTATTTTTCATACAGAGACAAGGCTTTTTCTGCTGTTTCGGCAGTGCTTACGGTATAATTTTCAGCGCGGAGAAAATCGCACAGCAGTCCGCAGAGCTCTGCGTTATCCTCAACGATAAGTACATCAGTCATATTACCAACCCATTTCCAGAAGCCAGTTATTCAGTCCGCGTTCACGGTCACGGAGTGGAAGCTTTCTGTTAATATTATACTCCCCATTTATGTTTCCGTCAACTATAAACAGCACTCGTGAGCACTTTGCGGCGACCTTTGCATCATGAGTTACCAGCATAACTGTTGTGCCCTCGTTGTTGAGCTTGGTAAGCTCCTCCATGACCTCGTCTGATGAGGTGCGGTTGAGAGCACCTGTGGGCTCGTCAGCGAATATCATACGTGGATTGTTTATCATGCTCCTGCAAATGCAGGCGCGCTGGAGCTGTCCGCCGGATACCTCGTTGATGTCGTTATCTGAGATGTCGATGATGCCGAGCTTTTTCATAAGTGCCTGTCCGCGCTTCATGGTCTCATTTCTTGATTCCTTTATCTTGTCGGACTTTACCGCCGGGAGTATGATATTGTCAAGTACGGAAAGGTTCTTCATCATGTACATCTGCTGGAAGATGAAGCCCATATCGTCGAGGCGCATTTTCGCAAGGTCATTCTCCCTGAGCTTTGAGAGCTCTCTGCCGCAGAACTTAACGTCGCCTGCGGTCATCTTGTCCATGCCCGAAACAGTGTAGAGCAGAGTGGACTTTCCCGAGCCTGACGGTCCCATAACGGCTACCATTTCACCTTCATTTATCCTGAAGTTTACGTTCCTGAGAACGTTGTTCTGTCTTTTGTTTATGATGTATGTCTTGCAGAGGTCCTTTACCTCAAGAATAGCTGTATTATTCATAACTCATATCTCCTTTTTATATATCGGCTGTATCCGAAGCCTTGATCGATCTCATGCAGAGTGCTGTGAAAAGCACACCTGCCACAGTTGCCGCAAAAACTATTACAGGGTATATAACATATATCTCCACAGGTCTGATGTTGTATTCCACGCCGTTGAGAGCACCCATTATCCTGAATATGGGATTGATGCAGAGCCTTGTCACGGGAGTGCTGAGGACGGCTGAAAGAAGTGAAGCAGCGGCGGCTACTATTGCAAAGCGGAGGCTGTGCTGAGCTATAACAGAGCCTGTTCTGAAGCCCATAGCCTTCATCAGCGCTATCTCGGCTTTTTCCTTTGTGATGAAGGAACGCTCCATAAGGATCGAAATCAGTATGATTATGACCACTGTAATGATTATCACCATAAGCTTTACGCCGTTTATGGTGTCCTTGATATTTGCTCCTATGCAATTCATTACGAAGCCGTCGGTGTCATCGACATACTTTGTATCGAGAATATCCTTGATCCTTTTGATGCGTCTGTTTATTTCAGCCTTGTCGGGAGAGTCGTCAAAATCTATCTGGTAGCCCATGACCTGTTTGATGAACTTATCGGGTATGTCAGTACTTTCGTGGAATCTTCCCGATTCACCAAGCTGTATCATGCTCTGGAAAAATGCGGTTACCATGTAATCATCTGTTTTGCCGTCAATGGTGATCTTTACATTGTCGCCTATACCTATCCCAAGCTTTTCTGCAACCTGTTCTGTAATAGCGATCTCGTCCGCATATTCGGGAGCATAGCCCGCTGAGTACAGGTAATCGGAAGCTTTTGAATCCCTGTTGAATGAGAATGCATAGGAGGCTTTTATGCCGTTTGCCTCGATGGTCGGGAAAATAAGAGCCTCAGATGTGACCTTTCCCGGCATACCGTTGTCGGCAAGCTTCTGTTCAATGTCGCTTTTGAGCTCTTTATATGTCATTTCGCCCGTCAATACCTTTGAGATCATATTGCTGTCGGTGATATAGACATCGCTTTTCTGAGTGCAGAATAATGGAAGGAGCTTCTCGCTTGCAAGAGTGTTTGCAGTATTGGCAAGGCACATTATAAGTAAAAGGCATACTGTGAATATAACTGTCATTACTCCGAATTGCTTTGGACTGCTGAATACATCATTGAACGCAAGGAAGCCTGTTGCGCCGAGCTTGCTCCTGCCCAGATGCATAAGCCCTTTCTTCTTGAATCTTTCTCCTGTCTGACCGCTTCTTACCGCGTCGATAGGCGAGAGCTTCTTTATCCTGCGTGTGCATCTCCAGCAGAACAGCATTATTATAAGGACCACAATGACACTGCACAGGATATTCAGGAGAAGTGTGTTGTCATTGCCGATCACCATGTTTTCACTGACTGATTTCATAAGGGCATTGCCGAAAGGAAAGCTCAGTGCAAGACCAATGACTGCTCCGATGACCGATATGCCCAGGTATTTTACGAGGTAGAGTCCGCGGACGGAGGTGTTTTTCAGTCCGAGTGCCTTCATTACGCCTATTTCACGGAATTCCTCGTTGATAGTAAAGCTTATGGTGAACCTCAGTACGACAAATGAGATAAGTATAAGGCAGATGCTGACGATAAGCAGAAGTCCTGCTACTATACTGTTCATGATGTAGCTTGTTCTGACAATGTTTATGCCCTTGTTGAACTGTGATTCGGGAATGTCTGACAGGTCAGATTCCAGAGCCTTCTTGTCATATCCGTTGATATAGAAAACAGAGCTTTGGTTATTTGCTATGACGCTTTCGTCTTCCAGGAATTTCTCATAGTCTGCATTATTGATTATTACACGCGGATTATAGAACATCTCAGAGCCGAGGAATGCGTCCTTTGCAAGCCCTTTATATTTTAGCGTCAGCTCGGTATTTCCCAGCTTTAGCTTAAACTCTTCACCTGCTTCGATGTCGGCATTGCTGACTAATGAACCTGTGAAGTATCCATATCCTTCGGGGACTTTTTTGAGTATCTCGTTATCCTTGTCGAAGTAATTGAGCTTTGCGTTGTCGATGGAGAGTATCATTCCCGCATTTGAAAACTCAGCAAGCTTTTTGCCGTTTTTTGTAAGGCTGATGTCGTTGAAAAACAGCTGATCCTCACGGCGGTAATCCTTGATGTTCGGGATGCCTGATAGATGCTCCTCTATGTCGTCGCCGTTGTCGTTGAGAGTTATCACAAAGTGATCGCTGAGTTCAGCTTTTTCAAAGTAATAATCGAGACCGTTCAGAACGGTAACGATATTGTTTACACTGCTTGCCGCAAACATAGTGGCAAGTATTACGAACATCAGGAGTATGATGTTCATGGTCTTTTTTCGTTTCAGGTCTTTTTTCAGTATTCTCATATACATGATTTATCCCTCGCTTTCTGTGATTATATATTAGCATGGGAATTATTAAATAATCCTTAAATCATTTCCGGAGTATAGTATATCGTGAAAAAAGCCTTTTGTCAAGGCAAAAGGAAGCCGTCCTCCGAATGGAGGACGGCGTATAGCTCAGCTTCTGAGATATTCCTTTACACTTGATATCAATGATGTATCATCGCAGGAATAGGTATATATATCTTCTGTATAATCGTCTCCTGATATATTGCTCGCACTGTCATAATATTTTGCAATTATCTTGTCGGAATATTCTTCAAGGCAGATAACATAGTTATAATCAAATAACTTACCTGTCAGAACTACATATCTGTCACTTTCTGGAGGGGGAGTATTCTTGTACAGCTCTTTTTCTTCCTCGGCGGAAATCGTTTTGCTGTCTCTGGATTCTTCCTTCCAGCAGCCTTTTTTTAATATGCTGCACAGCTTACGCTTATCTGTTTCAGAAAGCTCAGCAGGAACGCTGTTCTCGTCGCTTATTACAGACCATTCCTTGCCTAAGAAGCCCCATTGGTCCATGCTTATATCGCGGAAATTTTCTCCAAGTATCTCCTTTATCCTGCTTAGGAAAAAGGAAAAGTCTATCTTGTAGCACTTGGTAATATCATTGATATTCAGATTTTCATCGGCAGCAATGTAATGCGCTACAATTTGTTCAGGATCATCAGCAGGCACATCATATTTGGGTTCTATCATGAAGCTTGTGACTGTCAGAGTATCCTGATCGCCGTCGAATCCAAGCATATTGAACTCGCCGTCAGATAGACTGTAAAAACAGAACCGCTCATAGGTGTACAGGAAAAAAGGACAATTATTGACAGGTCCATATCTATCTTCCCATGGAATGCTGTCTGAGATTGTGGGGGGATAGTCAGGCACATTTATTTCTTCCCATTTACAGCTGCTGAAGAAATCAGCAAGCTGCTGCCGCTTTTCAAGGGGGATAATATTGCCGTCATATAGGTTGAATGATGTTTCGCCGTTACCACCCTCAGCTTCTGATTTTCCTGTGGAGACAAAGGTAAATTTTCGGCTGGCAGGATCAGGTCTGATAAATTCATGTGCCGCAAAATCAAATGGACAGCCGCTGATAAGTGCTTCTGTTGGTTCTTCGATGTTTTCATCATCGGAGATCATATTATCGTTAGTTGTATTTTCCTCTGTCACAGGATCGTCTGTTTTTACGTGAGCATTCATGAAATATTTGTATGCCTTGATACCGCCGGCTGCACCGCCTAATAGTATTACTGCGGCAGCAGCACTGAGACATTTTTTCCATATTGGCGGTTTGTAGACCTCGACTCCGCTGACGGTCTGTTCACTGTTTTCTGTGAATTTCGATGTGCTGCTGATTGCTTTATTGGATTTTTCAATGCTCATTCTGAATACATTTTCCTTTTCTTCTGTGTCATCTGGCGGAAACTCCTCAGATATCCTGTCAATGACGCTCTGTTCGGTGTTTTCGAGAATATCAAATTCGTTTTTTTCTTTCATGACATCACCTTCCCTCGCCGTTATCCGTAAGTATTTTTCTTAGCTTATCCATTGCGCGGCTTAGCCTTTTTCGCACCGCTTCGGGCTTCATACCTACCTTATCGGCAATATTAGCGGAGCTCCTTCCGTAATAATATTTCTGCATGATTATGCAGCAGTCAGGCTCTCCGAGAGACTTTACTGCGTCAAGGAGCGCGTGGCAGGTCTCGGCTCTCTCGGCAAGCTCAGTGATATTTTCGGAAGCTGCCAGCCGCATTGTTTCATATCCGTCAATAGGGACAGTATTTACCGACGCTGCACGCAGTCTTCGGAACATATCAACAGCTCTGTTACGGGCTATAGCTGCAATATATCCCTTTATATCGCCGCTGTAGCCGTGCTCTGTACTGTAATGGCGGAAAACGTCGCTGAAAACATCGCTGACGCATTCGTCTATATCCTCCCGTGAAGCAGAGCTTCTCAGGCGATTGAAAACTATTGTGTAGACGTAATTGTAGTATTCGTCGAAAATAAGCCTGTGAGCCTTTTGCGGAGAGCTTTTCAGAAGCTCTCTTGCCTGTTGGTCGGTCATTTTATCCCTCCGTTTATATAAGCTTTCAAATGCATTTGTCACGCTCTGTAATACATACTCGCAAAAGATAGGTAAACTGTGACTATTAGTTAATAATATCATTTTTTTCTTACCAATGCAATACTTGTTCTAAAATCGTTAATAATAAATTCGTAGTAAATCAACAATACAACTTGATTTTGTGCACCTGAAAGGGTATAAATTGCGGTTAATATTATTAAATAATCATTATTTATGAATAAAATATGTTTTTCACATTTGTTAATATCAAAAAATTACAAAAAATGTAATAAAAATGCTTGTATATTGAAATAAACTGTGATATAATGTAGAAAAGGTAACCAAATTAGAGGGTTACAGGAGGATATTAAAATGAAAATAGGATTTATAGGAGCAGGGAAAGTAGGATTTTCCCTCGGCAGGTACTTTGCTGAGAACGGTATCTTTATCACGGGATACTACAGCAAAAGGCTTCAGTCTGCCACTGAAGCAGCAAGATTTACCAAGAGCCGCGTATACGATAGTATGGCGGAGCTTGTGGGCGACAGTGACGTGATATTTTTAACTGTCCCCGACAGCGCTATCAAAGAAGTGTATGAACAGGTCAAGGCTGTGGGTATCGGCGGCAAGCAGATATGCCACTGCAGCGGAGCTATGTCAGTAGCTGATGCTTTTCCCGATATCGCAAGATACGGTGCAAGCGGCTTCTCTATACATCCGCTTTTCCCAATAACCAGTAAGTATGACTCGTTTAAGGAACTGGGCAAAGCGTTTTTCTGTATTGAGGGCAGCGATGAGTTTATAAACGGCTGGGATGAGCTGCTTCGCAAAATGGGCAACGGAACTAAGGTAATATCAAGCGAGAACAAGGCTCAGTACAACGCAGCCTGCTCTATTTCAAGCAATCTGGTCTGCGCACTTGCAGCAGAGAGCCTCGCTCTCATGGAAAAGTGCGGTTTTTCACAGACAGAGGCGCTCAAGGCATTTCAGCCTCTTATCATGAACAATATCAAGCGTATCTTAGCATTAGGTCCTGTTGAGGCTCTTTCAGGTCCTGTTGAGTGCAATGACATACGCATGGTGAGAAAGCACCTTGAATGCATGGATAATGACACCGACAGAAGTATGTATAAGGCAGTTTCCATGAAGCTTGTTGACGTGGCTCAGCAGAAGAATAATGAGGCGGATTTTTCCGAGCTCAGAAGAATACTCAGATAAAATATGTTCAGACAGATAAAAGCTCCGCGTATGCGGAGCTTTTTGTATTTGCTTTATACAGCTTGATCAGGAACTATGATAGCTCCGTTGAGGCTGAGGTTTCGCAGAAAAATAAGGCGAGCCTTGTCGATACATTCGGGCTTTACCATGTAGTAGAGATAGTGCTCCATAAGATTGAACATATCAAAGGTGCGTCCCTCTATCTTGAACTGATTGAAGCCCATGGGCACGTACTTGTTCCATATATCGTCGGGAGTAATATGATTGCTGAGGTCTTTTACATCAAAAAGGCTCCTGTGTTCGCATTTGCACTCAAATATAGCCTTGGCTTCAGGGTGAGAAGCGGCGAACTTTGCAGAGTCAAAAGGGACGTTAGGGTACTTCCTTACGTGATTTGCGTAGGCTATCTGTTCAAGTCCTATCATCTCATAGTGGAGAGAGCGGTTTGCACAGCCCGGATTACAGCAGGCATTCACAAGTATCTCGCACTTGCTCTTATCGGGTATCTTTTCGAGAATATCAAATTTGTTATTGAGGTCATAGTCCAGTACCACGATGTGGTAATCCTTACAGACCTCACTGTAGAGAGACTCAGGCTCAGTGATACGCTTGCAGGTTGAGCTTGTCAGCTTATAGTTCGGATAGGTCTTTCTTATGTAGTCTTCAAGAACAGGTGACATAACTATACACTCGTTCATGCCGTTGTCTGCAATATGCATTACCATGTTGCAGAACTCATCACCGAGGTGCTTTTTTTCTATCATGGGATTGGTGAAAGTAAAGCGGAGCGGAATGCCCTTTTTATTGAAGTAGCCGGTGACTCCCTTTACAAAGTCCTTCTGGCACATACCGTGTACTACACGTCCGCCGTTCCAGAGTGAAGGCGGAAATACGCCGTATATTGAAGCTATCTCCACTCCTTCGCGGAATAGCTCAGGACTGTTTTCGAGCATAGTGAGAAATACAACATTGAATTTGAACATTCTTGCGAAATCAGGCAGGTGAAATCTTACCTTCATGGTCATCCTCCTAAAAAGCGTCTTTACGCGGAAATTATACTTGTATTATAACACATAATTCTAAAAATAGCAATGATCGCGGAAAAAAAGAATGGCGCATTTTTATTATGACGCGAAAATGGTGGCGTGGGCTCCGCGCTTATAACATACATTTTTATAAATAGCAACCGAATAAAGAAAAACCGCAAGAATCACACAATAACATATGCGGAGATATGCTTGGCATACGGTATAACTCTATCGCGGAGCCGGGAGCGCAGGCACGTAATCACGCGCTGAGAGCAGTCTTTCATTTTTATATCACTCGCGGAGAAAGGGAGCGCAGGCACTGCGCCCAAAAAAAGAGCGCCGCAAAAATATGCTTTTGCGGCGTTTTCTTTACATCTTGGTTATCCGCACTTTTACCGAGCGTGCAGATACAAGGGTAAAAGAGGATAAAGGGGATTGGGATTGGATCGAAGTGACCTGTCTTTTTGGGGAAATACCCTTTCGGGCAAAGACAAGTTTGTTTTATGCTGAACAGTCAGTGACTGGTCAAACCATTATTCTGCAGTTTCTACTGCTGGTGCAGCTGGAGCCTTAATAGCACCTGCTGCGATAGCTGAGTCAAGCTCTTCCTGACCGATCTTGATATGCTTAGGAGGCTCTGGCTTCTTGTGCTCTTCATGTACCGGAGGTACAGGAGGAGTTGGAGGTGTAGGAGGCTCAGGCTTCTCATCATCTACCGGAGGAGCTGGTGGTGTTGGAGGTGTGGGAGGCTCTGGCTTCTCTGCGTTCTCGTCCTCTACAGGAGGAACTGGAGGAGCAGGAGGCTCCGGCTTTTCGTGCTTGAAGTGAATATCAGCATGGATATCCTTAGCATTCATGATCTGCTCCTTAACTTCGTCATCAAGGAAATCGATCTTGTCCATGTCGATCATGTCACGGAACTGATAGAAAAGGTCTGTAAGTTCAAGGTGAACATGGTGGAGAGGCTTTGTGGGCTTCTCAGCTTCCTCAGTTGCTTCAGCATCTGTTTCTTCAGCTTCTTCCTTTGCCTCTGTTACAGGAGGAACAGGAGGAACAGGCTTCTCATTCTCGTGGAAATGAACCTCAACCTTGTCGATAAGATCCCAGTTTTCGATAATAGTATCGTTTAATACCTCAATATTTGCTGCTTCAATGAAAAAACGAATCTGGTCAATGATCTCAGTTACATCAAGAATAACAGGAGCTGCAGGGGGCTGTGGCTTTTCGTCTTCAGTAACTGCCTCTGTTGCTTCTTCCTCAGCAGCAGCTTCTTCGGCTGCAGCAGACTCAGTTTCGACTGTCTCAGATGAAGCCTCAGTTACGACAGCAGTTGTAACTGCTTCTGCTTCGTCTGCCTCTGCGGCGAAAGCGTTGAAGCTTCCGGCTGATGCCATCATTGACATTGCAGCGAGTGCAGCAAAGATCTTTTTGCTTCTCATTGTAATTACTCCTTTTTTATGGACTGGATAAGTCCATTTATTTTACTCCCTTTGGGAGCAATTGACTTTGTGCGAACTTCTTATTTATTCGCCTTATGTTAATAGCTTACGGAGCATGAAATAAAAAAACGGGGTATTCTGAAAATAATCCAAAAAATTTTTTATGGGCATAGATCATTGTATTTTTGCAGTAAATGAAAAAGCACTGCTGTGCTAAAGCAGTGCTCTTTCCTTTGCCTGACCGACAGTTTAAGAGGAATGTGAGGTCAGGCAAATTTATGAAGGATCTCATGTTTCCTATTTGCAATAGGTTAGGGAAGGGGAATTGGAAGTGGAGGGCTTTGAATGTTTTCAGCTTCGGGCAGTGCTTCCCGAGCTGGTCCTGTATTCTTATCCGCTTCCGTAGCAGGAGCTTCGGGAGCAGCTGACTCTGGCAGCGGAGTAAGAGCTTTATATGTATTGATCTCCGAAAGACTGAGAGTGCCTAATACTTCTTTTTTTAGCTGTATTTTTTTCTTAGGCAACGCAGGTGCATGAGGAGCTGCGTCATCAACGTGCTTTGGCGGCTCGACCTTATCATTTGGCTTCGGAGCTGCACCCCCATCGGGCTTAGGCGGAACCGGAGCATCTGGTGAAGCAGGCGGAGCAGGAGGTGCTTCGGGCTGCTTTACCTGTGGAGCTGCATTATTGTTTGATGCAGGCGGAGATGCAGGTGCCGGCGGAGCTGAATCCGCAGGCCTTGGAGGCTCGGCCTTGTCATCTGGCTTAGGTGGTGTATTCTTATCCGCAGGCTTAGGCGGCTCCGGCTTCTTGCTGTCCTTTTCAGGATCAGCCTTCGGTGGTTCAGGCGGATTTATTTCGTGAGGCTTTTTGCCGTCAAGCTCCTGAACCTTTACCTTTACGTCGGGAATACCTGTTATGAGGTCGGATTTATAAGAATTGTATTCAGAAGGAGTCTCGGCTTTGATATAGAAATCGACTGTATCGCCGCTTTCGATGTATCCCTTGTCTTTTTCGATATCTATAATATCGTTTGCGGCGTCGAGCATATCCTTGCCCTTGCCGTCATAATTTTTGATTATCTCGTCACTGTCTGCATTTTCGGCGCTGATATTGAGCACCTTGCCCTTTTTGTTGAGCTCCATGCGAACATTAGCCTCAGATGAGATAAGTACAGTTGAATGAGCCTTATAGTTGCTTGAATAGTATAAAGCTCCTGCGGAGACTGCAATTGTAAGGCAGGCTGCAGCTGCAACAAATTTTGAAATATGCATACTGATCCTTCCGCGGTTTGACTCCTCGGCGTTCATCAGAACGGGATCGGTGACGGTCTGTCCGATCTTATAGCGGAGATTTGCCGCCTGTACGAAGCGGGAATCCTCGTCCATAAGGACAGCATAGCCCTCGTGACATTCCATTACCATATATTTCATTTGTTTTCACCACCTTTGAGTACCTGCATTATATGACCGCGCATTATCTCATAGCCGTTGGTGCAAATGAGAAGCACTGCCACAAGATAGCGTCTATGTCTTTCAAGGGACTTTCTCTCTACATTTGCGCCCTCTGCCAGCTTAGCCAGCGGAACGCGCTTAGTCCTGAGAAAGTCATCCAGTATTTCGGGATTGTTTCTTGCGTACTGAACAGCCTTCTGGCATATTTCAAGAGTACGGCGCTGACGTGGAGAATTCTCCGCAACGTCGGTCATTGAAACGCCGAAGTCCTGCATCTGAGCTGAAAGTTCTGCTATTTCCTGCTGTGTTGCTTCTCTTAGTTCGTTTTCTTGGTATTTATCGTGTTCGTCGCGTATTGTATCTTTCAGGTCCTGTTTGTCATCGTCGGAAACGTCCAGCGATATCTGTCCCTTATTTCGTTTTTCTTTTCTATAGTTATCTATCAGGCGGTTCTTTATCTGAAGGGCTGCAAATTTAAGGAATGAACCGCGCAGCTTAGAGTAGTTTCGGATAGATTCATAAAAAGCGAACATGGCTATGCTGAGCTCATCGTCGCTTTTGTCGGGCGGACGGTTTAGGAATTTGGCTGTTTCGGACTTGATAAATGGCATATAAGCCTGTATGAGCTCATCTGCCGCGTGGCTGTCTTTTTTAGCCTTATAGACCTGGGATATGATTTGATGTGCATCAGAATTCATATGTGCCACCCCCAATGTAATAATAGTTTACGTACGATAATTTATAAAAGCGGGGTAATAAAAATATTTTTTTGCAAAAAGCGCCCGACCATTGGGACGGGCGCCGAATATTCGATGGAATGTGAGTGTTTACTTTGCTGAGTTTTCCTCGTCCTGATGGCGTATCTGTGCACGCTTTATCTTGCCGCCGAGAGTTTTCGGGAGCTCCTTTACATACTCGATAACACGGGGATACTTGTAAGGAGCGGTCTCGCGCTTAACGTGATCCTGAAGCTCCTTTGTGAGCTCAGGTGACGGAGTATAGCCCTCAGCGAGAACGACTGTAGCCTTGACTACCTGACCTCTGATAGGATCGGGCGCACCTGTGATAGCTGACTCAACAACAGCGGGGTGGGTGAGGAGAGCGCTCTCGACCTCGAATGGTCCTATACGATAGCCCGAGCACTTGATAACGTCGTCGTTTCTGCCTACGAACCAGTAATAACCCTTTGAATCTCTCCATGCAACGTCGCCTGTGTCGTAGTTCTCGCCGCCGAGGACAGCCTCAGTCAGCTCAGGGTTCTTGTAATAGCCGCAGAACAGACCTGTAGGACGCTCCTTGTCTATGCCGCAAACCATGATGCTGCCTTCTTCACCGTCGTCGCACTCTGTACCGTCGGGACGGAGCAGGTGGATATTATAGAGCGGTGAAGGTTTTCCTGTTGAGCCGGGCTTTGGATCTATCCACGGGAAGTTTGCGATAAGTACGGTACCCTCTGTCTGACCGAAGCCCTCGCGCATCTTCTTGCCTGTGAGCTCGTAGATACGGTTGAATACCTCGGGATTAAGGGGCTCGCCTGCATTGCAGAAATTCTGGATAGAGGAAAGGTCGTATTTAGTCATATCCTCCTGGAGCATAAAGCGGTACATTGTAGGCGGAGCACAGAATGTAGTCAGCTTGTAGTGGCTGATGACCTCAAGAATATCCTTTGCGTTGAATCTGCCTGTGAAGTCATAGGCAAACTGGATAGCACCGCATATCCACTGTCCGTATATCTTGCCCCAGCCGAACTTAGCCCAGCCTGAGTCTGATATGGACATATGGAGCTTGTTTTCCTGTACCTGATGCCAGTATTTAGCGGTAACGATGTGACCTAAAGGATGTGCGAAGTTGTGACATACCATTTTAGGCATACCTGTTGAGCCTGATGTGAAGTATATGAGCATTGTGTCTGTAGCCTTTGTAGCCTCGGCGCCTGTAGGACGCTCAAAGGTGTCGGGATATTTTTCTATCTCGTCCTCGAAGAAGTCCCAGCCCTCACGGGGCTCTGCAACGGCTATTTTCTTGCGGAGAGTTTTTATTTCTGGAGCAGCCCCGTCTATCTGTCCGCGTATGTATTCGTCATCACAGGCGATAATAGCAGAGATACCGGCCATATTGCCGCGGTACGCAATGTCGTGTGTAGTAAAGAGCAGGTTTCCGGGGATAAGGATAACGCCCATTTTATGGAGAGCGGTAGCTATTACCCAGTACTCCCAGCGGCGGCGGAGTATAAGAAGTACTACATCGCCCTTTTTCAGTCCAAGACTGCGGAAATAGTTGCAGGTCTTGTTTGAAAGCTTAGAAATATCGGTAAATGTGAACGTTCTCTCCTGCTTATCGTGACTAAGCCATACAAGAGCCTTTTTCTCGGGCTCCTGCTTTGCCCATTCGTCAACGATGTCCCAGCCGAAGTTGAAGTCCTCGGGAACGTTTACGCGGTAATTTTTCTTGAAATCCTCGTATGAATCAAATTCGATACGGGGAAGATATCGGTCTAAAAGCATGATTATAAGAACTCCTTTTTATTTGCCCAGAAGCGGCTTTATTCAGCGATCATAGTGAGAAATCTTGCTTTGCTGTCGCCCACGCAGCGCTGTCCGTGGAGATAGGTAGGGTTGAAGTATATGGAATCGCCCTCGTTGAGGATGATTTCCTGATCCTCGAATATTACAGCGACAGTGCCCTTGAGTACAAGGTTGAACTCCTGTCCTGAGTGGCTTACGAGCTTTGCAGGCTCGTCAGAGGGCTCAAGTGTAACAAGAAGCGGCTGCATTATCTTATCGGCATATCGGAAAGCAAGATCCTTGAAGCGATAACCCGGGAAACGGCTTATGCTTCTGCCCTTACCGCGGCGGACGACCTGATATGTGTCGATACGGCTGGGTTCGCCTGTGACCAGCTCATTAAAATCGACTCCGAATTTATTTGCGATCTCATAGATGACGCTTATTGGAAAATCCCCATTCTGTTCATAGCCTGCATACTGCTCTGTGGAAAGTCCAAGTTCCTGAGCAAGCTTTTCCTGTGTGTAGTCGCACACCTCACGCAGCTCTCGGATACGTGCTGCGATCTCGTTAATAGTTTCCATAGCGCAACCTCCTCTTTATAAAAATACTAATACATTAAACTGTATAAATTTAATGATAGCACATTTTGAAGGCTTTTGTCAAGACATGGGGGTATTTATGGTAAAGAAAAACACTTCCGCGCGTAAAAGCAGAAGTGTTTTGTGCTTTTTGCTCATTTGAGCTTATAGGAAGCATTTTTTAGCTGGCAGTATTCGTAATTATTTTCCATATACGTCGTGAAGTCGCCTGTAACAGTGATCAGGGCGTTTTCGTGCGGATAGTCGTCGGGGTATTTGCAGCTGCTTCCGAGGTCGAATTCAAGTCCCTGCTGACAGCAGGCTGTTGCATCTGCAATAATAACGGAAAAGTATGTTTTATCAGTCTGATCATTGTGATAAGCATTGAAATTGCCTGTTACCCTGATTTTTTTACCTATATAGTCCTCAGGTTTTGTCATCATGCTGTAAACGGTGCTGTACACCATAGTACTGCTCATTTTTGTCAGGTCAAGGTCTATGCCGTCCGAGGAAGTACTTTTTGTTGTGTCGGGGGAGCTTTTATCAGTTTTATCAGTATTGCCGCAGCCGGAGAAAAGGGCTGTACACAAGCATAAAACAACTGCGATTGCAAGCTTTTTCATTTATTTTCCTCTCCTTAGTATGAATGATGTAAGACAGAATATGAAGAAAACGATAATGTCTGCCGAAACTATAGTAGAGCCTACAGGAGTTCCTGCAAGGATAGAGATTATTATGCCGAAAAATGCACAGAGCAGGGAGATTATAACCGAGCAGATGATAACGCTGCGGAAGCTCTTGAACACGCGCATTGCCGACAGGGCAGGGAAGATTATCAGCGCCGATATCAGCAGCGAGCCTACGAAATTCATAGCGATTACTATAATTATAGCGATCACTACTGCAATGAGCAGATTATACAGGTCTGAGCGGACACCCGTAGCTTTTGCAAAGCTCTCGTCGAATGTCACAGCGAATATCTTGTTGTAGAATATGAGGAATATTGCGATAACGATGACCGACATAGCCACGCATATCCATACGTCTGCAAGAGAAAGGGTGAGGATAGCCGTCGAGCCGAAAAGGGTACTGCACACATCAGCGGTAACATTTCCCGATGTTCTGCCGCTGCCGCTCTGTGAGGCGATATTCATGAGCATATAGCCCAGAGCCAGAGCTCCCACGGAGATCATTGCAATGGCAGCGTCGCCCTTTATCTTGGTGTTGCTGCCCGTTCTGAGCAGAAGAACTGCCGAGCATACTGTGACAGGCATGATTATGAGCATATTATTGGTTATCCCCGTGATTGTAGCTATCGCCATAGCGCCGAATGCTACATGGGAGAGTCCGTCGCCGATGAATGAAAAACGCTTCATTACCAGCGTTACGCCTAAAAGCGAGGAGCAGAGGGCTATCAGCAGTCCAACTATAAGAGCATAGCGGACTGTGGGCATTTCAAAGTATCTGCCCAGCGTTGAAAACATTTCACTCATCGTCCTCACCTCCCATAACGGAAAGGAAAGCCTGACCTATCTTGCTGTTGATATAGTCATCTTTAGTGCCGAAAAACAGCTGTTTTCCGCCGATGTGCAGTATATGCGAGGCGTATCTCACAGCGGCGTTCATATCATGGGAAACCATGATGACGGTTATACCGTCCTTTTTGTTGAGGCTGCTGATAAGCTCGTACATCTCGTTGGTAGCCTTTGGATCGAGGCCTGTTACAGGCTCGTCAAGGAGTATCATCTTTCTTGCAGCGCACAGAGCTCTTGCAAGGAGCACACGCTGCTGCTGACCGCCTGAAAGCTCTCTGTAGCAGCGCTTGGTGAGAGGCTCTATCTCAAGTCTTCTCATCATGTCATGAGCCAGCCGTTTTTCCTCTTTGTTGTAGAACGGACGAAGTCCGCAGCGGTTCATACAGCCCGAAAGGACTATCTCGCGCACTGAGGCGGGGAAGTCTCTCTGCACCATAGTCTGCTGGGGAAGATAGCCTATCTCGTTTTTGCCCATTCCGCCGCAGAGCTCAATATTGCCGCTGATGGGAGGCTTTAGTCCGAGAAGAGCCTTTATCAGCGTACTCTTGCCCGAACCGTTCTCGCCGACGATACAGAGGTAATCGCCGCTGCTTACAGTGAAATTAAGATTTTTGGCGATGACATCACCCTCATAGCCGAGAGAAACGTTCTCGCATTTAAGCAATGCACTCATTAGTCAAGCACCCTCTCAAGTGTTTCAAGATTTTGCTCCATAAGGGAAATATAGGTCGCTCCGTTGTTTATGTCTTTCATTGTTATGGACTGAAGCGAATTGAGCTTTTCGATATTGACGTCCTTGTTTTTAGAGTTTGCGATTATGGATTTTGCAATGGAATCATCAGAGTTTTCGATGATAAATACGGTGTCAAGGCTGAGCTCGTTCACTTTTTCAGCAAGCTTTGCGATAGTCTCAAAGCTTGCGGCAGTTTCCGCCGAACAGCCTGCAAAGGCTGCATAGTAGTCTATGCCGTAGTCATCGACAAGATAGCGGAATGGAAAGCGGTCTCCGAAAAGAATAGTCTTTGTCTTAGCGTTGTCAGCCATTTCGGTGAAGCTGTCGTCCAGTTTTTTCAGCTCAGCCTTGTAGGATTCAAGGTTAGCGCGGTATTTATCGGCATTTTCTGCGTCCTTTTCGCATATCGAGCTGCATATAGCCTCACAGATGACCTCGGCATTCTTTACAGACAGCCATACGTGCTCGTCGTATTCAGGACCTTCCTCGCCTTCGTCTTCCTCCTCCTCGGGCTCCATGCCCTCTTTGAGCTCCTCTTCCTTGATGCTCTGACCAAGAACGTCAAAGAGCCTCAGTACCTTCATATCCTTATTCTTCGTGTCCTTTAGGGCATCTGTGACCCAGCTCTCGGACTCGCCCCCAACGTACATAAGCAGGTCACAGCTGGAAATGGTCAGTATATCCTGTGCTGTGGGCTGGTAGTTATGAAGGTCAACGCCGCTGCCGAGAAGATAAGTTACTTCAGCACTGTCGGTGTCTCCGATAATATTTCTTGTCCAGTCGTATTCCGAAAATGTGGTGCAGACTATGCTTATTTTGCCGTTCTTTTTGGAAGAAGCACTATTGGCACAGCCTGTGGATACTGAAACCGCAAGAACAGCGGCTGCTGCAAGGGAAAGAAATCTGCCGATCCGGAACATTTGAACAACACCTCATATTTGAATTTGATAATCATTTTCAATTTATTATATACCATGTTTTGCGGTTTGTCAAGAGCTTTTTTAAAGAAATCCTCTCCTGCAGCGATATACTTGACATTTGCTGCGCTTTAATGTATAATTACCTTGTAATATTGATAATAGGGGGCGGTATTATGCCAAAAACGAACAAAGATAAAGAGCTTGACAAAATGTACAAGGAGCTCCTTGAAACTCGTGACAGCGCACGTGCTGCAAACAAGAGCAAGGGGAACAGGCTTTTGTCGTTCTTTATAGGACTTCTTCTGTTGGGCGGCGGACTGTTCATGATATTCCAGAATATCGAGGTCACGAGCTCATGGGGCTACGGAGGCTCATTTTTCAGGATAGGGGGCTTCGGGCTTCCCAACGGACTGATAATGCTGCCTATAATCATAGGCATAGGTATGCTGTTTCTCATGGATAGAAAGATATTCGGCTGGATAGTGCTTGCTATCGGAATAATAATCGTTCTGCTCAGTGTTATGATGACTACACATCTCCACTGGATACGCTCCAGTGCATTCACGTTTATAGTGATGTTCGGCATGACTGCGGCAGGCGGAGCAATGGTGCTCAGAGAGCTTTTCAGGAAAGACTGAGAAACAGGCGTAAAGAATTATCTTTACGCCTGTTTTATGTATAGATGTCAGTAAGCATCAGGCAGAATCAGGCAGAAAAAAGAGGGCGTGACAATTGTCACGCCCTCGCTTTTACTGCGTAATATATGCCGCGATCGGCTCAATGTATCTCTTGTCGGTATAATCGCCCGATTTTGAAACGTGTTCAGCCATTGCGATGTCGTCCGGAGTTTTCTCCTTTTTGCCGTTTATCATGGCAGCAAAGGTCTTCATGAGCATTTTTGAACCGAGGGACATTTTCTCGTAATTCAGTCCGCCCTCGCAGTAGAATACCTTTGCATACTTTTTCTGGTCGTCGGTAAGTGCTTTTTTTAGAAGATTGTCCACTCCCGAGTATTTAGCAGGGCTTGCTCCTACGCAGAACATGGCAAGCTTTTTGCTCTGCCATTTTTCTATCCTGCTGGTGAACCAATCAGCCTTATGTATCTTTTCAACAGCTACCCAGCCGCCGTAGATTATGGCGTCATAGCTATCAAAATATTTATCGTCCTTTTTGCGGGCGTCCTTTATTGTCATTATCTCGGCACCCAGCTTTTCTGCCAGCCATTCTGCGTATTTTTTAGTAAAGCCTGTCTGTGATGAATATACAATAATAGTTCTCATAATTATTACCTCTTTTTATGGCTCGTTGAATGTATTTTAGGTATCAGTGCAAAGAACAGTGCTGAGATGTTATGATTAGTCAAGAGCTGCAAATGCCTGTCTGAGGTCATCAAGGATATCCTCAACATTTTCAAGTCCGACTGATAATCTTACAAGACCGCCGTTGATGCCTGCTGCAATGAGCTGCTCGTCAGTGAGCTGACGGTGTGTAGCGCTTGCAGGATGGAGCACACAGGTACGGATATCAGCAACGTGTACCTCGTTTGAAGCGAGCTTGAGGGAATCCATGAACTTGATAGCTGCGTTCTTGCCGTCCTTGATGATAAAGGAGATAACGCCGCTTGTACCGTTGGGGAGGTACTTCTTAGCCAGCTCATGGTATTTGCTGCTTGCAAGTCCGGGGTAGTTTACTGATTCAACGTGTTCGTTTGCTTCGAGGTACTCAGCTACCTTCATAGCGTTTACGCAGTACTCCTTCATACGGATATGGAGTGTCTCCAGACCGAGATTGAGGTAGAATGCGGACTGTGCCGAAGGATAGCAGCCGAAGTCTCTCATAAGCTGCATTCTTGCTTTTACGATGTATGCAGCCTTGCCGTATGCCTTTGTATAGATAGTTCCGTGATAGCTCTCGTCAGGCTCTGTGAACTCAGGGAACTTGCCGTTTGTCCAGTCAAAGTTGCCTGAATCAACGATAACGCCGCCGCCCTGAACTGCATGACCGTCCATGTACTTAGTAGTAGAGTGGATAACGATATCCGCACCGAACTCGAAAGGTCTGCAAAGGATAGGTGTGGGGAAGGTGTTGTCGATGATGAGAGGAACGCCGTTTTCGTGAGCTATCCTTGCGAATTTCTCAATATCAAATACAGTGAGGGCTGGATTTGCGAGAGTTTCGCCGAAAACTGCCTTAGTATTGGGCTTGAAAGCAGCTCTTATCTCAGACTCCGGAGCGTCTGCGTCAACAAAAATACATTCGATCCCGAGCTTTTTCAGTGTGTATGCGAAAAGATTGATCGTACCGCCGTAGATGGTAGCTGCCGAGATGAAGCTGTCGCCTGCCTTCAGGATGTTGAGCAGGGAGAGCAGAGAGGCTGCCTGACCGCTGGAGGTACACATTGCGCCGATACCGCCTTCAAGAGCGGCTATCTTGTCCTCAACAGCCATAACTGTCGGGTTCTCAAAGCGCGAATAAATAAGACTTTTTGTAGGATCATCGAATACTGCCGCAACGTCATCTGTTGAGTCGTAAACGTATGTAGTACTCTGTACTATAGGTACTACTCTGGGCTCAGTATTCTTTGGTGTGTAGCCTGCGTGCAGGCATTTTGTTTCAATCTTCATTGTAGGATACCTCCGTTGTATATTATTACTGTGCTTTTCTGTGAACTATGCGCTGAACCTTTGGAACGCAGAATTCCAGTATCGCACAGTATTTGTCAATAACTGTGATAATATATGTTTCCTTATATTTAGGCATTGGTCTGGTCACGGGCCACATATGCTTCTCTATCATGTCCCGTTCGAGCTGTGAGATCTTTGTGATCTCTGAGGCGTTTGCGCAGGCGAGCATGGCATGGTTTTTGCTATGGGAAGCCTGACCTTTCAGCTTTTCGGAATTATACTGTTTTCTATCATAATAGAAAAGGTCGTGGAGAAGCCCTGCTCTTGCGGCTGAACGTGCGTTGAGCCTGAATTTTCTGCATACCATATAAGAATAGTATGAAACGTTCACGCAGTGCTGGAAGCGGGTGGTTGATACATGGTGGGTGATAGACCTGAGCTCCTGCACCTGCTGACAGCCGATTATGTCCTTGACGCAGTCGTAATAGCTGTTTGAGGTGAGCTCCTTTCGGGAACATATTGCTTTAAGCATATCGTTTCCCTCCTTGTTGTCTTTCTCTCTTTACATTGGAAAATTATCCAATATAGATATTATACAATAAATCACGCAAAAAATCAATATAAAAACAGCAAAATATAAAATAATAAATCCTGCCTGTCGAAGCATGGTACAATTTCTGTAAACTACATCTTACAAATTTGGAGCAGAGGAACTGTAGATCTATACAAAAGCATTGTAAGAAATCAATAAAAATCAATACGCATTTTGTGCAGTAGAGACAAAAACGAGAAAAAAATGAATTTCACCGCTTTAAGGTATTGCAAAATGCTGTGCGGAGTGCTATAATTATTCGTGAACTGCGTTAGTCGCAGAATTTTGAAAAGGAGGTTTTTTAACAATGGCGTTAAAAAATCAGTATCTTATCGATCTTTTAGAAACAGTTAAGAAGAGAAATCCGGGCGAGCCTGAGTTTATCCAGGCAGTTACAGAGGTTCTTGAGACACTTCAGCCTGTTGCTGAGAAGAGACAGGACCTTATCGATGCAGGCGTTTTCGAGCGTATCGTAGAGCCTGAGAGACAGATCATTTTCCGTGTTCCCTGGGTAGATGACAAGGGCAAGGTACAGGTAAACAGAGGCTTCAGAGTACAGTTTAACTCTGCTATCGGACCTTACAAGGGCGGTATCAGACTTCACCCATCAGTATATCTCGGAATCATCAAGTTCCTCGGTTTCGAGCAGGTATTCAAGAACAGCCTTACAACACTGCCTATGGGCGGCGGCAAGGGCGGTTCCGACTTTGATCCTAAGGGCAAGAGCGACGGAGAGATCATGCGCTTCTGCCAGAGCTTCATGACAGAGCTCTGCAAGCACATCGGCGCTGACTGCGACGTTCCTGCAGGTGATATCGGAACAGGCGCAAGAGAGATCGGCTTCATGTTCGGTCAGTACAAGAGGATCCGCAACGAGTTCGTTGGCGTTCTCACAGGTAAGGGCCTTACATACGGCGGTTCACTTGCAAGAACAGAGGCTACAGGTTACGGTCTCTGCTACTTCACAAACGAAATGCTTCAGGCTAACGGCAAGAGCTTCAAGGGACAGACAGTTGTTATCTCAGGCTCAGGCAACGTTGCTATCTATGCTACAGAGAAGGCTACACAGTACGGCGCTAAGGTAGTTACTGTTTCCGACTCTAACGGCTATATCTACGATCCTGACGGAATCGATCTTGATCTCGTTAAGCAGATCAAGGAGGTTGAGCGCGGCAGAATCAAGGAGTATGTCGGCAGAACTTCACACAAGAATGCTGAGTACCACGAGGGCAGCGTTTGGACACTCAAGTGCAATGCAGGCGATATCAAGCTTGACATCGCTCTTCCATGTGCTACACAGAACGAGATCAACGCTGACGGCGCTAAGGCTATCGTTGCTAACGGCGGCTACGCTATAGCTGAGGGTGCAAATATGCCTTCAACTCCTGAGGCTATCGAGACATACCTCTCAAATGGTCTCCTCTATGGTCCTGCTAAGGCTGCAAACGCTGGCGGTGTTGCTACATCAGGTCTCGAAATGAGCCAGAACAGCGAGAGACTCAGCTGGACATTCGAGGAAGTTGATGAGAAGCTCCACGGCATCATGAAGTCTATCTTCAAGGCTTGCGACGACGCTGCTAAGGAGTACGGCATGGCTGGCAACTACATGGCTGGTGCTAACATTGCAGGCTTCCTTAAAGTAGCTGAGGCTATGAAGGCTCAGGGCTGTGTTTGATCCGAAACTGATATATTTTAAACAGTAATGTAAACTTATTATCTCCCGTTGTGTTAAGCGACGGGAGATATTTTATTTTAATAATGTGCACAAATCATGCGGCAGCAAATTGTTGAAAACATAGAAATATCCGTTTTAGACAATAGTTATTGTAAGATAACTTGAAATATGTGCAAAATGTGGTATAATACTATTATGCTTGTTTTATCAAAGTTTCAATAATATTTTATCTATACGGAGGTAACACCGATGAAAAAACCTATCATTACAATTGAACGACAGTACGGAAGCGGCGGAAGCGTCATCGGTAATCTTGTTGCTGAAAAGCTTGGTATCAACTGCTATAATCGTCAGATACTGAAAATGACAGCCGAGAGATGCGGCATCGCTGTTAAGAATCTGGAAAATGCAGAGGAAAATGTTCCAACGAGCTTCCTTTATTCGCTGCTGCTTTCGGCAAATCCGGCAAGAACTATGGAGGAAAATCTTCCGCTCTCAGATAAGGTCTTCATTATGGAGAGCCGTATCATAAACGAGATCGCAGAGCAGGAAAAAAGCTTCGTGCTTGTAGGCAGATGCGGTAACTATATACTCGAAGAAAAGGGCTGTTTCAGCGTTTATATCTACGCTGATACTGAGTCGCGCATGAAACGTGCCATAGCTGATTACGGCGTTGAGGAGAAAAAAGTCGAATCAACGATGAAAAAGGCTGATAAGCGCCGCGAGACCTTCTATAACGTAAATACAGGAAAAAACTGGCAGGATAAGGATCAGTATTCACTCTGCCTCAACAGCGCCGAACTTGGCGACGATCTTTGTGCGGATATAATTGTAAAGGCTTATAAGGAATATAATAAGCGATTTGCAGGATAAACAGAATAAAACAGCTCCTTTTGCGGTACAATAGCTGCAAAGGAGCTGTTTTTATGTGCGTTATACTGATCCGCTCGGTTATTCTGTACGTTCTTGTAATATTTGCCGTGAGACTTATGGGAAAGCGGCAGCTTGGGGAGCTTCAGCCCTCTGAGCTTGTTATCACTATCCTCGTTTCAAACATTGCAACTCTGCCTATCGAGGACGTGAATATCCCTGTTATTGTCGGTGTTACGCCTATTCTGTCGCTGGTGTGTTTTGAAGTCATGGTGTCATGGCTGGATCTGAAGCTGCCGAAGCTTCGCCGCCTTATCTCGGGGAGTCCGAAAATAATCGTCAGAAACGGCTGCATAGAGCGCGATATACTGAGAGAACTGCGTTTTTCGGCTGATGATCTTCTCATGGCGCTGAGAAGCAAGGATATATTTGATATAAGCGAGGTGCAGTTAGCTATAGTGGAAACTACAGGCAGCGTTTCCGTTATGAAAAAGCCTTCGGAGGATACTCCCACAAGAAGCGATATGAAGCTGTCGGCGGACTGCTCTGATCCGCCTGTGATGATAATATCCGACGGGAAATTCATACCGCAGGCGATGAAGTCCTTGAAGCTGAGCAGATGTGCGGTAGAAATGCTGCTTTCTGCAAATAAAATTAGTGTGAATGATGTTTTTATCATGACCGCAGACAGTGACGGGAACTGCTTTATAGCTGATAAGCATGGAACTGCACCGAAAATCGTGAACTTGAGGGAGAAAAATGACGAGAGTTAAGATCAGCGGAGCGATATTGCTGCTGCTCATAGGTGTGAGCATATTTTCGGGTGTATGGGTGAACCGCCGCTGTGACGCGCTCCTTTCAGAGATAAACGTGATAAACGACCTTGAAGAAAGCGGCAATACTTCGGGAGCTGCCGAAAAAGCAAGGCAAATGAACGCAGATTGGGAGAATTTCCGTGAAAAGGCTTCGGTATTGCTGAAATACGACAAGCTTGTGGAGATAGACCGCCTGTGCTCGCGGATAGTTTATCTGACAGAGAACGAGGAGACTGAGATGACGGCGGAGCTTGCAGAACTGCACCATATGCTTGAAATGCTGAAAAGCGGCGAAACGCCGCTTTGGAATAGTGTCTTTTAGTTGAGAATTGAGAGTTCAGAGTTGAGAGTTTAAGGTATCGCTGCGGCGATGTTATAAAAAGGAGAGCTGAGCGTAAAAAAACTCTCAACTCTCCACTTTCAACTCTAAACTTACTTTTCCAGTGTTCCGTGTGAGAGCGACTTCAGATAAGCATTGATAAAGCCGTCGATGTCGCCGTCCATAACAGCCTGTATATTGCCGTTTTCAAAGCCTGTACGAGTGTCTTTTACAAGAGTATATGGCATGAATACATATGAGCGAATCTGTGAGCCCCATGCGATCTGGTTCTGAACGCCCTTGATGTCCTCGATCTTTTCAAGGTGTTCTCTCTCCTTGATCTCAACCAGCTTTGAACGGAGCATCTTCATGGCATAGTCCTTGTTCTGGTACTGGCTTCGCTGTGTCTGGCATGAAACAACGATGCCTGTGGGCTTATGGATAAGACGTACAGCTGAACTGGTCTTGTTGACCTTCTGGCCGCCTGCACCGCTTGAACGGTAAACCTCCATTTCGATATCCTCGGGACGGATATCTACCTCGATAGAATCATCGAGCTCGGGCATTACTTCAAGAGCTGCGAATGAGGTGTGTCTGCGTCCCTGTGCGTCGAATGGGGATACACGTACAAGTCTGTGAACGCCGGACTCAGACTTCATATAGCCGTAAGCATTTTCACCCTCAATAAGGATAGAAGCGGACTTCATACCTGCTTCGTCGCCGTCGAGATAGTCAAGAAGCTCAACCTTGAAGTCGTGGCGCTCAGCCCAGCGGTTGTACATACGATAGAGCATTTCTGACCAGTCCTGAGCCTCTGTGCCGCCTGCACCTGCGTGGAAGGTGAGGATAGCGTTAGCGTTGTCGTACTCGCCGGTAAGGAGAGTAGCCAGCTTTTCGTCCTCCAGCTTTGTCTTGAAGGCGTCGGACTCCTTTTTTATCTCGTCGATGTCGCTCTCGTCGTCAGCCTCGATAGAGAGCTCGATAAGAGTGATTATATCTTCAAGATTTTCGTTGAGCTGATTATAATGCTCGATCTTCCTTTCAAGGGACTTCTGCTCCTTGAGCACCTTCTGGGAATTTTCGAGATCGTCCCAGAAGCCCTCCTTTGCAGTCTCGTCGCCAAGCTCCGCAACTCTTTTCTTAGCGGCTTCTATATTCAGAACGTCGGCAAGCTCCGCCATTTCCTTGCGGTAGCCTGTCATTTCGACTCTGAGCTCGTCAAGTATTATCATGGTTTCAAATCCTTTCAAACATAGATACATATATTATATCACAGTTTTATTGCAACTTCAAGAGCAAAACATTATTTTTTAGAAAAAAACAAGCAGCTGACTTACCCTCACACAAATCGGCTGCTTCATTAAATAGTGAGAGAGGCGAATAATGTCACCCTACACTGGCTATTATATTTGCAGCGAAACTGCTGACTGCCAAAGGCAGCCCCTACAATCTTAGTGCTTAGCTCTCAGTTCTGACAATTCCGTCTTGACAAACGGGAATTTATCGTGTATAATAGTAAAGTATTCAAAGGCGATGATGAAGAGGAGTACGCAGGATACCCGATTTTCAGAGAGCTGCCGCGCGGTGAAAGGCAGTATGAGGGACTTGCGGAAGTAGCTTCGGAGCTTCGCGTGCCAACGGCTTTGCTCAGTAGTATGCGGCGTGATCCTCACGTTACAGGGGAAGAAGCTTAGCGGCTTCGCAGAGTGCGGGATATTATTCCCGAATTCAGGTGGTAACACGGACTTTAGTTCGCCCTGGACCGAAAGGTGCAGGACGGACTTTTTTATTTTAAGTTGAGAGTTCAGAGTTGAGAATTGAGAGTTATAGTGCCGTCAAGGACGGAATATTTAAATATATCTGCGTGAGCAGATACAATAACTTTCAACTCTCCACTTTCAACTCTCAACTCATGAGCGAAAAAATTTTTAAAGGAGAATTGATCGAAATGGCAAAGGAACTTGCAAAGGCTTACGATCCAAAGGACTTTGAGGACCGTATCTATGCCGCATGGAACGAAAAGGGCTGCTTCCGTGCAGAGGCTGATCCAAAGAAAACGCCCTACACTATAGTTATCCCCCCTCCGAACATCACAGGACAGCTTCACATGGGACACGCCCTTGATGAGACATTACAGGATATACTTATCCGCTGGAAGAGAATGAGCGGCTACAGCGCACTGTGGCTCCCCGGTACAGACCACGCTGCTATAGCTACCGAGGCTAAGATAGTTGAGGCTATGCGCAAGGAAGGCGTTACAAAGGAGGACCTCGGACGCGAAGGCTTTATGAAGCGCGCTTGGGAGTGGAAGAAGCAGTACGGCGGACGTATCGTTGAACAGCTCAAAAAGCTGGGCTCATCATGTGACTGGTCAAGAGAGCGCTTTACTATGGATGAGGGCTGCTCAAAGGCTGTCAAGGAAGTTTTCATAAAGTACTATGAAAAAGGTCTCATTTACAGAGGCGAGCGTATAATCAACTGGTGCCCTAAGTGTAAGACTTCACTTTCGGACGCTGAGGTAACTTACGAGGATCAGGCAGGTCATTTCTGGCATCTCCGCTACAAGATAAAGGATTCAGACGGCTATCTTGAGCTTGCTACAACACGTCCCGAGACTCTCCTCGGTGATACTGCTGTTGCTGTAAATCCAAAGGACGAGCGCTATACAGACCTTGTAGGCAAGACAGTTATCCTTCCTATCGTTCACCGTGAGATACCTATCGTTGCCGATGATTATGTTGAAATGGACTTCGGTACAGGTGTAGTTAAGATAACTCCTGCTCACGACCCTAACGACTTTGAGGTAGGTCTCCGTCACAAGCTGCCCGTTATCAATGTTATGAACGACGACGCTACTATCGTTGACGATTACCCTGCATACGCAGGCATGGACAGATATGAAGCACGTAAGAAGATAGTTGAGGACCTTGAAAAGGAAGGCGCTCTCGTAAAGATAGAGGAATACAGCCATAACGTAGGTACCTGCTATCGCTGCGGTACTACTGTTGAGCCTAAGGTGTCAACTCAGTGGTTCGTTAAGATGAAGCCTCTTGCTGAGCCTGCTATCAAGGCTGTAAAGAACGGCGATACAAAGTTCGTTCCTGAGCGCTTCGACAAGATATACTTTCACTGGCTCGAAAATATCAAGGACTGGTGTATCTCCCGTCAGATATGGTGGGGACATCAGATACCTGCATTCTACTGCGACGAGTGCGGCGAAATGGTGGTTACTAAGGAAAGCAGCGCAGTTTGCCCTAAGTGCGGCAAGCCCATGAGACAGGATCCCGATACCCTTGATACATGGTTCAGCTCTGCACTCTGGCCGTTCTCAACTCTGGGCTGGCCCGAGAATACCGAGGACTTGAAGTACTTCTACCCAACAAATACCCTTGTAACAGGCTATGATATAATCTTCTTCTGGGTAATCAGAATGATGTTCAGCGGTCTGGAGAATATGGGCAAGGTACCTTTTGATACAGTTCTTATCCACGGACTTGTCCGCGATTCACAGGGACGCAAGATGTCCAAGTCTCTTGGCAATGGTATCGACCCTCTCGAAGTCATCAACGAGTACGGCGCTGATGCCCTCCGCTTCATGCTGGCTACAGGCAACTCGCCCGGAAACGATATGCGTTATATCGATGACAAGGTAAAGGCTGCCCGTAACTTCGCAAACAAGCTCTGGAACGCTTCACGTTTCATAATGATGAATCTTCCCGAGGACTTCGAGTTCAAGGGACTTCCCACAGAGCTTGAATTAGAGGACAAGTGGCTTGTAAACAAGTTCAATCAGCTTGCTAAGGAAGTCGGCGAGAACCTCGATAAATACGAGCTTGGCGTTGCTTCACAGAAGATATACGACTTTATCTGGGACGTATTCTGCGACTGGTACATTGAGCTTACAAAGCCCCGTATACAGGCAGGCGGCGAGACAATGGCTAAGGCTCAGGCAGTTCTTGTATGGGCTATGCAGGGTATGCTGAAGCTTCTCCACCCATTCATGCCGTTCATCACCGAGGAGATATGGCAGGTCCTCAATAACGAGAAGTCCATGATAATCCTTGAAACTTACCCCACATATGATGCTTCTATCGACTTCACAGCCGAGGAAAAGGCATTCGAGAAGATAATCTCGGCTATCAAGGCTGTAAGAAATACACGTACAGAAATGAATGTACCTCCGTCAGTAAAGGCTAAGCTCTTTATTGAAACTGCCGACAAGGAGCTCTTTAACTCCTGTGCAGTATTCTTCGAGAAGCTTGCTTCTGCTTCCGCAGTTGAGACAGGTGACAAGTTCGATATTCCTGATTCTGCAAACGCAGTTACAGACTCGGCACGTATCTTCATTCCTATGGACGAGCTTGTTGACAAGGAGAAGGAGATAGCACGTCTTGAAAAGGAAAAGGCAAAGGTTCAGAAGGACATCGACTTCCTCAGCGGAAAGCTGAACAATCAGGGCTTTATAGCAAAGGCTCCTGCTCAGCTCATTGACGCTGAAAAGGCTAAGCTTGCAAAGGCTGAAGAGAAAATGGCTAAGATAGAGCAGTCTATCGCAGCGTTCAGAAAGTGATAAAACAGCAAAGCTCCCCAATATCGGGGAGCTTTTTGCTGTTATTATTTTATTTTGAAGGAGTAATGGTAAATGCTTATTCTTCCTCGTCAGCAGCCTCGGCGGACTTATCGGATTTTTCAGTTTTTTCTGTCTTTTCAGCCTTGTCGGACTTGCTCTTCTTTGTAGTCGTCTCTTCTTCCTCCTCGGCTTCGTCCTGTTCGTCTGTTTCTTCCTTAGCCTTGCTGCTCTTCTTGGACTTGCTCTCAGATGACTCGTCCTCTTCTTCAGTTTTCTCAACTATCTTTTCGTCGAGAGTTACCTTGACAGTCTTTTCTTCATCGTCTCTGACGAAGGTTATCTCAAACTCTTCGCCTGCCGAGTGCTTGCTCATCTGTCCGATAAGCTCCTCGGTTGAGGTTACCTTTTCACCGTCAGCCTTTACGATGATGTCGCCCTTCTTGAGGCCTGCCTTTTCAGCGGCGCTGCCCTTGTTTACGTTGAATACATAGACACCTGTCGGCCAGTTATACATCTTTGCGGTTACTTCGTCAATAGGCTGACAGCTGATACCGAGCTGAGGCTTGCCTGTTACGTAGCCGAACTTCATAAGGTCATCAATGATGGAAGCAGTCTCATTTGAAGGGATAGCGAAGCCGATACCCTCGATAGAAGCTCCTGATGATGAATATGATGATGACATTTTTGAGGAGTTTATTCCTATTACCTGACCGTATTTATTGATAAGCGGACCGCCTGAGTTTCCTGAGTTGATAGCAGCGTCGGTCTGGATAAGGTTCATAGCCTTGTCGTTGATAGTGATATTACGGTTAAGTCCTGATACCATGCCGCCTGTAACGGTGTCCATGAGCTCAAAGCCGAGAGGATTGCCGATAGCGATGACTGATTCGCCGAGTTTGAGCTCGTCGCTGTTGCCGAATTCTGCTGCGGTCAGACCTGTTTCGTCTATTTTGAGCACTGCAAGGTCGCAGTCAGTATCATAGCCGATAATTTCTGCATCATAGTAATCATCGTCATTAACTACTACTGAAACACTTGTTGCTTTTTCTCCGCCGTACTCACTGTCATATATTACGTGAGCGTTTGTGACTATATAGCCGTTTTCAGAGATTATAACGCCTGTACCTGTGCCCTTGAATTCTCTTGTTACAGGCTCGCTGTTTCTGCCGCTGCCGCCGAAACCATTGCCGAAGCCGAATCCGAAGTCAAAGAAGTCCTCAATATCGCCAAAGTTGCTGCCGATAGTCTGCTCAGTTGTGAATGTTGATTCGATACCGACTACAGAGGGGAGCACCTTTTCAACTATCTCTTCGTTTGAGAGAGCGCTGCCGCCAATTTCTTCAGGCTTTATAAGGCTTACTGCCTTTGATGCGAGAAGCTCTCTTGTTGCTTGCTTTGTGGTGGACTCAGCGTCGTCTTCAAGCTCCTCTATGACAGAATCACCTGAGAGGTTCTCGCCTGCGAAGTGGCGGTAGATACCGATAGAGCCGCCTGATACAACAGCCATAGCCATAATAAAGGCGGTTATCTTCAGACCTGTGTGCTTTTTCTTTTTGGGAGCCTCAGTGCTGTCGGTGCTGAAGCCGTTGTAATTTTCACCGTTATTATTGGGGTTCTGCTGGTTATTGTAATTGTAGTTATACTCACTCATAAAATTCACGTTCCTTTTTTTATTTTATTTCTGAGGTCCTCCCTCAGCCTGTGATTATATTATATTGGTTGTTTGTGATATTAATTTGCGGCAAATGTAATGTTTTGGAGAATTTTATGTGTAAATTCTATCACATTTCAAGGCTTTGTGTGTTAAATGTGATTGTTGTGTTAAGCGGAGCGAAGTTTAAGCAGTCAGTCGGGAAGCTGAAAAAACGGAACATTCCGGACATTTCCAAAACTTTATCGCCGTGCCTCTTGCTTTTTTGCAGCTTTTATGATACAATTAAAATATTATATATTAAGGAAAGGAATACTATGGACAGTTCAGATATATGGAAGATAGTTCTTGTAGTCGCTATGATGATATTTTCGGCGATATTTTCAAGTACCGAGACTGCCTATTCCAGCGTGAACAAGCTTCGTCTGAAAAATTATGAGGCACAGGGCAGCAAAAAAGCCAAAAAGGCTCTGAAGCTTGCCAATCGCTTCGACGAGGTTCTTACGGCGGTTCTCATCGGTAATAATATCGTCAATATCGCTACATCGTCTGTGAGCACTATCATATTTATAAGTATAATGGGCAGCAAGGGCGCGGCAGTCTCAACAATTGTGATAACTGTGCTGGTGCTGGTATTCTGCGAGGTACTGCCAAAATCCTATGCCAAGAAAAATGCCGAAAAGCTGGCACTGGCGTTTGCATCTCCGCTTTCGTTCCTTGTTATGGTATTCAAGCCCTTTGTGTGGCTGCTGAACAAGCTCTCGTCAGCTATCAGCAAGGGCGATACAGCACCGAGCGTTACCGAGGACGAGCTTAAATATATGATAGATGAGATAGAGGAGCAGGGTGTCATCGAGGAGCAGGAGAGCGAGCTTGTCAAAAGTGCTCTTGAATTCGACGAAATAACAATAAACGAGATACTTATCCCCCGTGTCAAGGTCATAGGTGCTGAGCTGGGCTCTACTATCGACGAGATAAAGGAGATATTCAGCAGAGAGATGTATTCCCGTCTGCCTGTTTATGAAAAGAGCCTTGATAATATAGTAGGTATCATTACTAACAAGGCTTTCTTCAAAATGCTCGTTGAGGGCGGCAGCGATGTGAGATCTATAATACAGGAGGTCCCGCACATTGCCGATACCAAGCTTATAAGCGAGGCTATGCGCGATATGCAGCGCTCAAAGGTGCATCTTGCAGTAGTTATCGACCAGTACGGCGGTACTAAGGGGATCGTTACCCTTGAGGACATCATTGAGGAGCTGGTAGGCGAAATATACGACGAGGACGACGAGATAGAGACAAATATCATGATGATAGCTCCCGATAAGTACGAGGTGGCAGGCGATATGAGCATAAGCGATATGCTTGAGATGCTTGACCTTGACGATGACATGATAACCACGGATTATACCTCTGTGGGCGGCTGGGTAACAGACGTCATGGAGCATATCCCCGAGGCAGGTGAGACTGCCGAGAGCGGTATTTTCCGCATTACTGCCGCTGAGGTGAATGAGCAGAATGTGGAAAAGGTCATAATCGAGGTGCTGCCGATTGACGACGATGATGATGACGACGAGGAAGAAGAATAGAACTAAGAACTAAGACCGTAGGGGCTGCCTTTGGCAGTCTGCTCGGTCATTGGCGGAAGAGAGGCTTCAGAGCCATGAAAAAGAAAAGCGGAAAGGCGTATATAATTTCGGGAGCAATACTGCTTATAGCAGGAATACTCGCTAATATCCGGACTATATCCCGTCTGGTGAGTATAATCACAGCTCCTGAGCCAGAGGGTATAGGCATTATCGGCGGCGCAGATGCTCCCACGGCTATATTCCTGACGGACAG
The DNA here is from genome assembly GCF_024684275.1 of Ruminococcus sp. Next base: position 56,855 of record NZ_JAIKXF010000090.1, read on the forward strand.
GATTTTTATGGATATAAATATCATTGAAAAGGCAGGTCTTCTGCTGATAATAATAGCTCCTGTGCTGATTATTATAGGTATAGTAAAATGCCTATGTAAGAAACGCCGTTCCAAGGATTCGGAATAACCATTTGTAGGGGCGGATATTATCCGCCCGAAAAAACGATACAAACCGACGGGCGCACAATGTGCGCCCCTACACTAATAACTAAAAACTCCCGAAAGGTTATCCTTTCGGGAGTTTTGATTACTCTACAGTGCCCTCACTTCTGCCGATAGTGAGGACAAAGCCCTTATTTATAGGCATTATACCCTGTGGGTCAACGTTCTTTACAGTATTATCAGGAAGCTTAACGCTCCATGTGTCCTGAGTCAGATTGCGGAGGGCGTGTTTGCTGGGGTCCTTCTTGTTGCGGACTACCTCGCCGATGAGCTTGTGGAAGTCTCCCTCGGTGTCGCCTGTCATGCCCTCGTATAGCTTTGCTCCGCCGAATGAGGGCAGCTCAAAGCGCTTGAACTTGATACTCTCCGTGCAGGTCAGCTGACTGCCGCAGTACATACAGTTCACCGAGTACTTGGGAGCGATAAAGGTCTCCTTGCCGCAGTGAGGGCAGGGGACAGTCTCACTTCTCAGCTTAACGAAGGCGTCCAGCCATGTGAGCTCGATAACTCGGTCATAGGGAGGCTTTACCGATGCCTTTCCGAAGGACTGCACAAAAAGGTCGCGGATATAATCTGGATATATCTTCCAGAATCGCAGGGTATTCGTGTTGAGCTGATTGTTAGCAGCGTTGCGGTCGTCCTCGGGGTCAAGAACGAAAACAGGATCGCTGCCATAGAATTTTTTCTCCAGCTCGGGAGTCATACATGGGGGAGTGGAATACTTTCCTTCAAGAGGGTGCTCAATGAACAGCATACGAAATAGGATAACAGCAAGTGAGAAGCGGTCAGAGCGCTTGTCGGGAGCTCCGCCGAGAACCACCTCAGGAGCCATATATCGCTGTTTTCCTGCGATACCGAAGTTTACGCCGCGCTCGGAAACATTGTCATTGTCGCATATGAGAACATCGCCGTTCTGGGGATTTATGAAAAAGTTGCCGTTATTAAGGTCCTGATAGCTGTAGCCGTCGTTGTGGAGAGCACGGAAGCCCTCGATAATATTGATAGCTGCGTTGCAGCGGGCAGTGATATTTGCAAAGCTTGCCTTCATTCTGCGAGTTTTGGGATCCCACAGCAGGAATCGTGTGAGCTCCTCATAGCCCTGTGGGCGAAGGGGCATGATATAGCCGAAGCTGCCGTCTATCCAGTTTGAAAGCTCCTCAGGCCAGAGAAAATTCTTTGTGGGAGCGCCTTTTTTTATGTTCGCCTTGAGGTTCTCGTAGAATTCCTGTGGATTTTTCATCTTGTCGATAGTGGATTTATGATACCATTTCAGCGCCATTTCCTTGCCGCCGCATTCAATTCGGTAGACATTTCCCTGTCCGCCGCCGCCGAGAAATTCGAGTATGGTAAATGTTGAATTATATACTGTTTTGCCCTTGTATCCGACCTTTAGTTCTGCCATAGCGTACTCCTTTCGGTATTTGTCACTGATTTGAAAAGCTTTCGTTCTGAGGACGTGTTGCAGCAGCAGGCTCAGAGGTATAAGTTGAAGCCTCTGTAGTTTCTGGCTTTGCTGCTTCTGTTGCTGATGTGCCGGCAGGTGCAACAGTATTCTGGCATAGCCAGTCGCACCAGTCGGCATAGTACTTAGCCAGAACGTGGATGCCGTCACTGGTATATTCTGCGGTAAGTGCGCCCGAGCCGTCATCAAAGATGCTGTTCACTTCTATATAGAAAATAGACTTATTGTCTGCAAGTGCCTGTATTTTGCTGTTGAGAGCGTTGATACGCTCATTTGAGATAGTGGAGGTCTCAGCAAATGAAGCAACATGGAGATTTCCCTGAAGGTAGATGAGAGCGTTGGGCTGTACAGCGTGTATTTCGTCAACGATCTTTCTGTAAGCTGAGGCGGTATACTCAATATCGTTGCCCACTTCATTTATGCCGAGCATAAGGTATATCTTGGCATATGGCTTCTTTTTCAGAAAATCCCAAACTGTATCTCCATTCACATAGGAGGTGTCTATCTGATATGCAGAAAGACCTCTCTGGCAGAAATAATCTGCATTTTTCAGTGTTCCGTAATCTCGTATGCCTTCTGTACGTGAATCGCCGATAAACAGCGCATCGTCAAAATATTCTGGACCGCTCTGCACCCAGTTTACTGTAGAAGATACCGGCTCTGTTGGCTGCTCCTGTGTTGCAGGGGCAGTTGTCTCGCCCTCTGATGTGGGCTGAGCCTCAGTGGTACTTTCCTGAGAGGCTGTTGTTGTCTCAGCCTCAGGCTTTGAAGCAGCAGAGGGCTCCTTTGCTGAAGCCTTGGGGCTTATGACTGTGCTGTCATTCCATATCTGTTTATAAATATACGGTGAAGCCACCAGACAGGTGAGCAGAAGTATCACCGTGTATATGCATTGTTTTAACTTGCTCAATTTTTTCTCTCCTTAGAATCTGAAATACATGAATGGATCGTCCATGCCTCTGTACATACAGTATACAGCTGCACAGAATACCAGAAGCAGCAGTATAGCTGTCAAAATTGAGTTTTTTATCTTTTTGTAGACAGCCTCGGGTATCCTTGTGGAGAACAAGAGAGCTGCTGCAAAGTATTTCCAGTATTTCGACCAGTAAACTGCGTAATCCTTGTCCATTATGGCATAGGTCTTCTGAGGCAGGAATGGGATAAGCCTCTTGAAGTATATTCCCAGCTCGTGGAAATCTGTGATAGCGAATAACAGCCATGTCACAGGGATTATCAGCAGCATATAGAGATGACCGAGGGGCTTTATCCTGTTGAGGGTATTGCCTGTCCAGAATTTTTCTGTCATGATTATGACAAAGAGTACCAGTCCCCACAGTACAAAGTTCCAGCTTGCGCCGTGCCACAGACCTGTGAACAGCCATACCACAAGCATATTGAACACCATGCGTCCCTCGCCCTTGCGGTTTCCGCCAAGAGGGATATATATGTAATCCTTGAACCATGAGCCTAACGTCATATGCCAGCGGCGCCAGAATTCGGTCATGGTAAGTGACATATACGGGTGGTCGAAGTTCTTAGGCAGCTCAAAGCCCATTATCCTGCCCAGACCGATAGCCATGAGGGAATAGCCGCAGAAGTCGAAGTAGAGCTGGAATGAATAAGCGAAGATACCCAGCCATGCAAGCCTTGAGGATATGCTCTCATAGCCTATCATTGATATATCGCTCCAGAGACCGCCTATCTGATTGGCGATAAGCACCTTATAGCCCAGACCGATAGTAAAGGTCTTGAGACCGTCCTCTACTCGTGCAATGGTATGAGTACGGCTTTTCAGCTCCTTTGCAACGTGGTCAAAGGTAACGATAGGACCTGCTATGAGCTGAGGGAACATAGTGATGTATGCTCCGTAATTGACAAGGTTCTTTTCTGCTTTTGCCTTGCCTCTGTATATATCTATTATGTAGGAAACGTTCTGGAAGGTGTAAAAGCTTATACCTATAGGGAGAATGATGTCTCTAAGCGGTAAGCTCTGATGGAAGATACGGTTGATGTTCTCTGTTCCGAATGTCCAGTATTTGAAGAAAATGAGCCACCAGAAGTTGAAAACTATGCCGAAGAACAGCCAGAGCTTCTTAGTGTACCTGCTGTTCTCAATGAATTGTGCAACTATGAAGTTGAGAAGCACCGTCAGCAGGAAAAGCATGATATACACAGGCTTTTTTACGCCGAAGCTGTAGAAAAGGACGCTTCCCGTAAATATCACAAGGTTCTGATACTCTATCCTTGTGGACGAGTAGGCGTGTGCAAGGAGAAATCCTATAGTCAGCAGGAATATCAGGACGGGGACGGGTTTGAAAAGACCGTGGTCGTGGAAAAGTACATAGCCTGCTATGGCACTTGCAATGAGTATGACGTCACATCGGAAACGCTTTTCATGAGCTGTGCAGGACTCGAACAAAAGCCAGAAAACAGCCGCTAAATACAGCAATATGTTGAGTATTCCCGTCATATGCAGTACGCCGAATACCACGTAGCCCGTGATCATGCTCGATACAACTAAAACGATGTTTCTGTATTTTTTTTCAGATGCCGAATAAGCTATCAAAAAAACAGGCAGGAATATGAAGATAAATTCCAAGCTGCTGAATACCAAATATACCACCCTTTAATTAATTCATTTATTATTAAATGCAGAACGCAGCAGTGTGCGCTATCTGCGAAAAATAGCGTTATAAAAACTCATACATACTTATTTTACACGTTTGATATAAAAATGTCAATACCTTTGGAATAATGTAGCAATTTGCTGTAAACAGTGGAATAAAGGCACGGCTTTTAGTTGCTTTTGACAACGAAAAAATAAGGGAACACCGAGAGCGGCGTTCCCTTATGGGATATATTTTTAGATCTCTGTCACGAACGGCGTGATAAGTATCATTATCATGCACACAGGGCATACAGCCTTTATCATTACGCTGTAGAGAAGCTTTGAGCGGAATCGCTTTTCGCCGTACATTACCTCTTCCTCTATGTACTTTGTCTTTGCAATATAGCCTACAAGTATACAGGTGAGGAATGCAAGAACAGGCATCATCAGGTTGTTTGTGGTGAAATCGAAAAGGTCAAGAATCTGCATACCGAATATCTTCACGTCAGACCACGAACTGTAGCCAAGTACCGACAGCATACCGAGTGCAAGTGTCAGAGCTATGACAATACAGCAGCTCTTTGCACGGCTGAGCCTGAATTTCTCCATAACTACGGCAACTACTGTCTCCATAAGTGAAATGGACGAGGTGAGCGCAGCAAGTGCAACGAGAATGAAGAAGGCTGATCCGATGATACCGCCTGCCGGCATTTCTGAAAATACCTTTGGCAGAGTTATGAACATAAGTCCGGGACCTGCGTTGAGGGCGGAGCTGTCACCGCCTGAGAATACAAATACCGCAGGGACGATGATAAGTCCTGCAAGGAAAGCAACAGCAGTATCGAATATCTCTATCTGACGGACAGAGTTTTCGAGAGAGTCTTCTTTTCTCATGTATGAGCCATAGGTGACCATAATTCCCATAGCTATAGACATAGAGTAGAAAAGCTGTCCGCAGGCAGCAGCGATAGTCCGCATGAGCTTTGAAAATGTGAAATCCTTTGTGTTGGGGAGAAGGTAATATTTCAGTCCTTCACCTGCGCCGTCAAGAGTAAGTGTATATATTGCGATACCAACGATAAGTATCAGAAGAACAGGCATCAGGAACTTGCTTACCAGCTCTATGCCCTTTTCAACTCCGATAAATACGGCAACAGAGGTCAGCAGTACGAATATGATGAAGAAAACAGAGGGCTGTACCAGCTGACCAATGAAGTGCTCAAAGAAGCTTAGCTTCACATCGGGGGAAGCTCCTGCGTATTCGGCTTTGGCAGCTTCTGCACCGCTGTTTGTGATGAATACCGTCATATATTTCAGTACCCAGCCGCCAATAACGCAGTAATAGGGGAGTATCAGTGCAGGGATAGCGGCAGCAAGAACACCCAGAAATGAGAAGCGTTTGTCCACGGCTTTGTATGCGCCGATAACGCTTTTTCCCGTGCTTCTGCCAATGGCTATTTCGGTCAGCATTAGGGTAAAGCCGAATGTGACCGCAAATATGATATATATCAGCAGGAAAACACCGCCGCCGTATTTGGCGGCAAGATATGGGAAGCGCCATATATTGCCAAGTCCTACAGCAGAGCCTGCTGCGGCAAGTATAAAACCGAGCTTTGAGCCAAATCCGCCTCGTTCGGAGGCTTTTTTAGTATCATTCATGTGAATATGTCCTTTCATTTTGTCTTAATAATGCAATACAAATATAATTATAGCATTAGTAATAGGAAAAATCAATATCAAGTCATGCATAACATCAAAAAAAGAAAAAGGAACGGCGAAACGCCGTTCCTAAACGGGGCGATGTGGGTGACTCCCTGCTGTGCAGGGAGATGTCCGCAGGACAGAGGGTACGGGTGCCTGTTAGGCATCGCCCCCTACTACTTACTACTCTCTACTTACTACTCACTCGATCCCTGCCTGCTGTTTAGCAGCTGTGAGGGTATTCTTCATGAGCATTGCAATTGTCATAGGACCTACGCCGCCGGGTACGGGAGTTATGAACGAAGCCTTCTTTTCAGCGGACTCAAACTCAACATCTCCGCAGAGCTTGCCGTTGTCGAGGCGGTTCATGCCGACGTCGATGACTACAGCGCCTTCCTTTATCATGTCGCCTGTAACGAAGTTAGCGCGTCCGATAGCAACTACGAGTATATCAGCGCCGAGGCATATCTCCTTGAGGTTCTTTGTCTTTGAGTGGCAGATAGTAACAGTGCCGTTCTTCTGGAGAAGGAGCATAGCCTGCGGCTTGCCAACGATATTGCTTCTGCCGATAACTACGCACTGCTTGCCTGTTATATCTGTGCCTGTGCTCTCGATAAGGCGCATAACGCCTGCGGGAGTACATGGAAGGAATGAATATTCGCCTATCATTATCTTGCCTACATTGATAGGGTGGAATGCGTCAACGTCCTTATCAGGTGAAATAGCGTTGATAACAGCCTTTTCGTCGATGTGCTTAGGCAGAGGGAGCTGAACAAGTATTCCGTTCACTCTGTCGTCGCGGTTGAGTACATTTACAAGGTCAAGAAGCTGCTCCTGAGTTGTGTTTTCGTCAAGAGCATACTCATATGACTGGAAGCCTACAGCTTCACAAGCCTTTTTCTTGTTGTTTACGTAAACTCTCGAAGCAGGATCATTGCCTACTATAACAACTGCAAGACCTACCTTGAGTCCCTTTTCTTCCCTGAGCTTAGCTGTTTCCTCTGCGACCTCAGCCTTTACTGCTGCTGAAACTGCTTTTCCGTCGATTATCTGTGCCATGATCATTTATCCTCCTTGTTTTCAGCGGACTTCTCGTCCTCTGTGTCAGTAGCTTTATTTTCAGAAGTCTCTGCTGGCTTTGCAGGAGCTTCATCATCATCGTCATCGAATTCGTCGTCATCGTCATTGAGCGCGTCAAGCTCGGACTCGTCGAAATCATCGTCGTCATCGTTAAGTATATCCAGCTCGTCATCGTCGATGCCGTCTATTTTTGCGTCTTCATGCGAGATACCCATTTTCTTGCGGCGTGATTCCTCGATGAGGTGGTGTGATTCCTCGGTACTTGCATAGAGCACCATGCTCTCGGGATCACGTTTTTTCTTTGAGAAAAGCACTATCTGGAGTATTACTGAGGCTACGAAGATAACTGCTGAAAGAGCCTGTGAGATACGGATATTGCCCAGCATAAGGCTGTCTGTGCGGAGCCCCTCTACTACAAAGCGCTCAGCGCCGTACCATGCGAGGTACATGAGGAATATCTGTCCGTCGTACTTTCTGCGCTTAGACCAGAATGAAAGTATCACAAATCCCAGCAGACACCATACTGATTCATAGAAGAAGCAGGGGTGAACAGGCTTTTCCCATAGCATTTCAAGACCGTTATTGTACATATCTCCGCCCATCTGCATACCGTCGCTGATAGTGCGCTGGATAGTACCGCCTGTCATACCGAGGAAGGAGTCGGTGTTTGTGCCGAAGGCTTCCTGATTGAAGAAGTTGCCCCAGCGTCCCACGCCCTGTCCGATAAGGAAGCCGAGAGCCGTAATATCCAGCATGGGGAGCATTTTTACCTTGCGTATCTTACATATTATCAGTCCGACTAAAAGAGCGCCTATGATACCGCCGTAAATGGCGAGACCGCCCTGACGGGTGTTGATTATGGCTTTCCAGTCGCCTTTGTACTCGTCCCAGCGCATGAGCACATAGTAGATTCGTGCGCCGATAAGACCGCCGATAACTCCGCCGATAATTGCGTCAACAGTTCTGTCTGAGTCAAGTCCGAAGCGCTTCATTTTTGGGAGAGCGTAGACAAGTGCAAGGATAAGTCCGAGAGTGATGATAATGCCGTACCACTGGATATTGAAGCCGAATACCGTGAATGCGGTAGGATCAATATTGAATTTCCAGCCAAGCTCGGGAAATTGTATTTCGTGTGGTTCTAAAAGTGTATCTGTAGACATTGGTTAAGCCTCCGTTTCAATTACTGACAGAACACATCTGCCGCGGCGCAGCTGACTGCGCATAAATTCGATAACATCGCCGCAGGTCAGTTCTGACATTATGCTGATAGAGTCATAAGGTGAGACATTTTCCATATAGGCGTTGAGCATAAGGCTTGCAACAGCCTCGACGTTATTGAGCTCCCTGACCATTACGCCGTAGGCGGACTTCTTTACGCGCTGGAAGTCCTTTTCGTTAATGCCCTCGGCAATAAGGCGGTCTATCTCAGAGAATACAGCCTCGCGGATAAGCTCGGGCTTTTCTGCTTCGCCTGAGAATATCAGTGTAAAATAGCCGTCACCGTAGAATACCTCACAGTTGAAGGTGGAATTTATCACCTCGTCTTTGAGAAGCTTCTCGCACATAGGCAGTGCAGGATCGGTGAGCAGTGACGAGACTATGGAAGCCGCAGAGACCGCCTTCAGGCGGTCGATACCGTTCTGTGGGGGGCATTTGTATCCGAGATGGAATATAGAGGTGCCGATAGGCTGTTTTTCATGTACCTCAGCCTCGACTATCTCATCGGGCTCAGGAGGGAATACTGATTCAAGCCCCTTGTCTGCGCAGGGGTTAAGATACTCATCGCATATCTCAAGGACCTTGTCCGCACTGATGTTTCCTGCAATGGAAAGCACCATGTTATTGAGGTTATAGAAGGTATCATAGCACTTGTACAGAAGGTCAGCGTCTATCTTGGCTATACTCTCGACAGTGCCTGCGATGTCTATCTTTACGGGGTGGGTATGGTACATGGCTCTAAGCATATTGAAGAATACGCGCCATTCGGGGTTATCATTGGTCATTTTTATCTCCTGACCGATGATGCCGAGCTCCTTTTCAACAGTTTCCTGCGTAAAGTAAGGCTTCTGGACGAAATCCAGCAGTATTTTAAGATTTTCCTCATAATTTCTTGAACAGTTGAAAAGGTATACTGTCTTGTCGAATGAGGTATAGGCATTTCCCGAAGCTCCTGTCTGGGCATAGAGCTCAAAAACTCCGCAGTCCTCGTTCTCAAAGAGCTTGTGTTCCAGAAAATGAGCGATACCCTCGGGAACAGTGGTATAATCGCTGTCTGCGGCAGTTTTGAACATAGTGTTCACAGAGCCGTATTTTGTGCCGAAGAGGGCTTCGATACCGCTGAATCCGGGCATTTCGCAGATGTAGATGTCAAGTCCGCTGCTGTGCTTTACGTGGATACAGCTGTCGCCTGTACGGGCACTGGTGAGGATCTCCTTCTTCATTATTCCTGCACCTCCTTGTTGAGCATAAGGTAAATACTGTCAAGCTTCAAAGACTTTGCGGCTTCGACCATTCTTTCCTTTGTCACGCCGCAGAATCTTTTGTAGTGTTCCTCGGGGGTGTAGTAGTCGTTCTCAAAGAAGCAGTCCGCATACCATGTGATATACGATGTGGGGGTATCGCCGACCTGCGATACCGCGTTATCCAGAGCCATAAGTGAACCCTGTATCTCCATATCAGAGATATTGCCCTTCTTTATCTCATCAAGCTGAGCAAGTATCTCAGCCTTAGCCTTTTCGATGTTTTTTCTCTCTACGCCGCAGTCTATGAAGAATGCTCCCTTTATTGAGATAGAGCGGCTGGTGCAGTAATAGCACAGGCTCAGCTTTTCGCGCACATTGAGGAAAAGCTTTGAGAATGGCAGCTCGCCTAAGATTATGCTGACCATTTTCAGGGCGTATCTGTCGTCGGAATCAGTCTTGAAATTCAGCACAGCCTTGCACTGGTTGACGTCATATTCCTCAGAAACGGTCTCGACTTCGGCTTTGAGAGGGCTGTGGCTGCGTATGCTGACCTCTTTTGGTGCTCTTTCTATCTTTGCGAAGCTTTCGCGGAACATATCCGCAAACTTGCTGTCCTCGTCCGGGGATACCAGATATATCTCGATTTTTGCGGTTTTAAGAAGCTCCTGATATGCTTTATATGCTTCTTCGGCAGTTGAGGAGAGCACAGCCTCCCTTGAGCCGTATTCCATGATTGCCGCAGGCTCGCCGCGGTAGGCTGTCTGAACAGCCCTTGTTATAGCGTATCCGCGCTTCTGGTTGAACTCTGCGTTTATATTGTCAAGCAGGTCCTTTTTTACCATAGCGAATGATTCGCTGTCGTATGCTCTGTCCTTGATATTTGGGGCAAAGAGGCAGTCGTGAACGACAGATACCATTTCTCCGCTGATGTCCTCGCCGTCAATGGCGTATTTGTCGTCAAGCCACGAAGCATTGAGACCGAGGACCTGTGCGTCACCCTTTTTTCGGGCAATAGAGCCCACGGAAGCACCGTAAAGCTCAGAAAGCTTTTCACTCAGGGCTGCATAGGTGGGGTATCTGCTGTTTGATACCGCCAGAACGCCTGTGCCGAGGTTGTTGAGAGCGGCGGTTTTTTCGTCCGACTCTGTCAGAAAGTATATTGCAAGGACACAGGATTTGAATTTGCTGTCAACCATTGAGGTGAAGCCTATGCCCTCGCCCAGCTCTGACCTTTTGTATATCATAAGGCTTTTACTCCGATCATAAAATTGCTGTATGACCTTTGTCAGGTATTACATACACATTATTATATCACAGTTGAGAAAGAATTACCATAGTATTTTGAAATTTTTTATTTTTTGCGTCTTTGCTAAGGGCTTTTATCCTGTTCGATGCCATAATTCTTAATTTAATCTAAAAATTACTTGATTTTTACAGAGGAAAAGTGGTATAATATACTTTAAGATTTGTAATCATTAAAAAAGGGGGCTGAGAAATGGATTATATCGGAGAGATATGTCCCGTATGCAGCAAAAGCTTTACTGCTGATGATGATATAGTTGTGTGCCCTGACTGCGGTACTCCGCATCACAGGGAATGCTATAAGATAGAAAACAGATGTGCGAATATAGCTTTGCACGGAACAGGTGAAAAATGGAAGCGCAGCAGGCATGACGAGAAGCTGTACAAGATATGTCCTGTATGCAGATTCCCGAACAGGGCTTCGGACGAGACCTGTCAGCGCTGCGGCAGCACTCTTGCTGAGGCTACAAGCGATCCATTTGAGAAAGCAGGGGAGAACGGCGAGCAGCCGCGTGATCCGTTTTCGGCATATAGCCGCGAGGAACTGTTTGATCCTATAAAGTATCTTGGCTATGATCCCAATGAGGATATGGGCGGAGTTACCATGAAGGACGTTTCGGACTTTGTTGGTCCGAGCACGATATACTACGTCCCGAAATTCAAACAGATGAAGGAGAGCGGTGCAAGACCGTCATTCAATCTGTTCAGCCTGATATTCCCGTCGCTGTTTTTCGCGAACAGAAAGATGTGGGGCTGGGCTATAATTGCTGCCGTACTTGGCATAATATTCAACCTTCCTGCGAATATCCTTCTTTATATAGAGGAGTATCCCAGTGATATAGCAGGCTTTATCACTGAAAACAAGCATATTATACAGACTATGAACGAGGTCTTTATGATAGCCGATATGGGAATAAGAGCATTGTCATGCCTATTTGCCAACTGGCTGTATTTCAGGTTCGCAATGCGGTCAGTGAAAAAGCTCAAGCACAATGGCGCCGAAAGTACAAGGATAAAGTCAGTAGGCGGCGTAAAGCCTATGAATATGGTGCTTATACTGCTGATAAAGTACGGTATCGGCGTGGTTGCGGTAATGTCGCTGTATGTTTTATTTACAATGGTGACTACAATAAACAATTTCAGCACTCTTTGTCTGCGGTAAAGCCGCGGTATAGCGGTAGGTCCGGTATTTTAAGGGGGAAATCCGGCATTACTGCGGAAAGATATGTGCTGCTGTGTAACAGGGGGGATCGAGATTGAAGCTCAGAAGGGCATTGCTTCTGATAATGCCGTTTTTGCTGTTGTTGCTTTTCAGCTGCGGTATACAGGACTATCCCACGTATACCTATGAGCTCAGCAACGGGCTCGGCGAAAAATATCTGGTGAATTACTGCGAACAGACAAATTATCCTGATAATACCACCAGAATAAAGGTCTTTAAGGAAAAACACAAGATAAGCGATTTCGAGGGCGGAGCCTATTCGGGCTGCGATTCCTACATACCGTCACAGGTCATGCTCATTTGCAGCGGTGACGGCGTGGATTATTACTATATCCGCTCTCAGTTCGGAGAATACATTGCAGCAGACGGTCTTGCTGACCTGAAGATGAATTTCAACATGATGTCTATAAGCCGCGATGTTTCAGAGCTGAAGGATACCGAGAAGCATACGTATTCAAAGCTTTCCGGACTTATACGCGGTACAGTTTCGGCTGATGCTGCAAAAAAGCGGTTTGCAGACTGCGGCTACAGCTCCGAGCGATTTATGGCGTTTTACAATTATGAATGAAAAAGCTCCTCGCAAGAGGAGCTTTTTGTTTGCCCAAATATTATAAAAAACAGAGCCCTGCAAGGGGAGCCCCCTCTGGCGGAACGCAGGTTACATTTACGAGACTGTAATTTTAGGCTCGGTAACCATATTTTTCCGCTAAGAGAGGGCGACTAATTGCAGAGCTCAATGTTTTATTCATAATCGGATTGAGTATCAGGCCACATTCTGAACATAGGTTCATCATTGCTGCCGTCGCCTACCCATATCTCAACTGTTTCGTAGTTATTGTTTTTTGCACAAATGAACCAGCGATTGAGTTTTTTGCCTTTGGCAGATGTGGTGTACTTTACAGGAGTACTTTCACTGCCGAAGAAGCTGTTGACAGCGTCCTCAAATGGCTTAGAATCAGCACTTCCATTTGACCATAACGGCTGGTGGCTTCCTGTATTCTTAGCACCGTCCTTTGAGCAGACAACATAGAGATCATATGTCTCTCCTGTGCCTCCGTTAGGGATAGTTTTCTGACCTTTGTTATCATTGTTTTTTACAAAGGCTTCCTGAAGTTCGTCATTGTCGGCGAGAACAGTCATTACACCGGTATAGATAGTGTGTGCCGTTGAAATATCAGATCTGCGCTTTGACTTTCTGACGTATCCGATAAGAGATGGAACAAGTATAGCTGCGAGAACGCCGATGATAGCGATAACAACTATAAGTTCGATCAAGGTAAAACCTCGTTTTCTGTTTCTTTTCATAAAAAAGCCCCCCTTTATCATGATGAAGAAAACTAAGATTTTCCTATATTATACGTTGTTTTTTTTGATTTGTCAATAGCTTATTCAAGGAAAAATATATAAATAATTATTTTTTTTGATTAATTTATACTTGTCGTAAAATGCACTTATTTTATAACTATTTTCTTAAATGCTTTCTTTCCTTTGCGGACGATCGTCTCTCCCTCAAGGGCTATCATTTCCTTAGGATCAGTCTTCTTTTCATCATTGACTGTGATGCCGCCCTGCTGTACAAGACGTCTTGCTTCAGATACTGAAGGAGCAAGCTCAGCCTTTACAAGAAGGTTGAGAAGACCTATAGCGCCGTCTGTAAGGTCAGCAGAGTCTATCTCAGCAACAGGCATATTCTCGTTTGAGCCATTACCGCCAAAGAGAGCCTTTGCAGCAGACTTAGCCTTTTCAGCCTCTTCCTCGCCGTGAACAAGCTTTGTGAGCTCATATGCGAGAAGCTCCTTAGCTGCGTTGAACTGAGCGCCTTCCATAGTCTTTTCCATTTCCTCGATCTGCTCAACAGGAACGAAAGTGAGCATTTTCAGGCACTTGATAACGTCGGCATCTGCAACGTTTCTCCAGTACTGGAAAAATTCGTAAGGAGATGTCTTTTCGGGATCAAGCCATACTGCACCCTTTTCGGTCTTGCCCATTTTCTTGCCCTCTGAGTTTAGGAGAAGGGTGATCGTCATAGCGTAAGCGTCCTTGCCAAGCTTGCGGCGGATAAGCTCTGTGCCGCCAAGCATATTGGCCCACTGGTCATCGCCGCCGAACTGCATATTACAGCCGTATTTCTGGAAGAGCTCAAGGAAGTCGTAGCTCTGCATTATCATGTAGTTGAATTCGAGGAATGTAAGGCCGCGCTCCATACGCTGCTTGTAGCATTCGTGGGAGAGCATACGGTTTACGCTGAAATGAGCTCCCACGTCGCGGAGAAGCTCTATATAGTTCAGCTTCATGAGCCAGTCAGCGTTGTTCACGATGATAGCCTTGTCCTCGGAGAAGTCGATGAATCGGCTCATCTGCTTCTTGAAGCAGTCAACATTGTGCTGGATAGTCTCGGGAGTCATCATCTTACGCATATCGGTCTTGCCCGAAGGATCGCCGATCATGGCTGTACCGCCGCCGATGAGGACGATAGGCTTGTTGCCTGCCATTTGCAGTCTCTTCATAAGGCATAGTGCCATGAAGTGACCAACGTGGAGAGAATCGGCTGTAGGATCGAAGCCGATGTAGAAGGTAGCCTTGCCTGCATTAACAAGCTCCTCTATCTCCTTTTCGTCTGTGAGCTGCGCGAGGAGACCTCTGCGCTTGAGTTCTTCAAAAGTAGTCATGATTTATTTCTCCTTTATATTATAATTCATTAATTATCAATAACAGATTTCAGCTCATTGAGCCATTGCGGCGGTTCATTGCCGTATATTACAAGACTGCCGTTTTTATATTCGCCAACATTAACGAAGCCGTTTTCGTTGTCCCAGAATTCTGCTTCACTGCAATATGGAAGAATGGCGGAAAGGTCGCTGAAACGCTTTTCATATCTGCGCTGTACGTCCTCAGACGGGATATCGTGACCGCCCTTGCGTACTCTGTTAGCGATGCGTAGCAGGCTTTCCTCGCAGGAATTAACGCCGATATAGTACAGCCTGATATGATAATCAAGCTCTATTGCACGGCGTATGGTTTTCAGCGTTCTTACGCCAGAAAGAGTAGTTTCCTGCGTAAAGCAGAGTCCTTTTTCAAGGCAGTCCTCCATAAGAGCTATGGCTTTTTTGCCGCCCTGTATGCGGTCACCGTCAAACTCTGCATTGAGCTTGTCGGTATCTATTATGATACCGAGGTCATCGGTCTTGCGGACGAGAACGCCAGTGAAGCTGCTCTTGCCAACACCGTTGACTCCGCCGATTATGGTATATGTTTTCATATTTCACCGCCTTTACTTCAGATAGCTTTTCAGATACTGTCCCGTATAGGACTTTTCGCACTGAGCCACCTCCTCGGGAGTGCCCTGTGCTACAATAGTGCCGCCGCCGTCGCCGCCTTCGGGACCGAGATCGATGATGTGGTCTGCGACCTTTATGACATTGAGGTTGTGCTCGATGACAAGGACTGTATTTCCCTGATCTGTCAGCCTTTGCAGCACCTCTATGAGCTTGTGTACATCGGCTGTGTGGAGACCTGTTGTAGGTTCGTCGAGAATATAGATAGTATTGCCTGTTGAGCGCTTGGAAAGCTCTGTTGACAGCTTTACACGCTGAGCCTCGCCTCCTGAAAGAGTGGTAGCAGGCTGACCTATCTTGATGTAGCCCAGTCCTACCTCCTGCAGGGTTTTCAGCTTCTTGGCTATCTTTGGGATATGCTCGAAGAATTCCACGCCCTCGTCCACGGTCATTTCAAGCACGTCGTATATTGACTTGCCCTTGTAGTGTATATCGAGAGTCTCGCGGTTGTAGCGCTTGCCCTTGCAGACCTCGCATGGCACGTATATATCGGGCAGGAAGTGCATCTCGATCTTGATGATACCGTCGCCTTCGCAGGCTTCACAGCGTCCGCCCTTGACATTGAAGGAGAATCTTCCGCTGGAATAGCCATGAGCCTTAGCATCGGGAGTTTTTGCGAAAAGGTCACGTATATCGTTGAATACGCCCGTATATGTGGCTGGGTTTGAACGTGGAGTACGTCCTATAGGGGACTGGTCAATGCAGATGACCTTGTCAAGATGTTCAAGTCCCTCCATTTCGCGGAACTGTCCGCATTTAGTCTTGGCGTGGTTCAGCTTTGCAGCAAGGTGCTTGTAGATTATCTCGTTGACCAGAGAGGATTTTCCTGAGCCCGAAACTCCCGTAACGCATACCAGCTCGCCAAGAGGAATGGAAATGTCGATATTTTGCAGATTATGCTCGGAAGCACCGCGGACTGTAAGGAAATTACCGTTTCCGCTCCTGCGCTTCTTTGGTATCTCTATTTTCTTTTTGCCGCTGAGGTACTGACCTGTTATGGAGTTCTTGCATTTCAGCAGCTTATCAACGGTTCCTGCGAATATCACCTCGCCGCCGTGTATTCCGGCTCCCGGACCTATGTCCACAATATAATCAGCGGCAAGCATAGTGTCGTCGTCATGCTCGACTACAATGAGTGTATTTCCTAAGTCGCGGAGCTTTTTCAGTGTAGCAATGAGCTTGTCATTATCACGCTGGTGGAGTCCGATGCTTGGCTCGTCAAGGATATATAGTACGCCCACAAGGGATGAGCCTATCTGCGTAGCAAGGCGGATACGCTGGCTTTCTCCGCCTGAGAGAGTTCCAGATGAACGGGAAAGCGTCAGGTATTCAAGTCCAACGCTTTTGAGGAAGCCCAGACGCTCCTTTATTTCCTTGATAATGCGCTCTCCAACGAATCTGTCATGCTCTGAGAGCTTCAAGCCGCTGAAGAAGCCAAGACCGTCCTTGACGGAGAAATCTGTGAGGTCGCTGATGTTCTTGTCGCCGACAGTGACTGCAAGGTATTCGTCGCGCAGGCGCTTGCCCTTGCAGACAGGGCACTTGACCTCGCTCATGTACTCCTCTATCTCGTTCTTGGACCACTCGCTGGAGGTCTCCTTGTAGCGGCGTTCAAGATTGTTGACAACGCCCTCGAACGGTGAGCTGTAGCTTCCGCCCCCCAGAGAATCAGGGCGTTTAAGCTCTAATGTCTCGTCACCTGTGCCGTAGAGAAAGAGGTCAAGCTGTTCCTTTTTCAGTTCCTTGACGGGAACAGTGATAGGAACGCCGTATTTCTTGGATATAGCGCGGTAATACATGGTAGCGACAGATGTCTCGTCGAGACTGTTCCAGCCAGAGGCATTTATAGCACCGTCCTCTATAGACAGGTCTTTGTTCGGGATAATGAGGTCGGGATCAATGTGTCTGAAAACTCCCAGACCTGTACATTTGGGGCAGGCTCCCACAGGATTGTTGAATGAGAACATAACGGGTTCAAGCTCGCCTATGCTGATATTATGCTCGGGACAGGCGTAATTCTGAGAGAATAGTATCTCCTCGCCGTCGATGACATCGGCAATGGCAAGACCGCCCGTGAGGTTGAACACAGTTTCAAGGCTGTCGGTGATTCGGGATTCTATGCCCTCTTTTATGACGATACGGTCAACGATTATCTCAATATTATGCTTTTTGTTCTTGTCAAGCTTGATCTCTTCTGCAAGCTCGTACATGATGCCGTCAACTCTTGCACGGACAAAGCCTGATTTTCTGGCGCTTTCAAGCTCTTTTGAGTACTGTCCCTTGCGGTTGCGCACGATAGGGGCAAGGAGCTGGAGCTTAGTGCCGACAGGGAGCTCCATAAGGGTATCCACCATCTGGTCAATAGTCTGCTGTGAGATCTCCCTGCCGCAGACAGGACAGTGTGGAACGCCTATCCTTGCGTAGAGCAGACGGAGATAGTCATATATCTCGGTAACAGTTCCCACAGTTGAGCGCGGGTTCTTGGAGGTGGTCTTCTGGTCAATTGAGATAGCAGGGGAAAGTCCCTCAATGCTGTCAACATCGGGCTTTTCCATTTGCCCGAGGAACATTCTCGCATATGAGGAAAGGCTCTCTACGTAGCGGCGCTGACCGTCGGCGTAAATGGTATCGAAGGCAAGAGATGACTTGCCCGAGCCCGAAAGTCCCGTCATGACGATGAGTCGGTCACGGGGAAGCTCTAAGTCGATATTTTTAAGGTTATTGGTCCGTGCACCTTTGATAATGATTTTATTTGTCATAAAAACTCCTTTGGGGATCAGTCACAGTGCTTGATTATGGTCTTGATCAGACCGAGGAATGCCGAGTGGATAAAGGTGCGGACTGCAATGAGAGCCTGTCCGCCCATGAATACATATTTACAATAGGTGTAGAAATATTCTCCCGCGCCGCCTTTGTATCTGGCTGCAAGGGCTGTGTAGTATGGCTCGAGAGTAGTATTCCCGAAGCTGACATATTCGGTAAATAATGCGAGGGCTATGGCTATGGTGAAGCCGAGGTTGAGATGTGCGCTGTCAAGTCCTGCAAGCCCTGTTATTAAATGTATATAGCGTGTGGATAAGCTGATGACTATAATGCACAGCAGGGTGCATATTATCATGCGTATGAAAGGGGAGTCGGCAGCGTTTTTGGCTGGGCTTATGAAGCCGATATACATGAAAAGCAGCGATATGAGAAATACTGCCGCTGAAATACTTAGATATGCAATGGCTCTTTTCATATTTTCCCCCTTACTTATTATATAATACGGAAATATAAAAGCCCCCGAGCAGAGATACTGCTCAGGGGCGAAGCTACTCGCGGTACCACCCTGATTTATCCGTTTTGGACGGAACTCGAAAAGCTGTAACGGGCACACCCGTCCGCACCTACTTGCTTTCAATGCGGCAACTCCCGAATGTAGGTCACTGTGCGCCGTCGTTTCCTTACACCACACGGAAACTCTCTGTATCGGGCTCTGCACAGGTTTTATTCGTTCACGGTTTTTGCCTTTATATCATAGCATATCTTTCAGCCGTTGTCAAGACCTTGTCGACAGCTGTGTACCGTGCTTAAAAATGCCATTAAAGTTAATAAAAGATTTTTTCGGTGCAGTACTTGAAATTTGTCGGGCTTTGGTATATAATAAATTATTATAATGTTTACGGGAGGAAGAGAAAATGAGTTCCAAAATTGGTTTTGACAATGAAAAATATCTAAAAATGCAGTCTGAGCATATCAGACAGCGTATCGCAGAGTTCGGCGATAAGCTTTATCTGGAGTTCGGCGGAAAGCTCTTTGACGATTTCCACGCTTCGAGAGTACTTCCCGGCTTCAAGCCTGACAGCAAGCTCCAGATGTTATTGCAGCTCAAGGACGAGGCTGAAATAGTTATCGTCATCAACTCCGACGATATTGAGAAAAACAAGGTGAGAGGCGATCTGGGCATTACATATGACGTTGATGTTATCCGCCTTTTAAATGTATTCACCAAGATAGGGCTCTACGTCAGCAGTGTTGTCCTCACAAGATATGACAATCAGCCGACAGCCGATGCTTTTCAGAAGCGTCTTGAAGCACTCGGCGTAAAGGTCTACCACCATTACAGCATAAAGGGCTATCCTTCCAACCTTAAATATATCATCAGCGATGAGGGCTATGGCAAAAACGAATATATCGAGACCTCACGCAAGCTCGTTGTCATTACAGCTCCCGGTCCCGGAAGCGGAAAAATGGCTACCTGTCTCTCTCAGCTCTACCATGAGCACAAGAGAGGGCTAAACGCAGGCTATGCCAAGTTCGAGACCTTCCCGATATGGAACCTTCCTCTCCGTCACCCCGTTAATATCGCATATGAGGCTGCTACCTCCGACCTCAACGATGTGAACATGATAGACCCGTTCCACCTTGAGGCATACGGAAAGACTACCGTAAACTATAACCGCGATGTTGAGATATTCCCCGTGCTCAACGCTATGTTCGAGACTATCCTCGGTGAATCGCCTTACAAGTCGCCTACGGATATGGGCGTTAATATGGCAGGCAACTGCATAATCGATGACGAGGCTGTCTGTGAGGCTGCAAAGCAGGAGATAATCCGCCGCTACTATACAGGTATGTGCGAGTACCGCAAGGGACTTATCTCTGAGGACGAGGTAATGAAGCTGGAGCTTCTTATGAAGCAGGCAAGCGTTACCGTTGAGGACAGAAAGGTGGTATCTGCGGCACTTGAAAAGGAAAAGGCTACAGACGGACCTGCGGCGGCTATGGAGCTTCCCGACGGAACTATCCTAACAGGACGTACATCAAATCTTCTCGGTGCAGTATCGGCTCTGCTGCTGAATGCGCTTAAGCATTTCGCAAATATTGATGACGAGATACTTCTCATGTCTCCCCACGTAATCGAGCCTATTATGGCACTGAAGGTAAATCACCTCGGCAACAACAATCCGAGAATGCATACCGATGAGACTCTTATAGCTCTCTCTATCTGTGCAAACACCGATGATAACGCTAAAAAGGCTATGGAGCAGATATCAAAGCTCCGCGGCTGTGAGGTCCATTCTACAGTTATACTTTCCTCGATCGATGAACGTATCGCAAAGAGACTGGGTATAAATCTTACCTGCGAGCCTAAGTACGAGGCATAATTGATAGTTTAAAAGGCACTCATTTGAGTGCCTTTTTTGCTGTATATGAGGAGATAATACGGGCGCACACTGTGCGCCCCTACATAATTATTAGCTCTAAGCTCTTAGTTCTAAAGCTAACGGATAAAGGCTAACTATCCCTCTATCTGTCTTGCAAGGAACTGTGCGGCGGCGTTGATAAGGCTTTTTTGCAGGTCCGTTACCTCATTGCATTTTTCACTGGTGAGGAATGCTACAGCTCCCGAAACATCGCCTGCTGTGATTATAGGCAAAGCGGCAATGGCTGTTCGGTCTACGCCCTCGGCAGGAAAGAAATTATTGGTGCTTCCGTCGGGGCAAAAGAACTGTCCGCGGTTTTCCATGAGTTCCTCAAGCTGTCCTGTGACGCGGCGCTCAGCGAACTCCTTGCGCGGCACACCTGCTGAGGCTACTACGTGGTCCTTATCAAATATGACAACGGGACAGCCTGCTATCTTATGCATTATATCCGCTACGTATCCTGCGTTCTCGCTCATTTCGCTGACCGCGGAATACTTCTTGAAAATGACTTCGCCCTCGCTGTTTGTGTATATTTCGAGGGGGTCACCGTCACTGAAAACATTGACACTAAGAATTTCGCCCTTTCTTTTTTGAATATGGGCGAATAGTGACGAAAAATCGGTTATCTTAGTGCCTTGCTTAAAATTTGCGCCTGCTCCTATGGTTTCGGTCTGAAGCTCGGCAGGCATACCTGTTCTCAGCAGTGCATCTATGTCTGAGCGGAGCTTTACGTCGATGTGGTCCTCAAATACGTCGATGCGCTCAACGATGAAGTCAACATCGACCTTTGCAAGCTTTTCTTTATTAATTATGGCGTCAAATATCTCCATTACCGTCTTTGCAGTTCGGTTTACGGAGATAATGGCGTTATGCTTATCAGCCGAAAGCTGTATCTGACTGCGGAAGCCCTCTATCTGCTTCATCAGCTCTGTTACCTGCTCCTGATATACTTCTTCAAGCATATCCTCCTGCTCGGGGTGCCTTGCAATATCCTTGATGTGCTGACGGCTGAGGAATTTCATTTCCGTCTTGGCGTCCTCCATTCTCTGTATAAGGACTTCAACTACATCTTTACCCGAAGAAGTCTCTTTCTGCTCCCTGTCGATAGATTTCTGGAGCTGAGTCAGCATTTCCTCTGAGTTTTCCTTAACTTTTCTGATGAATGACCTCAGTGTCTCGTCAAGTGTGTCAACTCTGATGTGGTGCGAGGTGCAGCCCTTGATACCGCGCTTGTGGTATGTTCCGCAGCGGTATGCCTGCGGTATATCGGCTCTGCTCATGGCAAACATGGGACTTCCGCAGTCGCCGCAGAAAAGGTGCCCCGTGTATACATTGTCGAACTTCTTTATTCCCCGATAGCCGTTGTGAGAGCGGAGCTTCATCTGCTCCTGTACAGCCGCAAACAGCCTGTAATCCACGATAGGCTCATGGTTGTTTTCGAGTACGATATGGTCGGTCTCATGGAGCTTCATATCTCCGCCGTTTATTTTTTTCCGGTGGTATTTTCGCTGTCGGAGAGTGCCGATGTAGAAGTCGTTGCTGAGTATTGTACTGATAGTGACGATACTCCATGAATCCTTAGAGCGGACGGTGAATTCTTCGCCCTCGGCTTCCTTACGCATTTCTTCAGCCTTGCGCGGAGTGGGAATATGCTGGTCGGTGAGATAATTGGCTATCTTCTTATACCCCCAGCCCTCTGAGTAAAGCTGAAATATCTTTCTCACTACCTCTGCTGAGGGCTCATCGATGCTGAACTTCATAGTCTTGCTGTTGGTCATAACATAGCCATAGGGGACAGCGCATATCCACTTGCCCTCTTTCTGGCGGTTGTTGATAACTGCCCTGACCTTTTTGGAGGTATCCGTAACGGGCATTTCGTTTACAAGAAAGCGGAACTGTATCGCCATCCAGTCGTCAGAGGTGGGGAAGTCTATACCGTCGCCGATAGAGATTATCCGCATACCTGCGTCGCGGAGGTCCTCAAGCTCCACAAGTCCGCGGCTGGTGCGCCGTGAGAAGCGAGAGAAATCCTTTATGACCAGTATGTCATACTCATGGCAGAACAGCTTTTTGCGGAGCTCCTGATAGTTCTCACGCTGCTCAAAGGTATAGCCTGAGCGGTCACGGTCGGTATAGAAGTCAAGCTGAGCGTCGGGAAATGTCCGTGTTACGTAGTCTGCGATGAGCGCCTTCTGGTTCTCAATCGAGGTATTGTCACGGTCAAGCTCCTCGTCTACAGAGATACGGCAGTAGCCTGCTATTCTGAGTGCGCTGCCCATAAGATTCTCCTTTCTGTCAATGTTATTCATATTAATTTTGAATTGCTATTATCATTGTAACGTATGTGACTGCTTCTGTCAAGTGAAAAAATGAGGTGCGCATCATACGCACCTCATATTCTGTAACAGTAATCTCTCTGTGTTTGCGAACAGATCCTCGCTTCCAGACAATAGGTAGATCACACTGCATTTTTTTACCGTAGCTTTGGAAAGGAGCAGCTTTGTCAGTTCCTTGCGATCGTATATCTCCTGTTCTTCATTTGTAAGCCAGACTTCGATTAAGCCTTTATCCTGTTTATTATATATTTCCACGTAAGCAGCTCCCTCCTCTCAATTTGATTATGCCCGTTTCATGAGAATAAATACTGTTATTTCATGATAGGTACCATTCAGTCCGTTTTTCTTCTTCATCATTGCTAAAAATGTTATTAAAGATTGTCCATAATACGAAAGCAAGCACTCTGCATTATAATGCAGAGTGCTTGCTTGGTTAATAACCGAAAACTAAAAGTTTTGAATTTAATATATATTATAGCTTTTTATGAGACATATTCAAGATGTCGGATTTTTAGGTGTTCTACACATGATTCTCAATTATTCAAAACAGTAGCCGCTTGTTCTGTTTTCAATCTGAATGTCAATCTGCATACCTTAATTAACACAGGTTTATCAAAATCACTTCAGCTCCCAGCCGTTATCACCGTGGTATATCATCAGCTTTGTCATACCGCCGTCGATGCAGATATTCTCGCCTGTGATGAAGCCAGCCTTGTCAGAGCAGAGAAACATGACCATATTGGCAATATCCAGCGGATTCCCCACACGTCCACAGGGCTGCTGATATGCGTCGGGACCCTCATAGACCTTGTATGACGTATCTATCAAGCCGGGAGAAATGGAGTTCACACGCACCTTTCCTGCAAAGCTCACCGCAAGTGCGTGAGTGAGGGCAGCTATACCGCCCTTTGCGGCAGTATAGCTCTCGGTCTGAGGTTGGCTCATACGGTCACGGGAGGACGAAATATTGATGATACTGCCGCCCTTATTGAAGTTTGGAGCGAACAGCTTCGACAGGTAAAACGGTGCAGTCACTCCCACTGCGAGAGCGTACTGAAACTCCTCATAGCTGCACTCGTCAATGCCCTTCATCAGCGGCAGAGCGTTGTTGACGAGATAGTCGATGTGTCCGTGCTTTGCAATGACTTCCGCCGCAAACCTTTCAAGCACAGTCTTGTCGGAAATATCGCCGACGAAGTGATCTCCCTCAGCCTTGTCGATAACGCAAACCGTCGCTCCGTTTCTGCGGAATTCCTCGGCTATACACTTTCCGATACCATTTGCGCCGCCTGTTACTATGGCTACTTTGTTTTTGAACATATCAATCACTCTTTCTTATCGGGTGGCGGATAATCGTCTTCCACTTCTCAGGAGGCGTTTTTCTCGGATCTGAGAGGTATATCTCATGGTGCAGACGACCACTGCTGATGTCGTTCTGACAGCCATTTTCAGCGATAAACTTGTCCATCAACTCGACTGTTGCAGGCTCGTCATTGTAGGAGCCATAGTGCATTATCTGAACGCAAAGTCCCTCATTTATCGTAAGAAACTCTGCTGATGAGCAGTCCAGTTTTTTCTTCTTTGAAGCTGTTTCAATTGCCCACTGAAAGTCCTTCTCCGTGACAAAATCGGGAAGTCTGATAACAGATATCCACCTGAGCTGAGACTTGTCTGCGTAGTCGAAAGCTCCAACCTTATTGCTCCACCAGAAGCCCTCCAGAGGCGGTACGACATATTCGAAAAAACCGTCGATCTTATAGTCTGTCTTGTAACTCATTTTCAGTGTATAGGCAACGGCATAGAGCACTTCTATTGCCCGTTTGTATTCGCCGTTTTCATCATTAGGGTCACCTTTTCCGCGGACAGCGATATAGTTCATAGTCGGTATCTTAACGATCTGCGGCTTATTCTTTGGCATATAGTATTCCTTGTATTCTTTCTTGAAATCAAATGGCATGGTTACCTCCTGTTTTATTCAGAATTTGTAACACCTCTCCGGTCGATAATTCCTGATAACTATATTCTATCATTTTATCTGAAAAAAATCAATGCTCAATCCTTTGCATTCTATTTTTTGAAATAGAGCCAACAAGAAAAAATTCAAAAAAATTTTTGTGTGCCATGTAACACTTGTGATTTTTGCTTCGATTGTTCTTTATGAAAGGTCGACCAAGAACAAAAGTCCATACGGACATATCAATACACATAAGGAAAAATCTAAAGCCTTATGTGACAGAAATATCGGAGGAAAATATTATGAAAAATCTCGTTGCTATTATAGCCGCTTTCGGCATCATGTTTTCAGCATTTCCCACAGTTTCTGCTTATGCAGCAGATACAGCATCCGCTTCAGTTTCATCTGAGACTTCAGTAGAAACAACCGACATGGAGCACCTTGCAGGTGAATGGAAGTATCAGTACACCAATACTACTATGCCTGTATATGTAAGCCCTTCAGACGGCGGTACAGTAGTTATCAATAAAGACGGAACATATAAGTTCAGCCGCACAGACGGAACGGTCTCATCAGGAAAAGTTGAATTAGGATTGTATACCATTGGCGGTCAGGTATTTCAGAGTATAAGCCTATACGAAGGTCAGGAGCGTATGTTCGGAGGCTATTATCACAGCGATGATCCCGACATTATCTATCACGGAAACAATGTTGCTTCACGCCTTATCCGCAAGAGCTCGGCAGTGGTAAGCATTAAAGACTTCGTAGGAAGCTGGAAGGAACAGACAGCTGACACCAATGCTGATATAGAGGTATCTTTCAAGGAAACAGGCAGCTGCGAGATAAAGGCTGACGGCACATATGTATACACAGATGCCAGCGGCAAGACATCATCAGGTATAGTTTATGTCGGAGATGAAACAATAGGCGGTACAGTTATACCTGCACTCAGATTCTATAACGGCAATACACTGGAACGTGCATCTTCCTATCACCCTTCAAGAGCTGACCAGATATATTTTGGCAACGGTGCAAGAGTACGCTTTGTACGCGATCCAAAGGTGATGCTAAGTGGTGACGCTAACTGCGACGGCACAGTAGATATGTCAGATGTGGTTCTGGTTATGCAGGCTCTTACAAACCCTAACAAATACGGTATAAATGGTTTATCTGACAAGCACCTTACACCCCAGGGAAGAATCAACGCTGATATGGACGGCAGCGGTCTGACAGTGGGCGATGCTAATGCTATCCAGAATAAACTCCTTAACAAGTAATTAGCCTTGACGAAAAAACAAATGCCATAGAGTTAAAAACTCTATGGCATTTTTATATTTATGGAGAATTATGAGCCTGTTTTTCCATAAATTCTTCCATTGATATTATTTCTTCCTTTTCAGTTGAGGTATAGGCATAATAGGAAAGAATATTTGAAGCGTCTACGGCGTTGATACTGCCGTTACGGTCGACGTCTGCGGCAAGCTTCTGATTCGCATCGAGGTCGCCGTTCTTATTGGTGGAGGTCATGGCGTAGTATGTCAGGACCTCAGAAGCGTCCACAGCATTTATCAGCCTGTCATTATTTACGTCGCCAAGCTTATACTCAGCAGTTTCATCAGGGTTAGCAGTTGTTGTGACAGTAGTTGTAGTGGTTGTAGTTGTTGTCGTAGTTTTTTTCTCGCCGAGTATCTTGATGTAGCCGTTGTATATACCCTTGGTGAATACATAGGTCATCTGAAGCTTTCCTGCCTCGTCCTTTTGACTGTTTATAAAGGTATCAGCTACTATGCCGTCGTCTGTATACGCCAAGCCTATGGGGTAGACTTCGCCCTGCTCAGCATTTTCGGGAACTATAAAATCAATGGTGAATAAACAGCTGTGATCCAGCAGAGTATCCTCGGCATATGCGTAGAATGCCAGCTGTCCGTCTTCGATCTTTGCTGAACCCGTAGTGAAGCCGTTTAATCCTTTGCCTGGTGTTATGAACTTACCTGCTGAATTTTCTTTGACAGTGAGACGAGTGTCATAGAAAATATGGAACTTGATGTAGCTGACAGGTTCAGTTGCGCCTGTAATGCTGAAATATACACGCTGTACCTTGCCCTTTGCATATTCGGGTTCAAGTCCTATTTTATCGAAATAGAGCATAATGCCGCCATTATAATCCCTGGGATCTATCTTCGGAGTATTCCAATCATTCGGCTGTACCCAGCGAGTTCTGTCGTAGGGGACTTCCATGTCGTCCTGTTTGTCAAAGGGATTATCTGATATCGTATCAGACGTATCAGCGACACTTTCGGCTTCGGTAAGAGCATTTGAATTTGTCCTTATTATGCTGTCGGGAAAGCAATAATAAAGCGATAAGACCAGTGCAAGACTTGTTATTAATGATATAAAGCGAGTCAAAAGTCTATTTTTCATAATGGGCCTCCTGTTACACAGCAATTCAGTAATAACAGATTATCATAATTTCTGCAATGTGTCAATACCTTTCTTGGAAGAATATATGCATAGAATAAGGCAGTCCAACGGACTGCCTTGTTGTAATGCTAAAATACGTTTTTTTGTTCTGATTTGTCCCTTACAATTTATTTTAGAAATTATATCAATCTGTGCAGTGCTATGTGCAGATGCACTGCACAGATCAACATCGGAAAAGAATTATAACATCAGCTATTGATGTGTATGGATCAGTAAAGCCACTTTGAAGCAAATGTATCTGCAAATGAATCTTTATTCTTTGGAAGAGCAAATACAGATGTCTGAAGCTCATCAAGGTTCATTTTCGGCTGTATTCCGTATACATGATAATCGAAATACTGCACCATTTTCTCGACGTCCTCTGCTATGACTGCGTGGCCTGATTTGTGGATATTTATAGCCAGATGATCGCTGAGTCCCACATAATCCCATACGTGCTTCATACCGAGGTAAGCCATCCATACTGACGGAGCATTTACCCAGTCCTCACTTTCGCATGAGCCGATTATGAACAGATACCTGTCAGGATCACAGCAGAGAGAGCCAAGCATATGCTGATCCATCGGGAACTGTTCAGCGCTTCTGAACTCCATGAATCTGCCGTTGAACCAGCCCTGCTCGCCGGAAGCCTGTAGGCTTCCGAGAGGCTCGTTTTCCTTATATGTATAAGATGAAGAACCACCCTTGCTGGAGAAGTCATAGGTCTTTCCCACTGAGCTGTAGCGATACAGTGCAAGACCGCCTGCACCCGAGCATGAGGGCGCACACATTTTGATGCGTGTATCAAATGCTCCGCATACAGAAGCTGCCTTGCCGTATCTTGAAACACCTGTAACGATAGAGCTGTCAGGATTGATGTTCAGCTCCTTTGCGGCTCCGTTGTAAAGTGCGTCGAGTATCCTGCTGATTCCCCATGACCACGCCATAAGGTCACCTGTCTGCTCGTCCCAGTTCCTTCCGTAAGGATAGAGATCATAGAAAGCGCCTTTGTGCTGGTTGTTATCCTGTGCAGTTCCCGGAGCACTGAACATTCCGTCGCTGTCGTAGGTTATAACTGCATAGCCGTTGGAGGTAGCTGTGCTCTCGGAAATGCCCTTGTGCATACCAAGTATAACAGGAGCTCCGCCCTCATGGCGAACAGTCTTTGGAAGATTTATAACTGCCTTGAAAGAAGCGGTCTTGCCTGTGCTCTTGCGCTTAACATTAACAGTCATGGTGTTTCCGCTTATGCTGTAGGTAGTTTCGTCATCAGAGCCGTCTATCCACTTGCCGTACATATAGTACTCATACATACAGCTTATCTCGCTCTGACGCTTCCACCATTCATCGGTGGACTCCACCTTTGAGCCGTCCATGAATATAAACGGATCGGGAATATCCTTTGAGCTTTTCAGCTGATTTACAGCAGGGAAGTTGTAGCTCTTTTCAAAAACAGGCTTTTCTGTGACAGTTTTTTCAGCCACGGTGAACTCTTTTATCTTACCGACTATAAAGCTCTGGAGCTGGACAAGGTCTGCTGTCTCTGCCTTGCCGTTCTGATCTATATCAGCGGCTTTCTTTACGTTGTTATCCTTGAAGTCGTTTATGAGTCCCTTTCGCATGATAACAGCGTCAAATGAGGTTATCAGCTTATCTCCGTCGAGGTCGCCGTAAATAAGATCGGGACCGTTATTGCCCTGTGACGGCTGAGTTGGCTGTGTCTGCTGCGGATCATCAGATTTCTTTAAATAGCCCTCGATCTGTTCGAGCCAGTATTTGCCCATTTTCTCATAGCCGCCTGCGTTGGGGTGAACTCCGTCCGCAAGGTCCTTTGAAGCATCTATTACGCTGTGGATATCGGCGTAAATAACGTTTTTGCTGCTGTAGTCATTTGCAACTTTTTTTATGAGCTCATTGTATTTTGCAATATCGTCGTTTGAATTGCCGCCCCAGCCTGAATTGCCCAGGTCTGGGATAGTAGTCAGGAAAATCTTTCCGTCTGACGGCATATTTTCTCTAAGATAGTCGAGGAGCTTGTGCAGACGTTCCTCAGAGCCGTCAAGATGACCGTTTGAAACATCGTTTGTACCTATCTGAAGAAGTATTATATCGGGAGAGTACTTTTTTATATAATCTCCGCCCTGCATTGTCTCAAGGATACCGTTGAGCTGACCGAACCAACCGCCCGGCAGGTTGGTTATGGTATAGCCGCTGTAGCCTGCATGGTTGTCGTCGTACTTGACATTCTGACCGTTGTAATTGAAGGAAGCGCTGTCCTTTCCCTCAGGTCCTACGAGATCAACGTTTGTGTAGTCCTTTTGCTGCAAAAAGCAGCTGAGATACTTTCTGTAGCCGCCCTCGTCAGCCATACCATATGTAATGGAATCGCCCAGAGGCATAATCTTGATGGTGTCGGCTGCTGAACTCTGCCTCGGTGCAGAAGGAAGCAGGCTGAGTGTAGAGATAGAAAGTGCAAGAGATGTGCTGATCCTGAGAAAACGTTTTATTGTTTCCCCGACAATAAAGTGCTTTTTCATAAGTACCTCCCAAATAAAATTAATTAAATGAATGTGTGCTTTTTGTTTCCCCGTCTTTTGTTTTTATCAAGGCAGAATGCATAATTTTATTATATTAAATATAACATAATTGTGAATTGCCTTTGACAACAATATACACTAATCAACCGCAAATTGTAAAGAGTTTGTGAACGGAAGAGCAATTTTTGGTCAACAAACAGCAATAATTGGCGATAAAAAGGTAATATATTGATGTTATATGCAAAAATATATCAAAATTGTTACTGCATAAGCTGGATTCGTAACAAAAAATCCATATTCAAATCGTGCTAACAATATCATTTTCGGGTCAGATTGGTATAGTTATATTTATTTCTTAACTGCTCGTAACTTCTGAAAAAAGGCTGGCTATTAGTGCGCTTAATTTAATTAATACACATTGGGTGGATAATATCAATTAAGAAGATAATGTATTTGATCAACATAATCTGACAGGCTGAATTAAAAAACATATTGGCAAATCTGAATATGTGTGCTATAATAAACGTAAACTCAATTTTGTCAAGTATCATATCCAAGATTTTATTGGTACATCAATATTCATGAAATAGGAAATTTACTCGTAATTCGGGAGGATAACATTATGGATAACGTTTCAAAAGCAGTGGAGCTGTTCGGTAAAGGATTTAAGTGTTCACAGGCAGTATTTGCCGCTTTTTCGGAGGAGTTCGGCATCAGCGAAAAACAGGCTTTGCAGATCGGTGCCTGTTTTGGCGGCGGAATGAGCAAGGCGGAGGTCTGCGGTGCCTGCACGGGGGCACTTATGGTTCTCGGTATGAAGTATGGGCAGTACGATATTGATGACCTTGAAAGCCGTGCTGCCGAGAGCGAAAAGGCGTTGCAGTTACTTGAGAGATTCAAGAAACGTAATGGTTCATATATCTGCCGTGAGATACTCGGCTGTGATATTTCTACCGATGAAGGCAGAAATTTTGCGAGGGCAAATGGACTGTACGTAAAATACTGCACCGAAATGGTACGCACTGCAGCAGAGATAACAGCTGAAATGCTGGAAGAAGATAAGTGATTCTTGCGGTATGCACGGCTTTGAAAGCTTACCGCGGCTATCCGTTCACGGAGGTAAAAATGAAGGTATTTGATTTCGATAACACGCTATATCACGGAGAGAGCGCGGTAGACCTTGCTATTTTTATGATAAAAAATAACAAGAAGATCATATTGTATCTCCCTAAGATATTCATAAATCTCATAAAGTACAAGCTTTGCATTGTCAGGAAAGAGAAAATGGTCCGAGCTATCAATGACTTTATGAGAAATGTCCTTCGTGATAAAAATGAGATATATGAAGCAGTAGAGGGATTCTGGGAGAAAAACAGTCATAAGCTGGACAGAAAAATGCTTGCAAAAATCAGTCATGACGATGTTATTATTACTGCCGGACCCGATTTCCTGATAAATGGAATACGCGATATAATTAATACCGATCACATCATCAGCAGCAGGATAGACTCTGAAAAAATGAAGGTCAGATATCTCAATTTCGGTGAAAACAAGGTCAAAGGGTATAAGGCGTTATATGGGGATAAGCGGATAGAATGCTTCTATACCGATTCCTATAACGACAAGGCGCTTATGGAAATATCAGACAGGGTATTTATTGTAAAAAAAGGCAGACTCACCAGAATAAAATAAGTTCGTGAAATAGAATGAAGGCGGCTTTCGAGCCGCCTTCATATTTTATGTGAGCTTGTCTTTTTGTTTTTACAGTGATAGTGATTGCCGCATAAAACTGAGGCTATCAGTTTGCAGCTTCAAGTCTGCTTTCAAAATTGTCATTGGTAAAGCCTGATGTTCTTATCGCCATTATGTAATCATCATTTATTCTTCTGACATAGTTTACGTGAGCCTGATCAAAGACTGTGTAGCTTGCTTTGATGTAGCTTTTGCCGCAGAGTTCAACCGTTTCGGGAGCACTTATATCAGTTGCCTCAATATCAGGCGAGAAGCTCAGTTCATTGCGCTGCATGAATTCTTCGGCGGTAATATCGGGATCATCAGGGTATCTGAGCTTTGTATTGAAGAACCATACATCGACATATTTTACATTTTCCAAATCCTCGCCATAGCAGGCAGATGCGTCCAATGTGCTTGTGAAGTATGTCTCTTTTTCCGCCGCGCTCATGAATCTTGTAGGCATGATATAGTGAGTATCAAGATCGGCACTGTTCAGAAAACCTGCATTTTCGGGTAAAGTGATCTTTATGCCTGCAAAATCAGAGGTATATACGTTTCCGTTTGATACTCCTGCGGAAAAAGTATTATCCTCAGCAGGTTTGTTTTCAAGCTGAGCGGTATTTGTGTCTGATACCTGAACTTCTTCATTATTTGTCTCAGCAGATACAGCAGCAGTATCATTTGTCTCACTTGTGACAGTAGTTTCAGACGGCTTAGCAGTAGCAGCTTCTGTTGTTACATCTGCGGAAATAGCCACAGCATTGGGCTTATCAGCTGGTGAAGCGGCGGTTTCGGGGAAAGAGTAATTTTCCTTTCCGCATGATGTGAGTGCGCAAAGTGCGGCTGCAAGTGTGATAATAATTGACTTTTTCATAATTGTACTCCTTTATTTGTATAGGTTTCAAAATTAAATTGAACGTTCATAAATACTAATCGGAGCCAAAAAATGAAATGTGACATAAACTTCTGAAATTAAAAAATTATTTCTGAAAACGTCATGAGCCGCCGTTTACAGCGGCTCAGTGTGTAAAAAAGTCAGAGCAGAGCAGACAACAGCGCAGCTGCGATAATTTGTCCATGAACCTTTTTCGCACCAATGCAGTATTATGTAAACAGGCGGTTGTTTTACAGCCCATTTTACTGCAATTGGCGGGAAAGGAAACATATACATGATAACAAATGTGGTCATTGGGATACTTGTCCCTTTTATTGGCACAGCAGCAGGTGCTGCCTGTGTATTTTTTACGAAGCATGAGCTGGGAAGGGGAGTACAGCGCGCCCTTCTTGGCTTTGCAGGCGGTGTAATGGCAGCAGCCTCTGTATGGAGCCTCATTATCCCGGCTATAGAACAATCTGAGCAAATGGGGAGATTGTCGTTCTTTCCTGCTGTGGCAGGATTCTGGGGCGGAATATTGTTCCTCATGATGCTGGACCATATCATTCCGCGATTAAACAACAATGCTGCCAAAACTGACGCAGGCTCAGGCAAGCTTTCAAAGACCGCAATGCTGGTGCTTGCGGTGACACT
Source organism: Ruminococcus sp. (assembly GCF_024684275.1). The sequence continues at coordinate 89,924 of NZ_JAIKXF010000090.1, forward strand.
CCACAATATTCCCGAGGGAATGGCTGTGGGAGCTATATATGCAGGCTATCTTTCGGGCTCGGCAGACATAACCGCAGGAGCTGCCTTTGCACTTGCAATGGGTATAGCAATACAGAATTTCCCTGAGGGTGCGATCATTTCCATGCCCCTTCACGCAGAGAACAAGAGCAAGTGCAGAGCCTTTGCTGACGGTGTGCTTTCAGGTGTTGTCGAGCCCATAGCCGCAGTCATCACGGTGTTCCTTGCAGGAGTTATAATACCTGCAATGCCTTATATTCTGAGCTTTGCGGCTGGTGCAATGATTTATGTTGTTATTGAGGAGCTTATACCCGAGATGAATGAGGGCGAGCGTTCAAACATGGGAGTCGTTATGTTTGCTGTCGGATTCACGATAATGATGGCACTTGATGTTGCGCTGGGGTGAAAAATGTGTTAAATGCTATATAAGTTCACTTTATATTGAAAGCGCGGTTGAGCTTTGCAGCAAGGTCGGTGGCAAGCAAGCCGTTTTCTATCATCTGCCTGTACATTGATTTCATCTCAGGCGGCATAGTTCTGAGCTCTTCCATTGATAAGCTGCCGGGCTCAACGTTTTCGCTGATATCGTTCATCTGGTTTGCTATGTCATATCTATGCTTATACATCTGTAAAACTTTTTGTAAAAAACCTTGAATATGACATTTTAAAATGATATAATACAAATACATTGATATATGTATGCAAATTATAAATCTCAGGAGGCATTAATCATAATACGGTGTTGCACTTGATGTTTACATATATCGGGTGATAAAATATATACAACTATTAATATTACAGGAGTGAACTATATGAAAAACAGACTATTAGCAATAGCGATGTCAGCGGCAGTTTTCTCTGAGTGCTTTGCTTCTATGCCGGATGTTTTTTCAGCGCAGGCTATATCCAGCTGGGGATTAGAGGGTGACTACGTTGAATACAGAGACGGTGCTGACGGAGAATTAGGCTTGACATATTATATTTATTCAGATCATGCTGTTCTGACTAATGTTGACTGGGATTTGTCCGGAGTAACTATCCCTGATACAGTTAAGGGTGTTCCTGTAACATCAATTACTGATGAGGCATTCATGGGTGAGCAGACCACAAATATAAGTATTCCGTCCACAGTCACGGATATAGGAAGCTCTCTCGGTTATCTGGATACGGAGTTTACTGTAGTATTCGATGTTGAGAATCAGAGCTTTAAAGATGTAGACGGGATCATTTACAACTCGGATATGACTGAGCTTATCAGATGTATTCCTACAGCTGACCTGAAAGAAGTTACTATACCTGACACTGTAAAAAAGATAGATGAAAAGGCGTTTAACAACTGCGAAAAAATAAAAAATGTGAATCTTCCTGCTTCTGTGCAGGATATCGGTGATGACGCTTTTAATAATTGCAGTAGTCTTGAAAGTATTGACGTAAACGGAGATAACAAAGAATATTGCAGTATAGACGGCGTTTTGTTCGACAAAAATATGGAAATACTGTATCAATATCCTATAGGAAGCTCTGAAAGCAGTTATACCATCCCTGACAATGTGAGCTTGATAAACAGCGGTGCCTTTCTTAACAGTGATAACCTTGAATCGGTTAGGTTTAATAAAGAAGTTCAAACTATTGGAAGCTATGCTTTTTTTAATTGCGATAAGCTGAATAATGTTGTGCTTCCTGACAGTGTGGCAGAGATCGGATATTATGCATTTGCGCAGTGTGAGAGTCTGAAAGATATTGTTTTTTCTGAGAACATTATAAAGGCTGACGGTGATATCATAACGGATTCTCCGTGGTTTGATGAACAGCCCGACGGCATCGTTTACATAGGAAAGGTTCTGTATAAGGTAAAGGGCAGACTGCCTGAAAACTCTGATGTGACCGTGAAAGAGGGGACTGTTTCCATATGCAATAGTGCTTTTTGTACTGAGGACGGTGAATACGGAAAAAATACGGAAGGTGATAAAAAACTCATATCTGTAAAGCTGCCTGAAAGCATCAGGTATATAAACAGAGAAGCTTTTAAAGGCTGCATCAATCTGAAAGAGATAAATCTTCCAGACAGTATTTCTGAAATAGGAATAAGTGCTTTTGAGGGATGTTCTGCACTTAAAGAGGTGCATATACCAACGTCGCTGGTTTCTGTGGATTATTCGGCGTTTGCTTTGTGCAGTTCTCTTGAAGAAGTTGTGCTGCCTGAAAATGTTGAGACTGTTAATTCAAGTGCATTCGCTGATTGAACTTCTCTTAAAGCTTTGACAATAGAAAACAAATATTGCTATATCGACGATCCTTTTGGTATGGAGAAGCCTGAATATCTGAGAGCTTCTGCAGATTTCAGCGGAACTATATATGGTTATGATGATTCAAATGCTCAGGCATACGCAAATGTATATGAATATAAGTTTTCTTCTCTTGGCAAAAAGGAAGAGCCGTCGTGGTCATATCCCGAAAATAGTGATATGTTTAATTCCGATGGTGTATGGGACTGGTATGAGTTCGGAGATCATGCTGAAATATGCGGCTACAGCGGTGAGTCCGAGACTATGGAGATACCTGATACACTAAACGGTCTGCCTGTTACCAAAGCATATAGCTATTTTTCTATTTATAATGGAGAGAATCATAACAACGAGATTAAGAAGGTAAAAATTCCTGCCGGCTTTACAGATATTTACTCTATGCTGAATGCCATTAATGGAGTCTCAGATATAGAAGTTGATAAGGATAATAAGTCATTTGCAGTTGAAGACGGGGTGTTATACAGTGCAGATAAGACACAGCTCCTGAAATGTCTGAAAGGAAAGGTCAAGGGCGAGTTTTCTATTCCGAATACAGTAACTAATGTTGCTAATGCTGCATTTAGTAATTGTTCTGAGGTGACAGTGATCAACGTACCTGCATCGGTTGAGAGTATTGAATATTCATTAAATGACTGCACTTCACTTGAAGCGATCAATGTTTCTAAACTCAATGTCAATTATTCGAGTATTGACGGTGTTCTGTTTGATAAAGGAAAGAATATGCTTTATCTCTATCCTCAGCAGCACGCAGGGACAAGCTACACTGTCCCTGAAACAGTAACCTGGATAGGCGATAATGCGTTTGAAAACTGTGACAAGCTTGAAAGTGTAAAGCTTCATGATAAATTGACATTGATCATGACAGGCGCATTCAGAAACTGCGGCAAACTTGATAATGTAGTTATCCCTGACAGTATAAACAGAATAGAAGCAGAAACATTTGAGAACTGTTCAAGCCTGAAAAATATTGAATTCACAGATAATATTATTGAAATTGGTTCAGATGCTTTGTATGGAACACAGTGGTTGAATGATCAGCCTGACGGTCTGATCTACTGCGGTTCAGCTTTATATATGCTAAAAGATGAAAAGACGGGATTTACAGAGATAACCGTAAAAGAAGGCACAAGATCAATATCTTCTCATGCATTCTGTAAATATACGATCGATAATGATAATATAAAACGTCTTAAAGAGAATACAAGCCTGAAAAAAATAGTGCTTCCTGAAAGTGTCGAACAAATAGGAAGCAGAGCTTTTGGCGGCTGTACTGCTCTTACAACTGTAAATATCCCTTCAAATGCGGAGAAATCGGGCTTTAATACATTCAGTGGCTGCACCTCTCTGAAAGACATTATTTTAGCTGATACGGATACTGAGATAGGTTCGGGAGAATACGAAAACTGCGGCTCGTTAGAAAATGTTGTTATCCCTGAGAGGATCACCACTATTGATAGTTACGCTTTTTGCGATTGTTCTTCACTTGATTCGATAACAATAAAGAATCCGGAATGTGAAATAAACGGCGGTTCTGAAACTATCAACAACTCTTTGATATATCCAGAAGATAGTGATGAAGTTATTGTTGCTTTCAATGGAACAATATGTGGCTATGACGGTTCTACAGCCGAAAAGTATGCTAAGGACTGTGGATATAAGTTCAAGTCACTGGGAAAAGCTCCGAATAAGCTGGGCGATGTCAATGATGACGGAAGTATAAATGCCGTTGACGCTTCTTCTGTACTTTCATATTATGCGATGATCTCAACTAAAAAGGACGGCGGATTCACAGATGAACAGAAAAAGGCAGCAGATGTAAACCATGACGGAGCAATAAACGCCGTTGACGCATCGTGTATCCTTTCATACTATGCTTATACCTCTACTACAAAGGAAACGGTTGTGCCGCTGGAAGAGTATTTGGAGAAAGAGGCATAAAAATAAAGAAACATATTAACTAAATAATCCCCGAGCCATTAGGCTCGGGGATTATGTTTTGGTTTATTTGATTTCATTTAAATAACGTGAAAGTGCGTCCTGCCATGTTGGTAAGGGCTTGAAGCCGTTTTCAACAAGCTTAGACTTATCAAGTCTGCTGTTGAATGGTCTTGCAGCTTTGGAAAGTCCGTACTCAGCCGTTGTCACGGGAGTAACCTTTGTGGACAATCCTGCCTGTTTGTATATCTCTACTGTGAAGTCGTACCATGAAATATAGCCGCCCTCATTTGTAGCGTGATAGTAGCCGTACTTCTCGGTCTCTGCCATATCAACAAGAAGTCTTGAAAGATCAAGAGTATATGTGGGAGTTCCTATCTGGTCGCTTACAACGCGAACTTCGTCGTGTGTCTTGCCTACATTTATCATAGTCTTGATGAAGTTCTTGCCGTTTACACCGAATACCCATGCGATACGAACGATAAAATACTTATCGAGAGTATTTGCAACTGCAAGCTCACCGTCAAGCTTTGACTGACCGTATACGTTCTGCGGAGCGTAGTCCTTGCAGTCGGGCTGCCACGGCTCAGTACCCTGTCCGTTGAAAACGTAATCGGTGGAAATGTATATCATTTTGCAGCCAAGCTTCTTACATACGTTTGCGATATTCTTAGTACCGTCAACATTTATCGCCTTTACCTTCGGACGATTCTTCTTTTCCTCGGCAGCGTCAACTGCCGTCCATGCTGCACAGTGAACCACAACATCAGGCTTTACATCTGATATTGCCTTATCAACTGCTTCAGCGTTGGTTATATCAAGCTGTACATAAGGATACTTTGTATCAACTGATTCAAGTATATCGGAGCCTACACCCTCATATCCGCGCTTTGCCAGTTCGTCCATTACATCATGTCCCAGCTGTCCGCCTACACCTGTTACAAATGCTTTCATCTATTATACTTCTGCACGGTTGCCGTACATCTTCTCGTAGTAGTTCTGATACTCGCCGCTGATGATAGTCTCCCACCACTCACGATTCTCAAGATACCACTTGATAGTCTTCTTGATACCGTCCTCAAACTTTGTCTCAGGAAGCCAGCCAAGCTCGTTGTGGATCTTAGTAGGGTCAATTGCATAACGCATATCGTGTCCCTTTCTGTCCTCAACGTGAGTGATAAGGCTCTCGGGTTTGCCAAGCTCCTTACAGATGAGCTTTACGATGTCGATGTTCTTCATCTCGTTGTGACCGCCAACGTTGTAGACCTCGCCAACTCTGCCCTTATGGATAATGAGGTCGATTGCACGGCAGTGGTCCTCAACATAGAGCCAGTCGCGGACATTAAGACCTTCACCGTAAACAGGGAGAGGCTTGTCTGCGAGAGCATTAGCTATCATAAGAGGAATAAGCTTCTCAGGGAAGTGATAAGGTCCGTAATTGTTTGAGCATCTTGAAATAGTCACAGGCAGACCGTAAGTTCTGTTGTATGCCATAACAAGAAGGTCAGCGCCTGCCTTTGAAGAGCTGTACGGGCTGCTTGTATGGATAGGTGTAGTCTCTGTGAAGAAGAGATCAGGTCTGTCCAGCGGAAGGTCTCCGTAAACCTCGTCTGTGGATACCTGATGATAACGCTGGATACCATACTTGCGGCAAGCGTCCATAAGAACCTGTGTACCGAGAATATTTGTTTGGAGGAATATCTCAGGATTCTCGATGCTGCGGTCAACGTGTGACTCAGCCGCAAAGTTTACAACGATATCAGGCTTTTCTTCCTCGAAAAGCTTGTAGATAGCTTCACGGTCACAGATATCTATCTTCACAAAACGGAAGTTAGGATTCTTCATAACAGGCTCCAGTGTTGAAAGGTTGCCTGCGTATGTGAGCTTGTCCAGACATACTATTCTGTAGTCAGGATATGTGTCAAGCATATGGAATACGAAATTTGAGCCTATAAAGCCGGCTCCACCGGTTACGAAAATTGTCATAGTTTTCACCCTTAAAATTCTATTTTTATATCTGCAAGAAGCGGCTGTATCTTATCTTTTTCACTCAGAATTATTTCGCCGGCTTCTGGCCATTCTATACCGATCGTGGGATCGTTCCAAATTATACCGCCCTCGTCCTCGGGGTGGTAAACGTCATCACATTTATAAGCGAATTCTGCATAGTCACTGAGTACAAGGAAGCCATGTGCAAATCCTCGCGGTATCAGGAACTGCTTCTTGTTTTCTTCGGAAAGGACAGCTCCTATCCATTGTCCATATGTTGGACTGCCCTTGCGAAGGTCAACAGCAACATCGAATACTTCTCCCTTCATAACACGGACAAGCTTAGCCTGTGGGTGCTTCTTCTGGAAATGCAGACCTCTCAGAACGCCTTTTCTTGAACTGGATTGATTATCCTGAACGAAGTTGTAGTTCAAGCCTGCTTCCTTGAAATCGGAATCCTTATAGGTCTCCATAAAATATCCGCGATTGTCACCGTATACTTTGACGTCTATTATGTATACGCCTTTTATTTTAGTTTTGTTGAAGGTAAAGTTACCCATATTAAACACTTCCTAATATTTAATATTGCCTTCGGCAATTTTCAGGAGATGTTCGCCGTATGGAGATTTTCCATATTTCTTGGCGGATCTGATAAGCGCGTCATTATCTATCCAGCCATTGATGAAGGCTATTTCCTCAGGAGCTGAGATCTCTATACCCTGACGCTTCTGAACGATCTGAACAAAGGTAGTTGCATCTACAAGACTATCCATCGTACCTGTATCGAGCCATGCAAATCCACGGCCGAGAAGCTTGACATCAAGCAGCTTATCATCGAGATACATTTCATTGAGTGTGGTTATTTCGAGCTCACCGCGGGCTGAAGGTTTGATCTGCTCTGCTCTGTCACTGACTCCGGCAGGGTAGAAGTATAAACCTGTAACAGCATAATTGCTTTTAGGCTCTTGGGGTTTTTCTTCAATAGAAATAGCCTGACCGTTGTCATTGAACTCTACAACGCCAAAGCGCTCGGGATCGGAAACGTAGTAACCGAAAACAGTTGCCCTGCTGTTAGTTTCTGCATTTTCTTTTGCTGAACGCAGAAGTGTTCCGAATCCGTTGCCGTAGAAAATATTGTCACCGAGTACCATTGCACAAGCGTCATCACCAATGAACTCCTTGCCGAGAATGAATGCCTGTGCAAGACCATCGGGGCTGGGCTGAACCTTATAGCTCAGACTGATACCATATTGTGAACCATCACCGAGAAGCCTTTCAAAATTCGGAAGATCAGTTGGTGTTGAGATGATAAGAATATCCCTTATTCCTGCAAGCATTAATGTGGAAAGAGGATAGTATATCATAGGTTTGTCGTATACGGGAAGCAGCTGCTTGGACGTTACCATAGTCAGCGGATAGAGTCTTGTGCCGGAGCCACCAGCGAGAATTATACCTTTCATAAATATTTCTCCTTAACCATTCTTCATTGCATGAACACAAATTAAATGGTATAATCTACTTTTCATTTTACAACTGAACAGCAGTTCTCAAAATGCCGCTACTTTTTATTATACATCATTAATAGAAAAAAAGCAATGGCATTAAGCAGATTTTATGCTATTAATATTATATAGGGGCGATTGTATGGTGTATTTTAGTTGTTATGCCAAGTAAAAAATGAAAAGAGTAAATGAGCTTGATAAATCAGACCAGTCTTTTTTTACACAGAGTTATATAATTATATGTTATATCATTCTATAGACTTATATTTTACAAAATATGTTGAAATTAGAAAGATAAATTTGCTATTTAGGAATAATCGGCAAGAAGATAAGATGTAATGAGCAGTATATGCCGATATACAAATCTTAAATAAGCCCTGTATTTTGACTTTAAGTATATTTTTTCGTGCTATTTTAACAGTTGACTATGCAATATTTTTGTTTAATATGCCAAAAATCTTTGTGGGTTTAGAATTCCCTAATTTTTACGCTTGCTTTTTTTTATGCCAAAGGGTATAATTGAAACGTACAGCCTTTGCTATACTATATTATTTATGTTTCTCTCAGTATCATTGATGCGGTGCGGAAATATGGCAGGGTGGTACATCATACTTTTATAAAACAGCAAATGAAAAATAATTTATTGCCCCACGATGGGCGAGGAAAATGATAAATATAGGCTTGTTGGTTCAGTCTGTGTCGTGAAGACAGAGTAGATCCCGTGATTACAGAATGAATCAATAACGCTTGGTGGATAGGAGTAGAAACAACAGATGTTTGTAAACAAGAGCAACATTAAACCCTTTGAAAAGAAAGTATGGCTTTCATCGCCAACTATGCACGGTGACGAGCAGAAATGGGTAAACGATGCATTTGAGAAAAACTGGATAACAACAGCAGGAGAGAACATCAACGAGGTCGAGAAGCTCGTTGCAGAGTACGCCGGAGTAAAGTACGCCGTAGCTCTTTCCTGCGGAACAGCTTCACTTCATCTTGCAATAAAGCTTGCAGGCGAAAGACTTTATGGTCAGCCTAAGCCGAATTGCGGCACACTTCAGGGACACAAGGTATTCTGTTCGGATATGACATTCGACGCTACCGTAAACCCTGTGGCTTATGAGGATGGTGAAGCCGTTTTTATTGATACAGAGGCGGATACATGGAATATGTGTCCAGATGCTCTTGAAAAGGCATTTGAGATATATCCAGATGTTAAGCTTGTAGTTGTTGCACATCTTTACGGTGTTCCCGGAAAGATCGACGCTATCAGAAGAATATGCGACAGACACGGCGCACTTATAGTTGAAGATGCTGCCGAGTCCTTCGGTGCTACATATAAGGGTAAAGAAACAGGCGGTTTCGGTGATTATAGCGCTATAAGCTTCAACGGAAACAAGATCATCACGGGTTCGTCAGGCGGTATGTTCCTTACAAACAGCATTGATGACGCTGACAAGGTTCGTAAATGGTCAACTCAGAGCCGTGAGGCTGCTCCTTGGTATCAGCATGAGGAAATTGGCTATAACTACCGTATGTCTAATATCATCGCAGGTGTTGTTCGCGGACAGATGAACTATCTTGACGAGCATATTGCTCAGAAAAAAGCTATATATGAGCGTTACAAGGAAGGCTTCAAGGGACTTCCTGTAACTATGAATCCTTTTGATGCAGTTGATAGCGAGCCTAACTACTGGCTCAGCTGTATGCTCATTGATAAAGAAGCGATGTGTAAGCAGGTTCGCGGCGAAAATCAGCCGATGTATATTTCTGAGCAGGGTAAGACCTGTCCTACTGAGATACTTGAGACTCTTGCAAAGTTCAATGCTGAGGGGCGTCCGATATGGAAGCCTATGCATATGCAGCCTATCTACCGTATGAACGGTTTCGTTACTGCAAAGGGCAACGGCAGAGGACAGTCCAATGCATATATTGACCGCGGTGATGTTCTTGACGTTGGTGCAGACATCTTCGAGAGAGGGCTTTGCCTCCCAAGCGATAATAAGATGACACCCGAACAGCAGGATATTATAATCGAACTTATCAGGAGTTGTTTTGAATAATGTATGCAAAGTATTTTAAGCGTATGCTTGATTTTACTCTTTCACTCGGAGCAATAATCGTTCTTTCACCAATACTTCTGGTTCTGACTATTGTAGGAACAGTCGCAATGGGCGGTAATCCGTTCTTTACACAGGATCGCCCCGGTAAGAACGAGAAGATATTCAAGCTTGTAAAGTTCAGAACTATGAACAACAAAAAGGACAAGAAAGGAAACCTTCTTCCGGATGAGAAGAGACTTACTTCTTATGGAAGGTTGCTCAGAAGTACAAGTCTTGATGAGCTTCCTGAATTGTTCAATATTCTGAAAGGCGATATGGCTATTATTGGTCCAAGACCTTTGTTAGTTCAATACCTGCCTTATTACAAAAAAAATGAAAGGAAAAGACATAGTGTACGCCCGGGACTTACCGGTTTAGCACAAGTAAGCGGAAGAAATTTTTTGAATTGGGATGATAGACTTGCTTGTGATGTGAAGTATGTTGATAATATATCTTTAAAGGAAGATGTAAAAATAATACTAATGACTATAAAAATAGTTTTCAAAAAAGAAGGTATTTCAGTAGATTCAACAAGTGTTGAAAGCTATCTTGATGAAGAAAGAGCAGTAATGTATACTAAATAGTGTAATGTAAAGTTGCTCGTAGGAGAAAAAAATGGATGAAAAGTATAAGATGCAAACTCCGTTTTATCTTATTGATAAACAGGAGTTGGATAGTAGTCTTGCAGCATTTAAATCAGCTTTAAATAAATATTGGAATAATTATATAATTGGCTATTCGTATAAAACAAATTCTTTGCCATGGATTATTGAGTATTTTAAAGCTAATGGATGCTTTGCTGAGGTAGTTTCTGATAATGAATATGAACTCGCTAAGTCGATTGGCATTGAAAATAATAAGATAGTTTACAATGGTATTATAAAATCAAAAGAAACATTTTTAGAGGCTGTTCATAATAAAGCGATTGTTAATATTGACTCTAATTACGAGATTGAATGGCTTGACGAGCTTAAAGGCGGTTCGGGTCATGAAATTGGTATAAGAGTTAACTTTGAACTGGAAAAGTATTGTCCTGGTCAGACACAGTGCGGAGAAGATGGGGGAAGATTTGGATTCTGTTATGAGAACGGTTCCCTTGAAAAGGCTATAAAGCGCATAGAAGAAAAAGGTGTTAAAGTAGTTGGACTTCATCTTCATGTAAGTTCAAAGACTCGATCACTGGATATTTACAGAGCAATTGCAAATATGGCGGTTGAAATAGCAAAGAAGTATTGTCTTGAACTTAAATACGTTGACGTTGGAGGAGGGTTTTTCGGAGGTTTACCGAATAAACCAAGTTATGCGGATTATATCGAATTGATTAGCACAATTCTTTCAGAGACATTTACTCCTGATAAGACAAAGCTTATTGTTGAACCTGGAATGTCGCTTATTGGGGCGCCTATAAGTTATGTTACCTCTGTCATAGACATAAAAGATACAACAGCTAATCGTTTTGTTGTAACAGACGGTTCAAGAACTAATATTGATCCGTTAATGTCAAAGAAAAGTTATTTTTATGGTATAATTAAAAATGACGAAAGTAATAATAGGCATTATTATAATAAGCAGATAATATCAGGGTTTACATGCATGGAACATGATCGTTTGTTTGAACTTAATGATCATGAGGAGTTGATGTGCGGCGATAAGATCGTGTATGATAAGGTTGGTGCATATACTATGTGTTTGACACCTTTATTTATAAAATACTTTCCTGATGTATATGTTACAGATGGTGAGAAGATTACTAAGGTCAGAAACAGATGGACACATATAGAATATAAAGCGTGAGAGTGATTTTTTGATGAATATTTTGATTTTAAGTGCAGGAACTCGTAATAAAATTGTTCAGTACTTTAAAAAGGCGATTAATGGAAAAGGAAATGTTATTGCTACAGATTGCAGTAATCTGGCTCCTGCTATATACGATGCTGATAAATACTATATAGTGCCAAGAATGACAGATAATGGTTATATTGATGTGATATTTGATATATGCAAAAAGGAAAGCATTGATGGAGTACTTAGCCTTATAGATCCGGAGCTTAGTTTATTAGCTGAAAATGAAAGTAAGTTTAATGAGTTAGGAGTTAAGGTAATCGGATCTTCTTATGAATTGTGTGAAATGTCGCTTGATAAGATTGAGATGTTTAAATGGCTGACATCACATAACTACAACTGTGCAAAGAGCTATATGGATAAAGAAGAGTTTTACAATGATCTTGAAAATGGAAACATTTCATTTCCTGTGTTTGTAAAGCCAGCTAGAGGATCGGCAAGCATATCTATTTCAAAGGTGTATGATAAGGAAACGGTTGAGATATTGTTTGCTCATGATGATGGATTGATGATACAGGAATTTCTTGATGGACAAGAGATAGGCGCTGATGTATATATTGATATGATATCACATGAGGTAGTATCTATCTTTACCAAAAAGAAGATAAAAATGAGAGCTGGTGAGACCGATAAGGCAGTATCTTTCAAGGAAGCAAAGCTTTTCGATCTAATTGAGAGATTTGTTAAGGAATCGGGGTTTAACGCTCAGATAGATATTGATATATTTGAAATTAATGGTGAGTATTATATTTCTGAAGTGAATCCAAGATTTGGTGGTGGGTACCCTCACGCTTATGAATCCGGTTCAGATCATATGTCATTAATAGTGAATAATATATTAGGTAATGCGAATAATAAGCAAATTGGTAATTATCGTGAAAATACATACATGATGAAATACAATGAATTAAAGGTTATTGATGGTACAAAGTGAGCTTTTTTGAGGTGGAGTTATGAAAAAGGAAGAAAAGGAATATTATGAAATCTCTCAGGATACATTCAAGAAAATGCAGAATAAGATGCTGGAAATGCTCTTATATTTTGATGATTTTTGTAAAAAACATGAGTTGATGTATTATATTCAGGGAGGCGCAGCTATAGGTGCTATCAGAGAGCACGGCTTTGTTCCGTGGGACGATGATATCGATGTTCTTATGCCGCGTCCTGATTATGAGAGATTTATCAAGCTGTGGAAGCAGTACGGTGATGAAAAAAGGTATGTTTTCTGTAAAACTGATCGTAAGGTAAATTACCATCACTCATGTGCATCACTGAGAGACCCTAATACAACATTTATCTGTTCTTATAATCAGAATCTTGATATATGCCACGGTCTTGCTTTTGAGATAGGCCCTATCGATGGTTGCCCAAATTCGAAAATTGCAAGAGCAATCCAGTTATTTCATGCATTCAATTATGCATTATTCAATACTCAGCGTCTTCCTAATAATAAGGGCAAGTTTTTCAGAGCACTGACAAAGGTAATACTGACAGTAATATCCTCTGAAAAATTGAGATATGTGTTCTGGAAGCATGCTGAAAGAGAGATGTCAAAGTATTCATGGAATGACTGTGAGTATGCAACAGAGCTTATTGGAAGCATTAAGGGTATGCTTAATGTGTATCCGAAGAAATGGTTCGATTCACAGGTATATGTTGATTTTGAAGGACATAAAGTTCCTGTTATGGCTGGTTATGACCATTATCTTAGAATGGTATTCGGTGATTATATGAAGAGACCGCCAGAGTCAGAGCAGCATGCTAAGCATAAGCTTGAATTCGTTGATATGGATCATCCATATACTTATTATAAAAACAAGAAATACTTCCCAGGACGTAAGGGAAAAACAGGAGGGGCGATTTAAATGGCTAATGTAGCAGTCATTTTTGCGGGCGGTACTGGTCAAAGAATGAATTCCAAAACCAAGCCTAAGCAGTTTTTGGAACTTCATGGAAAGCCTATCTTGGTATATACAATTGAGCATTTTCAAAAGCATAAGGACATTGATGGAGTAGTTTTAGTCATTTTGGAAAGCTGGATAGATTATTGCAAAGAACTTATTGAGCAATATCGTCTTACAAAGGTGAAGGCAGTTATTGCAGGTGGTGATACAGGACAAAGTTCTATTTATAATGGCCTTTCAAAGACGGCGGAGTTATTTGGGGATGATAGCGTTGTTCTTATTCATGACGGCGTCAGACCGCTTATTGATGAAAGCACAATAACTAATGCACTTGAATGTGTTAGAAAAAATGGAAATGCAATAACTGTAACTCCGGCTATCGAAACAGTTTCGATGATAGACGAAAACTGTAAAATAGTTGATGTAGTGGATAGATCAAAGTGCTTTATGGCACGAGCACCGCAGTGTTTCAGGCTTAAGGATATTCTTTCTGTTCATCACAAGGCAAAAGCTGAGGGTAATAAGCAGTTTATTGATTCCGCAAGTATGATGAGATACTATGGATATGATCTATATACTGTTGAAGGGGCTATTGAGAATATAAAAATAACAACCCCTTCGGACTACTATATATTCCGTGCTATAGTCGACGCGAGAGAGGATTCGCAGATATTTGGATTATGATACAGGAGTTGCTGAGATATGGATAATAAAATCATTAATGAAGATATTGATTATATATTGAATTCATCATGCATTGAATGGGAAAAATTAAAAAATACAAATATTTTGGTAACAGGTGCTACAGGCCTTATTTGTTCGCTTGTGGTAAAAGCTTTGGTAGCTGCAAGCGAAAGATATAACCTTGATTTGAAGGTGTATTGTTCGGTACGTAATATTTCCAAGGCTGAAAGTGTTTATTCCGACGTTCAGAATAAAAAAGCAATCAGATTTATAAAGTATAAAGCTGAAACAGATGTTTCAGATAAGTGCATTTTTGATTATATTATTCATGGCGCAGCACCGACGTCAAGTAAGTTCTTTATTGAGTACCCAGTTGAAACAATTCATTCAATGGTAAATGATACAATGCATTTTCTTGATATTGCAAAAATTAATAATTCAAAAGGATTTGTCTATCTTTCAAGCATGGAAGCATATGGACAGGTTAACAATGAAGAATTGCTGACGGAAGATAAACTTGGATTTATCGATTTATCAAATGTAAGAAGTTCTTATCCCGAAAGTAAAAGAATAAGTGAACTTTTATGCAAATCTTATGCCAATGAACACAATATTCGTATAATGAGTATTAGATTAGCTCAGACATTTGGCGCAGGAATATCTGCTGATGATAATCGTGTTTTTGCAATGATGGCAAGAAGCGTCATTAATAAAGAAAATATCGTTCTGCTTACAAAAGGTGAGAGTAAACATCCATATCTTTATACTGCTCAGGCTGCAGAAGCAATACTTTGCGTATTGATAAAGGGTGAAAAAGGTGAAGTATATAATGCAGCTAATCCATGTACTTATTGTTCAATTTATGAGATGGGATTAATGGTTGCTGAAAAGCTGGCAAACGGTGAGATCAATGTTGTGATTAATGAAACAAGTGAAAACAAGAAGTATCCGCCAGCAAGTTATTTAAATCTTGATATAGGTAAAATAATGAGTATAGGTTGGAAGCCATCAGGTTCACTTGTTGATATATACAGTAGGATGATGGCGGCAATGTAATTTTATGTGGTGATTAATAATAATGCGTATCAAATCAAAAATCATAATATCAAAAATGACAGGATGTATGGCTGTCTTTTTGACTTTTTTTTTGACAGGTGTCATATTTTTGTATAATGATTCTCATTTGTTCTTTTTACTTAGACTTGGCGTTATGTTTTTAGGAGCGGTTTGCGGCTATTATATATGCCTAAATAAGAAAAAGTGCAGGAATATTTTTATTATATCTTTAGCTTTTGTCTGTAGTTGGATTTGTTGTTTTGTTACACAGAATGTGCCGAATTCATCTCCTGTTGATTTAATATATACGCTTTTTTATATTGGAATATCTATCGTTATGCTATTTAATATAAGGCATTTAAAAATATGTAGTTTGATTATGTCTTTAATTGTAATGCTTTATATTTTATATAAATTGTTTATAGGAGTACATTTTACTAATATTTTGACAGCTACTTCACAGAATTATATTTCAGTTTTGATATTATTCTTTCTTCTTTTATATTATTCATCATGTTATGAAGCTAATGATACTTTTTTTGTTTTCCCAAGTTATTTGTTTTTTGTATGTTGTTTAATGGCCCAGGGCAGAAGCGGTATTGTTCTTTCTGCTATTTTTTCGATTGTAATTACATTTTTTAAAATAAAAAATATAGAAAATAAACTTTTTAGAAAATTTTTGAAAGTGATAATTGTCGTATTATTAGTCTTTATGGTTTTTTATTTGTTTTCAACTATAAAAAGACTAAAAGGCGATTTAAATGGAACATATTTAGCGAGATTTACAAATAAAGGAACCGTAGATTCGGCAAGAATTGTTATTTGGAAGGATTATTTTGCCAATAATTTTGCTTCATTAAATAATTTTTTATTTAGCTCTGAGACAGTGTTGATACGTGATGATGGTAATCTTCATAATTCGTTTTTTATGTGTTATGCTGGTTATGGATTCTTTATGTTCGTTTTTATGATGTCGTTGATAATTTATGCGGTTTTTTGCGGCATTAAGAAAAAGAATTATTTTATGGTTTTTCTTTTCATTACGTTACTTTTGAGGGCACTTACAGATAAAATATTTTTTCAAGGATACTGTGAGGTATTTCTTTATTATTATATTTTTTATTTTATTATTAATAGAAGTAATAGAATAAAGAAAGGAAAAAATGATGCAAATAATAGAATCTTGTTATATTTGTACAACTCCATTTCAAATAATAACAGCAACTGTGATGGCGTGTGAAAAAAAGGAAGTTGCTGATGTATATATAGTTCCTCAATTTATTGGAGCAGATAATTATTGTAACAGACTAAAAAAATTAAATGTTTTCAGAAAAGTCGTTCTTGTCGATTCTGATCAATTTGAAAAATATAAACGTTTTAAGAATGGTTTTTTTAGGGCTGCCGGTATAGTAGTTAATTATATTAGAATTAATAAAGTGGTTAGAAGCATTTTGCTGAAAGATACTTTATATGATAATATATATATATCTTCAAAAGCAAATATTGGACGTTTGATATGTTTATATCATTTAAAGCACAGACCTAAGACTATAATTTCTTATTTTGATGACGGTGAAGGAAGTTATAATAATGAAAGATTATATACTCCAAAGACGGGAGATTATATTATTCGTAGAGTAATATTTGGGAAAAGAAGTATTGATCTTAGTAAAACGATATACTTATATTCACCTGAGCTATTTAAAACTATTCATACACAAAGTGGAATGATAATAAAAAAAATAAAAACATGGCACAATGATTCCGAAATGCTTTCAAAAATAAATACTCTTTGCGATTATGATGAAAAAAAGGGGATCGAAGAGGACGTTATTTTTTTAGATACTCTGGCTGAAGATGTTTTTAATAAGGATTATGTTTCAAAATATTATAGAATACAAGATCAAATTAATGATTTGTTTCGGGGTAATATAGTTTATAAAAAGCATCCAAGAGATAATAAAAAAAGTGATCCTGACAAGCGAATATATTGCTATGATTCGATTCCTTTTGAAGTTATTTGTGCTAACTGTGATATGTCTAAAAAGATAATTATAACAACATCTTCGACAGCAGTAGCAACACCTAAAATACTATTTGATGCTGAACCTGTAATTGTGATGATGTTTAATTTTGTTCATTGGAAGAATAAAGATACTGGTGATAAAGAAAAATATTATTCAGCTTTAATGCGGGTTTATAATGATAAAAATAAGTTTTATTCTCCACATAATAAAAAAGAGTTCTTTAAGTGTTTGACTGAATTAAAAAATCGTATAATTAATTATACGGAGGATACAAATGAACAATGATAGAAAAGCATTAAAATCAGGTATATGGTATACAGTAGCAAATTTTTTGACAAAGAGCATAGGTATTCTTACGATCCCTATATTTACAGATTTGTTATCAGAAGCTGAATATGGTGCATATGGAAATTATGTTGCATATCTTCAGGTTTTGACAATTTTGATAACATTAAATCTGGAAAGCACATTTATTAGTGCTAAAAAAGATTTTGAAAAAGATTTTGATTCTTATGCAAGTACTATGTTTTTATTTAGTGGTTTATTTTCAGTAATATGGTGGATTTCTTTAAATGTGTTTTCTGGATTTGTTGTTTCTAAAACGCATATTAATATAGAATATATAAATTGTATGTGTGTATATCTATTCTTTTTGCCGGCAGTAAATTTGTATCAGGCAAAAGAAAGGTATAGATTTGGATATAAGAAATCAGTACTGATAAGTTGTCTCATTGCTGTAGGAACTGCTTTGGTGTCTGTTTTACTTGTTCTGTTTATGTCAGATCGTCTTGCCGGCAGAATATGGGGAAGTGCACTTCCAACTGTTTTGATTGGTGTAATACTGTTGCTATTATTGTTCAGAGCAGGACACAATTTTAAAATTGAATATATAAAATATGCTTTACCGATCTGTCTGCCGTTTATACCGCATTTGTTATCTATGACAGTGCTTAATGCACTTGATAAGATGATGATCACTGATATAAGAGGTGACAGGGAAAATGCTTTGTATACATTGGCTTATCAATGCGGAACAGTTGTAACTATCCTTGTAACGTCCTTGAATACTGCTTTTGCACCATGGTTAGGTGAAAAGCTTAATGATCATGCATTTTCGGAAGTACGTGAATTTGCAAAGAAGTATGTGCTTATTTTCATGTATTTTACCGTTGGCATCATGCTTATTTCTCCTGATATTATGATGATAATGGGACGAAAGGCATCATACATGGAGGCTCAGTACGTAATGCCGCCTGTAATGCTTGGATGTGTATGTCAGTTTGTGTATACAATGTATGTTAATGTTGAACAGTTTACAAAGCATACTGTGGGGATGGCAATAGCAAGTGTTTCTGCTGCAGGAATTAATTATGTTTTGAATTACTTATTGATTCCAAAACATGGATATATTGCAGCTGCATATACTACACTCATAAGTTTTGTTTGGCTGGTGTTGGCTCATATAGTGTTAGTTTATATATTAGGTTACAGTAAAACATACCCGAACAAATTTATTTTAGGAATGTTGGGAGTTGCAGCCGCTATAACTGTTGGCGTTAATTTTCTATACAAGGTGCCGATTTGTAGATATATAATTGTGGCGATATACGGTTGCATTTTTATTTTTGCAATAGTTAAGTACAAAGATCAGATAATTAATCTGTTTAGAAAAAAAGCTTCAAAAACAAATTAGGAGGTCAAAATATGTTTGAACTTTCGTCATTTATTTCAAAATACGTAACCAAGAGACCAGAGTCAATGTTTCTTGGCGATATAGAGGGAAACAGGTCAAGACTTACTGAAAAGATCAAGGATAAGAGTGTTCTTGTTATTGGCGGTGCAGGAAGTATTGGAAGCTCATACATAAAGGCAATTCTTCCATTCAAGCCAAAGACTCTTGTTGTTGTTGATATCAATGAAAACGCACTTGCTGAACTCACAAGAGATCTGAGAAGTACAGAAGGTATGTTTGTACCTGATGATTATATTCCTTATCCTATGGATTTTGCTTCCAGTGTATTCCGTAAGATGTTTATTGCCCGCGGAGGATTTGACATTGTTGCTAATTTCTCAGCTCACAAACACGTAAGAAGCGAGAAGGATATATACTCTGTTGAAGCTCTTATCCGTAACAATGTTCTGAATGCTAAGATATTGCTTGATCTTCTTGAACAGTATCCGCCCGAGGAGTATTTCTGTGTATCGACCGATAAAGCTGCAAATCCTGTGAATATCATGGGAGCGAGTAAGAGAATAATGGAGGATCTTATCTTCTCGTATTCAGATAAGTTCCCTGTAAAGACTGCAAGATTTGCAAATGTTGCTTTTTCAAACGGTTCATTGCCAGCAGGTTTCCTTGCAAGAATATCGAAGCTCCAGCCTCTCAGCGCTCCGTCTGATGTAAAGAGATATTTTGTATCTCCTGAGGAGAGCGGACAGATCTGTATGCTTTCATGTATGCTTGGAAACAACAGAGAGATCTTCTTCCCCAAGCTTGAAGAGTCGCAGATGATGACATTTGATTCTATTGCAACCAATCTTCTGCATGAATACGGATATGAAGTGTTACACTGTTCTTCGGATGAAGAAGCAATAAAGAAAGCAAAGAACCTTAGAAACGGCAGTATGGAGTATCCAGTACATTATGCAGTATCAAACACATCGGGTGAAAAGTCATTTGAAGAGTTTTATACAGAGAATGAAAGCCTTGATATGGACAGACTTTCTGCGCTTGGCATTATAACTGATAAGGAGATACCAAGCAGAAAGGACATTGAGATACTGTTTAACAAGCTTACAGATGTTTTTGCAAAGGATACAACCTCAAAGGAAGAGGTCGTTGATATAATCAAGTCATACTTACCTAATTTCGAACATATTGAAAAAGGCAAGTCGCTTGACAGCAAAATGTGATCATTGAAAGAAGGATATAATTATGGGACGTTTTATACCTCTGTCTATTCCTAATTTTGAGGGAAATGAAAGAAAATATGTTGATGATGCAATTGATCAGGGATGGGTGTCTACCGGCGGTGCATATATAACTAAGCTTGAAGAAGAAATGGCAAAGTTCCTGCATACGGATAATGTATCTGCTTGTCAGAGCGGTACTTCAGCGCTTCATCTTTCTTTAGTTGAAAGCGGCGTTAAGCCTGGAGATATTGTTCTCGTGCCTCCGCTTACTTTTATTGCAGCAGTAAATCCGGTAAAGTATCAGTTTGCACAGCCTATATTTATAGACTGTGATGACAGCTTCTGCCTCGATCCTGTAAAGCTTCGCGAGTTTTGTGAGAACGAGTGTGATTTTGCTGACGGAAAGCTTACATATAAAGCTAACGGATGTCAGGTCAAAGCAATTGTTGTTGTTCATGTATTCGGAAATATGGCTGATATGGAAGCTATAATGGACATCGCTCATAAATATGGACTTAAGGTCGTTGAGGATTCAACAGAAGCGCTTGGAACACACTATACTTCCGGTAAGTTTGCAGGCAAATACGCTGGTACTATTGGTGATTTCGGTGCATATTCCTTTAATGGAAACAAGATAATTACAACCGGAGGCGGCGGAGCTGTTACTTCAAATAAGTCTGAGACAGTTGACCATATTCGTTTCCTTTCAACACAGGCTAAGACAGATCCTCATTACTATATCCACGATGAAGTTGGCTATAACTACCGTATGACAAATTTACAGGCTGCTTTGGGTGTAGCTCAGATGGAAGAGCTTCCAGAGTTTATTCGCCGTAAGCAGGTAAATTATGATAAGTATGCAAAGCTTTTTGAAAACTATGAGCTTGCTAAACTTATTCCATTCCGTGAAGGAACATCATCTAACAAATGGTTTTATTCTCTTGAAATAAACAGAGAGCGTATAACTGTTGAGATGAGAGAAATCATTACAAAGCTTCAGGACAAGGGAATCCAGACCAGAGCTATCTGGGGACTTATTAACGAACAGAAGCCATATCTTAATGAAATAACATATAAGCTTGAAAAGGCTCCGTATTACGCAGAAAGAATACTGAATATACCTTCAAGTACACAGATTACTGATGAAGAGATAGAGTATGTTGCTTCGGAGATAAAGAAACTATTTGAGGAATTGGACAATGGTAAAAAGTGATATAGCTAAATTTGTAGCCTCCAAGAATGTTACTGCCGTTGAGGCAATGCAGCTTATTGATAATAATACACGCGGAATTCTTTTTATTGTCAATGATGATGACAAGTTGATCGGTAGTTTATCTGATGGTGATATACGCAGATGGATAATTAAAACAGGAGATCTTAATGGTGCTGCTGATAAAATGATGAATAAGAATCCCAAAATGCTTCTTGAAAATGAGAAGGAAACTGGATACGAGTTAATGAAAAACAAGCATATTGATTCTGTTCCGATTGTTAATGCTGAAAAGAAAATAGTTGATATTCTCTTTGAAAGTGATAAAGAATCTGCAAACGAAAACACTGATGGACTTAATGGAACACCGGTAATCATTATGGCAGGCGGAAAGGGAACAAGGCTTTATCCTTATACAAAGATACTTCCAAAGCCTCTTATCCCAATTGGAGATATTCCGATTCTTGAAAGAATCATTAATCGTTTCTATAATTGTGGAGCAGATGATTTCTATCTGACTGTCAATTATAAAAAAGAAATGATAAAATCGTATTTCAAAGAGCTTGCTCCGGATTACAACATTACATATGTTGAGGAGAATAAGCCTCTTGGAACAGCTGGAAGTATAAAGCTTATTGAAAAGAAGTTTGACAGACCTGTTATCATTACTAACTGTGATATATTGATTCAGGCTGATTATGAAAAAGTTCTTAATTATCATAAGGAATCAGGAAACGCATTAACTATTGTGTCTTCTCTAAAAAATGTTACTATCCCCTATGGTGTTCTTCATTCTACAGAGAATGGTGTAATTACTTCAATGGAAGAAAAGCCACAACTTTCGTATTTTATAAATACAGGAATGTATGTTATTGATCCAAAGTATATTGAAAAAATACCTGATGATACTTTCTATCACATGACACATCTTGCAGATCAGCTTATGAGTGATGGTTTGAAGGTCGGAATGTACCCTATAAGCGAGAATTCTTTCCTTGATATGGGAGAATTTGAAGAGATGAAGAAGATGGAAGATCGTATTAATAGTGGTTCTGTATCATAAACGGAGTTAAGTATGGGCAAAAAAATAGTTCTTATAGGCGGTGGAGGACATTGTAAATCAGTTCTCGATACGTTATTAAGAAATAATGAGTATGATGAGATAGTTATTACTGATAATGATATTCCAGTTGATTCTACAATAATGGGGTGTAGAGTAGCAGGTAATGATGATGTTCTTTCAGATTTGCTTGTTTCTGGATTTACTGATGCATTTATAACTGTTGGCAGTATTAAATCAACCAAGGTAAGACATATACTTTTTGAAAAAGCAGAAACAATTGGTTTTAATATGATCAATATAATTGATAAATCAGCAACTGTTTCTGAATATGCTAAATTGGGAAAAGGTATATTTATTGGTAAATGTACGATTGTAAATGCTGATGCAGCTATTGGTGATGCAGCTATAATCAATACCAATTCAGTTATTGAGCATGAATGTGTCGTTGGCAACTTTACACATATTTCTGTAGGCGCAAAACTGTGTGGAAATGTGAAAATAGGTAATGATACATTTATAGGCGCAGGCTCTGTGGTTATACAAGGCGTAAGAATAGGAAATAATGTTATTATTGGGGCAGGAAGTACCGTAATTGATAATGTGAATGACAACGCCACCAAGGTTGGATTAGTCAAGTAGTTTTTGAGGTGATAGATTTGGGCAAAACATTAATAATTGCTGAAGCTGGAGTTAATCATAACGGCAGTCTTGAGATAGCCAAGAAACTTGTCAGAACTGCTAAGGAATGTGGAGCTGATATTGTTAAATTCCAGACTGCAAAGCTTGATTCATTGGTTTCAAAGTACGCTGAGATGGCTGATTATCAGAAAAAAAATATTGGTAAAGAAGAGTCTCAGAAGGAGATGCTTAGTAAGCTTTTACTTAGTTATGATGATTTTGTTGAATTAGCTGAGTATTGTAATGAAGTTGGGATAATGTTTTTGTCTACACCTTTTGACATTGATAGTATTCGTTTTCTTGATCCAATGCAGGATATCTGGAAAGTACCATCTGGTGAAATAACGAATTATCCATATCTTGTCGAGATTGCTAAGACGGGTAAGAGAGTAATTATTTCCACAGGAATGTGCGAAATGAACGAAATTGAAGATGCATTGAAGGTTTTAAAAGACAATGGAACTAACGATATAACTGTTCTGCATTGTACAACTGAATATCCTGCTCCTTTTGATGAAGTCAATCTTAATGTAATGAGTACATTAAAAAAAGAATTTGGATATCCCGTTGGATATTCGGATCATACAAAAGGCATAGAAGTGCCTATTGCTGCTGTTGCTCTCGGAGCTGAAGTGATAGAAAAACACTTTACTCTTGACAGAAATATGGAAGGCCCCGATCATAAGGCAAGCCTCGAACCTTCAGAGCTTAAAGCAATGGTAGAAGGAATAAGGAATATTGAGAAGGCTCTCGGTAACGGCGATAAGAAGCCTTCTGATATAGAAATGAAAAACCGTCTTGTTGCAAGAAAGAGCATCGTTGCTCTTAAAGACATCAAGGTAGGAGATAAATTTACAGCTGATAATCTGACAACTAAACGACCAGGCAATGGTATTTCACCTATGAAATGGAATGATGTCATAGGTCAGACTGCAAAACGTGATTTTTCGGAAGATGAGTTGATAGAAATATGAAAAAAATCGCTGTTGTTACAGCTACAAGAGCAGAGTATGGTATTCTTACTCCGCTTATAAAAGCTATAGATGATGATAACGAACTTGAACTTGATCTTATAGTTACAGGTACTCATTTGTCTGAAAAGCATGGCTATACCAAGAAATTTATTGAGATAGACGGTTTCCATATATCTCATGAGATACCGATCTTAGAGGACGGAAATACTCCATTTGATATTTCGATAACTATGGCGAATGCAATTACAGGATTTGCTGAATGCTTTAGAGATGACAAACCTGATATGGTTGTCCTTCTCGGAGACAGAACCGAGATGCTTGGAATTGCAGCTGCGGCAATGAATGAACGTATTCCTATCGCTCATTTACATGGTGGTGAGGTTACAGAAGGTGCTGTTGATGACTGTGTTCGTCATGCTTTGTCAAAGATGAGTTATCTGCATTTTACTTCAACAGAGGCATATCGAAACAGAGTTATCCAACTCGGGGAATCACCTGAAAGAGTATTTTTTGTAGGTGCATTGAGTACCGAAAATATATTAAAAGCTCCGCTGCTGAATGAAAGTGATATCAGATTAGAGGTCGGTATTCCCGAAAACATACCATACTCTGTTGTTACTTTTCATCCTGTTACTCTTGAAGCTGATTCTGCAAAGCAGCAGACACTTGAATTGTGCAAAGCAATGGAGGAGTGTAGTGCTTATTATTATCTCATTACAATGGCAAATGCCGATGCTGGCGGAGATATGGTTAACAAGCTCATCGGCGAATTTGCTGACAGGCATGAGAATGTCCGGCTTGTTTCTTCTCTGGGAATGACAAGGTACCTAAGTGCAGTCAAGTATTGCAGATTTGTACTTGGTAATTCTTCGAGCGGTATCATAGAAGCTCCTGTTCTGGGAGCTCCTACAGTAAATATCGGTGATCGCCAGAAAGGCAGGCTAATGGCTGAAACTATAATCAACTGTGAGCCTGACTGCAAAGATATTGTTGAGGCAATACATAATGCTGAATCAATGGAGCATACTTCAACCCTGATGTATGGTGATGGTAATACATCAGAAAAGATTGTAAAAATCATAAAAGATGTATTAATGAATGATAAAGTTAATCTTAAGAAAAGGTTTTATGATATAAAGGGTGATGATTTTGAGAATTGAGGAAATGGCAATCCATCAGCTAAAAAATATTTTTGCACTTACTGAGTATGAAGAAAAAGAAATTATATCAGTAAGTGATATAGCTGAGAAAAAAGCAAAAAAAGCATTGTCAGGGTTTAATAATAAGTATCTGAGGGCTGATCTCAGTCCTTTTAATAGTGTGATAAACTGTAATTATTTGTATTGGCTCAGCAGAGAATTGTATCAAATTCACAGCGGAGCGGCTGACAAAGTGTATTATTTGAATAAAATGCTCAATTCTGTTGACCTCTTTTATGCTATAGAATTGCCAGAGGAATGGTCGTGTGAGCATCCGCTCGGAACTGTCATGGGCAGAGCAAAGTACGGCAACCATTTTTTCTTCTATCAGGGCTGTACGGTCGGAGGTAATTATAACAATGGCGTTCTGCAATATCCTGTCATAGGCAATAATGTTATCATGTATTCAGATTCAAAGATAATAGGGAACAGTGTTATCGGAGATAATGTACTGATTGCGGCAAATACTTACATAAAAAATGAAACAATCCCCGATAATAGCATTGTTTTTGGACAGAGTCCGAATTTAATAATAAAACAAAGAAAAGACTGAGGTGTGTTTATGAAAGCATTGATCGTAGGTTATGGTTCAATGGGAAGAAGAAGGATTAGGCTCCTGCAAAAACTTGTAAATGATGTTGATATCATAACTGTTGACAGTAATCCCGAAAGAGTCAAGCAGGCTGAAGAGGCAGGTATAAAACCGTTTGTTGATCTTCAGAAGGCGATGGAGGAAAAGCCTGATATTGCTTTCGTATGTACATCTCCTGGACATCATGCAGAAATAATCATCAAGCTTCTTGAAAACAATATTCATGTTTTTACTGAGCTTAATCTTGTTGATAACGATTATGACAGGATTATTTCGACTGCAAATGAAAAAAAGCGTGTTGTTTTCATGTCAAGTACGATGCTTTATAACAAAATGATTGAAAAGATAGACGAATATGTTAAGAAAACCACTAAGCCGTTAACGTATATCTATCATATAGGGCAGTATCTTCCGGACTGGCATCCTTGGGAAAGCTATAAGGACTTCTTTATCGGAAAAAAAGAGACCAATGGTGTTAGGGAAATATTTGCTATTCAGCTTCCCTGGGTAATAAATACATTCGGAAAAGTGAGCAGCGTTACATCAAATGCACAGAGATGTACAGGGCTTGATATCGAATTTAATGACAGCATTATCGCTGATATGAGACATGAAAACGGTAATATAGGTGTCTTTTTAGCTGATACTGTTTCTCGTAAGGCAATAACCAGCCTTGAGATTGTTGGTGAAGAATTACATTTATTCTGGCATGGTCACAACGATGATCTTGAAGTATATGATATTGAGAAAAAGGAAATGAAAAAGATATCTGTATATGATAATGTAGAACATACTGACGGCTATGCGGATAATATCATTGAAAATCAGTATACTGATGAGATAAATGATTTCCTGAGTGCTGTTTTTAATGGGACAGAGCCTAAATATTCAATTGAAAAGGACAAGTATACCTTATCAATAATTGATCAGATTGAAGGAAGATAATATGAAAGTTTGCTTTATTGGGTTGGGTTCAATAGCACGCAGGCATATACTTAACCTGAAAAAAATTCTTGACACTGAGATAAGCATTGATGTATTGCGTAGTGGCAATGGAAACAAACTTGATGATGAATTTTTACGTAATTTATCAAATGTATATTTTTCGTATGATGAGCTCAGAGAAAAATATGATGCTGTATTTATAACAAATCCTACCAGTAAGCACTATGAAACGCTCAAGAAATGCATAGATAAAAGTGATAATTTTTTCATCGAAAAGCCTGTTTTTGAAACAGGAGAAGAAGATATCAGCGGATTTATCAACTCCGGTAAAGTGTTTTATGTTGCTTGCCCGTTGAGATATACCAATGTTATTCAGTATCTGAAAGAAAATATTGATTTCTCAAAAGTATATTCAATGCGCTGCATTTCTTCAAGTTATCTTCCGGATTGGCGTCCAGGCACGGATTACAGGAATACCTACAGTGCTCATAAGGAGCTGGGAGGCGGTGTTTCAATAGATTTGATCCATGAATGGGATTACATTCATTATCTTATTGGAGCGCCGGAATGCGTAAAAAGCATAATAAGCAGGAAATCAGATCTGGAGATAGATTCTGATGATATTGCAGTGTATATTGCTGAATATTCAGATAAGATTGTAGAGTTGCATCTTGACTATTTTGGCAGACAGACAATTCGTAAGGTTGAATTGTATATGAAAGATGATACGATCATCGCGGATCTTGTTAATCAGCAAATACAATTTTTAAAAGCAGGAAAAATAATTGATCTTTCTCAGGAAAGAAATGAATTTCAAATACGCGAGCTTCAGCATTTTATTGATATTATTAGTGGAAAAATGATTTGTGACAATAATTTGGATGAAGCTTGCAGAATACTAAAGATAACGAGGGGCTATTGATGAACATATTATTTACTATCTGCGGACGTGCAGGCTCTAAGGGGTTCAAGAATAAGAATCTAAAGGAAATGAATGGTGTTCCGCTTGTTTATTATACATTGGCTTCAATAAAGGCATATACAGATGTACATTCCGAAAACAATGTTACCGTTGCAGTTAATACCGACAGCTATGAACTGGTTGAATGCATAAAGAAACAAAAGACTGTAAGCAATATAGTTTTTGTTGAAAGAAAAGAAAGCCTTGCAGGAGATACTGCACCTAAGGTGGATGTTATAAAAGACACATTTCTTTCCCTGTCAAAAGAAAAAAGATTTGATGTGATTATTGACTTGGATATTACATCACCATATAGACGATTAAAAGATATAGAGAATATTGTATCCGAGTTTAACAAGAAGGAATATGACATTGTTTTCAGTGTTGTTAAAGCAAGAAGAAGTCCGTATTTTAATATGGTTGAAAAGAAAAATAATGGATATTTCAGAAAGATTTGTGAATCAAATTATACTGCGCGACAGCAAGCACCTCAGTCCTATGAGATGAATGCAAGTATTTATGCGTATAATCCCAATTTCTTAAGTTCACAAATCAGCAAAACTATTCTTGATTACAATTGTGGAATTATAGAAATGCCTGATTTCTTAGTGTTGGATATTGATTCAGAAGATGATTTTGAGATGATGCAGATGCTGCATTCATATTATTGTAAGTTAGACGATCAGCTTAATAATATTTATGAAACAGCAAAGAGACTTAGCTGATTATTGCTGTTGCTTATTAAATTAAAAAATAAAATAAATATCAGCTTGAAAAGAAGTGAGTTTATGAGTGAAAATCAAGAATTAATTCGGAAAATTAATAATGCTATAGAATTTGTAAAAAAACAAGACTTAACAAATATATCAATTGGGAAATATATTATTGATAGATACTCGTATTTCACGGTTCAGGAGTATATTACCAGAAAAGAAGAAAATTCAAAGTATGAGACTCATAAAAAGTATATCGATGTTCATTTTATGATAAACGGTATAGAAAAAATCAAAGTAAGTTCCTGTGATAACCTTACTCTCGATTCAGCTTATGATGAGGATTCTGATGCGGCTTTATGGACGGCTTCCGAAATTACATTGAATGTGATGGAAATGGTTCTTGGAAGTGGTAGTTATGTTGTCTTATATCCTGAACATGCTCATATGCCTGGTTTAATAGTTAACAATGAAATGAAAATTAAAAAGGTAGTATTGAAAATTAGAATAGATTGATCTATTGAAGAAATGATTTGTGTATAAAACGCATTGTTTTTTATAAACGATATTATTATAGTCTAAATTTAATTATTAAAGGAATTATGTTAACAGTATTGATTTGGATTGCAGAAGGAAAAGATATATAGTAACATAAATGCCTTGCTATAATTATACTGGGAAGTTAAAAGGATTAAGCACGGATAATAAATCTTGTTTTTGTGGCGTTTTGGAAAGGAAATAAATTATGTGCGGAATAGTTGGATTTACAGGCAAGAGACAGGCAGCACCCATACTGCTTGACGGACTTTCAAAGCTTGAATACAGAGGTTATGACTCAGCAGGTATCGCAGTTCGTTTAGGTGATAAGGATACCGAGATAATAAAAGAAAAAGGCAAGCTTAAAAAGCTTGCTGATAAGACGGACAACGGCAAAGCTGTAAAAGGCTGCTGCGGTATCGGTCATACTCGTTGGGCTACACACGGCGAGCCTTCTGCGCTGAACGCTCATCCTCATGCAAGTGATGATGAGAACGTCATCGCTGTTCACAATGGTATCATTGAGAACTATCAGGAGCTCAAAGAAAAGCTTGTAAAGTCAGGTTATGAGTTCAATTCACAGACAGATACAGAGGTAGCTGTCAAGCTCGTTGACTATTACTACAAGAAATATAGCGAAGGTCCCGTAGACGCAATCGCCCGTGCAATGACGCGTATCCGCGGCTCGTATGCACTCTGCGTAATGTTCAAGGACTATGCAGGAGAGATCTATACAGCCCGTAAGGATAGTCCTATGATAATCGGTATTGCAGACGGCGAAACATATGTTGCTTCAGACGTTCCTGCAATTCTCAAGTACACACGCAATGTTTATTACATTGGCAATATGGAGATTGCGCGTCTTGAAAAGGGCAAAGTAACTTTCTATAATATTGACCGCGAGGAGATAACAAAGGAGCTTACTGAGATCAAGTGGGATGCAGAGTCTGCTGAAAAGGGCGGATATGAGCATTTCATGATGAAGGAGATCCACGAGCAGCCTAAGGTCATCAAAGATACTATCAATTCTGTTGTAACTAACGGCAAGGTTCATTTCGACAGTGTAAACCTTACTGACGAGGAAATGCAGCAGATACAGCAGATATACATTGTTGCCTGCGGCAGTGCTTACCACGTTGGTGTAGCTGCTCAGTATGTTATCGAGGAGCTCACAAGCTTACAGGTTAGAGTAGAGCTTGCTTCTGAGTTCCGTTACAGAAAGATGAAGCTCAACAAGAACAGCCTTGTTATCGTAATAAGCCAGTCCGGTGAGACGGCTGATACACTTGCCGCTCTGCGTGAAGCAAAGGAGCAGGGGGTAAAGACTCTCGCTATTGTAAATGTTGTCGGCTCATCTATTGCAAGAGAGGCAGACAATGTGTTCTATACTCTTGCAGGTCCTGAGATATCAGTTGCAACAACAAAGGCATACAGCACACAGCTTATTGCAGGGTACCTTCTTGCACTTCAGTTCGCTAAGGCAAGAAATGAGATAGAGGAAAAGCGCTATAAGACTCTGCTCGCTGAGATAAACACTATTCCCGAAAAGGTTGAGAAGATATTACAGGATAAGGAGCGTATCCAGTGGTTCGCTAACAAGCTTATCAATATCAAGGATGCTTTCTTTATTGGTCGTGGTATCGACTATGCTATCGGCATGGAGGGCAGCCTCAAGCTCAAGGAGATAAGCTATATCCATTCTGAGGCTTATGCTGCTGGCGAACTCAAGCATGGTCCTATCAGTCTTATTGAGGACGGTACAATAGTTATCAGCGTTGTAACTCAGGAGAATCTTACTGAAAAGACTATCAGCAATATGGTAGAGGTAAAGAGCCGAGGAGCTCATCTCATGGCTGTTACAACAGCAGGAAATTATTTTATCGAAGATACTGCTGAGTTTGTATCATATGTTCCGAAGATCGATCCGCTGTTTGCAGGAAGTCTGTCGGTAGTACCGCTCCAGCTTCTTGGTTACTATGTTTCTATCGGCAAGGGTTTTGATGTGGACAAGCCGAGAAATCTGGCTAAGAGTGTTACGGTTGAATAAGAATCAAAGCTGTCCTTATGGACAGCTTTGACGTATAAAACATCTTTTAAAAGAGGAAAGAGGTAATAAAATGGCTACAATTTTACTCGCAGGCGGAGCAGGCTACATAGGTTCCCACACAGCAGTTGAACTTTTAAATGCAGGCTATGATGTAGTAGTTGCAGACAACTACTCAAACAGCTGTCCCGAATCAATCAAGAGAGTTGAAAAGATAACAGGCAAGTCGGTTAAGCTTTATGAGCTGGACATCAAGGATAACGCAAAGCTTGCAGAGGTCTTTAAGGAAAACAAGATAGACGCTGTTATCCACTTTGCAGGACTTAAAGCAGTAGGCGAGTCTGTACAGAAGCCTATTATGTACTATCGCAACAACATTGATACTACACTTGCACTTCTTGAAACAATGAAGGAGTTCAACGTAAATAACATCATATTCAGTTCATCTGCAACTGTATATGGTGAAGCTAACCCTGTTCCATATTTTGAGACAATGCCTCGCGGAGCTTGTACCAATCCCTACGGCTGGACCAAGTCCATGATGGAGCAGATATTCGAGGATGCTGCAAAGGCTGACGAGAAGCTGTCCGTAATACTTCTCCGTTACTTCAATCCTATCGGAGCTCATGAGTCCGGTATGATAGGCGAGGATCCACAGGGAATCCCGAATAACCTCATGCCTTATGTATCACAGGTGGCAGTAGGAAAGCGCGAGTGCCTTACTATTTTCGGCAACGATTACCCAACAGCTGATGGTACCTGCACCCGTGACTATATCCATGTTGTTGATCTTGCAAAGGGACACGTTAAGGCTATCGACTATATTCTCAAGAACGACAAGTGCTGCGAGATATTCAATCTCGGAACAGGTACTCCATACAGCGTAACCGAGATAGTTGACACCTTTGAGAAGGTAAACAATATCAAGGTAAACCATGTATACGGACCAAGACGTGCGGGCGATCTTGCTGAATGCTATGCTAATGCTGACAAGGCATTAAAGGTTCTTGGCTGGAAGACCGAGAAGTCTCTGGAAGATATGTGCCGTGATTCATGGAACTGGCAGAAGAACAATCCTAACGGCTATAATAAGGCGAAGTAATACTGATACAGTATAATGTAAGTAATGTATGAATAACTAAAGAGTTATTGACACAGTCAGGATATTGAAGGAGTTTTTATGAAATATGTATTAATTTCAAAGTATAGAAACAGTATAATGGGGGTAGCTGCTATCATAATAGTTATCATGCATTATTTTGTAGAATTGTATCCTCACTTATTGCCATCAGCTGTGGAAACAATTATAAAAAGAGGCAATATCGGTACTGATGTTTTCCTTTTCGTATCAGGAATGGGGTTGTTTTTTTCAATGTCAAAAAACAACAGACCAAAAGATTTTTATCTAAAAAGAATCAAGAGGGTTATTCTTCCGACATTATTTATCTCTCTGCCATACTGGTTGATATTAGGAATGGTTATCAACGGTGATTCATTTGGTATGTTCTTACTGAACTGGACAGGCATTTCACTTTGGACACATGGCATAAGGGTGGTATGGTATGTTTCTTTGATAGTCGTTCTGTATTTTTTCTATCCTTTGATATACAATCTGCAAAAAAAGAATACATATATGTTGTTAGCAGTAATGGCAGTGGTATATTCAGCAATAGTTGTTTTATTTGTATGTTTTCCTTCTTATTATAATAAAATCGAGATTGCAGTTACCCGTATACCGATATTCCTTATAGGTTCTATGTTCGGTGAAGCTGTTTTTGGCTATGCTGAGAAAAAACGTACAATAAACATTATAGTTAGTCTTTATATGCTTATCATGCTTGTGATGATGCTTATTGGTATTGTTTTTCAGTCTAAGGCGCATGATCTTTCAGTAATGCTGTATCGTATTGGCAGCGGTGGAGCTGCTGTTTTGCTTTGCCTTATAATTCCGGCAGTTTTAGAAAGATTCAAACTCGAAAAGATTAATAATCTTTTGGCGAAAGTTGGAGCAATATCATTGGAACTGTATTTAATACACGTATTTATCAAAAATACTATAAGCAAAATGGAATGGGGAAATAACAGTGGGGCGGCTGTAAAGCTTATGATAATTGCTATTGCTGTGACGCTTGCATTTATACTTAGTTTTGCAGTGTCATATTTAGAGCACGGAGTTATGAATAAAAAACAGCGTTCAGTGCAAAGCAATTGAAACTATATAATACCATGACAATTGACCTAATGGCATTAAGCTAACAGAATAAGGAAAGAAATCAGGAGTTAGTTCGATAATTTGATATAATCCCTGATAAATGTAAGAGCTTATTTTGATGTTATTATTTCTTCGATATATGTAACCTGTCATTTAAATTTTTCATGGCAGTGCAGAACAGGAGCTCATGTGTCAATGATGTCAGTGAGGGGTCACCCTCACGTATACGCATAGTTCTGCGTATCTCTTTTGGAATGACGACTCGACCGAGGTCATCTATTCGTCTGACGATACCTGTTGCTTTCATAGGTCAATTCTCCTTGATTCTGCAATTTTTGGCAGTTGTAGGCTGCATGGATAGTATTTGCAAATTATTTGAAATTATGCTAAAGCTCTGCCATAAGTGCTTGCTTACCTATGTTCAGATTGATAATTTCGATGACAAGTGATATAATTAATGTGAACTCAATAACCGTCGTAAGGCGGTTATTGTCATGAACCATGTTCGTGGGAGAAAGTGAAAGCTATAAATAAACAAGCTATGAGGTGAATAATATGAAGATCGGATTTATAGGTGCAGGCAAGGTAGGCTTTTCGCTTGGGAAATACTTCGCAGAAAACGGATTGGAAATATCGGGATATTACAGCCGCTCGGAGAGCTCAGCCCGTGAAGCAGCCAATTTCACGGATTCAAAGCTTTTTCAGTCTGTGGAAGAGCTCATTTCTGCAAGTGATGCTGTTTTTCTTACGGTCACCGACGGCGCTATAAAAGAAACTTATCTCTCACTTCCAAAGGCACTTCTTTTGGGTAAGCAGCTGTGCCATTGCAGCGGAGCGATGTCTGCTGAGGAGGCATTTCCCGATATAGCTGAGTATGGTGCAAAGGGGACTTCAATACACCCTCTTTTTCCTGTAAACAGCAAAAAAGATTCTTACAAGGAGCTGAAAAACTCCTTTTTTTGTATAGAGGGGGACTGCGCTGAGGAGTGGAATGATATTTTTTCGTCTTTTGGCAACACAACCCGCATAATTGACAGTAATATCAAGAAACGCTACCATGCTGCCTGCTGTATAGCAAGCAACCTTGTATGCGGTCTTGTGGAGGAGAGCGCTGAGCTCCTTGAACAGTGCGGTTTCACAGCAGATGAAGCTCTTTCTGCTCTTGAGCCTCTTGCAATGAGCAATATACGGCGTATCTTTGCAGTTGGACCTACAGACGCGCTGACAGGACCTGTTGAGCGTAATGACGTTTCTACGGTAAAGAAACATATTTCCTGCATAAGCGGTGAGAACAACTCTGAAATATACAGAGCTGTCACAAAAAAGCTTACAGAAATGGCGCAGAAGCGCCACCCGGAGTCAGATTATACAGAAATGAAATCGATTCTTAGGTAATTGTAACCAATACAAAAGCTATTGTTCATGATTTGTTCATATTCGTGTGTTATACTATTCTTGTATCTTATCCGTTTTGCGGAAAGGTAACATCTAACAAGGAGAAAAATGAATATGAAGAACACTGTTTCAACCCTTCTGAAGCAGAAGCAATCAGGTGACAAGATCACGATGCTTACTGCTTACGACTACACGACGGCAAAGATCATTGATGAGTGCGGTGTGAATGCTATTCTTATCGGTGATTCACTGGGAATGGTCATGCTTGGCTATGAGAACACGCTTCCTGTTACTATGGAGGATATGATACATCATACCGCCGCAGTTTCAAGAGGCGCAGAGAATGCTTTTATAGTTGCAGATATGCCTTTCATGTCCTATCAGGTCAGCGTACAGGACGCTGTTATCAACGCAGGCAGACTCATTAAAGAGGGCGGCGCTAATGCTGTAAAGCTTGAGGGCGGCGCAGAGGTCTGCGAGCAGATAAGAGCTATCGTAAATGCGTCTATTCCTGTTGTCGCACACCTGGGACTTACTCCACAGTCGGTAAACGCATTCGGCGGCTTCAAGGTGCAGGGCAAGAGCCTTGACAAGGCTAAGAAGCTTATCGTGGACGCATTGAAGATACAGGAGGCTGGCGCTTGTGCAGTTGTGCTGGAGGGTATTCCCGCAAGGCTTGCGGACATCATTACAAAGAAGCTTTTTATCCCGACTATCGGTATCGGCGCAGGAAAAGGCTGCGACGGACAGGTACTGGTATATCAGGATATGCTGGGGCTTACCACAGGTCATACGCCTAAATTCGTTAAGCGTTTTGCAGATGTGGGTACGGTAATGCGTCAGGGTATCACTGATTATATCAATGAGACCAAAGATGGTGCATTTCCTGCTGAGGAGCATACCTACGCTATCGAAGATGATGTTATCGAACAGCTTATGAGGGAGGAAAAGTGAAATGAGAGTTGTAAAGACTATTGATGAAGTTCGCGCACAGGTTAAGGAATGGAGAGCACAGGGACTTACGGTTGGTCTCGTTCCTACAATGGGGTATCTCCATGAGGGACACGCAAGCCTTATCGACGCTTCTCACCGTGATAACGACAGGACTGTTGTGTCTGATTTCGTTAATCCCATGCAGTTCGGACCAACTGAGGACCTTGAAAGCTATCCTCGTGATATAGAGCGTGATGCAAAGCTGGTCGAAGAACACGGCGGCGATATTATCTTCAATCCAGAGCCGTCAGAGATGTACCATGAGGGATTTTCGTCCTTTGTGGATATGACAGTTCTCACACAGGAGCTCTGCGGACTCAGCCGTCCTGTACATTTCCGCGGCGTATGCACCGTAGTATCAAAGCTTTTCAATATCGTAAAGCCTGACCGTGCATACTTCGGCAAGAAGGACGCTCAGCAGCTTGCTGTTATCCGCCACATGGTGGATGACCTCAATATGGATATTGAGATAATCGGCTGTCCTATTGTCCGTGAAGCTGACGGACTTGCCAAAAGCTCACGCAACACTTATCTGAATAGTGATGAAAGAAAAGCTGCCCTTGTACTCTCAAAGGCTGTATTTCTCGGAATGGATATGGTCAGAAAAGGCGAGAGCGACTGCTCTGCTATCATCGGCGAGATGAAAAAGCTCATAGAAGCTGAGCCCCTTGCAAGGATAGATTACGTCAAGATAGTTGACTGTGCAACTATGCAGCAGATAAAAACTATTGACCGCCCTGCACTTTGCGCAATGGCTGTATATATCGGCAAAACCCGCCTTATCGACAACTTCTTTACAGAGGACGTATAAGGAGGCTGCTATGGAAATATCTATTCTTAAAAGCAAGATACACCGTGCCGTTATAACTCAGGCGGAGCTCAACTATGTGGGCAGTGTCACTATCGACGAGGAGCTTATGGAAGCCGCAGGGCTTTATGAATATGAGCGCGTACATATATCCAATGTAAACAGCGGAAGCCGTATCGAGACCTATGTTATCGCAGGTGAACGCGGAAGCGGAGTTATATGCCTTAACGGAGCTGCTGCACGTTCGGGACAGAAAGGCGATCATGTTATTATAATGGCATATGCGAATATGACTCCAGATGAGATAAAACAGCATCGTCCAAAGGTAGTTTTTGTCGGCGATAAGAATGAAATTGTAAGGGTAGCTGATTACGAAAAGCACGGCGAGCTCAGGTAAATTCATCATTTGACAGCAAGATATAAAAGATAACAGGCAGAGCCAGTGTGTCGTAAGCGTAAAATAAACCGCGTTCCATAAGATATAAAAATATCCTCGCCGATGGCGAGGAAAAACTTTATCAATTATTCCATGGCAGAAGTATCGTACCTGCCGGATTTGAAAACAGGTCGGTCAGATACTTTTCAACGTCCATACCGTTAGCCTG
>NZ_JAIKXF010000099.1 GCF_024684275.1 Ruminococcus sp.
TATATCTGATTGGCTTCGCCGCACATTTTCGGCTTTTTGTCAATACCTTTTTGCAAAAATTTACATTATATTCATAAAAATAGTCACAGGATCTTTGTT
This sequence comes from Ruminococcus sp., assembly GCF_024684275.1. Next base: position 100 of record NZ_JAIKXF010000099.1, read on the forward strand.
CACCCTGTGACTATTTTGTTTTTCCTTAGCTTAATGACATTAGGCTTTGCCGGGGGATGCTTATTTAGTACAGCAATAAATAGCATAATATTGTACATTAATGCCATTGACTATTCTGATATCATATGTTATAATAAATAAAATTATATTGCGTAAAATGCCATTTTCAAGGAGGAGTTTATGATTAATCGATATGACGCGCTCCGTATCCTCTCACAGTACGGACAGGAACACATTTTAAAGCACTATGATGAACTTGACGAAGCAGGCAAACAGGAGCTTCTTAGTCAGATCGAGATTATTGATTTTTCTGTTCTCGACAATCTTAATGCTGAAAAAAACAGTAATTCAGTTCGCGGAAAATTTGAGCCGCTTGGCGCCGTAACGATAGATGATATTGCCCAAAACAGCGATGAATACATAAAAATCGGAATTGAAGCTATTAAGGCAGGCAAAGCAGCAGCTGTACTTTTAGCAGGCGGACAGGGTACAAGACTTGGTTTCGATAAGCCAAAAGGAATGTTTAACATAGGCGTAAACAAAGAACTCTATATTTTCCAGTGCCTTATCAATAATCTAATGGATATTGTAAAGCTTGCAGATTCATGGATACCGCTGTATATCATGACCAGTGAGAAAAATCATAAGGATACAACAGAGTTTTTCAAAGAAAAGAATTATTTCGGATATGATCCTCAGTATATCCGTTTCTTTATTCAGGATATGGCTCCTTCCGTTGATTTTGACGGTAAGGTGCTTATGGAAAGCAAGTCAAAGATATCCATATCTCCCAACGGCAACGGCGGCTGGTTCTCATCATTGGTAAGAGCAGGACTTCTTGATGAAATAAAGGCTAAAGGCGTAGAATGGCTCAATGTTTTTGCTGTTGACAATGTTCTTCAGCGTATTGCCGATCCCGGATTTATCGGAGCAGTTATAAAATCAGGTCTACAATCAGGCGGCAAGGTCGTCAGCAAGGCTTCCCCGGACGAAAAAGTCGGAGTTCTCTGCCTTGAAGACGGTATGCCCTCTATCGTTGAGTATTATGAGATGACAGAGGAAATGCGCACTCTTCTCAACAAGAACGGAGAGCTGGCATATAAATACGGAGTTATCCTCAATTATCTTTTCAATATTGAAAAACTCGAAGAGATATGCGATAAAAAGCTGCCTGTACATATAGTTGACAAAAAAATACCTTATATGAACAATAACGGCACATATATTGTCCCGACCGAACCAAATGGTCATAAATTCGAGACTCTTGTTCTTGATATGGTTCATATGCAGGATAGCTGTCTTGCATATGAGGTAGTCCGTGAAAAAGAATTTGCTCCTGTAAAAAATGCTACAGGTGTTGATTCTGTTGATTCTGCAAGAGAGCTTCTTAAAGAAAACGGCATAACTATATAAAAGCAAATAACGACACTTTTGATTATTCAAAAGTGTCGTTGCCTATGTATAGAAAAAGTGGGTGTAATAATTACAAATGAAAAATCTTTTGAAATATCTGAATAATTATAAGAAAGAGCTTATATTCGGACCTTTTTTCAAGCTATTGGAAGCTATCTTCGAGCTTATAGTACCTGTTGTAATGGCAAGGATAATCGACAACGGGATAGGCAGAAACGACAGCTCGTATATTTTCAGAATGAGCGGACTTATTGTTCTGCTTGGTGTTTGTGGTCTTTGTTTTGCTTTGACCTGCCAGTACCTTGCGGCAAAATGCGCCTATGGCTTTGGAACAGAGCTTCGATCGGCGTTATATAAGCATATCAACAAGCTTTCATACAGCAATATTGATAAAATAGGAACTTCTTCGCTGGTGAACAGACTTACAAATGACTCAACAACTGTTCAGAACGGAGTTAATATGTTTATCCGTCTTGCGGTAAGAGCACCTTTTCTTGTTATAGGAGCTGCTGTAATGGCTGTGACCATAGATGTAAAGCTTTCGCTTATTTTCTTTGTAGTTGCGCCGCTTATTTCAATAATTATATTCATTATAATGAAAAAGACCGTTCCAATGTACAAAAAAACACAGAAATGTCTCGACAGAGCCTCAACCCTGACACGTGAGGGGCTGGAAGGCACAAGAGTAATACGCGCTTTTTCGCGTCAGCAGGAAGAAATAGATGAGTTCAGGGACGCTGTAGACGAAATATCAGCTTGTTCAATTGCCGTAGGTAAAATATCAGCTATACTCAATCCGGCAGCATTTATGATCATGAATCTCGGTATTGTTGCCGTAATATGGTTTGGCGGCAAACGAATAAATATCGGCGGACTTACACAGGGAGAGCTGACAGCATTCATCAACTATATGACGCAGATACTTCTCGCGCTTGTTGTCCTTGCAAACCTTATCGTTATATTCGCAAAAGCTCTTGCTTCTGCTAACAGAATAAGCGAGGTATTTGCACTATCGACTGAAAAAAGCGGTAATATATCAGATTTTAATAAAAAAACCGAAAGATTTATAGAATTCAGTGATGTTTCATTCTCTTACGAAGGGGCAGGCGATTATTCTGTGAAGAATATAAGCTTTTCGCTGAATAAAGGACAAATGCTTGGAATAATCGGTGGTACAGGCTGCGGAAAATCCACACTCGCCAACCTTATACCATGCTTTTATCGTGCAACAAAAGGTGAAGTAAGCATTTCGGGAGTAAACGTCAACGACTTCGATGCAGATTCACTTAGAAGCAGGATAGGCACTGTTCCGCAGAAAGCGGTGCTTTTCTCCGGGACCATACGTGAAAATATGCGTTGGAGAAAAGCTGATGCTACCGATAATGAAATAATCTCAGCACTAAAAATCGCTCAGGCATGGGAATTTGTTAAACAAACTAAAAGCGGACTGGATACCTTGATTTCTCAGGGAGGAAAGAATTTTTCAGGCGGCCAGAAGCAAAGGATAGCTATTGCCCGTGCGCTTATTGGTTCTCCTGATATCCTTATCCTTGATGATTCTACAAGTGCTTTGGATTACAGAACAGACCTTGCTCTGAGAAGGGCTATAAAAAGCGATATGCCGAATACTACCGTTGTAATGATATCTCAGCGAACCACGTCTCTCAAGGACGCAGATAAAATAATCGTTATGGACGATGGCAATGCTGTCGGGGTCGGTACTCATGATGAGCTTGTCGAAAGCTGTGATGTTTACCGCGAGATTTACTGTTCTCAGATGACACAGAAGGAGGGGAGAGAATAATGAAAAAAACACTAAAGAGAGTTTTCTCATATGCTCGTCCCTATATGAAGTTCTTTATTCTGACGGTGCTTTTTGCCGGCTTAGGAGTAGCACTTTCACTGTCTGTTCCTGTTTTTATCGGTGAAGCAGTAGACTGTTGTCTTGGTAAAGGCAATGTAGACTTCAATAAACTTCTTAAAATAATTATAACTCTTTCGGCTATAGTAGTTTCAAGCACCATTTTTCAGTGGCTCATGAGCTTGTGCACAAATAAACTTGCTTTTCTTACAATCCGCGATCTGAGGTCGGATATTTTCAACAAGCTCGAAAGAGTTCCGCTAAAGTATATCGACGGACATACAAAAGGCGAGCTTACAAGCCGTGTTATAAACGATATTGAGATAATTTCGGACGGATTACTACAGGGATTTACTCAGTTTTTCAGTGGTATCGTTACAATTATCGGCACTCTCATTTTTATGATGACCATAAATGTCAAGATCGCAATTGTTGTTGTAATCCTTACACCGCTTTCTTTTGTTGCAGCATCACGAATTACCAAAGCTTCTCATGATTCCTACGTGAAACAGTCAAAACTTCGCGGTGATATGGTTGGACTTGCCGAGGAAATGGCAGGAAATCAAAAAATAGTAAAGGCATTTGTTTATGACGAAAGAGCAGAAAAAAGATTCGACAAAATAAATAACGATTACGGAAAAATCGGAACTAAGGCTACATTTTTCAGCTCAATGACAAATCCGACTACACGTTTCGTAAATGGACTTATTTATGCATCAGTAGGTATGCTTGGAGCTCTTGGCGTTATTGGTTATTCCTCAATAATCGGCTATATGTCGGTTGGAAAGCTTTCAAGCTTCCTTGCCTATGCCAATCAGTACACAAAGCCTTTTAATGAAATATCAGGTGTTATCGCAGAGCTTCAGAATGCTATTGCCTCTGCACAACGTGTATTTGATGTTCTCGATGAAGAAGAGGTTTCTGATGATTACGGTAAGGAAAAGCTTACCTCTTGCGACGGAAGTCTTGAATTCGACGAAGTATTCTTCTCATATACTCCGGAGCGAAAGCTTATTGAAAATTTCAGCCTTGATGTAAAAAGCGGACAGCGTATAGCAATAGTCGGTCCTACAGGCTGCGGAAAATCTACCATAATCAACCTTCTGCTCCGTTTCTATGATATCAACAGCGGAATAATCAAAATATCAGGCAAAAACATCAATGATATAACTCGTGACAGTCTGAGAAGCTGCTTCGGAATGGTTTTGCAGGAAACATGGATATTTACAGGAACTGTAGCCGAAAACATTGCTTATGGAGCTCCGGATGCTACACGCGAGCAGATATACGAAGCTGCAAAGGCGGTTTACGCTCACGGATTTATAAAAAGGCTTCCAAACGGCTACGATACAGTTATCAGCGAAGACAGTGGTCTCTCCCAAGGACAAAAACAGCTTATATGTATTGCAAGGATAATGCTAATGAATCCGCCAATGCTTATTCTCGATGAGGCGACAAGTTCGATAGACCTGCGTACAGAACAGCGTATCCAGAAAGCTTTTCTGAAGCTTATGGAGGGCAGAACAAGCTTTGTCATTGCTCATAGACTCTCAACAATAAAAAGCTCAGATGTTATTCTTGTAATGAAGCAAGGTAATATCATCGAGCAGGGTGATCACAGTACGCTAATGAAAAAAGGCGGATTTTACGCAGAACTGTATAATAGCCAGTTTGCTTCATAAAAGTAAAAAAGAGTTTATTATGAAGCTCTTTTTGTTTCTTATAAAAAACTTTGTTTAATTCTTGACAAACTGCTCGAAATGTTGTAAAATAAATATGTATTTTTTTATGTATTGAAAGGAATGATCTTCAATGGGTTTAACTTTAACTGAAAAGATCCTCAAAGCACACTTGGTAGACGGCGAATACGTAAAGGGACAAGAGATCGGTATCCGTATCGATCAGACTCTTACTCAGGACGCCACAGGCACAATGGCTTACCTCGAATTTGAAGCTATCGGCGTTCCTCGCGTAAAGACTGAGCGTTCCGTTGCTTACATAGATCACAATACTCTCCAGAACGGTTTTGAGAACGCCGATGATCACAGATTCATCGGAAGCGTTGCAAAAAAGCATGGTATATACTTCTCACGTCCCGGCAATGGTATCTGTCATCAGGTACACCTTGAGCGTTTTGGTATCCCGGGAAAAACTCTTATAGGTTCTGACAGCCATACACCTACAGGCGGTGGTATCGGTATGATCGCTATCGGTGCAGGCGGACTTGATGTTGCTGTTGCTATGGGCGGCGGTGCATACTACATAACTTGTCCGAAGGTCGTTAAAGTTGAACTTACAGGAAAGCTGCAGCCGTGGGTAGCTGCAAAGGACGTTATCCTCGAAGTCCTCAGAAGAATGTCCGTTAAAGGCGGTGTAGGCAAGGTCATTGAGTACTGCGGTGAGGGCGTAAAGACTCTCTCAGTTCCCGAAAGAGCTACTATAACTAATATGGGTGCCGAGCTTGGTGCTACAACGTCTATCTTCCCATCTGACGAGATCACGAAGCAGTTCCTCAAGGCTCAGAAGCGTGAAGAGGTATGGACTCCTCTTGCTGCTGATGCTGATGCTGTATATGACGAGGAGCTAAAAATCAACCTCAGCGAACTGGTTCCTCTTGCAGCCTGTCCTCATTCTCCTGACAACGTTAAGAGTGTTGAAGAGATAGGCAGACTCAAGATAGATCAGGTGTGCATCGGTTCATGTACAAACTCTTCACTGCTTGATATGCTCAAGGTAGCGCATATACTTAAAGGCAAAACTGTAAATCCTGACGTATCGCTTGCTATCGCACCCGGTTCAAAGCAGGTTCTCAATATGCTTGCTCAGAACGGAGCGCTCTCTATACTTATCGACGCCGGCGCAAGAATACTTGAAAGTGCCTGCGGTCCTTGTATCGGTATGGGACAGTCTCCTAACTCAAAGGGTATCTCTTTAAGAACCTTCAACAGAAACTTTGAGGGGCGTTCAGGAACAAAGGACGGTCAGATATACCTCGTTTCTCCTGAAATGGCAGCAGTTTCCGCACTCACAGGTTATCTCACTGATCCGAGAGAGCTTGGCGATATGCCTGAATTCAAGCTCCCCGAAGAATTCGTTATCAACGACAATATGATCGTTCCACCGGCTTCAGTTGAGGAAATGGACAGCATTGAAATACTTCGCGGACCTAATATCAAGCCATATCCTGAGACTGCTCCGCTTCTTGAGACCATTGATGCGCCTGTATCACTCAAGGTGGGCGACAATATCACTACTGACCACATCATGCCTGCCGGAGCTAAGATACTTCCGCTTCGTTCAAATATCCCGAAAATATCACAGCACTGCTTTGCTGTATGTGATGAAAGCTTCCCTGAGAGAGCTAAATCTCTCGGCAAGAGCATAATCGTGGGCGGCTCCAACTACGGACAGGGCTCATCAAGAGAGCACGCTGCTCTTGCACCTCTTTATCTTGGTGTAAAGGCTGTTCTCGTTAAGTCATTTGCTCGTATCCATCGCGCAAACCTTATAAACGCCGGCATTCTGCCGCTTACATTTGTAAACGAAGCTGACTACGATTCTATCGCACAGGGCGACGAACTCGTACTCGCAGATGTCAGAAAGGCTGTTGAGGAAGGAAAGAGCCAACTTACAGTTGTAAACAAGACTAATGGCAAGGAGATACCTGTACTTTGTGAGCTTTCAGGACGTACAAAGGATATCATGCTTGCAGGAGGACTTCTTGACTTTACAAGAGAGTCTATGAAGTGATACCTTCAGGGAGACTGATAAATGTTTTGGCAGAATATTTTGAGCAACAGTATGATCGCTATGACGAGAATCATCAGACTGCCAAGAACTAAAAAAGACTGGATAGTTCTTTTTATCGGAGTAGTTATTCTCGGCGTTTTTGAATGGTTTTTCAAAAAAATCTTTCCTGATATGGATGATAAAAGAAAACGTATAGTAGAAACAATAGCAGTATTCGTTATTATTATCATACTGGAATTGATTATTTCTGACTGATTATAAGTTTAAGGAGGTTTTAACCTATGTCAAAAATCACTATGAAAACACCGCTTGTCGAAATGGACGGCGACGAGATGACAAGAATTCTCTGGCAGTGGATCAAGGAGACTCTCCTCGAACCATATGTAGAGCTGAATACAGAATACTACGACCTTGGTCTGAAACACAGAGAAGAAACAAAGGATCAGGTAACAATTGACTCCGCTGAGGCTACAAAGAAGTACGGCGTTGCAGTAAAGTGTGCAACCATCACACCTAACGCCGCAAGAATGCCTGAATACAACCTTACTCAGATGTGGAAATCACCTAACGGAACTATCCGTGCGGCTCTTGATGGCACTGTTTTCCGCACCCCTATCATTGTTAAGGGAATCGAGCCATATATCCCTACATGGACAAAGCCTATCACAATAGCTCGTCACGCATACGGCGATGTATATAAGAATACAGAAATGCGCGTAAACAAGGGCAGTAAGGCTGAGCTCGTTGTAACTGATGAAAACGGTAACGAGACACGTGAGCTTATACACGAATTCACAAAGTGCGACGGTATAATTCAAGGACTTCACAACCTTGACGCTTCTATCGCAGGTTTCGCAAGAGCTTGCCTGAATTATGGTCTCGACCTTAAACAGGATGTCTGGTTCGCTTCAAAGGATACTATCTCAAAGAAATATGATCACCGCTTCAAGGATATTTTCCAGGAGATATATGATAACGAGTACAAAGATAAGTATGAAGCAGCAGGCATTGAGTATTTCTATACTCTCATTGATGACGCAGTAGCAAGAGTTATCCGTTCAAACGGCGGATATATCTGGGCTTGCAAGAACTACGACGGCGATGTAATGTCAGATATGGTTTCTACAGCATACGGAAGTCTGGCAATGATGACTTCAGTTCTCGTTTCTCCTGATGGGATCTACGAATATGAGGCTGCCCACGGAACTGTTCAGCGCCACTATTATAAGTATCTCAAAGGCGAAGAAACATCGACAAACTCTGTTGCTACTATCTTCGCATGGAGCGGCGCTCTCAGAAAGAGGGGAGAGCTTGATAATACTCCCGAGCTTTGCACATTTGCTGACAAGCTTGAAAAAGCAACTATCCAGACTATTGAGGACGGCGTAATGACAGGAGATCTTTATCTTATATCAAAGCTTGACAACAAGAAAAAGGTCGATTCCAAGACCTTCCTTGACGAAATAAAGATCAGACTTGATAAATTAATGTAATAAGAGAGAAGGCATATAATAATGTCAAAGGACTCAATATCAAACTCTGTAATCAGAAGACTTCCTCGTTATTACCGTTTTCTCGGTGAACTTGAACATAACGGCTATATAAGAATATCCTCAAGAGAGCTTTCCGAAAAAATGGGACTTACAGCTTCTCAGATCAGACAGGACTTCAATTGCTTCGGTGAATTCGGTCAGCAGGGCTACGGTTATAACGTCAGTGATCTCCGACTTGAAATAGGCAAGATACTCGGACTTGACAAACAGACACCTATGATACTTCTCGGTGCAGGTAATCTTGGCAAAGCTATAGCTTCGCATATCGATTTTCATAACAAAGGCTTTGATCTTATCGGGGCTTTTGACGTAAATCCTGATATTATCGGTAAGGAGATAGGCGAACTCAAAGTCAGAAGCGTCGATGAGCTTAGTACATTCTGTGCTGAATACAAACCTGTTGCTGCTATTCTATGTGTTCCTATGAACGCAGCCGAAAAGCTTGCAAATACCCTTATAGAGTGCGGAATAAAGGCGTTCTGGAATTTTACTCATTATGACCTGAAGGTCACTCACAAGGGCATAGCTGTGGAAAATGTTCATCTTGGAGACAGTCTTACCACTCTTTCATATGGATTAAATAATCTTGAATCGGGCGAAAACAAATAAATCTTAAAACGAAGCAGGTAACTGCTTCGTTTTTTTATGTTGGGTTGTGAAAAAAATATCAAATTCCATAACGTGTTATATATAAACAGGAATTTTTATATTCGATATTTTTATATATAATTATAAGGTTTGAATAAAAATAAAAGCAATGTTTTTCCAAAAAATAAGATGCTAATAATAAAATATCAGAATAATGACCATTGGTTTTGTTGTGCTTTATGCCTATATTATTACGTATTGTAAGTCTAAAGAGTATAAAACTATAGTTGTTTTCCTGAAAAGTCAAAACCTACTAAATCAGTAATATAAAAACAAATATACTGCGGCTGTATTATATAAAATTTTTGAAAATTTATCATTGTTAATTATATATCAATATCAGAATAGCGATATTCTTAACTTGAATTTGAATTATTCATAATATGCTGTTATACTTAATATATGTGATAGTTTAAACTGTATTCTGATGTCTTTCGACACAGGATCCAATATTTTTCTGGGAGAGGATATTAAAATGGATTATCGCGTTGAACATGATTCTATGGGCGAGGTAAAGGTCCCTGCTGATAAGTACTGGGGTGCTCAGACCGAGCGCAGCCACGAAAATTTTCTTATCGGTGTAGGCATCGAAACAATGCCGCGTGAGATCACTCATGCACTTGGAATACTAAAAAAAGCTGCTGCTCTTGCAAATCATGAGCTAATGCCTGAAAAAATGACCGAAGAAAAGCTTGATGCTATCTGCCAGGCTTGCGATGAGGTCATAAGCGGTTCTCTGAATGAGCATTTTCCGCTTGTTGTATGGCAGACAGGCAGTGGTACTCAGTCCAATATGAACACTAATGAGGTCATTGCCAACAGAGGCAATGAGGTAGCAGGTTCAAAGCTGCTCCACCCAAACGACGATATAAATATGAGTCAGTCATCGAATGACACATTTCCTACAGCTATGCATATTGCAGCTGTTCTTGCTGTTGAAGACAAGGTTATTCCCGCTGTAGAGGCTCTTATAGAGACTTTCAGGCGACTCGAAAAAGAAAATGAAGGCATCGTCAAAAGCGGCCGCACTCATTTGCAGGATGCAACTCCTATCAAGTTTTCACAAGAGATAAGCGGCTGGAGAGCTTCACTTGAAAAGGATAAAAAAATGCTCCTTACCGCTTGTGAAGAACTGAAAGAGCTTGCCGTAGGCGGTACAGCAGTAGGTACAGGTCTTAATGCGCCTAAGGGCTTTGCTGACAAGGCAGCAAAAAAAATCAGTGAGCTTACAGGAAAAAAATTCATATCATCTCCCAATAAATTCCACTCCCTCACTTCAAAAGACGAAATAGTATTTGCACATGGCGCACTTAAAGCACTTGCAGCTGATATGATGAAGATCGCAAACGATGTTAGATGGCTTGCATCCGGTCCTCGTGACGGACTTGGCGAAATAAATATTCCCGAAAATGAGCCGGGTTCATCTATAATGCCCGGTAAGGTAAACCCGACACAGTGTGAACAGGTAACTATGGTTGCAGTACAGGTAATGGGAAACGATGTTACTGTCGGTATGGCGGCTTCTCAGGGTAACTTTGAACTCAATGTGTTCATGCCTGTCTGCGCATACAATTTTCTGCAATCTGCAAGGCTTCTTGCTGAATCCATAACTTCATTCAACAAGAACTGTGCTGTAGGCATCAAAGCAAATAAGGAGAAAATGCATCATAATCTCCATAATTCACTTATGCTGGTAACTGCGCTTAACCCTTATATCGGCTATGAAAATGCCGCAAAAACAGCAAAAAAAGCATATAAAGACAATATTTCTCTCAAAGAAGCCTGCGTTGAACTCGGTTTTCTCTCTGCTGAGCGTTTTGACGAAGTGTTCCATCCAGAGGAAATGGTCTGATCATACAAGAAAGGAATCGCATATATGGAAACCTTTACTTATTACCCCGGGTGTACATTGAGAACTAAAGCTAAGGATCTTGATACCTATGCAAGAAAAAGCGCTGAATTTCTCAGTATAAGACTTGAAGAACCAGCTGAATGGCAGTGCTGCGGCGGTGCTTATACTACTGCTAAAGATGAGATAGCCACAAAGCTTTCCGCTGTGAGGACGCTGAACTCTGCTAAAGAGAACAACAGACCGCTTATCACAGTCTGTTCAGCCTGTCATAACGTTATAAAGCAAACAAATTACGATATTTCAAATGACGGAGAACTGGCAGAAAAGGTCAATAACTATCTGAAGCTTTCTCAGCCTTATAATGGTGAAACTACCGTTTATCACTACCTTGAAATGCTCCGCGATGTTGTAGGATTCGATAACCTTGCACAAAAGGTTGTAAATCCTCTGAAAGGAAAGAAAATCGCTGCATATTACGGATGTCTGCTTCTTCGCCCTTCAAAGGCGCTTGCTATGGACGATCCCGAGAATCCGTCTATAATGGAGGATTTTATTAAAGCTATCGGCGGAACTCCTGTTATATACGCTCAGAGAAACGAGTGCTGCGGCGGTTATATAACACTTGAGGATAAAGCTCAGGCTGTCAAAAGAAGCAGTGCTGTTGTTCATTCAGCTAAAGATCAAGGCGCTGATATGATAATCACTGCCTGTCCTCTGTGTCTTTATAATCTTAAGAAAAACTCAGATTCAGAGCTTCCTGTATATTATTTTACAGAGCTGCTTGCTGAGGCTCTTGGCTTGAAGGAGGTTCAAAATGGATAAGAACTTAAAAGAACAGGTCCTGCGTTCAAGCGGTGTCAATGTGCTTAAATGTATGCGCTGCGGAAAATGCTCGGGAACCTGCCCTTCATATGACGAAATGGAATATCATCCACATCAGTTCGTATACATGGTAGAACGAGGAGACATTGAGACACTGATGAATTCAAAATCAATATATAAATGTCTTACCTGTTTCGCCTGTGTAGACAGATGTCCCCGTAATGTTGAGCCTGCAAAAGTAGTAGAAGCTGTGCGTCTTGCAGCAGTACGCAAGCAGGGCAATAATCACATGAATCCAAATCAGATACCCGAATTGCTCGACGATGATCTGCCTCAGCAGGCTATCGTTACTGCATTCAGAAAATACATAAAGTAAGGAGAGACAGCACCATGAAAAGAATAGGCGTTTTTGTCTGTCATTGCGGTACTAATATTGCTGCAACGGTAGATGTCAAAGCCGTAGCCGAAGCGCTTGGGCATGAGCCTGGAGTTGTTATCTCTCAGGATTATCAGTATATGTGCTCCGAATCGGGACAGAATCTCGTTAAGAATGCAATAAAGGAGCATAACCTCACAGGTGTAGTAGTTTGCTCATGTTCACCAAGAATGCATGAGAATACATTCAGAAAGGCTGCTGCTTCAGCAGGTCTTAATCCATATCTCGTTGAAATAGCAAATATCCGCGAGCAGTGCTCATGGATACACAAGGATATCGCTTCCGCTACTGAGAAAGCTATTATTCTCGGAAAAGCAGCAGTTGCAAAGGTACATCTCAATTCTCCTCTTACAGCAGGTGAAAGTCCTGTTGTTAAACGTGCCCTCGTTATCGGCGGCGGTATAGCAGGAATCCAGACAGCCCTTGATATCGCTGAGGCGGGCTTTGATGTTGATATCGTAGAGAAGAATCCAACTATCGGCGGAAAAATGGCACAGATAGACAAGACCTTCCCAACTCTTGACTGCGCCGCTTGTATCCTTACGCCAAAAATGGTGGAAGCTTCTCAGAATGAGCATATAACCATACACTCATTCAGTGAGGTGGCAGATGTAAAGGGATTTGTCGGCAACTTTACAGTAAAAATAAAGAAAAAGGCTCGTTTTGTCGATGAGACGAAATGTACAGGCTGTGGTCTTTGCACAGAAAAATGTCCCATGAAGAAGGTGCCTAATGAGTTCAATATGGGACTTGATAACCGCACAGCTATATACATTCCATTTGCTCAGGCAGTTCCAAAGGTCGCAACTATCGATCCTGCACACTGCATGATGCTGCAAAAGGGAAAATGCGGTATCTGCTCGTCAGTATGCTCTGTGGGAGCTATCGACTATAAACAGGAGGACAAGTACATCGAGCAGAAATACGGTGCTATTATTGTAGCTACAGGCTTTAATCCTATCAAGCTCGACAAGTACGACGAGTTTGCTTACAATCAGTGTGCCGATGTAGTTACATCACTTGAGCTTGAAAGACTTATGAACGCCGCAGGTCCTAACGGAGGCACACTTCTCAGACCTTCTGATAAAACTCATCCTCACAAGATCGTTTTCGTACAGTGTGTCGGTTCGAGATGTGATGACAGCAAGGGCAAGCCGTACTGCTCGAAGATATGCTGTATGTATACTGCTAAACACGCAATGCTTATCCGTGAGAAATATCCTGACACAGAGGTTTATGTGTTCTACATAGATGTCCGTACCCCTGGCAAGAACTTTGATGAGTTCTATCGCCGCGCCGTTGAACAGTACAATGTTCACTACATCAAGGGTATGGTCGGCAAGGTAACGCCTCGCTCAGACGGAAAGATAGATGTACAGGCTTCTGATCTGCTTGCTAACGAACAGCTCCATATCGACGCAGATATGGTCGTTCTTGCGGCAGCTATCGAGCCGGATAAGACAGCGCGTCCGCTGGCTACTATGCTTACGACCCAGATGGACACAAACGACTTCTTTACAGAGGCGCACCCAAAGCTTCGTCCCGTAGAGAGCGCTACAGCAGGAATATTCCTCTCAGGTGCTTGCCAGGGACCAAAGGATATCCCCGAAACTGTTGCACAGGCAAGTGCGGCTGCCGCTAAGGCAATCGGTCTGCTTGTTAAAAACAGTATAACCTGTAATCCATGCGTTGCTCATTCTGATGAGCTCATGTGCAACGGCTGTTCATCATGTGAAAAGGTATGTCCATACGGTGCTATCACATATGTTGACAAAGAATTCAGAATGCCGGACAGAACAACTGCTATCCGCAGAGTTGCAAGCGTTAATCCTGCTGTATGCCAGGGCTGCGGTGCTTGTACAGTTGCTTGTCCGTCGGGAGCTATGGACTTGAACGGCTTCTCAAACAGTCAGATCATGTCGGAGGTGGACGCAATATGCAAGTAAATGATAATAAAGATTTTCAGCCGCTGATCGTTGCGTTCTGCTGTAACTGGTGTTCATACGCAGGAGCTGATCTTTCAGGCACAAACAGACTGAATTATCCTGCAAATGTCAAGATAATCAGAGTTCCATGTTCATGCAGAGTAAATTCTATGTTCATACTCAGAGCTTTCCAGCGCGGCGCTGACGGAATAATTCTCTGCGGCTGCCACCCCGGTGACTGTCACTATACATCAGGTAACTATTTTACAAGAAGAAGAATGACTCTGCTGTTCAGTATGCTGGATTTCCTCGGCATAGAGCGCGGCAGAACAAGAGTTGAATGGGTATCGGCAGCAGAAGGCGCTAAGTTCGCGGCTACCATGAACGAATTCACTGAAAGTGTAAGAAAGCTGGGACCAAACCGCAGATTGGAGGACCTGAGATGCAGGAAGCAATGATAAATAAGGCAAAACAGCTTCTGGCTGATGGTACTGTGAACCGCGTTATCGGCTGGAAGAGGGGAGAATTTGCTTATGATATAACTCCCGCTGTATTCAAGACTGCTGAGGAGCTTGAAAAAGAGTTCGTATACGATGATTTCACGGCTGCAAATGTATCAAAGTATCTCGTTAAGGAAAGCAGGAAAGAGGGAAAGATACTTGCTTTTCTGAAGCCCTGCGATACTTACAGCTTCAATCAGCTCATAAAAGAGCACAGAGTAGTCCGCGAGAACATTTATATAGTAGGAATTCCGGGCGGTCCGAAGCTTGACGCAGAAAAGATAAAGGCAAAGGGCATATCAGGTATTCTAAGTGTGAAAAACGATAACTATACTCTTAAAATTGATACAGTTTATGGCGAGGAAACTATGCCGTTTTATGAAGCTGTCCTTGATAAATGTGCTTCATGCAAGAGCAAGAAGCACGTTGTCTTCGATGAACTGATAGGTGAGGAGGGTGATGTACTCGACTCAAACCGATTTGACATGGTAGAAAAGCTTGAAAATATGACCGCTCAGGAACGTTATGACTTCTGGCGCGGAGAGCTTTCAAAGTGTATTCGATGCAATGCGTGCAGAAATGTCTGTCCAGCCTGCACCTGTGAGAAATGTGTTTTTGATAACCCGGATTCAGGTGCTGAAAATAAGGCTCCTGCCGACAGCTTTGAGGAGAATATGTTCCATATAATCCGTGCATTCCATGTTGCAGGAAGATGTACTGACTGCGGCGAGTGCTCAAGAGTTTGTCCGCAGCATATACCGTTGCATCTCATCAACCGAAAATTTATCAAGGACATCAATAGTCTTTACGGTGAGTATCAGGCAGGTGAGGACAGCACATCACGCGCTCCTCTTAATGATTATAAGCAGGACGACTGCGAAGCGTCTATAGTGCATGAAAGGGGAGTTGAATAATGCTAAAAATATCCCTTGATAAGCTTGATAAGCTTTTTGAAGCAATTTCAGCTTCACAGACCCTCTATATCCCTGTTGACCGTGAGGATGGTGCGGCTGAATATAAGAAGTACGAAAGCGGCATGAAGCTCAGCTCTGCTCTGAATACACTGCGCAGTGCTAAAGACTTCTTCTTCCCACAGACAGAAAATTTAGTTGACTTCAAAATGGAAGGAAAGAACATTGAGGTCATTGACGTGCGTGAGGAATCAGAAGATTTTGTAGTATTCGGTGTTCGTGCCTGTGATGCAAGAAGCTTCACAATACTTGATAAGGTATTCCTTGTTGATCCTGTGGACAGCTACTACAAGAACCGCCGCGATCACGGAATTGTCGTTACTATGGCTTGCACACGTCCTGCCGAGACCTGCTTCTGCGGAACATTCGGCATTGATGCAGCTTCACCCGAAGGCGATGCAGCCTGCTACAGTGACGGTGAAAGCTTATTCATCGAAGCACATAATGAAAAGGGAAAGAAGTTCATCGACTCTGTTGCTTCTCTTCTCGAAGAAGGCGATACTGCAAAGCTCGACGAAGTACGCAATAAGACAAGAGAAATTCTCAAAAAGCTCCCTCTTGCCAACCTTACTACTGATAATTTCGGCGGCGATAAGCTCAATGAGTACTTTAACTCTGACAAATGGGGAGAGCTGTCCGAGAGCTGTCTCGGCTGTGGCACCTGTACATTTGTCTGCCCGACCTGTCAGTGCTATGATATTAAGGACTTCAATACAGGACACGGAATAAAGCGTTTCCGCTGTTGGGATTCATGTATGTACTCTGATTTTACAAAGATGGCACACGGCAATCCAAGACTTACTCAGCTTGAGCGCTTCCGACAGAGATTTATGCACAAACTGGTATATTTCCCTGCAAACAATAACGGTGAATTCGGATGCGTAGGCTGTGGAAGATGTCTTTCAAAGTGCCCCATTTCTATGAATATCGTCAAGGTAATGAAAGCATTGGAGGTAAAGTGATGAATAATGATACATTAATACCTTACATTGGTGTAGTTACCGATATAAGACAGGATACTCCCGATGTAAAGACCTTCAGAGTTGTTTCTCCGGAGGGCGGCAAGGTTTTTGAGCATATGCCGGGACAGTGCGCAATGCTGTCTATCCCCGGCGTTGGTGAGGCTATGTTTTCAATAACCTCATCGCCAACAAATAAAGAATTCATGGAATTCAGCATAAAGAAGTGCGGATGCCTTACAAACTGGCTCCACGCTATGGACGTTGGTCAGCAGATAACAATCCGCGGACCATACGGCAATGCATTCCCTGTTGAAACAGAACTGAAGGGCAAGGATCTCCTCTTTATTGCAGGAGGTATCGGCCTCGCCCCCCTACGATCAGTTATCAACTATGTACGTGATAACCGTGCTAACTACGGAGATGTACAGGTTATCTACGGTTCTCGTTCAAAGGATGACCTGGTCGATTATAAAGAGATAATCAATGAGTGGATGAACGATGACGGAATAGAGGTAAACCTTACTATAGACAATCCTCAGGACGGTTGGGACGGTCATGTAGGTTTTGTGCCGAACTATGTTAAGGAGCTTGAGCCTTCCATCAACAAGACTGTGCTTATCTGCGGACCTCCGATAATGATAAAGTTCACTCTTGCAGGACTAAAGGAGCTTGGCTTTAAGGAAACACAGGTCTACACTACCATGGAGCTTCGCATGAAGTGCGGAGTTGGCAAATGCGGACGCTGCAATATCGGTAATAAATATGTATGCAAGGACGGTCCTGTTTTCCGTTTCGACCAGCTTGGCGAACTGCCCGACGAATATTGATAAGGAGATACTCGCATGGATAATATGTTGAATGTTTACCTGTTCGGCAAAAAGTACGAAGTGCCTGCAGGTCTTACAATAATGACAGCTATGGAATATGCAGGCTATGACCTTGTAAGAGGCTGCGGCTGCAGAAACGGCTTCTGCGGAGCCTGTGCTACCATATACAGAATAAAAGGTGAGATAGAGCTGCATGGTTGTCTTGCCTGTCAGACAGAGATACAAGAGGGAATGTATATTGCTACATTACCATTCTTCCCACTTGAAAAAAGAGTATACAATATCGAAGAGATAAAACCAACTCAGCAGATAATGATGCAGCTTTACCCCGAGATATACAGCTGTATAGGCTGCAACGCCTGTACAAAGGCTTGTACTCAGGAACTCAATGTTATGCAGTATATCGCATATGCTCAGCGCGGCGAATACGACAAGTGTGCAGAAGAGAGCTTTGACTGTGTAATGTGCGGTGTATGCTCATCGCGATGTCCTGCTGGTATTTCACATCCACAGGTAGCTATGCTTGCAAGACGTCTCAATGGTAAGTACATCGAGCCGGAGTGCGGACACCTCTCCGACAGAGTAAAAGAAGTAAATGAGGGTATCTTCGACAAGGAGATCGAAGAACTTATGACAAAAGCAGTGGATAATATCGAAGAGATCAAAGATATGTACAACCATCGTGAGATCGAAAAGTAAGGAGGGGAGAAAGTATGTACAAGATAGATAAACTTAATGAGCTTGCAAAAATCGTTGCTGCTAAGAGAGCTGAAAATGCTGCTCTTGAACCCAGACGTATGACAGCAGAAGAAAAGGACGAGCTTCTTGCTCACTTTCACCCTGACTATAAGCAGGACGAGTTTACAGTTCTTTCCGCAGGTGTAAACAAGGGTGACAAGGTACCTACTCAACTTGCCGCCCTTCTTCAGGGCAAGAGCCGTATCAGCGCTGATGATGTAGACCTTACTGCTCCTGATTATGAGACCGATGTTCTTGTCATAGGCGGCGGCGGTGCAGGCGCATCTGCTGCGATCGAAGCTGATGAAGCAGGCGTTAAGACGTTGATAGTCACAAAGCTTCGTATCGGCGACGCTAATACAATGATGGCTGAGGGCGGTATTCAGGCAGCTGATAAACCCAACGATTCTCCTGCGATCCATTTTCTTGATGCATTCGGCGGCGGACACTTCGCTGCAAAACCAGAGCTTGTAAAAAAACTGGTCACAAAAGCTCCTGAAGCTATTCAGTGGCTCAACAAGCTTGGCGTAGAGTTTGACAAGGAACCGGATGGAACAATGGTAACAACACACGGCGGCGGAACTTCAAGAAAGAGAATGCACGCCGCAAAGGATTACTCAGGTGCTGAAATAATGCGTACTCTCCGCGATGAGGTAATAAACCGCGGTATACCTGTTATCGACTTTACAGCTGCTATCGAGATAATACTTGATGAAAACGGCAGAGCAGCAGGCGCTGTTCTCATGAATATGGAGACCAAGGAGCTCCTCGTTGCCAAAGCAAAGACTGTTATCATTGCTACAGGCGGCGCCGGCAGACTCCACTATCAGGGATTCCCGACTTCAAACCACTATGGTGCTACAGCTGACGGACTTATTCTCGGCTATCGTGTAGGCGCAAAGCTTCTTTATGCAGATACACTCCAGTATCACCCAACAGGTACAGGCTACCCGGAGCAGATTTTTGGAGCTCTCGTTACAGAGAAAGTGCGTTCACTGGGAGCTAAGCTTGTAAATATTGACGGCGACGTATTCATGCACCCGCTTGAGACTCGTGATGTTACGGCGGCTTCAATAATCCGCGAGTGTACTGAGCGCGGCAAAGGAATCGAAACATCTCTCGGAAAGGCTGTATGGCTTGATACACCTATGATAGAGTTCAAGAACGGCGAAGGTACTATTGAAAAGCGCATACCTGCCATGATGAGAATGTTCGGCAAATACGGCATAGATATCCGCAAGGAACCTATCCTCGTTTATCCAACACTTCACTATCAGAACGGCGGACTTGAAATATCTGACAGCTGTGCTACAGGCGTTGAAAATCTTTACGCAGCAGGCGAGGTCGCAGGCGGTATTCACGGCAGAAACAGACTTATGGGCAATTCGCTGCTCGATGTAATCGTATTTGGCAGAAATGCAGGTATTTACGCAGCTGCAAAAGCTAAGGACGTCCCTGCTCCGACAAAACTCACACTTGCTCATATAGAGAAGTTTAATAATGAGCTCGAAGCAGCCGGTGCTGCAAGCGAGGAAGCTTCTCCAATGCTTCTCCCTCATTACGCAAGAAAAAAATAAAAAGCTATGGGACGCCGTAAAAGGCGTCCCGAAAGTATGTATATCAGTCTGTTTTATTTTGCTATTCAGGGAAAAATAAACAGGATAATAAGAAATATAATGCACAAATTCCATATTATAAAGGATTTGTGCCCCTGAACCAAAGTTCAGGTCAATTGCTGCCATAAGGCGTAATTGAGGTTTCATTATACTACAAAAGAAAGTTAAGTGATAAATAATGGATTGTTTTAATGGAATTCTGTCAATACATGGCGTTTCTTTTCTTATGATATCAGTAATCGCCATTGCTGCTCTTGGATATATACTTGGCAGAATAACAATTAAAGGCATTTCTCTCGGAACTGCAGGCGTATTCATCGTCGCTCTTATTTACGGCTGTATTTTTTATAAAGAGCTTTCAGCTGAAATAAATACGGATTTCGTTGGAAATGCATTAAAAATAGTTGACAACCTGGGACTTATACTCTTTGTTACAGCAGTAGGCTTCATTGCAGGCCCAAATTTCTTTGGAAACTTTAAGAAAAACTTCAAATCCTATGTTATTCTCGCAATAATTATTATTCTCAGCGGCGGACTTGCCTGTGCAGGCTGCATCATGATAGGCAGGAATTTCACTGATCTTAACAATGAAGAATTCACAGCCATGCTTACGGGAATACTCTCAGGAGCGCTTACAAGCACTCCAGGTTTCTCAGCTGCAAAAGATGCAGTTGGAAACGACCATCTCCAGAGTATAGTTTCAGTAGGTTATGCTATCGCTTATATCTTTGGAGTTATTGGCGTTGTACTCTTTGTTCAGATAATACCAAAGCTTACAAGAGCCGATATGGCAAAGGAAAGAGAACTGCTTTCGCCAACTTCCAAAAAGGAAGCAAAAGGGAAAAATATGTTCAAGCTCATTGAAATGGATAGCTTCGGCATAATGCCGTTTGCAATGGCTGCCTTTTTCGGAATAATAATCGGTTCTTTCAAGTTCGGCAACTTCTCGCTGTCCACCACAGGAGGGTGCCTGCTTATATCCCTTATATTCGGTCATTTCGGACGTATCGGAAAGTTCTCCATAATGCCTAAAGATTCAACACTCAAGGTGTTCCGTGAGCTTGGACTTATGTTCTTCCTTATTGGCGCAGGAGTTTCCGGCGGTGCTAAGTTCGTTCAGTATTTTGACGCAGTATATTTTATATATGGAATAATAATGACCGTACTTCCTATGGTGATCGGCTATTTGTTCGCTAAATATGTTCTTAAACTCAGCCTTCTCAACAATCTTGGCTCTATAACAGGCGGTATGACTTCTACCCCTGCACTTGGCACTCTTATCAGTACAGCCGGAACAGAAAATGTTGCATCTGCATATGCAGCAACATACCCTGTAGCACTTATATCAGTTGTACTTGTATCACAGTTCCTGATAATACTTTTCAAGTAAAAATAAAGAGCGCTTCCATCGCGGAAGCGCTTTATTTTTATTTTACACCGTACTTTTCTCTGTATTCCAGCATTTTATCAAGATATTCCTTACCTGGAACGATATCATTTTTGATAGCCTCGATAATATCCTCCATAGTAACGATAGGATATACGATAACACCAAAATCGCGCTTTACCTCCTGTACAGCAGAAAGCTCGCCTGTGCCCTTTTCCATTCGATCAACAGTTATTACCATACCTGTTACATTTACATCAGCAGCAGTCATAAGCTTTGGCATAGACTCACGAAGAGCCTTTCCTGAAGTCATAACATCATCGATAATAACTACCTTCTCATTATCAGTAAGAGTCTTTCCAACGAACATTCCGCCCTCACCATGATCTTTTGCTTCTTTTCTGTCAAAACAGTAGGAAACATCTATTCCAAATTTATTGCTGAGAGCAACAACAGCGGATACAGCAAGTGGGATTCCTTTATATGCAGGTCCGAACAGAGTATCAACAGGTATCTTATTCGCATTTATGCACTCTGCGTAATATTCACCAAGTTTTGCAAGCTGAGCACCTGTTTTATAATTTCCACAGTTAATAAAGTAAGGAGCCTTTCTTCCGCTTTTTAGTGTAAACTCACCAAATGTAAGAACTCCGCAATCCACCATGAATTTTATAAAGCTTTCCTTGTAAGTCATTGTACCTACCTCCATTATGTAAATAAATATCGTTTTACGCTGTTATATTGCCTCATAGATATGACCGCAAAACGGACAGCGGGGATAATCAACATCGATCTCAGCGCCGCACTCGATGCATATTTTTTGGGGCAGAATATCAATTTTATCATCAATATCCTGATTGTATTTTCCCGCAAAGCCGGTTGGGTGAGTTACAGGAAATACACCAATGAGCATACCGCATTCCGTGCAATAATATCCAAGCGTCTTATCAACAGGAACTTCGCATATTTTATTATTTCCGTCATAAAAAGTTGAAACAGGATATTCAAGAGAAGAACCCTTTGTAGGAATACCGCGCTTTTCAATTTTAAAATAACCTTTCATCATCGGTTTGCCGCAATGGAACAACAGATCATCCCTCCTTAAAACATTATATTATTATTATAGTCTATTTTGGAAAAGAATTCAAGACGCTAAGCAAAAATATAATAAAACTTCTCAAAAGTCTTGCAAACAATAAGAAAAAGAGGTATAATATTAATAATTGCCGTAACGGTAAAATCATAGCGTTTTATCATTAAACAAGGTAACGCTTTATTATGTCAGGAGTTAATATGGCTAAAAAGAAAAGTATAACAAGAATATCAGATAAAAGACGCGGAAGACCAAAGATAAAATTCAGTCTCTGGGGACTGATCGCTATTTTTTTGCTCTCATTTGCAACCTGTTTCATTTTATATATGGTAGCAGCAAACTTCAACGAAAACTTTTTCAGTGACGAATTTGAAAATGTAATTGTCGAAGATAAAACTAATGCTGATACAGACAGCGAAAGTTCAGTCTGTATAACTGATACAGAAGAGACATCTACGCAGAGCGGCTCATCTGTTACCAATCCTATCGCGCAGTCACAGCCAAAGGACGCTTCTTATCTTAGTTCATGCTGTCTGGTAACCGACAATACTCTTATTGATATGGGAAAATATACAGCTCTTACTGATATAATCGGAAGCGGCGAGCTGGGCGCTGCTAACTGCAACACTTATACAATGGATTCTTCATACGGAACTAAAACTGCCTACGAAATATTGCAGACAAAAAAACCTGAAAAAGTTTATATCATGCTTGGTGATGACATCGGAACATCTTCTGTAGATGATATGATCTCAAACTACAATGAATTTGTAAAAAATGTCAGGGGCTATCTTATCGACACTGATATCTATATCATGCAGCTTCCACCGTCAGGCGATGGAAGTACTGCCGATAATGGCGCCATTAACGAATTCAATACCAAGCTTCTTACAATTGCTAATACAAATAACGTTTACTGTATAGATACCAATACTGCACTCAAGGGAGTAGACGGTAATATCTCAAAGGAATTTATCAATTCAGAAACAGGAGCACTTACTGAAAAAGCATATAAAACCATTGCTGATTATGTGCTTTGTCATACTGTATAATTTTTCGTCCAAACACTATATATAGTGTTTGGACAATTTACTATCTGTAGACCGCTCGAAAGCTCGAAATATCGCTAAAAGCCTATTTTATAAATGATTTATGCATATTTCTCACAAATATACAAACTTTTACTGCTGGTTACTTGTTCATAACCTACATTGACAATCTATGAATTATGTTCTATACTTATAAAGAACGATTGAAAGAGAGACACTATATATTGTGTTTGGAGGTATGATATAGAAATGATAATCCACATTATTAAAAGAGACGGAAGAAAAGTTCCTTTTAATATAGAAAAGATCGCAAATGCTATCTTTAAGGCTGCACAGGCTCGAGGAGGTACAGATTTCAACGTTGCAATGGACGTTGCGGTTGAGGTGTGCAGACTGTATGAGGAAAAGAATCCGGGAAAAACTCCAACTGTTGAAGAAATACAGGATCTTGTTGAGAAAGTTCTTATCGAAAAAGGTCACGCAAAAACAGCAAAGGCATATATTCTCTATCGCTATGAGCGTACACGCTCGCGTGAGATGAAAACTAATCTGATGTGCGTACTTAACGAGCTGACTTTCAGTCCTGCCAAAGACAGTGATATAAAGCGTGAAAATGCTAATATAGATGGCGATACAGCAATGGGTACTATGCTTAAATACGGTTCTGTATCTGCTAAGGAATACTATGAAATGTATGTCCTTGAGCCTGCACACGCAAAGGCTCACCGCGAGGGCGACATCCATATCCACGACCTCGACTTCTATACTCTGACTACCACCTGTACTCAGATCGATCTTCATAAGCTGTTTACAAACGGCTTTTCAACAGGCCACGGCTTCTTAAGAGAGCCAAACGATATAGCAAGCTATTCTGCACTTGCCTGTATCGCCATCCAGTCCAATCAGAACGATCAGCATGGCGGACAGAGTATCCCAACATTCGATTATGCAATGGCTGACGGAGTAAAGAAAACATATGCGTCAAGATATACACAGAATGTTGCAAGAGCTCTCTCTCTTATAGGCGGAGTAGAGAACGAGTTTGAAGCAGTAGATAAAATAAAGAAAGAAATATCTGAAAACTTCGGACTGAAGCCTACTCTCTCTAATGATAATGGCTATAAAGAAAAGGAAATGGAGCTTCTGCTGAAATACACTGATAAGGAAACTGCGGAGAAAATTCAGGCTTTCGCTACAAGAAATGCTGAAAAGGAGACCGACAGAGCTACTTATCAGGCTATGGAGGCGCTTATCCATAACCTCAATACTATGAACAGCCGTGCAGGTGCTCAGACTCCATTCAGCTCTATAAACTACGGAACAGATACCACTCCAGAAGGAAGAATGGTCATCAAGAACGTTCTTCTCGCTCAGGAAGCAGGCCTCGGCAACGGCGAGACTCCTATCTTCCCGATACATATATTCAAGATCAAGGAAGGGATCAACTATAACCCGACCGATCCTAACTACGATCTTTTCAAGCTCGCTTGCAGAGTTTCTGCAAAGCGACTTTTCCCGAATTTCTCTTTCATAGACGCACCATTTAATCTCCAGTACTACAAGGAGGGCAATCCTGATACCGAGATCGCATATATGGGCTGCCGTACAAGAGTTATCGGCAATAACTATGATCCATCAAGAGAGATCGTTACAGGCAGAGGCAATCTCAGCTTTACATCTATAAATCTTCCTCGTCTTGCTATCAAAGCAGATCATAACGTTGGCCTTTTCTTTGAGATGCTTGAGGAAAAAATGGAGCTTGTTATCGACCAGCTCATGCACCGTTTCAATATCCAGTCTCAGAAGAGAGTAAGAAACTATCCATTCCTCATGGGACAGGGGATTTGGATAGACTCTGATAAGCTTGGTCCTGATGATACAGTAGGAGAAGTGCTTAAACACGGTACTCTTTCTGTTGGTTTTATCGGACTTGCCGAGACATTAAAGGCACTTATCGGTGCTCATCACGGTGAAAGCGAAGAAGCAAGAGAGCTTGGTCTTGAGATCGTTTCTTCCATGAGAAAGCGTCTTGATGAAGAATCAAAAAGAACAGGTCTTAATTTCTCACTTCTTGCAACTCCGGCAGAGGGGCTTTCAGGACGTTTTGTACGTATGGACGCTAAGAAGTACGGCATCATCGAGGGAGTTACAGACCGCGACTATTACACTAACTCATTCCATGTACCTGTTTATTATCCGATCAGTGCATTTGAGAAGATCAAGATCGAAGCTCCTTACCATGAGCTCACAAACGCAGGTCATATAAGCTATATCGAGCTTGATGGTGATCCTCTTGAAAATCTCAGCGCTTTCGAGAAGATAGTCCGCTGCATGAAGGAATCCGGAATAGGCTACGGAGCAATAAACCACCCTGTTGATCGTGATCCTTGCTGCGGATACACAGGTATCATCGGCGAGACTTGTCCTTGCTGTGGAAGAAAAGAACACTCTAACAATGTTGCATTCGACAGAATACGCCGAATCACAGGTTATCTTGTCGGTACACTTGACCGATTTAATAACGGTAAGCGCGCTGAAGAGCATGACAGAGTTAAGCATAACGTATAAGGTGATATAATGGAACTCAGAATTGCGGGAACCGTCAACGATTCGATCGTTGACGGCCCCGGAATACGATTTACTGTATTTGTACAGGGCTGTCCCCACAATTGCAAGGGATGTCATAATCCTCAGACACACGATTTTGCAGGAGGTACTGTTACTACAACAGAAGCCCTTCTCGAAATAATTAAAGGAAATCCTCTCCTTGACGGAGTTACTTTCAGCGGTGGAGAACCCTTTTGTCAGGCAGAGGCTCTCGCATCTCTTGGCAGTGAGATAAAAAAGCTTGGACTTGATATTATAACCTATACAGGCTATACCTTTGAAAAGCTTTATGAGGAACGTGCGCAAAAACACTGGAATGACCTTCTTGCAGTTACCGATTATCTTATCGACGGACCTTTTATCCTTGAACAAAAGGATTGGGAGATAAAATTCCGCGGAAGTTCAAATCAGCGTTATATCGACTGTCAGGACAGTCTAAGAAACGGTAAAGTAATTGAAATAGAACCATAAAGGCGTGAGATCAACGCTAAAACATAAAAAAGCGGTTTCCAATGTATGGAAACCGCTTTTTGTTAAGTAAAAAAATCCGCCTTGCCGTCATATAGTGCATAAAACCCGCACGAAGCAGGTGGGTAAACGCCCTTATGCTTCTCGCTCCCTTCTTCCGCAAAGCGGGAGGTCTGCAGTCCACATACGGAGCTGAATTCCCTTGAATTATGTGTTGGATTATAAAAACTATATTTACCCGAACAAGGCAGAATATTTTCTTTTTCTATATTTATTATACCACAAAGAATTCAAAAAATCAATAGCAAATCTATGTAAAGTTATTAAAATTTGATGAAATTATATTATTCTTCAAGAGCGTCCTGTAATCTTTCCATAAAGAATGCAGAAACCGTTTCAAACTCGTCATCATCATCAATAGAAGCCAGTATTTCTTCTCCGTCTTCTTCTATAGATTTAAGAATTACAAGCTCACAGTCAGAGTTAAGGAAATCATCATCTTCAACAGCAGGAAGCATTGCAAAATACTGCTCACCATTGAGCTCTGCTGCATCAAAAAGTTCAAATTGTTTTTTATTTCCTTCCTCATCGATAAGCTCAAAAAGTTCAGGGGTGTATTCATTCATTTCTGACATAGTATTCTCCATTCCAGCTTACGCTATTTGATGTTTTAATTATACACTAATAAAGTAAAAAAATCAAGAGGAAAATTGAGTAATATGTTTATTGATAAAAATGTCAATGGGAAGCCGTTTTCATTGTGACATACGCCGAATTACACTAAAGATTGGTGATAATTGTGTGATTTCTATTGACAATGCACAAGAAATGTGGTAATATATAATCAAAGAAAAGGAAAGCTCAGATGAGTGATCCAAGCTGTATTTACTTGGACTGAGGTGAATGCCTCAATGTAAATGATAATACGCGGAAGGGAGTGTGAGTCCAATGGAAGAAAAGTTCGCACAGCTGCGTGAAGCCGGCGGGCTTGCTGAGTAATTGGATTCAGTATAACAGGGAATAAAGGCTGCTTGCTTGTTCCATTGAAAATAGCTCAATATGGCTTTATAATTCGATTACGAGGCTGACGTATTGCTGATCTAAACGGCTTCATGTCCAATATATTTAGATACAGAGTTATCTGAAATTCCGACAATGAGTCTTTAGATATATTGCGAAAAAATCTTTCACAAGAGGTAGAGTCCAATGAGAAGATAGGTTTTTACTTTATGAAATTGCAGCTATCCGAGGATCAGATCGGATAAATACAACTTTATAGGTGATTCCAATGGAGAAAAACTACATCGCTTAATTACTTTTGAAGAAAAGGAATGATGTACATGAAAAAGTGGTACACATTGAATATCTAATCCGAAAGGGTGAGTCCAAAGGGTAATTTAGCAAAGTGATGAAAGTCGCTTTATATTATTAAATAACAGAATAAAGTAAGCCCCGATGTATTCCTGTCGGGGCTTTTCTGTTGATGATAGAAGTATATATAAATTTGTATTTTTCTTTATGTTATCATATATTTATCACAAAAATGTTTATAATATAACATAGTGACTTAAATTAGAAAGGACGAGCAGTATGTCAGACAATTACAACGATAGGGATCATTCGCCTTCAGACAGCAGCAGATCAAGTGATATATATGGCAGCAACTCTTCTGACAAAATTGAGAACTCTTTTAACTACAGATCAAGCAGTAACGAAACCGGCTTTGATTCGGATTCATCATATACATTTACATCAGAAAATACTTCAAAAGCTTCAAAAAGGAATAAGAATATCTTTTTAAAAAGTGCAGCAGCGCTCCTTGCAGTAGCAGTATTAAGCGTCTGCGGTGTAAAGGTATATAAATTTCTAAGTGTTACAAAAGATGAATTAGTAGCCGAATATACAGGAGATTCGTCACGAGCTGTTACTAAAATAGCTGATGAAGAAAAGTCAAAAGATACCAATAAGGAGCCTCTGCCAAGTCTGATCGAGCTCGCTTCAAGGTCCGATGCAAAGCCACTCCCGGATATTGTGGATTCGATCATGCCATCTGTTGTAGGCATCGCTTCAACCTTTGAATATGAGCAGGAGCAGCCATTCAGCATATGGG
This sequence comes from Ruminococcus sp., assembly GCF_024684275.1. Next base: position 28,688 of record NZ_JAIKXF010000099.1, read on the forward strand.
GCTGGAACCCTCAGCCGCAAATGCAGCAGTTCAGACAAACAGGAACAGGCTTTATAATTACGGAAGACGGGTATATTGTTACTAACTCTCACGTGGTTTATGACGAAGAATATAAAGCAGGCAGAGCTACAGATGTTTCAGTTTTATTCAGTGACGAATCCGAGCACGAAGCAAGTATAATCGCTTATGATCCTGATACAGATATTGCAGTCCTAAAAGTTAATGAAAAAGGGCTGAAGCCTGCTGTTCTTGGTGACAGCGATGAGCTGCGAGTTGGCGAGCTTGTTATTGCTGTCGGTAATCCTCTTGGTTTTGATTTGTTTGGTACAGTTACAAGCGGAATCGTTTCTGCGTTAAACAGAAAAATTGACATAAATGCAAGAAAAATGAACCTGATACAGACAGATGCTGCAATAAACAGCGGCAATTCAGGCGGTCCGCTTCTAAACAGCTGCGGACAGGTAATAGGTATAAATTCAGCAAAAATGTCAACAAGCTACACCAGCAATATGGCAAGCGTAGAAGGGCTTTGCTTTGCTATACCGATAAAAGAAGCAAAGTCCATTATAGATGACCTTATAAACTACAAATACGTTACAGGCAGACCTCAGATCGGTATTACAACAAATGATATCAGTGAAGCGCAGTCACGCTATTGGAATATCCCCGTAGGCGTTTATGTAAGAACTGTTCAAGAGGGAAGTGCCGCCGATCTTGCAGGTATAGAGATCGGAGACGTAATAATTGATATAGAAGGCGAAGCAGTTGCAACTGCACAGGAGCTTAACGAAATAAGAGATAAATACAAAGCAGGAGATACAATTACTATTACGGTATCAAGAAATGAAAGAGATATTAAAATTAAAGTCACCTTGCAAGAAGCAAAATATGTATCTGATGACTTGAAGGATCCCAAAAGCGATCCAAACACATCAGAAAATTAAAAGAAAAAGTTCACTCGATCTGAGTGAACTTTTGAGTCTATCCTAAAATTTGTGTAAACCTCTGAAGTAGTGTATAATAGAAGAGACACTACTTCGGAGGTTTTAATTATGAGCAGAAGACGAAGAAATGGAACAGAAGAGCAGCGAGCAAGAAGAGAGCTGATAAGCGATTTTCTTTCAGCAGCGAATATACAGAGCATGGATGATATTCAGGAACTGTTCAAGGAAGCACTTGCCGGATTTATGGAAGGCAGCCTTGAATCAGAGCTTGATTCCGAACTCGGATATGAACCATACGACGTTACCACCGTATTTCAGATTCCTGTTAGATACGGAGAATGGAAAGCTGGCTGTTGAGAAGTGCAGCTATAAGTCAAGCGGAGCTCATCAGCTGCCGGAGGATACTTCACACGATGGTTATGAGCTTAAAAGTATGGATATGGTACGTTTTATATATCAGACCTGCGGCTGGGATATGAAGTCCACATACCGTATACGGGGTATAGCTGTGCCTGACCGAGATATGGTCGTATTCGACCTTACAACGGCGTATCGTGTTACTAAGAGTCAGAGTAACGAAAACCAGTAATCCTTAATCTTTTCGTTTGTATTAAAACACTGAGATATCTTGACATAATGTAGTTCATATGATATACTGATGCTAAATAAGCACTGTAATTAGCGCTACATGATGTTTGAGTAATAGGTGTTGAGAATGGTAAGAGAAAAAGCTTTAATAGAGGAATGCAATACCGATGAGGCAGTAGGTCGAATGTTCAAATATTCTATTGCCGATTTTTCATTGGATAAAATTGATATACTTGTCACAATTCTAATCCAAGAAACTCAACTCACCCAATATTTAATTGATTATCCTGTTGCAACTATAATATGTGCGCAAAGCCATCTTGAAAAACTAACTGAATCAACCGCAAAAATATTATATCATAAAGAATTGAAAGATTTTATTTCAAATATGTATTGCATAGATTGGAAGAGAAAGGAAATAACCGGAAGAACTTTTATAAAAGAGGGTATTATTGACCATAAGCACACAGTACAGGATGCAATAAAGATAGCCAAGCTTTTTTCTGGTTACATTCAATCGTTATTAAATAATATTGATAATTCGAGAATTACCAGCAATTACTTTTTGCATAAAATAGCCTTGTGGGATGCCGATTACTCAGGTTCATATGATTTTGGTGATGTGAGGGTTGATTTTGGTATTTCACTGCCAGATAGAAAAGATTACAAAGTTGCTATATGTGAAATGCAATACAATCAGTATCAGTTGAATAATGGCTATTATGGAACTTTTTCATTTATCGAACGAAGGTGCACAACTCTTCTGACTCTATTACAACTGTTTTTACGTACTCCTGTTTATGCGCTTGACTCTAAAACGCAATTGTATTCTGAACAGAAACCTGGCGCTTTATATATTATTTCAAGGGATTATAATAAAGAAGACTACATAACTGATAAAATCAATAATAGTATCATTCCAGCAGACATCAAGCATTTATATGACTCTTTTGGTAAATTATCGCATGATTATAAAGAAGTGTTCATGAACGCTTCTTCTATGTACGTTAAAGGGTTAAAGCAACTAGGTAACCAGTTTCAAGCAATTACATATTTTATCATTGCTTTAGAAACACTTTCTAATTTATACCCAGAGATAAGCGATAATAAGGTGGAGAGGATCATAGGACTAATAAACAAGGTTTTCGGCGGTTCTGTAAACGAAGAATTTATTGACTTGTGTTATAAAATACGTTGTACATATGTTCATGCCGGACTATCTAATGAGAGTGCCATCAATAATATCTTTTTTAAGTATATTATTCATAGTGATTTTTATGACTATATAGAAAGACTTACAAACTTCACATTAATAAGGTGGTTGGAGAATGATTCTACACGGTTTCAAAGTAGCGAGTAATAAAAAGATATACTGCAATACGATAGAAAATGGCAATATTCCTAAGTGTGTTGATATGTTTGATATGGCGGGCAATCATTTTCAAGTTATATATGAAGCGACATTAACAGGAATTGAAGATTGGTTTTTCGATGAAAAGAACAGGAGCTTTTGTTTTCACGCTTTTAATAAGTATTTTGACGATATTGATGGCGGAGTAATGGATACAATGATGTGTACGCATTTTGTATGGGTATCAGGCGGATGTCCTTTAAAGCATGGAGAGTTTGCTGGAGGATGTACTGACGAAATTAGATTTAATTACAATAATGGAAAAGAAGGTCTGGAATCATTTGTAGAATGGATTAGAAGTCAAAATGAAGTCGGGACTCCTGTTAAAGTCTATTATATTATGAAAGAACCTATTTATCACGGGAAGATGTCGCACTATAGAACGACCTGGATTACAATGAATGAATTGATGGAAAGTAAAAGAAGAATGGAATCAAAAGAAAGTAAACTGCCAAGATAATACAGTTGCTAATAAATGGTAATGTAGTAAAGATGCTAGAAATAAAAGAATGAAGCAGCCCACTGGGTATGTTTCCAAATTACGATACATTTCGTAAGACGGAGACATTCCAATAAACTCCAGTTAGACCTTATTAGTTACTTCTAGTTTAATCTATTTAGACTTCATTGGATAGGGTGTTTTGTTATTGGGCGGTTACGCCTTTCCGTTGCGTTCTTGACCTTGAGCCAATTTCAAAAATTGCTATTGACAAATCCTGATTTGTGGGATATAATATATGTGAAGATAAGTTTCGGCTTATCATATGGAAGCTTAGGCTTCTGTAAAGAGCAGTGAGTCCTACTGTGAGTGGAAACCATAAGAGCGGTGAGTCCTACCGTAAGTGGAAACCATAAGAGCGGTGAGTCCTACCGTAAGTGGAAACTATTCTAAGGCTGCGGAACTTTTTCCGCAGCCTTTTCACTTGGAGATGATATAATGAAACAACAAAGACTATCCTTTTACAGAATAGATTTGAAATATGTACGCGAATTAGCTAAAAAAGACGACATTGTCAGATCTGTATCTCCACAAATCGGAAAGGAACAGCGTCCGTTTGTGGGCGTTATTATCATATGTGGTGATAAGAAATACTGCGTTCCCCTGAGTTCCCCCAAGCCCAAACACGAAAGCATGAGAAATGATAAAGATTTTACAAAAATTGTTGTCAAAAACAAATTAATAGGTGTTTTAAATTTTAACAGTATGATTCCTGTTGATGAAGCTGTTATAATGTCTCTTGACTTGACAATCCATAGTAATGATACACCGCAAAATAAGTATTATAAGATACTAACCAAGAAACAACTTAACTGGTGTCAGCAGAATCAAGATGACATTGTTAATAAAGCAAACAAGCTCTATCTTATAGTAACAGAAACGCCCGATAAAATGATAAACCTTACCCGCCGCTGCTGCGATTTCAAAAAGCTGGAAGCGGTACTTGAAAAGTACATATCAAAATAATTAAATATATATGTGTGTGATAAATGGCTGTTTTTAGGCGAATAAAAGCGGGGTTCAGATTGCTCCACCTTTACAGTAAAGCTCACGCAATCGCGTGAGCTTTTTAATTATTTCTGCACAAAGGGAAACTATTATGAGTAAAAAAGATTGCATTATTTCAGATCCTGATTTTGAGGAATTTGACGGTGTTTATGTGGGCTCGAAGGATGGCACTGTATTACCTCCTAATGAAATTGACTTCGCAAAGATAATAAAATATATGAAAACAAAGAACAAATCGTTTCAAGAACTTTCTCTTGAAGAAATAGAAATGTTCAAGTTTAAGTAAACAGTATGTCATCAATTAAGTCACGCCCAGACAGCGCCAAGCGGGCGCACGCAGAAAAACACGTTTCAAAATTGAAGCGTGTTTTTTGTTTTTTGCAGTTTATAAGATTTGCGGTGAGCTCTTGCGTTGCGGCGAAATAATGCTTGCATTTTTTAAACATATGTGTTATAATGTTCTGTGCAGGGGAGCTTGTGTTACAGGCTGAGAGGGCGGTACGACCGCCGACCCGTGACCTGATTTGGATAATGCCAACGTAGGAAGCTGAACAAAGTTGATTTTGCGGCTGCTTATGGCAGCCGCTTTTTTGTTGGGAGGAATGATTATGCTGACTATCAATGGCAAAGAGTACGAGCTCAACGGCGAGACAGTTGCCGAGGCTCTCGCGGAGATAGGCTACGGCGAACAGCGCGTGGCTGTCGAGCTCAACGAGTCCATAGTCCCGCGCGACCAGTACGCCTCGACTGTCCTCTATGAGGGCGACCATCTCGAGGTAGTGCGCTTCGTCGGAGGCGGCTGATATGCCGATACCCACAAGGGAGGAGATGTACCGCGCCCTTGAGGAGCGCCACGGTGCGGAGCTCCAGCGCAGGCTGTCGGAGGCGGGCGTCGCCGTCTGCGGACTGGGCGGGCTCGGCTCGAATATAGCGATACACCTCGCACGCGCGGGAGTGGGACGCCTCCACATCATCGACTTCGACCGCGTGGACATCTCCAACCTCAACCGCCAGCAGTACTTCCCCGAACAGCTCGGGCAGTACAAGTCCGACGCGCTGTACGATACACTGTCGAGAATAGCGCCGTACTGCGAGATTTCCCGAGACTGCGTGAAGCTGACCGAGGAGAATATCCCCGACCTGCTTGCGGACTCCGATATCATCTGCGAGGCGTTCGACTGCGCCGACCAGAAGGCGATGCTGGTGAACACAGTGCTGGGAAAAATGCCCGAAAAGTACCTGATATCGGGCTCGGGCATGGCGGGGCTTTCCTCCGCGAACAGCATAGTCACGCGCAGGGTGACGAAGCGCTTCTATCTCTGCGGAGACGAGGTCAGCGACGTTGCGGACGGGCTCGGACTGATTTCGGCGAGAGTTGCGGTCTGCGCGGCACATATGGCAAATATGGCGATACGCATTATCGCCCAAGAATACGACGTTTAAGGAGTTTTTACAATGAATGATGACAAGCTGATAATCGGCGGCAGGGAGTTCCGCTCCCGCTTTATCCTAGGCTCGGGCAAGTATTCGCTCAGCCTCATCGAAGCCGCCGTAAAGTACGCAGGAGCGGAGATAATCACGCTCGCGGTTCGCCGTGCGAACACCGCCGAGAGCGAGAATATCCTCGACTATATCCCCAAGGGCGTGACCCTGCTCCCGAACACATCGGGCGCAAGAAATGCCGAGGAGGCTGTCCGCATAGCACGTCTCGCACGAGAGCTCGGATGCGGAGACTTCGTAAAAATCGAGATAATGCGCGATACAAAGTACCTTCTCCCCGACAATCAGGAGACGGTAAAGGCTACGGAGATACTCGCAAAGGAGGGCTTCGTGGTAATGCCCTATATGTACCCCGACCTCAACACCGCGCGTGACCTCGTCAACGCGGGCGCGGCGTCGGTAATGCCGCTCGCTTCGCCTATCGGCTCTAACAAGGGACTCGCAACGCGCGACTTCATACAGATACTCATCGACGAGATAGACCTGCCGATAATCGTGGACGCGGGAATAGGACGTCCGTCGCAGGCTTGCGAGGCTATGGAAATGGGCGCGGCGGCTGTAATGTCGAACACGGCGCTCGCTACAGCGGGAGACCTCCCCGTTATGGCTGAGGCATTCAGACAGGCTATCGAGGCGGGCAGAAAGGCTTACCTCTCTGGTCTGGGACGCGTCCTCACC
>NZ_JAIKXF010000127.1 GCF_024684275.1 Ruminococcus sp.
CGTGGACGTCCAAAGGCGGTGAAAGATGAAAACGGATGAACTGATTAAGCAGTATTATAGCGGCGATGATACAGCTCTTGACAGGCTGTACAGACAGAATATAGGCTATATCCATAATATTGTTGCTGATATTGCCAAGCGAAGCGGACTGAAGCTGTCTGAGGATATGCAGCAGGATCTGGAACAGGTCGGTGCATTGGAATTCGTGGAGCGTATCTGTGAAAAGAAGTTTGATCCAACTATAAGCAAGCTCCAGACATATCTGTATCCGTTTATCTTCGGCAAGATGTGGAGATATATTGAAGAATACTACGGACTCATCAATATTCCTCATGGCACTATGACACAGATACGCAAGTGCAAAAAGCTGCATGGTGACGGACTAAGTATTGAGGATATAGCCAAGGAACTGAATATAAAGGAGAAGCTGGTCGTAGACTGCCTGAACTTCACTTTTCACTATGAACAGCTCATGGTCTCATATGATGACGATCCCGATGAAGACCAGAATCCGCGCATTGCACCAATCGGCGATAATGTCCGCAAGAAAGCTATACAGCGAGCCGTATATCCATTGCTGAGACAGAAGTATGCCAAACTGAAAGCAGAACAACAGCACATTCTCGGCTGCTACTTAGGAATTTTCGGCTATGAGAAGATGTCTGTTGCTGATATTGCCGATATGCTTATGATCACGAGAAATGCCGCTCAAAAGAAGATAGCCAAGGCTCTTGAAAAGCTGTATGAGTATGTCTGGGACAGCGAGATCAAGTATTGGATAAACGGCTACTTATGTTTGTTTCGTTAAGATTAACTGATGCATTACTACAACAGGTAAAAAAACTTACACCTAGCTTATTCTGTCCGATATCGAAAATCAGCTTGAACAGACAAATCATGATCATCTTGGAAAGATCATCAAATATGCTTCCTGTTTACATATGTGCACTAGCAGATAACTTCTATGGTATCAAAGACTGCATTATGTTCAAGGCAGTCGGACTTGATATTAACGGTGCTAGCTTTAATGCTTCTTCTTTGAATTCTTTACTGTACTTCATAGTCGTTTTCCCTTTCCGGTTTTGTTATTTATATTCTACCATATTTTTGGGTGTTTGTCGACTGCTCTTTCAGTATAACACTTCAGATAGCATAAAAATTAGAAGCATAAATTTTATATTATTGACAATTCTAAAATTATTCGTGATGTATTGACAAGAGCGCTCTTTTGTGATATAATATTTAATCAGCATTATAACAAAGTGCTAAAATATATTAATTAAGGATTGATAAACATGAAACTCAAAAAAAAATTGGCAGCAATTGCACTCGCTGCTTCTGTAATGGCTGTACCAGTTCTTACTAAAAGCATTCCACTTCTACATTTTTCTAATACAGTAGCTTCAGCTACTTATTATGGTGAAGTTACAATTGATGATGTAGTATATAAGCTTTATGAAAACTATGGTGTTTATTATGCTTTCGTTACTGGGGTTGCGCCTGACTGCGACACTGTAACAATTCAGAATAGTATTTCATATAACGAAAAAACTTATGTTGTTCAAGCAATCACCCCCTTGATTGACATTAATATTACAAAACTTGATATACGTGCTGTTAATATAGTAAACATTGATAAGATTACAAATTCAGGCAATTTACAAGAGGTTATTATTCCTGAAACAGTTACAGAGGAAAATGCCGAAAATATTATAGAGAAATATGGTTCTGTAATTAATGCTATGTCAGGTGATAATCTGACTATAAATGGTGTGGAGTTATGTACATTTTCAGATGACAATACCACTGAACCAGAACTTGGTCATATGTTTAAGAAAGCAATTTACAAACACTTTCTTGCAATGCCAGATTTTTCCAATATGTATACTGAAAGATATGTAGAATATGTTGTAAAAAATAATACTAAGCCAGGAGATTCAGATATCAAGAAGGCTATAAAGCTTCATGACTGGCTTGACAATCATGTTACATATAATCCACTTACAACTTCAGATGAAAGGGATCATGTAAATGCCTCTGTATTTCTTCATCATGAAGATGAGGAGAGTGGGTATAAAGACGGATTCTATACTGTTTGTGACGGCTATGCAAGAGCATATAAGCTCCTGATGGACAAAGCTGGAGTTACCTGTAAAAAAGTATATGGCAAAAGTAAATATGGAAACTCTGCTCATGCATGGAACATCGTAGAAATTAACGGGAGATGGTATTATATTGACAGCACCTGGGATGACTATGAAGACAATGAAAGTGGAGTTCGCTATGATTATTTTTTACGCGCTAAAAATGATTTAAATCATTCTATGTATACCTATAGGATTTACATCAGTGATGAAGAAATTAGCAAAGATGAAATTAACCTTCCTACATATTCAATTAAAACTCTTGGCGATGTAGATGACGACGAAAACGACAACGGCTTGGCAAACGCTTTAGATTTAAAATATTTTAAAGAGAACTTAAAATATTTTAAAGAGAATGATAAAAGAATCAGTGAAGTTCAAAGAGCAAATGCAGATATTAATTTTGACGGTAAAGCTGATGAAAATGATATAAAAATAATGGAAAAATATTTTGATAGCGTTATCGGAGACGTCAATTGCAATGGAGTTGTTGATGATAATGATAAGAAAATGTTAGTTGACGTTATACATTATGGTTATTTCATATCGCCCCAAGGCTTTGAAGAAATGCCCTCATCTGAGCATATGCGACGTGGTGATATAGATATGGATGGCGATTTGGATCAATATGATGTGTCTGCAATTCAAGATCTCATTAATAAAGATATACATACATCTAAACGAGGATTTTTAGAGGGTATTAGGTTATATTTAACAAGATAAAATGTAAGCGTCAAATAAAGCGCGTCCCATAGGGAGTCAATCCCAAATTCTGTGTAAACGCAAAATAGTGCAATAGAAAAGTGTATAATGAGACCGATTATGAAAGCATTCGGTCTTATCTGCATATTAGCACATGATTATTTGATTGTCAAGATGAGTCAATCCCAAATTCTGTGTAAACGAAAAATAGTGCAATAAAAGAGTATATGATGAGACCGATTGTGAAAGCATTCGGTCTTATCTGCATATTAGCACATGATTATTTGATTGTCAAGATAAAAGTGTTATTCCGGG
>NZ_JAIKXF010000001.1 GCF_024684275.1 Ruminococcus sp.
CCTTTATTTGATAGACTTACAAATAAAGGTATAAATGTACGATCCTTTCCCATAATTGATAACCACTCTTCATGTATATAAGAGTTATCTAAAGAAAAACCATAGCTGTATATTTTACGATCAATACACATTACAAACTGAAAAGTTGTAATACCATTATACTCTGGAAGTTTAAATTTGAATTGATTGACATTTGTTGTAGGTAAATTTTTAGCTCCTTCTCTTAATATATATCTTTTAGCATATTCTAAAGATTTTACAAAAGAAGTTTTTCCGGAAGCGTTAGGTCCAAAGAAAACTCCTCTTTTTAAAACTTTCCATTTTCCGGCAACAGTATCAATTTCGGTTAAAAAGCGTTCGTCTATACTATCACCTAAAGGAAACATACTGAATTCAATATTATGCCCGATTGACATGAAATTGCTAACAGAATACTTTAACAGCATATAACATCACCTCCGATAATAGTATGCAACAATTATGGCTTAATATTCTAATTATAGCATATTGTTCAGCCAAAATCAAGTTCTAATAAATAAGGCATTCACCGCAAGGGCAAATGCCTTAAATTCTTGTTAGTTACCGTCCGGAATTCACCATATTTCAGATAAACCCAAACCGAACAAAACAGCGTAAATACGTGATTTTGAATACTCCCAATAGGGATAAAATTATCTCTTTGAGTTTACCCCGAATGTTCGGCTAACCCAGAACTGGTATTCAGGCATCTTCACTTAAATTATCCTTTTCTTCAAAAAGTGCCGTAGATACGGCGTTTTGATTGAGTTACAAGAACCTCGGTTCTGCTGGATTTCAAAATTTCTGCCGTCCTCTTGTAACTCAGTTGACCACTACTTGACCTTAATTGACCAACGCTATTGCATATCTCTGTATCAATTTTGAGAACTGTGGTGAGAGACTATGAGAACTCCGCCCACGAAAGGAAGATCATTATGACAATAGCAGAAAAACGTGAGATCGTAAACACTATAATTAACCTTTTACTTCAACTGACTGCCGAGGAAGAAGTGCAGGAACAACCTGCAATCGCTTCAAAAACTGTCAAAGCTCCGGTGCAGTCGGTCAAGATGCTGACCATCAAGGAGTGTACTGAGCTGATAGAGGGCATTTCCGAACACTCTATCCGTATGCTGATAGCACAAGGAAAAATCAAAGCTTTCCGCACAGGTGAAGGTGTTCGTGGAAAATATTTAATCAACAAAGAGAGCCTGTTATCCTATTTCAACGGAATCGAGGAGGTTTGAACTATGAGCAGATACAAGAGTGAACAGACTGCATACAGCTCACTGAAAAAGAAATACGTTCCGCTGTGGAGACTGGACACCAATACCATGACCGTCACCCACTTCAATGCCGATACGCAGACCGAGGAGAGCAAGACCTATCACACCGATTTCATCAGGTATCATCTTCATTATTCTGACAGCCATTATCCCGACAGACTTCGCAGGCTCGTCAACGATGGGAAGCTCGTACAGTACCTCGATGATATGGAACTGAAAGTCGGTGAAGCTATCTCTCGCCAGGTAGAGCTTTGGAAACAGACCAACAGTTGTTATCAGAAAGCTGTTATAACAGGCGATGCTGAGAAAATACTCGGTCTTGAAAATTGCTTTGTCTACCTGGCGGGAGAAGCTGTGTTTGAGTGTATGGTTTATATTTGAGGAGCAACGGCTGTGCCTTCGGGTGCAGCCGTTTTATTTCTTATTATCGACTTCTTTACAGCGTTTTCCGAAATCATCACGCCATGCTATTAATGTATCTACATCACTTTCAATGTCACTCAAATCAGGTAATTCTACAGGGCGCTCCGTAGATTGAGAGTGCTCATATGCAGAATACTTTGTCATCATATTATTAAACAAATCAATATCATTCTGAGTAACTACATAGAGATACTTTAATCGCAAAGTATTTACTGAATATCCAAATCGAGTAACAATCTTACAAAGCAAGTCAGTCTCTATACCTTGTTCTACGATTTTTCTAAAATCTGAACATAGTGACTTGATTCCATTATCGTAACTTTCATAATCGCCATTCTTATATTGTTTTTTGAGCAAAGCAATATCACGACTTTTTATATTATTAAGAGCATTTTTCATTTTTAATGCTCCATGATATGTAGGTTCTGTTGGTTCTCCTAAAGGTCTATTACGCAATTCGATTTGTTTACAATTGATTATGTTTGGCGTATCTAATTCTGACTGTGCCTTATTATATTCTCCTATACTTGATACTAATAGCTGCGCAAATGCAAGTCTATGTGTAAATACAATAACTTGCCGTTCTTCAGATAGTTTTACTAATCTATCAGCAACCATCTTTTCATACTTATGATCAAGAGAAGTAATTGGATCATCGAATATAAAGGGTAAAATTTTGTTCCATGAAGACAAATCGGCAAGAAAGGCTGCCAAGGAGACTACTCTGAATTCGCCTTCACTTAATACTTCGCCCGTTTTCTTCTTTTGAACAGCCCCTCTTAAAGCCACCTGGTGGTATGCTTTACCTTTTTCTGCTTTTGAAATAAGTTCAACCTTAATCTTGTGATTACAATCCATAGCACACATTTCTTCTTCAAATCTTGAAATATAAGTGTTTGTAATCAAAATATGTGTTAAATCTTTTTTGACTGAGGTAAGGGCGTTAGTTTTGCAGCTTGATATCGCTATTTTCACCTGAATATCCTTTTTTCGGATCAGCTTATTATCATTTATCCATTTTCTTGCAAGCAAATCATTCACTAAATTGATCTGCTTTTCTCTATTGGTAATGATATCTTGTAAAGCTTTTATTCTCGCCGCATAATCGGTTAAGAGCTTATCTTTTGCATCCAGTAATGACTTTATTTCCGCTGAGGCAGGAATAGAAGTTTTCGTATCATCAGTATACTCCAAAAGCCACTTACACCTTGATTTAATAGTCTTATATTGTTCTATGATTTGCTTAATAATATCGTCTTCAACGCTGCTTGCTCTTAATACTGACTCAACTTGTTCTATATTGATACTGGTGTATGTTATTTTCAACTGCTCTACTGTGTTCTCGAATACTAAATGTGCTGTTTCTGATTGCTTTATTGCAGTTGATGTCATATACCTATAGAATTCAGCAACTCTTGTATTAGCATCTTCAGATATATCTTGCTGACATAAAATACATTTTCCGTCTACAATTATTGTATCGGAACTATTTGATGTTGATTCCTGAGAAAACTTGACAGCAGCAGTCCACATTTTTTTCCAATTATCAGAACCTGTTTTGCTTATAATAGACACTTTTTTTAGTTCTTCTATTAAATGGTCAGCTTCCTGTTTAGTATTTATCTGCGCCTTGCGTTGTGATAAGTATCCCTCACTAAAGCTGTTACCTGTTTTAGTAATAAGATCAATCAACACTTTGTATTGTTTTTCTACAAGTTCTTGTTGTGCTTTTAATGTTTTTAATTGTTTGGACGGATCTTGGTTTTGTAATCCTTCTTGTAAGGCACTAAGTTGCATTTGTTGGCTTTCATCCCAAATAACGCCAGATGCAAATTGATCGTATGCTTTAATTGTTTTTATGGCATAAAAATCAGCTATTAATTTGTGATTGCTGATTGCTTTATCCAGAGGAGTTTGATGACCTAAATTTTCGCTTTCTAATTCGTCAAATTTAGTTTTTACGCCTTCGTATACCGCCGCCATTATTGAAAGTATGGATAATATGTGTGGTTCATATATTACTTCGTTTTTTTCTTCTGCAAACTGTTTGGCAACAGAAGTGTCATAGATATTCAAAGGGCAAGTGCTGTTCATACTTGGTTTCCAGTGTATTAGGTGTTCTTCACCATCATCGCTATATGTAAGTATCGCTTGTGGACTGGGACAGTTCGGTTCGTATACATTACCCAAAATTGCATTCGCATTTTTAGGAGATACAGCACTTTTCAAAATCCTGACATATGAGGATTTGCCGCACCCATTTTCTCCATACACTATAGTAAGATTATTGCCAAATTCCAAAGGCCTTGTAGGCGATAACGCACCAACGCCTTGAACTTCAGAAATGCTTTTTAATATAACAGGGCAATTGCTACCGTTTGAAAACTCTACTGTGGTTGGGAATGTGGTCGATGGAGCAAACCTGCTGTTCTCTCCGAGATATTCAGTTTTTGCTAACGAAAAAGCTCTAGTAGTTAGTTTCTCGACATCCTCATTTCCTTGCCATATTTGACAAAATAAATCTTTCTGCCAGTTAGTAGCCTTATCAAACCAAGCTTTGAGTAAAGATACTGCATCTGTTTGTGTTGCAGCCATATATTCACATCCTTTTATCAGGTTAAAAATCATACGTTCCTATAATCATATCTGATAGATTGTAACACTTTCAGAAACGGTTGCTTTGAGTATCGTATTTTCCCCATACAAATTCATTCAGTTCTTCACTAGTGTGTGATTCCAACAAATATGACTTTTCTTTTTCAGAAAGCTCAGGTATTGTAAAATTCACTATGTAATTCTTCGCAAAAGCCATATATCCCTTAGAGTATGGCTTGCTTGTATGGAAGATATAATACCAGAACGCTTCTGATTCAAGAAAAACTTTAAGTATTTTCAGTTCCTCAATATCCTCGGAGAGCAAAGCATATCCGCAGTAGAATAACACATCGGGATCTAAAGACATAACAGCGACAGGACTTCCACTTATATATGGAATGAGAAGTTTCTTGCCAAAGTTATTCATGCCCTGAGTTCTTCCATACGCATACCAGGCAGGATAGTTTCCGTGTCCTTTATCTCTGTTAAGCAATATGGATTTATATTCAGTAAGAAAACTATATGCTTCTGGAAAAGAAGATTGAAAATTCTCTTCATCAATAAGCTGATAAGCATTATCCGTATGCGTGTATGGGAAAATAGCGATTTCCATTTTCTTTTCCAGCTCTGCTTCATTTTTGATGATGTTCGGTTTAGCAACCTTAATACAGAGCTTTTTTTCTATTTTATATGTCTTGCCATCATATTCTCTATAATAATATGTATTATCCTCTTTTATCGGAGTAAAGAAGTAAATATCATTCTTCAATGTAGCAAGACCATTACGGATTTTCCAGTTTGACAACGGCGTACCCGATGACTCGAGCTTATGGATCACTTCATCAATACTGCTCTCTCTCATTCTCCACGGTTTGCCGTCAGGGAAATCTGTATAATGATACTCAGAAAAAGTATGCTTTTCCAATGTATTGAATTCATTTAACCTGAAATACTTGATAGCATCTGTTTTCACTGACTTGTCTATAAGAGTTATGCAAGTATAGCTTGTAACATTTTCAAAGACCTGACTATCCCTGAAATCAATAATTTCAAGCTGATGCTGTTCAGCAGCAAAATACTTCCTGAGACTTCTTCCGTTTACACCTTGCAGATAACTGTTCGGCGAGATATAGCCGAGCTTGCCATTATCTGATAGCAGTTTGATTCCTATCTCAAAGAAAGGAATATATAGATCAACATTTCCGACTGATGATGAAATCCAATTATTCAGATGACATTTGGTGTCCTCACTCATGTTTTTATTACGAACATACGGAGGATTGCCCACTACGCAATCGAAGCCGTTCTTATGCATTTTCTGAAGTTTATCATACGTTTTCTTATCAAGCGTATCTGAACATATAAAATTAAAGCTGCATTTTTCTTCTTCGCCATTCATGAGAACAATTAATGATAGCAAAGACTTGATCCTGTCTATTGCATTGCTGTCTATATCAACACCATAAAGATAAGATGAGATTATATCAGAATACGAAATACTATATCTTTCGTGTATATATTCGGCAGCTGTAACAAGAAAAGCACCACAGCCACATGAAGGATCAAGTACGGTAGGTATATTGTTACAGTTAAGCGTGTGACTGACGATATATTTTGTTATGATCTCAGGAGTGTACACTACGCCTTTTTCCTTCTTTTCGCTTTGAGGAACGAGCATCTCAAAAATAGCGATAAGTTCATTTAATGTCAGCTTACTCTCTGTGATCTGATTAGCCTTATCTACAATAGAATAATCAATATCTGATAAATAGTTTTTCAACCACTGGCTTTTATTTGTGTCAACAGCGACTTTATCAGCAAAAGAGTAAACCAACGCCTTCTCGATGCTTGTAACATCGCCTGATATTTTAAGCAACTTATTTACAAGCTGTTTTATGTTCATATCACTTAACTCCATTCAAAAGGTCGATACGGCTTACCGTTCGTCCTATATTGATAATCTGCTGTTTTTCCTGATCTGTTACTTTGTAAAGGCTGTAACAAATATCATCAAGCTCTGCCCATAACTGTCTAAGCTGTCCTGCTATGATCTCTTTTGTATTGAAAGTCGCTGATAAATATTGCTCCTGAAGTTCGGAAATCTCAGAATAGTATTTTGCAAGTTTCACTACACAGTCAGCTTTTTCCGTAACTGTATCAATCGGGAAAGGAATAGGCATAAGGAATTGCTTGTTAAACTTATAGTATCCGCCACTCTGCGGATTAGCACCGGATTTACCAAGAACAGTGAATATTGTAGAATTGATAATGCAGGTGATAGCTTTCATAAGGTCAGCAGATGCTCCCTTAACAGTAATGAACCACACATTCGCATTATCCATATACAGACCTTTATCGTTGATGAATGTAGCAATCGTATCCCTTGCGGTCATCGGGATAATGATCTTATCCACATTATATAGTGTATGGTTGTGTTCACGGGTAAATCTGTGCCACAAATCACCTTCATAGCACTCAACTTGCTCGGTGATCCGCTGCTTATTTGCTGACAGGTATTCAGCTAAGAGAGGGTACTTCTCTTTCAGTTCTGAGAACGGGATAATGTCATTGTTTGCTCCTTCATAAGGAAAAACACAATAAGCATCAGGTTCAACTTTCTTGAAAGGATAGAACTCTCGGTTATATATGACTGCCTTCACAGCATCTTTTTCGACTTTTACTGTTTCTTTAAAACCATTCTTTCCGATGATATAATTACCGTCTACACGACAGCAGGTCAGGTGATACATCTTCTTCCAAAGAGCCTGAATGCCGTCCTTAACAGCTAACTTCGGATAATCTCCCAAGGCACCACAAGTCTCAGAAAGCCTCTTTTTGATCTCTTCAATCTGATAGTTGTCATAAGACCAGCTTTCTGTTCCTGTTTTTATTGGTAATGAAGCAAAGTCGCAAGTTGCAAAATCGCCGTTATCTTCACTATTTTCAAATATAGTCTTTATGTCCTCTGCTTCCGAAGGCATAAAGAAGTACCGGACGCTATCATTTTTCTTTTTTGAAAGAACCATGATTGAAACATAGGTGATTCTACCTTTGAAAATATCTGTCGCCTTGAAGTCAATCAGCTTTTCAAGGTATTTTCCTTCGTTGATCAGAGTGCGAATCGAACGCCCATAATCAGTTTTGAACCAGCGTCTTTGGATAATGAAGCCAAGTTTACCATTCGGACTGAGGAGACTGATACATTTCTCGATAAATAATACCGAAAGATCAGCTTTACCCTCAAATGAGCTATACTTTGTGCTTAAATAATCGTGCATCAACGGTTGTGCTGCCTTGAAATGCTTTGTTTCAACATAAGGAGGATTGCCTATCACATAGGAAAAGCCATTGTTTTTACTGAAAACTTCGGCAAAGGCAATTTTTATATCAAAAGGCTTGATTTCAGCAATATGCTTTGCAGGAATATGATTATCTGTACTAACGAGAGTGTTTCCGAGCTTTATATTGCCGTCTATATCACGAAGTATCTTCTCGCCAAATGCACCGATACCGCTCCAAGCTAAAGGATTATTACCGTCAACGATTTTAAGGGCTAATGACATCTTTGTTACTTCTATGGCTGCTTCATCACAGTCTATGCCATGAATACAATTAGTGACGATAGCTCGTCTGCCTTCTATGGTAACCATATAGCTTTCGTCCTGTACATAGAAATAATTGCTGTATTTGGTTCGTTCGTTTTCATCGGAGCTAAGAATTGCTATCATCTTCTTTGTCAGCAATTCGTAAACAGACACAGCAAAAACACCTGATCCGCAGCAAGGATCAAGCACCTTTATTTTGAAGATGTCATCTATTGTTTTTACAGCTGATAGGTCAACAGTCTGTTTGCATATCATATCTACAATATGCTCAGGAGTGCATACTGCTC
>NZ_JAIKXF010000025.1 GCF_024684275.1 Ruminococcus sp.
ATCTTCGTGCCATGCGGACTCCACCGCAGGCTTGAATGTCAGCACAAGTATCCGCTTGAAGCCCATTTTGCGGCAGAGCTGATATGCGGCAAAGGTCTTGCCAAAGCGCATTTTAGCATTCCACAGGAACTTCGGTGCACGGTCCGGCTCATCAGCTTTCGCCTTTCGGAAATACTCCATTGTACGCTTTACGGCGATATGCTGTTCGGGCCGCATTTTGAAATCAAGAGTACGCTGAGTATCAGCTATCTCGCCTGTTCTAAGCTCTCGGACTGCCGCCTTTACGTCGTCAACGGAGCAGCCGTACCACTCGTTATCGTCCTCGCCTTCATAGAGCCTGTGAAAGCCGTTTCGGCGGAGTATAGCGTGAACATCGTGGTCGGTAAAGCACGAACCGTCGGGACGCATTGCCGAATCCGACCACAGGATAGTATAGGGAACGCCGCTTGTGTGCATTATCTCACGGATACGGGTTTTTACGTCACGGTCGGTGTAGCCGACCTTTATGTAGCCGTTGTGACTGGCAACATCATTGAGCCGGAAAGCGTATATGGAGGGTGCTGCCGAGGGGCGCTGAGGGAAAAATTCCTGTTCGATCATATTATTCACCGCCTAATTCTTTAGGTTTAATCATTGATTCAATGAAATCTATCTCCTCTTTAGATAGTGAGTATTTTTTATATAATAGTTCATCATGCCATTCTTGGGAAAAATCTTGAATAGGAATAAATTGAAATTTATCTTTTGAAAGGTTAATTGAAGAAACGGCTTGTAGTAATAAAAATCGGAAGAACTTACTGCAAAGGTATTTAGCAAAATTAATTGCTTCATTCTCCGTGTCGGAAACAAATGCAACTAAATATGAATCGGTACAAACTTCATTTGGTGACAAAACTCTTGTTGTAGAAATAACCGTGAACATACCGCTTTTATCTGGTTCACCCGCATGTTCACTGGTAACTTTACTAATCATTACCTTGTATTTATTTATAATGTCATTTCCTTGTGTTATGATATTCTTCGGGATATAGCCTTTCCCACCGCTTGAATATAATAAAATCTCATCTTCATATTCGCTTCCTCTTGCGGCGGATGATAATCCAAAGGGATTACGTGTTCCAACTAATTCTGAAACTGTTTTTTCTTTAAAACTCTGAACTTTATGAATAATAGAAATAGCTTCATTATATCTTACAAACACTGGAAATTCTGATAAATCACGTATTTGTGTTGAAATAATATCGTCATGTATATTGGTAAATTCACATGGGCGAGGATTATCTCTGTCCCATAAAAAATAACAAACACCTCCACCAAGACTTATGCCGTTGAAACAGTCCTTTGCATTAACATAGTCAACTATACGCACATTTCGATTGTCTTCAAGCATTTCTTTTCTGAAATCATCAAGTCCTTTTCCACCAGCAAACCAACGTGATGGAATTATCATAGTTATATATCTCGGTTTTAGCATCTTAGCCTTTTCAACAAACAATTGATATAATGGAGAGGCACTTGCTCCGTTTCCTCCGTCGCTAAGCTGATAAGGCGGATTTGATATTATGACATCGAACTTCATATTAAATATTTCCTCTGGTTTTATAGTATGTATCCACTCATAGGCATGAGTTTCAAGCTCGTCACCACGCTCATACTGGCTCTCGGACGCTCCGCAGTAAACGCACTTGCCCTTTTCCCATTTGTGGCTGATTCGCTTGAAACGGATATTGCCCTGTGCATCGTCAAATCGGCTGACGGAATAATTGCTGTTGGGATACTTGCTGCAATAAAGTCCGCGCCGTGACAGCAGGCTCGTCAGCTCAGTTATAGCGATACCGAAAAGCTGCTTATGAAAGATGTGGTCGATACGCTCCTGCAAATCGGGAAACTGCGGTTCAAGTCCCTTGATGAGCCGCTTGGCTGTCTCACGGAGAAATACTCCTGTTTTACAGGCGGGATCGAGAAAGGTCGTGTCGGGATCGGAGAAAAGCTCCTGCGGCAGCATATCAAGCATCTGGTTTACAATCTCTGGAGGCGTGAAAACTTCATCGTTGGATAGATTCGCCAGACACGACAGTACATCGGGATTGTAAACATTTTCAAATAGTCCTTCAGCCATTTTCACCTAACCTCCTGTAATGACAAATATATTTTTGCAGGAACGTTCCCTCATCTCCGCTGATACTGAGCTGAACCTCGTCCTGACTTAGTAGCTCCGCAAAGGTATAGTCGCTCCGCTGAATGTTTGCTCCTGTGATGAATGCCCACTCCGAAAAGACGATAGGCTCATCGGTATTGTTGCAGTTTTCATCAACACAGCACAGCGTGAGAGCGTTTCCGCAGACAATGTTGCGTTCCAGTATAAAGCAGATAGAACGGTTCATATCATCGCTGCACTCATTCTTGCACACCGACTTGTACTGCTTTGCCCACAGCTTATATAGCCGCTCACGGCAGGCGGCAACATTATCCGCCAGTATATCGACACCGTAAAGACTGCTCACAGCCAGCAGGGAGTTCATTTCATAGTCAATGGTGCTCCGCTTGTATTTCTTCCGCACAACAGCTAATTTGCGGCTCAGCACCTCTGCGAGGAAGTTCCCGTCACCGCAGGCAGGTTCAAGAAATCGGCTGTCAATACGCTGCGTTTCGGGCAATACAAGGTCGCACATGGCTTTGACCTCACGCTCAGCCGTAAATACTTCTCCGTGGTCGGCTACACGCTGCCTGGATTTTACTTGTTTGTTCATAATGGTTCCTTTATAGAATTTCTATCTATTTATTTGAATAAAATTCATCTATTATTCTACAATTATATCATAATATAGAATTAAATTCAAGTTTCGCAATGTAAAATTTTAATGTGAGGAAAATTCTATGCATGAACCGTATGATTTTGGAATAATACTGAGAGATCTTAGAAAAAGTAAGGGATATACGCAAAAGCGCCTTGCAGATATGCTTGGTCTGTCCGTTACAG
>NZ_JAIKXF010000029.1 GCF_024684275.1 Ruminococcus sp.
TCTGATTGGCTTCGCCGCACATTTTCGGCTTTTTGTCAATACCTTTTTGCAAAAATTTACATTATATTCATAAAAATAGTCACAGGATCTTTGTTCACCCTGTGACTATTTTGTTTTTCCTTAGCTTAATGACATTAGGCAGATTGCGGAACAGCTTTTTAACCTCGTCAAGAGTGTATATTTCCTTTTCCGATTGTTCAGTTTTCTGAACTACTACGCGCCTGCAAGGATTGTCCGTCATCATACCCATTCTGACAGCACAGTTGAACACATCGCTTATAAAATTCAGGTGATGCACAGCCGTTTTCCTTGAAAGTGCCTTACCATTGTTCAGGTTTTTCTCATTCACAAGCAGACCGGTGATGAATTTTTGTATGTCGCGTGACGTTATCTTGTCCAGTCGCTTGTGACCAAGCGCAGGATATATACGCTTGGGGACTTGAGTCTATGCCGAATGATATGAGAAGTATATTTTTCGATAAAAATGCTGTTCATAAATAAACTTTTGAAAAAGCAGGGCTATGCCTTCCGTACACGGTTATCAGAAGCAGAGCGTATATATAAGAGCTATTATAAGCAGTAAATACGGGAAGCTGTTCCTCTCGGAAAAAGAAACTGCGGAGTTGATCGACGATCTTGGTGATGTTCCTGATATACCGCTAAACGATTATCTTATATCAGTGCCTTCAAGAAATCATGAATACAATGACAAGTTCATAGCTGACATTCGACTGCTGCTTATAGCGATAAGAGAGGGGAAGGAAATAATCTACTCCAATAAAACGAGAACGGCAGTATATGAGAATATGCACGGCTATCCAATAAGAATAGAATACTCTGCATTATATGATCTGTTTCAGCTTTCGCTTGAGGGTTGGGAAACTTGCCATTCCAACCACTTGTTTACCACTTATTTGTACCAAAAACCGTCAAAATTCGCTTGAAGTCACTAAAATTCAAATCGCAGAAATCCGCTAAACACAGCCATTTTCGCATTTTACTGAAAGTTGCAGAAAGGCTCTTGCTCAATTCAAGTCCCCTATGCTCCACCAGAATAAATGGCTGTATTTCGGGAAATTGGAGTGCAGCCATTTTTGCTGCATAAAGCACTACGACACTTACTACGACACTTGTACCGTTTTTAGAGTCGTGAAAGTATTATGAGATATGCTTTGACCTTAATCTTATTATACAAATCTTTACATTTTTATATAGTGAAGTGTAACAAGGTATATTTCGCTAAGTAAAAAAGGCTCTAAAGCAATCGCTTTAGAGCTTTTTCAAAATACGTTATTCAGTTGTTTTCTCCACCGGCTTGGCTGTTACTCTCTTCAAGTAAACCACTATACTTATGATTGTCGTACTCAAGTGCCAACTATTCACGGCATATAAAATTAGAGGACTGTCAATACAATCCTCTTTTATTTTTACTGGCGACTGGGAATGGTTGGCGCTTACCGATTAAAAGGCAGTATAACGATATTAAAGAAGACAGCTCCCTTACGGGAGCTTTAAATATTTCTAAAAGTTGATTATACTTTATGTATTATATCTACAGAGCCATATTACCTGTTATCAAAACCTGAATAATTTTTGAATATTGAAAATAAGCTATTGACAGGCAAAATGATTGATGCTATAATGTTTGCAAGGGGAATACATTATGTATATTAAATATGTGGGAGGGGTATATAAATGTTGCATAATACATTTTATCCTGCTGAGGACGGCAATACGGAGACAATCGTTCTTCTACATGGTTTCGGAGGTAACTCACGTATTTGGAAATATCAGCTGCCTCTGCTCTCAAAACATTACAATGTTCTTACTATTGATCTTCCAAGTCATAATGAAGGTAATTTGCAGCTTTCACAGCTTGAGGTAAGTTTGGACGCGATAAGCAGGGAAATACTTGCTGTATGCGATCAGTATTCTATACGCCATGCTATATTTATGGGAGTATCACTTGGTACGATTTTTGTGAAATATATTCAAGCGTTTTATCCTGAATATGTTGACTTCGGAATCTTGGTCGGTGCAGTGGCTACAGTAAATGCATTGCTTTACGGATGTGCTCATCTTTTTTCAAAAATAGGTGACAAGCTTCCGTTTGCGGCAATTTACCATGTTTTCAGTTGGATCATTATGCCTGGTAAGCGTAATGAGGAGAGCAGAAGTATTTTTCGTAAATGTGCTATCGCTTTGAATAAAAAGGAATTCAGGTTATATATGCATATTTTCAATCAGGCTTTTCGTTTCAGCAAGGTATTTGAAAAGGAACATCATCCAGAAAATATATATATTTCCGGTAAGCTTGACTCCTGTTTTCTGCGTCGAACAGTACGTGAAGCTAAGAGCACCTGCGGTAGGATGATACGGATGGCTTCATGTGGTCATGTATGTAATATTGTACAGAAAGAACGCTTTAATGAGCTTATGTTAAAGGTACTTGATAGGGATTTTACTGTCCCGGGCTGATGCAAATTCGTCAATAGATTCCAGAGCAGCTTCCTCATCTACAGCGGTATAGGCCTTTTTCAGGTCAATCAAGACAACAGATCCTGTTATCTTCACAGAAAGTTTTTCCCTCAGATCTTCAGTTCAACCGCTATGGAGAACTATACAGAGTCTCAGGAGAGCTATGAATCCTTGTTCAAAGATAAGAACAAGTATAACGCTATCATGAGAGCTATTGCAGGAGTATATATCGTGAGATGCGTACATAAAACACAGATAACCATAATCAATGATTTATCCATGAGGACCGCCTACTGGCGGTCCTTCTGTTATCTTGAAAAATGTATCTTCATATGATACAACAAAACAGAACGTATTTTCTGCTTTGCCGCGATTTGAGGTGAGCTTCATGTGTACGTCATTGCGCATAGAGGCAAGAGAAATGGCAGAGGTTCTTATAAAGATAAGAAAATGTCCTTAGCTCAGGAGATTGCGGTTAAGCTCGGAAAGAGCCTTATCATGTCCGGAGAACTTTATCCAGCTGATATAGCACCTGTTCTGGCACCGAATAAGTACAGAAAAATGACTGTATTTCCTATGGCATGGGGATTCACACATAAGGCTATGTACTGGCATCTGCAACTTTCTCTGCAGATTAAGAAAATACCATAAATTTTATAGTCTAAAAATTTTTTTGAGTTTTTTGTCCTATTTGAGATCTTGTGTGCGAGTGTATATTATGAAAGCGATGATACGTATCAAAAACAAAGCGATCAACAGGGGCGATGAGTATGGTGCATAAAGCAGCCAGCGTCCTAAATTTAAAAATTATGAAAAAGAGAGGATGTTTTCTATGAATATCAATAAGTATAATGCAAATTACAATAACCAGAATGGCAAAGAGGCAAGAGGTACAGACAAGTACACAAGTCATAAACACCACAGATATGCAGCAATTGCAGCAGCATTCGCAATCATTGTTGGAGGAATTGGCGGAAGCGTTGCTCTTGGTAAAAAGATGGACAAGAACAGCCAGCATTTTGCTGCTGTTGCTGCGGAAATCACCACCACAGCAGCATCAACATCAGCTATAGAGACTGCTGCGGTTCATACCACTACAGCAACTACGACAACAAGCCTTATAACAACAAATGTTGCATCAGCTGCAACAGAGCCGGCTACAGCTGAAATGACTGCTTTCGTTGAGACAACAGCACCCGAGGAGATCACAACAGCAGCTTCTGATAAAGGACATGGGCCTGCTGATATGGATGCATTCGCACAGGAGTGGCTCGACAATTACAATGAATGGTTAAAGATACCTAACGGATATGTTGAGCACGAAGAGGAGAGTGTAAGCTTTAAAATTGCTGAAGGTTCTTATGTACCTGCAATTGATGCATGGAAAATAACAGACGAAGAATACTGTTCAGCTGATGCAATAAATAAGCATCTGCACGCTTTCTGGGCTCCCGGAAGCAAAGACGATATAGTTCCAGCTGAGCTCACAGAGAAAATAGACAACGGAACTGTTTCATATAACGATTTCTTAAGCGGCATATATTTCACTTATAAGAATGATCTTTACAGCAGAAAATGTAATTCATGGGTAGAAGGAAGAAGAACTTGTCCATCTGCTGAAAAACTGAATGATAATGAAATACTCGTTCGTTTTACTCTTGGTTATGAGGGCGTGACCGAGCAGCAGACTATGCATCTTGTATGGGTCGATGAGCTCAATGACTGGCGTGTTGACGATATATTCTTTGAAGGTGAATAATACAGTAAATCAATAGAAAAAAGCTTCAAAAACAGCTAAAGAAATATTGAAGCAGCCACCATAATACTTTTTATCATGGATTTTCGAATGAGTTTGTAACAGAATAGAAAAACTACTCTGAAATTTTCTAATACTTTTCGAGTCTATCCTAAAATTTGTGTAAACCTCCAAAGTAGTGTATAATAGAAGAAACACTGCTTCGGAGGTTTTATTTACCGAAATAATAACAAAAGGTGTATTTTACACAGCGATAACTCGCACAAAGAAAAAACTAATGATTTACTGGAGTTCCGAAACGATGGAAGCAATTATTTCTGGCTTTCCATCTGAACATAGTGGATTTAAGAGCTTACAAATAATAAAAGATAAACTGTCTCTGACATAAGAACTTGTATAGGGTCAAGATACGATGTAAGCTCTATATAAATACTCAAATCTCATAAAAAATAAGGACGATACCTGACAGAAGTCAGATTTGCTGTCGAGTGCCCTTCGCTGAAGAACATTTATCGCCTTTTCATGTTTTTAGATTCATCAGGCTTTGTGTCATCAACAACAAGAAGAACCGAATCATTCAGCAGATTGCTTGCACGTTAGATATGAAGACTCGTTTTTATTCCTTTACTTTTCCTGCTTTTAGCCTTATTAGATAATCCTTTGTCTCAGAGGTTATAACTCCCGAGAGAAGAATTATCGCTATAACATTAGGTATCGCCATAAGTCCGTTGAATATGTCCGCAAGATTCCAGACAGCTTCAACTGCAAGGTATGGTCCTATGAAAACTGCGGCAATGTATACCCAACGATATACCACTGTTACCTTCATGTTAGCGCCTGTAAGATAAGAAAGACAGCGCTCTGAATAATAGTTCCAGCCAAGTATGGTGGTGAATGCAAACACCGTAAGACACGACATGAGTATGAACGAGGATATCCTCTCGCTGAACGGCAGACCGTAGTCGAATGCGTCCATAGTTATCATAACACCTTTAAGCTCAGAGGTGTTGTGGCTTCCTGACATGATTATGGCAAGTCCTGTCATAGTACAGACGATAATAGTGTCGATGAATGTTCCTGTCATTGTTACAAGCCCCTGACGTACAGGCTCTTTGGTTTTAGCGGCTGCGGCTGCAATCGGGGCAGAGCCGAGGCCTGCTTCGTTTGAGAAGATACCTCTTGCAACACCGCTTTTCATAGCGTACATCATGACAGTTCCTGCCGCACCGCCTACAGCGGCTTTAAGGCTGAAAGCACCTTTGATTATCGATGATACTGCCATGGGTATCTCTGATATATGACAGAAAATTATGGTAAGACAGCAGCCTGCATATGCAATTATCATTACGGGAACTACTATCTCTGAAACTGTTGCGATACGCTTGATTCCGCCAATAACGATAAGTGCGGTCAGAAGAGTTATGACAGCTCCTGCTATTACGGTAGTCCATGTGTATTCCATTCCCAATACTGAAACTGTATGGATTTTCTGTGGATCAAAGAAATTATTTGCTGCTGATGTGATACCATTTATCTGGGTTATAGTGCCTATTCCCATGATACCTGCAAGAAGTCCGAAAACCGCAAACATCTTACCAAGCCATTTCCAGCTCTTTCCAAGTCCGTTTTCAATATAATAGAAAGGTCCGCCGAGAATATTGCCGTTCTCATCCTTTATACGGTACTTTACCGCCAACAGTCCCTCTGCGTATTTTGTAGCCATACCGAAAAATGCGGCAAGCTCCATCCAGAACAGTGCTCCTGCACCGCCTGCCGAAATAGCAGTTGCTACTCCGACTATATTGCCCGTTCCGACAGTAGCCGAGAGAGCTGTGCAAAGTGCCGCAAAGCTCGATACTTCTCCGTTTCCGTCTTCTTCATTCTTCACCATGTACTTCAATGCCTTGCCAAGTTTGTGTACCTGCAGAAACCTTAGCCTGAATGTAAGTAATATTCCGCAAGCCATGATGAGGATAATAAGCGGGAGTCCCCACACATAGCTGTCAATCTGACTGATTATATCGTTGATCTTATCCATTGACACATCTCCTATTTCAAACTTCGTTAAAATTATATCATACTTTTGTGTGAAAGTCAATCGAATATATGTACATATTTGGATTTTGTCCGTGGTATTTCCATATGCCATGATATATAAATGCAGCCTGTAAGAACAGCGTCAGAAAAGACGATATACTGAAAAGCTCCCACAGCCGAAACTGCGGGATATCTGTCAGCATAGGCTTTGGGTTTCGAAGAACGTAAATCATACAAAATCAATTATTTAACTGTGAGAACCGCCCTTTGCGCGCTATCCTTAATGCGAATTAAAAAAATTGCCGGCATCGCATTTGGCAGTCCGCCAAACGCTTACTGGTCGGGGAATCCCCTATTTGGGTGTTGATAACACCGATATGAAATGCGACCACTGAGAATGTTTCTCAGTGGTCGCTGCTTTTAATGTCATTTCTAAAAATCTATTTGGTCACGGGAAAATCAGATAGGTGCGGCAGAGGCAAAAAAGCCTCCGAAGCATTGAAAGTCTGCTACCGATACCGCAGTAGGAGCGTTTGTTATTTCAGACTTCCGTAATCCTCGTCAGAAACAGGCTCACACCATTCTGTGCTGCCGTCTGCGCCCTCTATCTCAATAGCCAGATGTGAGAACCAGCTGTCGGGAGCTGCACCGTGCCAGTGCTTGACCTCCGCAGGGATATTAACTATATCCCCGGGGTGAAGCTCTCTTGCCTCCTTGCCCCATTCCTGATAATATCCTCTGCCGCCTATGCAGATGAGCATCTGACCGCCGCCGCTCGTAGCGTGGTGTATATGCCAGTTATTGCGGCACTTAGGCTCGAAAGTCACATTGAACATAGAAATTTGCTTATCCGATACGGGAGCAAGATAGCTTTGTCCCACAAAGTATTTGCCATAAGGGTTCGGCTCGCCGATAGGGAAGAATATCTCATTCTGAAACCTGTCCTTGTCGGTCTGAACTGGTATATTTTCGTTCCAGACCTCCTTTGCAAGTCCGAATACAGCCCATGCAAAAGCCCAGCTTGTGTAAAATGCAGCGTGAGTGATTATTGCGGCTATCTCCTTTTGGGATACACCGTGATTTTTTGCATTCGTCAGGTGGTATTTCATGGAGCTGTCTGTCACTCCCTGAGACATCAGTGCAACTATGGTAATGATACAGCGTGTTTTCACGTCAATGTCGTTATTGTTCCAGTTTTCACCGAAAAGCACATCATCATTGAAGCGGGCAAAATCGGGAGCAAACTTTCCGAGCTGTTCTCTGCCTGCGGTCTGTACTATCTTTTCAGCCATTTTATTTTCCTCCTATGTCACATACTTGCTTTCAGTATCTTTACTATTTCGTCACGGTCAAGTACCTTATATCCGCCATTTAGGATAAGTGTAGCGTCGGCAATGCCTTCTATCATTTCATCAGCTGCACCCAGCTCTGAGATCTTCATTACAAGCCCGAGCTCTTTCATCCAGCCTTCCATAGCCGCAAGACCGGCTTCTGCAAGCTGTTCATCGGTCTTGCCCTCAGGAGAGATGCCCCATACATTCACAGCGAAACGTGCAAATTTTTTCAGACTATAAATACCATTTTTCCTGACAGAGCCTCCGCCGTAGACCAGCAGAACGTTTTTGCCGTAATTTGCAAGCTCGTCCTTCAGATAACAGAGGGAGTCTTCGCCGAAATAGAGCTTTGTGGGGTTGTGATATGAAAAGTTGCCTAACATGGTTATACCTCCTTGATTATATTATTTAATGTTTGATCATTTTTATATTGATGTGGCAAATAAATCTTGAAGTTCAGACATATCAGATTCATGATTTAGTTGGTACATAAATATTATACCATAGAAACACAGCTATGCCAAATACTTATTTGGCATAGACGGTTATTACAAATAGGCATATCACTGAGCACAGTAAATACTTTTTTGACATTGGAGATTAAATTCAATTTTTTATGAATCACAGGATAATGACCATGAAAATTTTAAGCGATTGTAAATTTTAGATGATTTTGTTTAAATGACTTGAAAATTAAAAGGAAAAATGATATAATATGTGCAAAGCTGTATTCTGTAAGTAAAGGGGGGAGTACCATGTCGGAAAAGAGCAATGACTGCCTGTGGATACATGAGCTGCTGTGCAGACTTAAAGATATTTCAACGGACAGCGAAAGAACGGCGCTTATTGAGCAGTATCGCCGTGATCATGCCGACGATGCAGGAAAGCTCATAATTGACGACGCGGATACTCTCGCTGAGATGCTCATAGGTCTGAAAAACAGCAGCACAGGACATAAGCTTGCTAATCTTTCAGAGACCGAACGTGCTGAATTGCAGGAAACAGAGCATATTATCGACGAAAACCTCTTCGATTACTATTTCCAGCCTATTGTAAGTGCAAAGGACGGCGAAATATTCTCCTATGAGGCTCTTATGAGACCTAAGAGCAGTATGAAGCTCACCCCCTACCATATATTGAAGTATGCGACACTTGTCAACAGACTTCCCGATATTGAGCGCGGAACATTCCTCAATGTACTCGGCATAATAGACCTGCGAAAGGAGGATTTCCTCGGCAGGTCGGTATTTATAAACAGTATCCCTGAAGCCAGACTGGGTATGGACGATTTCAGGCGCGTAACGAAAATGCTTCTGAAGCATTCTGATACTGCGGTTGTCGAGATGACCGAGCAGACAGAGATAGACGACGAGAGACTTGAGGCTCTTAAAGAGAGATACCGGAATATGGGCGTAAAAATGGCTATCGACGATTACGGCTCAGGATATTCAAATGCAGGCAATCTCCTTCGCTATATGCCAAACTTCGTAAAGATAGACCGCTCGCTGCTTACTGATATTCAGAACAGCTCGAAAAAGCGCCATTTCGTAAGAGAAATAATCCATTTCTGCCACGAAAATGACATTCTTGCGTTGGCAGAGGGTGTTGAGACCGAGAAAGAGCTCCATACCGTAATACTTCTTGGAGCAGACCTGATACAAGGTTATTTTACGGCAAGACCTGCACCTGAGATAATCAGTTCTATCCCCGAGGACATCAAGCAGATGATAAAGCGCTATCATCAGGAGCGTGAGGACGGTATCGGACAGCAGGTATATATTGCCGATATATCCGAGCGCATAATCCTCGAAAGACTTATGAAAACAGGTATGAAATGCGTCATAGTCGGTTCTAACGGCAGCGGCGACATCAGTGTCGAGGGCAGTACAGAGCTTGACAGCCAGATACGCATTGAAACGCGAAAGGGCTACAGAGGCAGGATAACTCTTGAAAACGCATGGCTCAGCACTATAAAGAACAAGCCCTGCATAGATATCGGTGAGGACAACGAGGTAACACTTGTGCTCAGCGGCGATAACAAGCTGGATATGGGCGGAATACGTGTTCCCCAGTCATCTAAGCTCACCATAGCAGGTGAGGGCAGGCTTGAAATAAATGTAACAGGCAAGGAATTCTACGGCATAGGCAACGGAGCAGGACTGTGGCACGGCGATATAACCTTTGAGCAGTCGGGCAGAATAACCGTTAATGCAGACGGCGAAAAGGGAGTTGCCATAGGTTCGGGAAACGGCGGCGTTATCAACATCAACACAGGTCAGTACCGACTGAATGTACAGGGCGACGTCAACGTAGGTATCGGAGCTCTTTATGCCGAGAGCGACATGGTGATACACGACTGTGACATCGGTATGGAGATGAATTCTGCAAGAGGAACGGCTATCGGCTCTATCGGCAAGAGCGATTTTATCACTATTTTCAAGACCTCAATAAAGGTATTCATGACGGGTATCGAGCTTGTGGGCATAGGAACTCTTGACGGCGAAAAGACCGAGTTTGCTATCAGAGAAGCCAGCTGCTTCATAACCATAAAGGGGGAGCGCTGCTCGGCTATCGCGGCACTTGAAGGCATCACAGATACTTCTATCGACAGAGCAGCCTTCGGTCTCACCGTATCGGGCAGGCAGGCTCTTGGCATAGGCGGCTTTACGAAGGATACCACTATCCACCATAACGAAGCCGAGGTACATATAAAGGTAGATACGCCCATAGATATAAACAATTATATCGACCGCCAGCGTATAAGCATAGATAAAACTTCCTTTGATATAATGTATAACGGAAAAGAGTTTACACTTTAAAAAGGGACGGCGTTTAGTCGGATATAATATATAGCAGATATTGCCCCGAGGCGTTTAATAATGCTTCGGGGTATTATATCTTTATTTTGCCACTTAGATAAATCATAATATAACGCTAGAACTTGCTGAGCCCATGAACGGGATTCCAAAGGGACTGTGTTCCTTTGGCAGAGTCCAGAGACAGCGTCTCTGGTGGGGGGGCAAGCTTAACAAGCCCGTCCCCTTTGTCGCCGTGCGACATCTCCCCACACTGTGGGGAGTAACCCCGCAGTTACGAAGGCGCTTCGCAAGGGTGAATCCCGAAAACAATCCAGTGAATTGTTTTCGGGAGAGGGACGCCTTGCAAGTGAAGGCGTCCCTTAACGGGGGGGGGCGAGGACACCAGCCCTACACTTTTTCAACGGGCGGATATTATCCGCTCTCTTTTATTGTAAAAACAAAAAAATATATCCCGAAATGTTACGCAGCCCCTGCTGCTGATGAATAGATATTATGAAAGCCAACACAATGCATTGCTAAAGCTTTACAAGAGGTGATGAACTATGACAAATGAAGAAATACAGAATGCAGCGGAAAAATCAAAGGAAAATGCTCAGAGAGCCATCTTTGATCGTTATTTCAGCTATGTATACACTATTATTTTCAGCAAGCTCCGAAGCTGTGCAAGCCGCGAGGATATTGAGGAATGTGTGGGAGATGTTTTCTCTGACATATACATATACTATGAGGAGAGCAAGGCTGTAAACGGCGATATATCAGGCTTTGTGGGAACTGTAGCGCGGCGTAAGGCTATTAATGTCTTTAACCGCATTACACGTAGAACTGTACCTGCGGTCTCAGTTGACAGCGAAGAAGCTGCGGCTATAGAGGCTCCAGACAATACAGTTGAGACCGTGGAGCGCAGAGAGCTCCGCAGTACACTGCTCAGGTGCATAGAGGAACTGGGCGAGCCTGATTCCACCATAATCATGCAGAAGTATTTTTTCGACCGCAGCTCAAAGGAAATAGGCGAGCTTGTTTCAATGACGCCCGAAAACGTCCGTGTGCGCAGCGGCAGGGCACTTGACAGGCTCAGAAAGCAGCTGGAAAATCTTGGGATAAAGGAGTGTAATATATGAACGATAAGGAACTCGGTTTTGATGCTCTTGAAACAGCAGACGACGAGGAGATAAGACGCATTGCTGCTGACTGTCCTGCTTCACCCGAAGAAAAGGAAAGGATGTTCAAGTTGAGCAGAAAGATATATAATGAAAGAACAAACGAAAGTAATGAAGCTCATGCCGATGAAGTATCGGGCGTTGAGCAGTATAAAAAGCCCATATGGCAAAAGATAGTGTCCTTAGCCGCCGCCCTTGCGCTGGTTGCAGGACTTGGTACGGGAGGCTATATGCTTCTCAGACATGAGAAATGGGAGCCGCTGATTGATGTAAGTGAAGAACGACTCCCGGAAAGCAATTACACTTTCGGAGACCTTAATAACGGCACCGAAGCTGATAATGCTGAGGCAGAGAAAATAGAAATGCTCGACTTCACGGCTATGAATGCAGAGCTTGCAAAGGAACAGCTTAAAATTCGCGGACTTAACTGTGAAGTTATAAAGCAGTCAAGCAGCGAAGTGCTGCCAAACTATGTAATA
This sequence comes from Ruminococcus sp., assembly GCF_024684275.1. Next base: position 12,061 of record NZ_JAIKXF010000029.1, read on the forward strand.
AGAACAGAGCCCGAAGCAGGCACCGAGCTAAAACAGGGCGATACTGTGATATTATATGTAAGCATGGGTTCAGAGGGTGAGAACGTCACAGTAGATGATTATATCGGAAAAATGGCTGAGGACGCTTCCATTATGGCAGGCTACAAGAACTTTAAGGTATACACTTATGAGATACCTTCCAACGAACCGCAGGGCACAGTAGTTGAACAGTATCCTGCGGCAGGAAATGAGGCGGTTTCGGGAGGAAATGTAACCCTATTTACTTCTAAGGGCGGCTATACCGCAGGTGAGATAACCTACAAATTTATAGTTCCCGATGACATAAACGGAAGATATGCCGTAGATTTTATATGGACTGACGGAGATGGAATAACAAAGGTAGAGTCAAGCGGTAATTTTGTGCTGCCTGAGTATGGGAATGTGGTTCTTACAGAGATAAGTGGAAAGGGGAATGGATGCGAAGCAACAGCGTATTTAACAAACCTTGAAAATAATAAAAAAGCAGAGCTGGGACATTATATCCTTGACTTTGATAAGGGAGACTATACTGTAATTGATGAGGATATAGAGGGAGCATTTGAAGCAATAAAGTAAATACACAGAAAAAAGGAAGCGAAAGCTTCCTTTTTTCATTATAGGGGCGCCGATGAAATAACCCCATTGTAGGGGACGGTGACTCCCTACAGTGTAGGGAGATGTCCGAAGGACAGAGGGTCGCGGCTTCTGTTGGAAGTCCTCGACGTCCCACAAATAAAGTGAGACTAACGGGCTGTCGGGGACGCCAGCCCCTACATTTTTACTGCTTTTTGTTAATATTTACCATGCAAAGCACAGCAAAATCAGCTTCTCACTGTGCAACTCTACAATGTTACTAAAAAATCACAATATTGTATTGACAAACAATATTATACGCCGTATAATATTGTCAGAGCTTGAATATTGGAACTGATAAAATATTACAGACAAAACAAGTTCAAGCATAATAACTGAATACGAAAGGAGAAGGACTATGGGTTTTTCTATCAATGCAGGGCTTCTCGACGCTATGGTGCTATCGATAGTTCAGAACAACGACACCTACGGCTATGAGATAACCCAGTATCTGCGAAAGGCTGTGGACATCTCGGAATCAACATTGTATCCCGTCCTCAGACGCTTGCAGAAAGGCGAGCTCCTTGAAACTTATGATAAGGAGTTCATGGGCAGGAACAGGCGGTACTACCGAATAACGCCGCAGGGAAACGATTCACTGGAGGAATACCGTGAGGAATGGCGGAGCCACAAAAAGAAGATAGATAGTATTTTATTGAATGAGGGAGCTGAAAGCAATGAACAAACTTGAATTTCTGACGAGATTAAGGAACAGCCTTGAAAGAGGCGGTATGCCTGTTGAGGATATAAACGACGCGCTTACATATTATGAGGAAGTATTCATGGACGCTGGTTTCGGCAAGGAGGAGGAAACTGCTGCTTCTATGGGAATGCCCGAGGACGTAGCAGTGAATATTCTCCGCGAGAGCGGTATCACACCGCCTCCGCCGCCTGTACCGCAGAATATTGCCGCAGCACCTCAGCCGAAGAAGAAAAAGCCATCGGGCGGTGCAATTGCAGCAAGCATCATTATCGGAGTTCTGACATTCCCAATATGGCTGCCTTTGCTTATCGTAGCAGTAGTAATGCTTTTCGTTATCATAGTGGTGCTTTTTTCACTGGTAATTGCGTTCATCGCAGCAGGCATTGGTCTTATCTTTGGCGGCATTGCATTGCTCTTTGAGCTTCCGTCGATAGCTCTTATGGCATTGGGTGCAGGCTTCATCATCACAGGTCTTGTGATACTTATCTGCAAGCCTGTTTTCGGAGCAGCTATACCTGCCTGCGGCAGAGGCATAAAGAAGCTTTTTACATGGGTAGGCGGATTATTCAAAAAGGGAGGAAAAGAAAATGTATGAGAATAATAATGGGATAACACAGGAGATACAGACAGCTCCTCAGAAAAAGAGCAGCGGAAACTGGGTATGGATAACATTTCTGATTTTAGGCGTGGTATTGCTGGTTACCGGAATTATCCTTTTCAACAATACCGATTTCAAGAGACACGGCAAGATAAAGGACTTCAGCGAGAGCTTCAGTGCAGCTGATGTAGAGAGAGTGAACCTTGAAATAGGCTGGGCAGACCTTACCGTAAGCAAGAGCAATGACGATAAGATATATGTTGAGGCTAAGAATGTGCCCGAGGGGTTTACAGCGGATGTAAAGGGCGACACATTCTCGACAGATTTTGACAATGAGAAGATACATATCGGTATGCTCCCTGCGTGGCTCAAAAATGATGATAACGAAACAGTTGTTGATATAAAGCTCCCTGATAAGGAGTACGCAAGCTTTGTTCTTGATCTTGGGGCAGGCGAGACGAGCGCTGCAGGCTTCAGCTGCGGCAAATTCAGGATAGAATGCGGAGCAGGAGAGGTGACATTTGAGGACATCGAATGTGAGACAGGAAGCTTTGACTGCGGAGCAGGCGAAGTGAATATTAAGGGTATCAAGTGCGATGAAAAGCTGTATATCAACGGCGGAGCAGGCGAGGTAAATATTTCAAGTGCGGTTCTCGGCGGAATAGAGGCTGACCAGGGGGTAGGTGAGCTGAACTTCACAGGAACCGTAAACGGCGACATTGACATTGACGGCGGAGTAGGTGAGATAATCGTAAATCTTACCAATCCCGAGAGTGACTTTGTTGGCAGCGGCAGCAAGTACAAGCTGGATATAGATACAGGTGTTGGCTCAAAGACAGTAAACTATAATGTTTCGCGCTGAAGGCCATGCTTGACCACACAAAAATAAAAAAAGGCGACCGTGTCCGACACCGACTTTTCGGAGTTGGAACGGTCACCGATACACTGCCGCTGGGAGGCGACACAGTAGTTACCATAGAATTTGACAATGGAACTACAAGAAAGCTCTGCGCTGAGATAGCCAATCTGGAAAGTGCGGAAGCTCCCGAACATGATATAGATGATATAGATTAAAAATCAGCCCGTATAAATCAAAATTTAATGATGTAGGGGCGCACAATGTGCGCCCGCAAACATACACATCAATTTTGACACGGGCGAACAATGTTCGCCCCTACAATACAAATTTTTCGGGACGCCAAAGGCGTTAAATTATGATTTATAAAATAAAAACCTGTGTCAATTGCGGCACAGGTTTTTTGGTTTTATGATACAAAAATCGACAGCGTGTTTTGTGCAGGTATACAATGCTGAAAATTATTTTTTTGAAATTCAACGTGTTTGCATTGAAAAAATGCGCTTTTGGAAGCATATATGAAAGCGTTTCCAAAGCTTCATATTCAAACCACACCCTTGACTCAGGAAAGGAGTATCAATGAAAGGTCTTTATGAAACATTCAAGCTGGTCAGGCTGATGACCGACTGCGCCTGTATTCGCAGGTGCTATTTTACCACAGAAAACAAGAGGTACTGCACAAGCAGCACCGAGATGTACCTATTAAAGGAGGGAACATAATGGCAGTTTATCGCGGAGCCTACAGCGGACCTGAAATCGACAGGCTCCTTGCAAAGGCTGACCTTTCCGATGTTTTTTCGGAGCAGCGCCTCAACGGTCTGTCCTTTGAGCAGATAAGCAAGGAGGACTTTGATTCTCTTTCCGAAAAGGACGCTGACAAGGTCTACTTTGTCTATGATGAAAAAGGCAAGGTAAAACAGTATATCGGAGAAGCCGAGCTTGGCGGACCGGCTTTTACCGCAGGAAAAATGTCCGCCGTTTCAAATAATTACGTGAGTATGCTCACAGGTATCATTGAGGAGGAATAAAAATGTCAACAGTAGTTTTAGATAAGGCTTACGCAAATTCATCAAGCCGGTACTCGGACATTGTATCCGATGTGACAGATTTATGGGATTGGGCGGATATTTCGACTGTCTATGACGGAACAATGTTCAAGCTTCATGTTGAAGATAATTTTGGATTGATGGTATATAACGGCAATTCCAATTTTACTACTATAGCTGTTAGATTTGGCTCAAGTAGTTACCATATCGCAGGTCCGTCAAGTACAGCTGCAAAGCTTCTTATTAAGGCTGAGAGAGTGGGGGAGGATACCCTGATACTTAGTGTATGGAGAGTCAGCGATAGCCCAAATATTGTTTCAGCTAATCTCTGCGATAAGTACATCATCTGCCGTGGAGTGAATACCATTACAGAGGAAGAAGAAACGGTGCTGGTATATCTTGGCTCAAACTCGACATCAGGTACAAATAAGTGTATGCTGCTTGCCGGTGATGTTATGCAAGCAACTGATATAGCAGCACAGAATGCAAACGCTAACGTCAATGCCAAAAACACCAATATCATACCATTTTTCAGTCCTGCTTCTGTATATATCACAAAGGACGTCTATCAGTCTCTTTGTTCGAATGTGTCCTCGTGGTATTTCAGCGATGTAATTCTGAACGATAAGCCATACCGCATGAGCGGCTCTGTCTTTGTACTTGACGAGTGATAATACCGCGTTAAAAAACAATAACGTCCCGAATTCAGGCAGCTCCCTTCAGCGGAAAATATGGTTACCGAGCCTGAAAAATAGTCTCGTAAATATAACCTGAGATCCGCCGGAGGGGACTCCCTTTTTCGGGACGTTATAATATTGCTTACTTTTCCTCTAACTGAGTAGCTGCGCCTATAAACAGCGGAACGTTGTTCTCGTCAACTATCATATAGACGAAAGGCTTATCAAGATAAATATTGATCTCCTTCTTTGGTATAGGCATACTGGCGCCTGCTGCCATCATAACAGCTGTTACCGCAGCTGCCTTTGTGCCCTTTTCTGTCACCTCTATCTTGGTCTTGTGGAGAACTTTGTCGATGTAAAGCTGATCGGCGTCCTCAACGGAAAGGTCGTTTATCTTTGAAAAATCAGCCTTTTTTAGATCAAATGCAGAAGGCATACCCATATTCTTGAGCACCTTGCTCAGTGACTTACTGTACTGATACTTGAACTTTGGTATCATAACGTTGAGCTCTATACTTTCGGGATCTTCATATTCCTTGAGCCCTTCAAAGAGCTTTTCTGCGTCGAGGTCTTTTACATAGCTTACGATATCCTTTTCCTTAGGCATTATGCCTACGAAGCTGTATTTGCCGCCTGCATACGGCTTCTTGAAGGCATCGGCATCTCCGAGGTCATAGTAGTATCTCTCATGACTGTACATTGCCTGTATAGGGTGCTTATCACCGTTGAGATCGGTAAATATGCTGTCTCTTGAACTTTTATATGGTATATCCCATTCAGCCTCAAAGTAAAGGGTATTGATGAGCATCATCAGTATTTCCTTTTCGTCTGTAGGCGTAAGGTCGCCTTTTTTAAGCAGAGATGGTATCATACCCTGAGTATTCTTGTTTACCCAGCTATTTACGTCTTTGACTGTAGAATCGTCAAAGACAGCCTTATAAAGCTCTGCATTATAGAACTTCTTATTCTTTTCAAGGAACTCATCATAGACCTTGAATGAGGGCTTATCCTTGAACCAGATAGAATCTGCAAGGAAAACCTTCTGCTTTTTCTCATTTGGAAGCTTGCTGATGTAGTAAGCCATATACTCATTGAGCTGGTCTAAGGTAAGACCGCTGCCGAGGACCTTTTCCATTTCAGCCTTTGTCTCGCCGTCAGCTCCGTTTGCTGTCATAGCAAGTGCAGCCGATACAGACATAGGCGAAATAAGCAGGTTCTCCTCGTCCTTCTCAGTAGGAGCAAAGCTGTTTTTCAGCAGATCAACGCCGAACTTCATTTCAGCGGAAGCAAATTCTTCGTCAGTAGTCTTTCCCTCGGAAGCCTTTACGTCAACAGTATTGTCAAGGCGTATGCTGCCGATAGTTCCGACGCCGTTGAATTCCTTGATCTTTCCAATCAGATAGTCCTGAACCATTTGCAGGTCTTCCTCGTCGATCTTGTCGTTCATATTTATATCGCCGTTGAGCAGCTGCACTTCTGTGAGCTTGGTCCCGATATTGCCTGCAAGCTGCTTTCTGTAGGTGATAGAGTCAAAGCTGTCTACAACTCCGTCATCGTTTATATCGCCGTAATAATGGATACCCAGACCTCTTACGCCCGAGATAAAGTCCATTCTGTATTCGTAGCTTGGTGATGAGCTTCCCCAGTAGCCGCCCTGCTTTTCGAGCTCAGCCTGAAGTGCGTCAGCCTGTTCCTTATCGTAGGTAGTGAACTTGAGTGTAACGATGTCATCACGGTCAAACATTTCGTAGTATTTAAGGGTGCTGTTCCATTTTTCGTAGAACTCCTCGTCAAGCTCCTCACGGACATATGCCCTGATGTCAGGAGATTCAAGAATAATATCTATTTTTGAATAGTAGTCGTAATAATCGTTTTTCTTAGGTATTATGCTAAGCTGTAAAGCCGGAGCCTGTGACAGATCATCATAGACAGAGACATTGCTTATATAAGCGTCAGGTATCTCGATCTCGTATGCAGTATCACCTGCGTATCCCTCCGCGATAGCCACAGCCCTGTTTCTGCTGACACACGGCGGAAATGTTCCCACAGCTCCTACAGCCAGTGCAAGGCTGAGAAATCCAGCTGTAAGCTTAGACAGTTTTTTCATTTTTCCCATAGTACATTACTCCTCCCATAATGAATTGGATAAACTATCCATAATATCAGTATAACACTAAATTCTGCATATGTCAATGGAAAATGGCTATATTGCACAGAAAAACAATAAATAATGATCTATTGTGCTTATTAAAATTTGTTTTGACTGCAAAAGCTCATATATTCTCTGTAAAAACAGTAATATTGCTGACTTATTGAATATTTGTGGGAGTATAATCACCTTGATTCATAACTTTTTGTACAAAAAGACGATTGACTATGTGTATATTGAAGTATATAATATACCTATAATAATTTTTAAGGAGGAGCGTTGAAAAATGCTGAAAAAATTTACTGCCGCTGCACTCAGTACAGTTATGTGTGTATCGGCAGCTCTGCCAGGTACTGCGGTGAGTGCCGCAGCTGTTCAGAGCACTGAACTAAACGACAGCAGCAAGACTGTCGATTATGATGCAAGGCTGCAAACAGCAGATACTCTCGGAGAAGTAATAGCAGACGCTGCGCAAAAAGACGATATGGCTAACGCTCAGTCTGCGTCCACGGTCTCTGTTGAGGCTGAAGAGACAGCAAAGGTACATGACAAAGAAAACGTAAAGAAGCTCCCGTCGGCAGAAAATCTGACCGCAGCCTACAGCACTGTTGCAGCGGAGGACGCAGATGCCCCTGTAACAGGAACTCTCGGCGATAATATCACATATCAGCATTTTGCGTCAGGAGCTGTTATAATCACAGGTCACGGTGCCATGAAGAGCTCCGGCAATCCCTTCAAGAAACCTGAGACTATCACAAGCGTGGTTATCGAAAATGACGGCTCTGCTGAGGGCGGCATCACAGACATCAGAGCAAATCTGTTCAATGGCTGTACGGCTTTGACAGGCATAACTATGCCAAAGACCATTGCATCTATAGGCACTGGTGCCTTTGACGGCTGTTCTTCACTTACTCAGATAACATACGACAAGGAAGATTCCGCAAAGGCAGGACAGCTTACTCTGCCTGCTTCCGTAACGACTATAGGCTCAGCTGCATTCAGGGACTGCGCAGCATTTACCGAGCTCCTTATCCCATCAAGCGTTACCTCTCTGGGAGAGAGTGCATTTGAGGGGTGTACAGGTATCACAGAGATAAATGTTCCTGCAAATGTCAAGACCATAGGCAAATGTGCATTCAAAAGGTGTTATGCCGCTAAAACTGCTGTAATTGCCGAGGGCGTTGAAACTATCGGAGATTTCTGCTTTGAGCAGTGTGCTTCTCTTGAAAGCCTTACTCTCCCGTATGCGGCAACCTCTGCTGCTTCGGCTGAAAAGATGAGTCAGAGCACCTGTGTTGCCGACCTGTTCGACAAAAACAGCACAGATGAGAAATATGCGGAAATGATGTATGAGACAAAGTGCAGTCACAACTATACACGCTATATCCCTAAGTCTCTCAAGACTATCACCGTTACGGGCGGAACTCTTGTACCGAATCATATATTTACGGGCTTGTCAGGTGTTGAGACTATAAATGTGCCCGAGACCGTTACAGTTATCGGAGCATATGCTTTCAATGGCTGTGCTTCACTGAAGGCTGCTCCCATACCCAAGAGCCTTGAATCCATAGGTGAAAAAGCTTTTGCAGGCTGTAAAACCTTTACGGAGATAACCCTTCCAAAGACAGTTGCCTCTGTAGGGAATAGCGCTTTTGAGTCATGTACGGGACTTAAAACTGCTGTTATCGAAAACTGTGAAAACGGTATCGGTTCTTTCTTGTTCAATAAGTGTGCCTCACTTGAGAGTATTACACTTCCGTTTGCAGGCTATAAGCTTGCTGATGTAAACAAGGCGAATTCTTCAGCTTATCTCCTTGACCTGTTTAACGAGGATTTCGGCGATGCCGCAGTTAAGTGCGTAAACGCTAACGGTTATGAGAGATATGTTCCGAAGTCGCTGAAAACTATTACGATAACAGGAGGTACAAGACTGCCGAATGGTGTATTTTCCGGCTATAAAGGAGTTGAGAGCTTCGTTATTGCTGACAGTGTAACATCTGTGGGAAATTATGCTTTTACGGACTGTCAGGGTATCAAGGATATATTCATGAACAAAAATGTTACAGCTGTTGGAAACTATGCATATTCAGGCTGTACAGGTCTTACAGATATAACTGTCCCGGAAAATGTACTTACTATAGGCGAACACGCTTTTGATTCCTGTACAGGAATTAAAAATGCAGTTATAGCAGGCGGAGAAAATGGTATAGGTGCATGGCTGTTCAATAAGTGTGTCTCACTTGAGAGCATTACGCTTCCGTTTGCAGGCTATAAGCTTGCAGACGTAAACAAGGAGAACTCAAATGCCTGCATTATAGACCTTTTCAATGACGACTGCGGCGATGAGACCTACAAATCAGTGAACGCAAGCGGATATGAAAGATATGTTCCAAAGTCTCTGGAAACTATCACTATCACAGGCGGCGAAAGAATACCTAACAATGCATTCTACGGCTTCAGCGGCGTAAAGAAATTTGTTATTCCCGACAGCGTTGTTTCTTTCGGCAATGGCTCGTTCCAGAAGTGCGCAGCACTTACCGAGAATGTTATGACAGACAATATAACAGCTGTCGGAAATCGTGCCTTTGCAGAGTGTACAGGTCTGAAAAATGCTGTATTCGGCAAGAAGCTCACAGATGTGGGCGGTTACGCATTCGCTGGCTGTACATCTCTTGCAGATGTGACTGTTCCCGAAACAGTAGTCTCACTGGGTGAACACGCATTTGAGGACTGCTCTGCTCTGAAGACAGCTGAGATAAAGGGCAAGAACATAAAAATGGGCACATTTATCTTCAATAAGTGCAAGTCTCTTGAAAAGCTGACTCTGCCCTTTGCAGGTTATAATCTTACAGATGTAAACAAGGAGAATTCCAACGCATACGTTTTGGACCTTTTCAATGACGACTGCGGTGATGAGACCTACAAAGCCCTGAATGCAAGCGGGTATTCGAGGTATGTTCCGAAATCTCTGGAAACTATCGTTATTACAGGAGGAAACAGGATACCTAACTATGCATTCTACGGTTTCAGCGGCGTAAAGGAATTCGTTATCCCCGACAGCGTATCAAGCTTCGGTAATTCTTCATTCAAGGGCTGTGCTGCTCTCGAAGAAAACGTAATGACCGAAAAGGTAGCAACTATCGGCGAGCGCGCATTTGAAAACTGTACAGGCATGAAGGATATATACATCGGCGCAAACGTCAAGAGTATAGGAAACTATGCATTTGCAGGCTGTAAAGCTCTTACAGAAGTTACTATACCTTCAACTGTATCAACTCTGGGCACCTATGTTTTCTCAGACTGTACAAAGCTTAAAAATGCTGTGATAAGTGACGGAGTTGCCGAGATAAATGCTTTCATATTCAATAAGTGCGAGGCTCTCGAATCTATCACACTTCCCTTTGCAGGCTATAAGCTCACCGATGTAAATAAGGAAAACTCATCAGCATATCTTATCGAACTCTTTAATGAGGACGCAGGCGATACAACATACAAGGCTGCAAGTCCAAGCGGTTATACAAGATATGTTCCCAAGACACTAAAGTCCATTACTATCACAGGCGGCGAGAGAATACCTAACTATGCTTTCGCAAACATCTCAAAGGCAACAGATATAACTATCCCCAACAATATAACCTATATCGGAAACAGCGCTTTCAGCGGCTGTGAGGCTGTTGCAAATGTGTTCTTCCCCGATACAAAGGAGAATTGGGAGGCAGTATCCGTTGGCGACAAGAACGAGCTTATTGACGGCAAGGTAAGATGGCTGAACAGTGACGGTGCTTACGTTATGCCTGAGGGAACTATGACTACAACTACTACTGTAACTACTCAGCGTACCACAAAGGTGACAACTACTACAGAAAAAACTCCTGTATCAACTACAACAGAGGAGCCTACACTCACTACAAGCGCAACAAAAGCAACAGGCACTGCTACAGCCACAACAACAGCACCTGTGACTACAACGACTACAGTTCCGACAGTCAAGTACGCTCTCGGTGATATATCAGGCGACGGAGAGGTCAATGCGGTTGACGCTTCGATGGTCCTTTCATATTACGCAATAGCATCGACTACAAAGGACGCTGATGTAAAGCCCGAGGAGCTTGCGGCAGGTGATGTTGACGGAAACGGCACTCTGAATGCAACAGATGCTTCGTTTATCCTCAGCTATTATGCTTACGCGCAGACATCTAAGGAGGAAGTGAAGTCTATGGCTGATTACATGAAGGACTATATCAAATCTGACAAATAAGCCTCATGTACTCGGAACTCAGAGCTAAGTATGGGCGGTTTAACGCCGCTATGCGCATAAGAAAAACAGAGGGCGGCTTTAATGCCGCCCTCTTGATTTTATCAATGATAATAAGAATCTATCCCGAAGTATTCCTCAAGTGTGAGTCCGCTGGCGTGTATCTGAGTTGCAAGGTCTGTTCCTACATAGCGGATATGCCATGATTCGTACTGATAGCCTGTGATGTCCTGCTTGCCCTGTGGATAGCGGAGTATGAATCCGAACTCGTGACAGTGGTTTTCAAGCCATATAGCTTCAGGAGTTCCGATAAAGCTGTCGTCAATCTGGTTTACGTCGATAGCAAGTCCTGTCTGGTGCTCGGAGTATCCCGGACGTGCGGAATATGTATCTGCGGCAGCTTGTCCGTTTGGTTCCCTGGCAACGTAGTTGTTGTAAATCTGAGCCTGATCATTATATGAGCGGAATCCCGACGAAAGGTAGATGTTAAGTCCCTCCTGAGCGGCTGCGCTTGAAAGCTTGCAAAACTGATTATAACAGGTAGAGTCAAGTCCAGGATTGAAGTCTGCAGGGAGGCTGTAGCTCTTGTTGGCGATGAGAACTCCGTTTATATAGGTAAGCCCCGGTATATCGTACTGAACCGGTGCAGGACCATAGTTTGAGTCGGCAGAGGCAGCCGATGACTGTGACTGAGCGCTCTGCTGCTGAGCAGGTGCAGCGGCGGTGTTCTCAGCAGTGCTTGCAGCAGTAACATCTGCTTCTGTGCTTGTTGTGGTCACAGTTTCTGAGCCCTCTGCTGCTGCGGAAGTCGTTGTATCAGTGACAGTCGTGAGCTCCTCTGCTGCTGTTTCTGTAGCTGCTTCGGTGACAGCTGTTGCAGGCTGCTGCGGGATAGGGAGGCTTGAACGCTCGCCCACCTTGCCGCAGGCTGTCATTGAAGCGGCAGCCATTAATATTAGAGTTATCTTTGATATTCTTTTCATTTTTATTCTCCTTCTGTGCAGAGACACCCCACTGAGTGACTGCGCGTTTTTTGCTGTCATAAAAAACAATCGGGCAGAGACAGCCATGTGTTACATTCCGACAAATATTTTTTTATTTTGACAAAAAACTTTCTGTACCTTTATATTAGCACATTCTTTTCAGGCTGTCAACCTTTTGATGATCGCCTTGAAAAAACGGTCCGTATATGGTATACTTAGGAAAAAGGAGGCGGAATATGGAATACAGAATTGAACATAACACACTTACTCCCGATGAGCACATGGCTCTGTGGGAGTCGGCAGGGTGGGGAAGTCTTGACCGTGAGCTGGTGGAGAACTCTCTCCGCGGCAGCTACGCCACATTTGCAGTAAGGGACGGAGGACGTATCATCGCTATGGCTCGGCTCATCGGGGACGGCGGCATGGCATTTTTTCTGAAGGACCTCGTAGTTTCTCCTTATTATCAGGGAAAGGGCATTGGCAGGGAGCTTCTTGCGCATATTGAGGATTTCATCAGAGGTGAGCTCAAGGAGGGCTGGTGGTCGTACCTACAGCTTATGAGTGCTAAGGATAAGGAGGAGTTTTACCTTAAATGCGGCTATAAGGCTCACCCTCATGAGCACAGCGGAGCTGGCTTCACTAAGGTGATAGAAAGGTAATTAAATGGCAAAAGTTATAATGACCTGCGGAAAAATATGCAGCGGCAAAAGTACCTACGCAGAAAAGCTCAGAAAAGAGTCGGGAGCGGTGGTGCTGTCCATAGACGAGCTTATGACCGCCGTACTTGGCAGAGAGCTTGGAGATATGCACGATGAGTATGTCCGCCGCTGTGAGCAGTATCTGTATAAAAAAGCCGCGGAAATTGCCCTATCGGGCACAAATGTTATCCTTGACTGGGGCTTCTGGAAGAAGGCGCAGCGAGAGTACGCAAGGGAGTACTTCCGTCAGCAGGGAACAGACTGCGAATTCCATTATATCGCAGTCAGCGATGATGAGTGGAAAAAGCGGATAGCTTCCAGAAATGCGGAGGTAGTAAGTGGCAGGAGCGATGTTTATTTTATTGATGACGGATTGCTCAGTAAGTTCCTGACGTTGTTTGAAGAACCAGACAGACAGGAAATGGATATATGGATAGAATAGAGAAACAGCCATAAGGAAAAACCTTATGGCTGTTTTTTACTGTTCGATATATATCATGAATTCCATTTCCGAGGTCTCATCAATGCGTCTGACATAGGCGTTTCCGCCGAGAGCCTTTGCTGTTTCGTGTACTACGTACAGTCCTATGCCGCAGCCGCTTTTGTCGGCGGCATTTGAGCCTCGCCAGTAGCTTCTGAATACGTATGGCAGCTCGTTTTCGGGGAGCAGTCCGCCCTTGTCGCGTACGGATATGCAGAACGCCTCGTCCTGCTTCATCATATCAACGGATATGCCGCTTCCGTCGCCGTATTTCAGCGCATTTTCAAGAAGCTGGCTCACAGCGCGGTACAGTGCGTATTTGTCGCTTTCCATTATCGGAGCCCCCTCGCACTTTACGGTAAAGGGTATGCGCAGAAGCGCCATTCGGTCTGTATATTCACTGCGGATAAGGTCTGCAAGCTCTGACAGAGGGAAAAGGCTCTTTTCTATGTCATAGCCGTCATTTGTCACCTCAGAGGCAGTCATCAGCTCGGCAGCCATTGACTCTATTTTTGCAGTATTGCTGTCTATCTTATCGGCTATGTCTTCGGTCATGCCCTTGTCAGAGTAAAGCCCCGTCCTGACTGCATCGGTGTAGAGACGTATATTCGCCACGGGAGTCTTTACGCCGTGGGCAATAGAGCTTACCAGCTTCTGGTGTTGTCCCTCAAGCATATGTATCCTTTGACTGCTGGCGGCAAGAACGTCCGAAAGCATATTCATGCCCCAGATATACTTGCCGAAGTATCGGCTCCTGCTCTCGGGGAGCTTCTGTATATTGCGCAGCCGTGCAAGCCTTTCGGGATAATCGGAAAGCCTGCGGAAGGGCTTGAATACTGCAAAGTGAATGAACAGCACAGCTCCAACGATGAGGGCAAAGCAGACGGCGAGCATGATATTTACCGCAAGCCTTATGCGCTTAATGATACTGTCTGAATAGGTGTACTGCACAAAGCCCGAGAGCTCGTTATTTCTGCCGTAGATACTGCATACTGCACATCTTCTGTCAACGGCTGTATAGAATACGCTGCCATTATTATTCAGAGGGATATAGACTATGCTCTCGGGAGTATTGCTGCCGTAGGTCTTTTTCCATTCTGCTTTCCTTTCGGCTATAGTTTCATCGGGCGAAGCACCGTTTTCGGCAGCGTCTGATATTTCGCGGTTTATCCTGTTCACGGCAACATTACGGCTGCGGAGCTGATTCTTTACGGCAGAGCTGAAGCCCGAATTGAAGCCGATTATCAGCGCCGTGAATACCACGGCTATTATTATGAGTGAGTGTATCAGCTTCTTCATTGGCTGTCACCGAACTTGTAGCCCACCTTCCACACAGTCCGTATGAGCTGTGGGGAATTGGGATCGTTTTCAAGTTTTTCGCGGAGCCAGCGGATATGTACGCTGACTGTGCTGGGCTCGGTGAAGCAGTCTGTGCCCCATACCGCATTGAAAAGCTCGTCCTTGCTGACAGCCTCGCCCTTGTGCTCCATGAGATAGCGAAGCAGCTCAAATTCCTTTGCGTTGAGCCTGAGCTCTCTGCCTTCACGGGTGACTGTACGGGAATCAGGATCAAGGACTATGCCGCAGCAGGTGAGGGCGCTGCTCCCTGTCTCTGCGGATTTACGCTTTATAAGAGCCTTTATCTTAGCAGTGAGGACCTTGACTGAAAATGGCTTGTCGATGTAGTCGTCAGCACCTGTCTCATAGCCTAAAAGCTTGCTGTCCTCGTCGGTCATGGCACTCATCATGAGTATCGGTATATCGCGGCTGCTGCGAATGGCGGTGCAGGTCTCATAGCCGTTCATGCGCGGCAGCATAACATCAAGCAGCACCAGTCGGGATTCCTCCTCTTTAAGCAGCACAAGGGCTTCCTCGGCAGTTTCGCAAAGCCTTACCGAGAAGCCCTCTTTTTTTATGAAATCATGTACGAGCTGACCAAGCTCGGGATCGTCTTCAATAATAAGAATGTCGGTCATAATTTTTATATCCTTTGGTAATATATCATTTCCAGCTGCCTAAGTCTATGAACTCGGGTGAGTCCTCTACACCGTCTGCCCCTGTAAGTACAGCCTGCATGGTCTCTGTGGAATAGTCAGCGATAAACATATGCACCAGTCCGTCACTGCGTATGCGGTCAAGGTCGTTGTCGGTGCTCTCGCAGGTCATGAGCTCCTTGAAGCGGTCAAGGGTGATGTCCTTTTTGCCGCAGAACAGTTCTTTATAGCGCTGCCACCTGATGAGGTTGTTTGCCGCCTGAGATATATCCATGAGGTTCTGCTTTGTAACGAAGCAGTTTACTGCGCAGATATAATTGCTGTCCTCCCATGAATACTGTCTGTGGAGCTCAACAGAGCTGTCGCGTACTACAGGAGCGCCGGTGATAGTGATCTCCTCCTCGTCGGGATCGTCGCCTGGTTCAGGCAGCTGGTCCTCACGAACCGTAAAGAGCTCAGCCACAAGCGCTTCATTTTTGTCTGTGGCAAGAACATTGACACAGTAGGGATAGCTGTATGCGTTGGCAGCAAGGTACTCTGACGCTTCTCTTGCAGTGGTAAAGTTCTCAAGGGCGTATCTTATGCCATAGGTATAGCTGGTCTTGTTTTCACAGGTATATTTTACCATACTGCCGCTGCCCACGTCAAGCTCTCCAAGCATAACTCCGTCATTGTTCACGGCAGTGAGTATGGTCAGAAAGCCAAGATATGACAGAGAGGTGAAGCTTTTTTCGCCGTTCTTCATATGTACAAGGGTATGGGCGCGGCATATCTGATTATCGCTGCCAAGCTGCCATTCCAGCAGACGTGCTGTGATGCGCTCGCCTGTTGCAGTGGCTTTGCCGTCGGCTGAGAGTGCGCTGCAAGCCGTATTTCTGAGAACGTCGGGTATGAACTGCATCAGCAGAGCTTCGTCGCGGCTGATGATACCGTCCTCAATGAAGCCTTCGGAATCGCCCTTCAATGCCTCAGCAAAGCCGTTAAGCTCCTGTTTGTAGTCATCGGGGAGAGCATTGTAAAAGGCGTCGGTGCGCTTCTTTATCCCCGAATAATCACCGTGGAGATGAGAGAATACAGCCTTGATGTTTTCGTAGATGTAGCCCTCGCACATTTCGGCGTATCCTGTATAGGCAAGGGGGATAGTCCTGCCGTAGGCTGCGCCTACCTGTTCGGGAGTGCCCTTTTCGTAATCGAGAGTTACGTCAAAATAGCTGTCCATGCACTCGATAACGCAGAGCCCGTCGTCGCTTTTTATGGTTTTGTTAGCTTTTTCCTTTGTAGGAGCCGTGCCCTCATAGTGATTGTCGATATATATGTCGGATACAGGGCGGAGAGTGCTCGGTCCCTGCTCGGGGAAAACGAAGTTGTCGTAGCCCTTGCGTCCGCAGCCTGCGGCTGAAGCCAATACCACCGCGGAAGCAGCAAGGACGGGGAATAATCTGTTCTTTTTCATAGTACGCTCCTTACCAGCCGCGCTCCATGAGCCAGCTGCTCAGACGGCGTTCCCTGCCTGAAAGCTCTGCTTCTCCATCGAGCTTTCCAAGCTCTATCTCGCCCTGAATATCGCCGTCCATGAGATAGAGTACCTTGTCACTCATGGCTGCCACCTTTATGCTGTGAGTTACCATCATTATGCTTGTGCCTTCACGGTTTGCAGCCACAAGCTCGCGCATGACGTCTGCCGCAGCCTTTGAGTTGAGAGCGCCTGTAGGCTCGTCTGCGAATATCACCTTTGGTTCGTTGATAAGAGCTCTGCAAAGGCAGGCGCGCTGGAGCTGTCCGCCCGAGACCTCGTTTACCTCATGCTCGGCAGTTTCGATTATATCCAGCCTGCGCATGAGAGATTCGGCGCGTTTGTTGGCTTCGCTCCGCGGCATTCCCGACTGATAGGCGGGAAGTACGATATTATCGAACACGCAGAGCTTTTTCATCATGTACATCTGCTGAAAGATAAAGCCCATTTCTGTAAGGCGGAGCTTTGACATTTCCTTTTTGCTTAGTGAGCTTATATCACGTCCGTTGAAATCCACCTTTCCCGAGGTCATATTGTCCATGCCGCTGACGGTGTAGAGCAGAGTTGACTTGCCGCTTCCGCTGGGGCCCATGACGGTGACGAATTCGCCCTCGCCAAGCTCAAAGCTGATATTTCTCAGCACATTGTTGCTGTTTTTCTTGATTATATATGTTTTGCACAGGTCCTTTACCTGTAAGACTTTATTCATCTGAATTCCTCCGTTATTCCTCGGATATCTTCCAGATACCGATGTGTTTTATGTTTCTGAGGTTGATTATTGTTGTGAAAAGTACAGCCGCTGTGATTATTAGCGGTATCACTATGAAGCTTACAGGAAGCTCGAAATAGAGCTTCATACCTGTTACCTCATACTGTGTCATGAAGCTTCCGAAGAATACCGAGCCTGCTGTCCACAGATATATTTCGCCGAGGACTATCGAGACTGCAAGAAGTATCAGCATTCTCAGAAGATACCATGCCTTTATGGATATATTTCGGAATCCGAGGCTCTTGAGCAGAGCTGTCTCGGGTACCTCCTCGGCTACGAAAATGCTCATGTAAAGATAGGTTATCAGCATGAGTATCAGCACTATAGCTCCGCCTACCACGTATTCAAACAGCATGAAAAGCGTGTCGAACTGGGTTACCTGTTCTCTCAGTGCCTGCATACCGTCCAATATCTGCTTCTCACCGAAAAGCTCTCTCATCTGAGCTAAAACGGCAGGCTTATCTTTTTCCGGCGCATCTATTGCTAAGCCTGTGCAGTAATTCCACTGTGCAAAGCCCTCATCGTATTCATCGCCCATAATGATGATAGGATCGCCGTTTTCCATGTAGTCTGTCAGACCTGTTATTACTAACTCTCTTTCGTTCTCGACATAGTCTGTTCTGTCTTCGTTTTTCTCATTTATGCTCACCTTTATCACGTCGCCTACGTTTATACCAAGCTTTCCTGCGGTATAGGCACTCATTGCGGCTTCGTTTGCAAGCCTCGGAGCAGTTCCGCCCTTGCGGTATACCTGCTTTTCTGGCTCGCCCTTTTTCCAGAGCACATCAAAGTATTCATATTTGTCGTCTATCTTCATATATCCTCTGGCCGTATGCATGGAATTAACGTGGGCAGGTATATCTGCGTCAGCAAGCTTCTGATTTACGATGGTATAAAAGTCCTTACCTGTTTTTTCTTCCTCTTTGGCGATCTCATCCAACTGTTCAGAGGTGAAGTTAAAAGAAAAGTCATAGCTGCTGTACAGCCAGTACTGGGTATATTTAGGATTGATGACGCTGTTTCTTACGTTGAAGCCGAGAAGAACTATCACTGCTCCGAGTGAATAGGATATAAGCAGGAATATGTAGCGCTTGAAGCGCATGAGTATATCCGTAAGAGCAATGAAAAACGGCACGGACATTTTCTTTCTCCTGTGGAGAAACATGGGGAAGCGCTTGCTGAAGCGTTCGCCCCGGTTCTCGCCGTGAATGGCGTCGATAACGGATATTTTGTTTATCCTGCGCATTACGATGAGTGAGAACGCTATCATCATTATGATTATGGCAATAACGGATATTATGCCGATGAGTATCATCTGCCAGCGCTCGGGAAGTATGCAGTCGGGACCAAACATATTTATAAAGGCTCCTGCGACTGGCAGACCTGCGATTATTCCCACAATGCCGCCGATCACGGCAAAGGCGATGTACTTGGCGGCAAACAGCCAGCGGAAGCTGAATGAATCAACTCCCAGAGCCTTCATCATGCCTATTTCCTTTTCCTCATTCTTCAGATCGGCTATCATGGTGAAGCGGATAGTCATGAATATTATCAGTATGAGGAAAACACTGACTATTACAACGAATACCGAGATTATCTCCATGAATATCACATCGTCGCTCATGCCCGTGTTATATGAAATGCTGAGTACGGGAATATCCTGATCGTACATTTTTTCCTTGAACTCGCTTATCCTGTCCTCAGTGGCATTTTTCATGCATATATTGTATACGATGTATGAGCGGATATGTTTTTCGGTAAGCACCTCATAATCTGCGTCAGAAACGATGTACCTGACAATGCCGTTGTCCATGTTGTCCTTGAATATACAGCATATCTCAAGCTCATATACCTCGCCCGTTTCCTTTGTGTACTTTACCTTGTCGCCAACCTTTACTCCCAGTGTGGACTGCACCTCGATAGGTATGGCGATACAGCCGTTTGGCACGTAGAACGGGCGGTCATTGAGGTCGTATACAAGGTCATGTTCTCTGGGCATGGTAGTGAGCCCCTGTATCTTCATCATGTACATATACCTGTTCTCGTGCAGGTCGATATCGGGATATTCAATGGCAGTCTCGGATATCCTTGCAAGCTTTGTCCTGCTCCAGTCAGTGACGTCCTCTTCTTTTCCGAGAGCTTCGGATACCTTGTCGCCAAGATCTCCTTCGGTGAAGCGCTCAGACAGCACCCAGAACTGGGTGTCGGAGCTTTTGCAGAGCCGCTTTGCAGTGGCTTCACGGGTGAAATTGGAGAATATCTGCACTGAGCCTGAGAAAACAAGCATCGAAGCTACAGATATGAATATGAATAGTATCACATTCAGACCTTTTTTGCGTTTAAGGTCACTTTTCAGCATTTTAAAAAACATGGCTATCTCCTTTGCTGTGATCATCTGATACTATGATAACACATCATAGTTTAAAAAGTCTTTAAAAAATAAAGAAAAATGAAAAATTGACGAAAATCGCAATAAGTGTGATGACAAATAGCGGGATATGTGATATAATCAGATTGTACGATGTACAGAGACATCGGAAAATCAAGATAATCTCATTACGGAGGCAAGAGCATGAAAAGGTTCATGGCTATTCTTTGTATGACCGCACTTTTATGCGGCTGTTCATCAAAAAATACAAGCAGCAGTTCTTCTCAGCCTGCTGCTTCAGGTAATAATACAGGTTCGGAGGTGTCTACAGAGGCTGATACAGCCGGCGGCTCACAGGAGGGGACCACTGAGAATAACGCTCCTACTGATCCGAATCTGGAGAGCGATCCCTCAGAAATACTTGTAAACGGCGAAAAGACCGATATGAGCACAGTTTCAAACGTGAGCTGGGACAAGGTATACCGCTCTGCGCTGGAGGACTTCAAGAAGTCGGATAAATTCAGTGACGACGCGCGTTTTACCGTCTATGACATCAACGACGACCATGTACCTGAGCTAATAATATCATACGGCGGCTACGGTGACAAGACATTCTTAGTCAAGACTCTCAGCCAAAGCGTTTTCACTGAGTTTGAGCCGATGACAGGCTGTGACCAGCTCTCATACGTCATGGACAGAAGCCTTCTGACAGCTGTCCGTCTGCACGACAATATACAGGTACAGAACATTCAGCTTTACCGTATCAAGAGCGGTGTAATGGCAAATGTAGGTTCGTTCCAGCGTTCATCCAGCGCAGCAAAGGTTGACGGCGTTCCGGTCACCGACGATAAGTTCGATGAGGAATACACACATTATATATCAGGCGTTATCAAGAGCATGGGCTTGGATTTCGGCTTTGACGACGCCACCATTGATGCAGCCCTCGGCAGCGCCGACAGCTGGGAAAAGGGCTATGAGGCAGTACTTAACGATTACCTTAAATATAAGAAGGCAAACGACGATAATCACTTCTCACTTTACGATATAAACGGCGATGACGTCCCCGAGCTTTTTGTTTCCGGCGGATACCACTACGGTCCGTATGTTGACATATTCTCATGGAACGGATGTGTAGTCCCTGTAGGTTCATTTGGCACAGACGGTACTATCGGCTTTGCTCCCGACAGCAAGGAGCTCATTTCACTTGTTGATAACCCGAGCTATACCGCAGGCAGCGTTTACAGCTTCGATACAGAGGGCAATTATAAGTTCTCAGAGCTGTTCAGCTACGGAAATACAGAAAACAGCAAGCAGCAGGACGAAAATGCCGAGGTCATCTACAAGGTGAACGGTCAGCTCACAGATAAGAGCGACTACGAAAAGCAGGTCAAGGAAAAGGTCAAGAAGTCCTATTATGTTCTTGGTCAGGACAACGACATTACCGCAGACACTGTAAAGAGCGTAGGCGAGGGAAAGTACAAAGAGGCTTCCAAAAAATAACAGATCATCAGAATAAAAGGCTTGAAAGCACATGGATAACGGCTTTCGGGCCTTTTTTTGATATAAAAAGCAAGAGCTCCCGAAAGTCGGAAGCTCATATTTTTTGCTTATTTCTCCGGCGGAGTAAGATCAAGTGAGTCTCCGTCGGAAACGCCTCTTGGGTTTGTGAGTACGAGGTCGTTTTCATGGATATTATCTGAGGTGACCTCAAGATAATCATCTCCGTCAAAGCCCTTTTCGATCTTGCGCTTTGAGATTATGTATTCGCCCTTGCTGTTTCTGGAAGCGACGAATACGTAGTATCCGCCTTCGTTGCTGCTTATAACGGCATCATAGGGAATGCAGAGTGCGTTCTCGCGCTTGTCAAGAATTATCTTCACATTTGCAGTTTCTCCTATAGCAAGCTTGCTGTCGCTGTCGTCGATGCCGACATCTACTGTATAGCCCTCTTCACTCTGATTTTCGCCAGATGCAGACTTTCTTTCGATACGCTTTACCGTGCCGTTTACTGCCTTGTCGCCTGTAGAAGCTGTTTTGATCTCAGCAGACATATCCTCACTTATCTTGTTGATGTCAGCCTCGCCGACCTTGCCTGAGATAAGGAACTTTGAAGCGTTTGAGATAGTAAAGAGTTCAGCTGATGAGGGTATCTTGCCTGAAACGGCATTTACCTGTGTTACAACGCCGTCCTTCGGGGACTTGATGACACAGCGGTCGATCTTGTCCTGAAGAGCCTTGAGCTCCTTGTTTGAGTCAGCGGAAGTTGCAGTTGTTTTCTCGGCATCGAGAGCATCCTGAGCCTTTTTGATCTCAGCGTCAGCTTTTTTTACAGTCTCCGCATAAGCAGCTTTTGCCGCAGGGATAGCATTTTCAAAATCAGGGAGTTTTGCTTTGAGCTCGTCTGCTTCATTGCCTATTTTGCCTGCTCTTTCGAGGATAGACTCCCAATTGGCTTTTTTTGCATTTGCATCGTCGCCTGTAGCTGCAACCATTTCATCGTATGCGCGGTCAGCTTCGCCGATGAGAGCGTTGTACTGATCTACCATGTTGTTATAGTCAACATAAGCCTGATCGCGTCTTGATGTAGCGTTTTCGATCTCTTGCTGAGCTTTTTTGACGTTATCATCTTTTGCTTTTTTTGCGTCGCTGAGCTTTTTCTCGTTGGCGGCATGAGCGTTCTTTGCGTCGTTCTGAGCTTTTGTCTTCATGTCTTCGATCTGCTTTTTGAGATCGGAGGAATCAAATTCACAGAGAACGTCGCCTTTTTTTACCTTATCGCCAACCTTTACGCTGAGCTTTTTGACCTTGAGGTCAGTTTCACCTTTTACTGTGACCTTGTCGCTGCCGGCTACCGATCCGGTCATACTTACATTTTTTTCAAGATCACGGTATTTGATGTACTCGCAGCCGCTTGATTTTTCAGTGTCCTGAGTTTTCGTCTTGCCGTCGGCGAGACCTGCAAAGAAGAACACAGCTATGCCGATGATAGCGATTATCAGCACTGCTAAAAGGATCTTTAGTAGTTTACTCGATCTTTCCATATAAACATCTCCTTCAGAAATGACATTAAGTCTTCTATATAATACCATATTTTTCACATATCGTCAATGATTTTTTCCCTTAAATAAGCAATAAATAGAAAATTTACAATTTAATTGCATTTATTGACGGAATGTTCACTAAAGTATGAAAAAATTTTGAATTATGGAGAGTTTTTTATTGCTTTTTAAGCTTTTCGTGTTTGTTATATTTTTCATGATTTGCCCGCAAATCCTTTTTCGTGTCGCAGCTGAATAAAGCACAGATATTTCTTCGCGTCTGTTGCTATTTCTAAGCTTTTATGATATAAGCGGCGAGCCGCCGCAGCCTTTTTCGCGTAAAAGTATTGCAGAACAGGAAATCTGATTCCGCGCAGCTTGCTATTCCGAAACTTTTATGATATAAACGGCGAGCCGCCTCAGCCTTTTTCGCGTCGCAGCTGAATAAAGCACAGATATTTCTCCGCGTCTGTTGCTATTTCTTTGCTTTTATGATATAATAAACTGTGAAGTCATCATAAATGACAAATTAAATGAAAAGAGGATAATTATGGGGTGCTTGGGAAATATTTTATGGTTCATATTCGGCGGATTTGCCAGCGGAATGAGCTGGGTGCTGGCAGGACTGCTGTGGTGCATTACGATAATAGGTATACCCATTGGCAGACAGTGCTTCAAGCTGGCTAAGCTGTCATTTTTTCCATTCGGCAAGACGGTTGAGTACGGCGGCGGAGCAGTTTCACTTATCGCCAATATATTCTGGCTCATATTCAGCGGTATACCGCTGGCTGCAGGCTTTGCGGCGTGGGGAGCGGTCCTTTGCGTGACTATAATCGGGATACCATTCGGTATGCAGATGTTCAAGCTGGCAAAGCTGGCGCTCATGCCGTTCGGAGCTAAAGTTGACTGAGCATATCCATAAAGTAAGAGCAGAAATGAAAAAGGATTTTACGCGGATATTCTTCCGATATGTATTTGAGTTTACTGCGGCAGGCTTTGTCGGCTGGCTGTATGAGGTCGCTACTGTATGGATAATGTACCGATATTTCGACAACCGCGGAATGCTCCACCTTCCTGTGATACCCATTTATTCTGTGGGAGCATTTATACTTCTTGCCCTTCTGAGAAAAAAGCGCAGTCCGCTGTTCATATTCCTGTTTGCGACAGTGGTGACGACGATATTTGAGCTTGGAGCCTCATATCTTCTGGAATTCATTTTCCACGAGCAGTTCTGGACCTATGAAACATGGTATTTCTCCATACTTGACAGGTCGAGCCTTATATCCAGTGCTATTTTCGGTATCATGGCAGTTGCTTATTTCTATGGGCTTCACCCGTTGTCCGAAAAGCTCAGCGAGAAGCTCCCCGAGCCCGTATGCCTCGGTACAGGTGTCTTTATGGCAGGAGCTATACTCACGGACATAGTTATATCCTTCAGCGAACATCTGTAAATCAAAATTTAACGCCTTTGGCGTCCCGAAAAATTGGTATTGTAGGGGCGAACATTGTTCGCCCCTACATTATTAAATTATGATTCAGGGCTTCGTTTTTTGTGTATTCGCAGTGCCTCGCTATTGACAAAATGAGGGTATAATGATATAATCACCCTATGGGAAAGATGTTCCGCATCTGGCGGAAATGAAGCGGAAAATGAAATGAGGTATCTTATGAGAACTGCGGTAATGACCGATACAAACAGCGGCATAACTATAGATGAAGGCGAAAAGCACGGAGTTTATGTGCTGCCTATGCCTGTTATCATAGACGGAAAGGACTTTATGGAGGAGCTCACCCTCAAGCACGAGCAGCTCTACAAGGCTCTGAATGAAAACAAGGATATAGTGTCCTCACAGCCCTCCCCGGGAGCGCTTACTGCTATGTGGGACAGGATACTTGCCGACGGATATGACGAGCTGGTTTATATACCGATGTCAAGCGGCCTCAGCGGTTCGTGCAATACTGCAAAGGCACTTGCTGCGGACTATGATGGCAGGGTGGAGGTCATCGACAACCACCGTATCTCAATAACTCTGCTGGACGCGGTATATGACGCGAAATTCCTTGCTGAAAACGGCAGGTCAGCAGCGGAGATAAAGGCTCATCTTGAAGAAAATGCCTACCAGAACGATATATATATCACTCTCAATACTCTGAAGCTCATAAAAAAGTCGGGACGTATCACCGCCGCAGGAGCTGCTATCGCTACAGTGCTAAATCTGAAGCCTATCCTCAAGATACAGGGCGGCAAGCTGGACGCTTATGCGAGAGTCCGCGGAATGGCAGCTGCCGAGGAGAAAATGCTCGAAGCAGTTCACAAGGACTTGGAAAGCAAATACGCAGGTATACCAAAGGAGCACCTGAGCATAGGTGCGGCAGGTACTATGGAGACCGCCGAGGAGATAAAGCGCTGGGTGGACATAGTCAAGAATGAGTTCAAGGGCTATAAGGTCACATACAGACCGCTGTCATGCAGTATAGCCTGTCACGTAGGCACAGGAACACAGGGCGTAGCAGTCGGACTTACCGACCGTGCTCTGGAAATAGATTAATGCTGTTGTTTGACTTTACCTAACTATTCATAAACAGATAAATAAAGTCCTCACCGATCTGGTGAGGACTTTTGTGTATATGCAGGTACTGATGCCAACAAGTCTCCTACAAAGGCTAACGGCTTATTTGAGGAATCCGTTGATTATCTGCTCCTCAGCTTCCGCCTCTGTAAGTCCTAAAGTCATGAGCTTTATGAGCTGCTCGCCTGCGATCTTTCCGATAGCAGCCTCATGAACGAGAGCTGCATCGATATTGTTTGCTTCAAGAGAGGGAACAGCGAGGATACGGCCGTTATCCATGATGATAGAATCACACTCGGTATGACCGCTGCAGGCGGCGTCGCCTTTGATACAGAGGTCAAGCTTCTGATAGGAATCGTCCCTTGCAACTGAACGTGAAACAACGTCTGCGCTTGAACCGTCTCCGAGAAGGCTTACCTTATAGATACTTCCTGCGTACTGCTTACCGTGAGTCATGAGCCTTTCGCGGACGATGAGCTTTGCGTCGCCTTTAAGCTCTGCGACAGTAGTTCTGTCTGTGGAGTCAACGCCCTTTATCTGCACCATTTCCATTTCCATAGTGCTGCCCTCCTCCATGTAGACCTCAGTCACAGGGTTGAGGATACGCTTGCCGCTGCCGTCGCCGGAGCCGTAGTGCTTCTCGACGTACTTGATACGGGAATTTTTGCCGATATAGAAGCGGTGTATACCGTCGTGCTCAGAGTCCTGAGAGCCGCAGTTGTCGATACCGCAGCCTGCTACGATGAGTACATCGCAGTTTTCACCTACATAGAAATCATTGTAAACGTTCTCCTTGATACCGCTCTGACTGAGCACAACAGGGATATGAACGCTCTCGTTCTTAGTTCCGTCCTTGATGCGTATATCAATGCCGCTGACGTCTGTTTTTGAAGTTATATCGATATTTGCAGTAGTATTTCTGCCGATAGATTCACCGTTTGCACGTAGATTATATGCTCCCTCGGGGATATTATGGAGATCGGCGACCTCCTGAAAAAGTCTTTTCTGAACTGCGTCCATAGCTGCCATATTATCCCTCCTTATGCCATTTTGTGACAGATATTAGTTGCGTTTTCCGTGCCTGTTATCTCAGGGAGGATAATATCCCTGCTGCCCTGCTTGGCAATCTTGCCGTCAGCGATGACAACTATCTCGTCAGCGATATTGAGGATACGCTCCTGATGAGAGATAACGACGATGGACCTGCCGTGTCGGTCTTTGCGCATATTCTCAAAGATACGGATAAGATTATTGAAGCTCCACAGGTCGATACCTGCCTCGGGCTCGTCAAAGAGCGCCAGCTTTACGTCACGGGCGAGAACCGTAGCTATCTCGATGCGCTTCAATTCGCCGCCTGAGAGTGAAGCATTTATCTCACGGTCGATGTAGTCCTTTGCGCAGAGACCTACCTCTGAGAGGTAATCACAGGCTTCGGAAACGGAAAGGTTCTTGCCTGCGGCGATACGAAGCAGGTCGATAACGGTCATGCCCTTGAAGCGTACAGGCTGCTGAAACGCAAAGCCGATACCCATGCGGGCACGTTCGGTTATGGACTTTTCTGTGATGTCCTCGCCGTCGAAGAATATCTGACCTGAGGTGTTTTTGATTATACCTGCAACTATTTTGGCGAGGGTGGACTTACCTCCGCCGTTCGGACCTGTAATAACGACGAATTTGTTGTCCTCGACAGTGAGGCTGACGTCGCGTACTATGCCAATGCTCTGACCTTCGTCCTCGGCATTGAACGTAATATTCTTTAATTCGAGCATTTTTGACTCCCTTTCGCTGTAAATCAAAATTTAACGCCTTTGGCGTCCCGAAAAATTGGTATTGTAGGGGCGAACATTGTTCGCCCGTGTCAAAATTGATGTGTATGTTTGCGGGCGCACATTGTGCGCCCCTACAAATATAAATTATGATTTATTGACTTTGTTACTGCTTTATCAATTATAACACGGATACCTGTGCAAATCAACAGCGCTGATGATTTGTTGCACTGGTGTAACAGGGGTAAGCTCCGATATTTGCCGAAAAACAGGGATTTTCAAGTTATGAAATGCTAACAGCTTATAGTTTCAGCTTATAAGAAGTCTTATCTTCGGAAAATGAACTTTTGGTATAAGTTTTGCAGAATTCAATGTGTTTGCATTGAAAAAAGCAGCTTTTGGGAGTATATATGGAAACGCTTTTTACTGACACCAAATTATTGAAAGGAGAAATAACATGATCGTTATTCTGAAAGAAAAGTTTGTCAGCTTTGAAGAGGGAGTATCCGTTGTTATTGCGGAGCTCGCCGTAGACAGCAGGACAGAACTGCCCACAGAGGACGGTATCGAGGGCAGAAAGCTCTCGCCTGCGTCGCTTGCGTGGGAGATAAGCACAGGTGAATTTTACGGCTTAGGCAGTGACGGAAAGTGGGTGAACCAGACCACAGGCGAGCCCTATGAGCCCACACCTGCCACAGAGCCCGCGCCTGATCCCGAATAAAAAATGGAGGCGTTATCAGCCTCCATTTACCGCACTTATTCTGGATCATATCTCCTTGCGGAACCGTACAAAATATGAGTTCTCGTCCTCATGGTGGATATAGCAGCCGTTTTTGAGCATTGCTCTGAGTGATGCGGTATTCTGCCGCTGGACACGCAGGTATATCTCCTCCTCGGGAACGGTTTCACAGGCTTTTTCAAGGAGCATTGCAAGTCCCTGAGTACCATAGCCCTTTCTGCGGTACTCGGGGGCTATGTAATAGCCGATATGCCCTGCGCCGTTCACAAGTGACTCACAGAGATGCTGGCGGAGCTGTAATTCGCCGATTATCTTGTCATCGTCCCAGAGAAAGTAAGTGGTTGCAGGTACATAACCCTCGGGAAGGCGCTCGCCTGCGGAATTTGCTATGATAATGTCAAGTGCGCTGTCGAAGTCCTCACGGCTGATACCGTGATATTCGTTGATGAAGCCGTTTTCGTCCTCGGGTATGTCACGGACGAAGAGGTATTCTTTTTCGATGTCGTCTGTATTGGCTGGTTTCAGGTAAAGCATAGGCAGCTCCTTTCGCGTTTTTGATGATACAATGCATTATACATCATAAATTCGTCAAAAACAAGGCAGACCTCTGTTTTTATGTGAACATTGTGTAAAATGTAACATATATTTTGGGAGGTCGGGCAAAAAAATATTCAAATTATTGACAAATCTTGCATAAGATGATATAATTAGCTTATATGCAGCGTATAGCTGTGCGTTCTGTTTTAACGGAATGTTTATGGGATTTTTTTTAGAGGTGAGGATATGGCAAGTGTTTCAATCAAGGTAGTTTATCAGAACGAGACCTTTATGCAGGCAGCGGTAAAAAAGAAGGTCCAGATCAGTGAGGATCAGCTCAAGTTTATCAACAGAAACAGAAATAAGGGCTTTCTCACAGTGAGCTGGGAAAAGACAGGTTCAAAGAACCTTCTTAAATATAAGGTAAGCAATATGACGTCACTGGCGGAGTACGTCAAGCAGAATCTTACTCAGGAGAAGTATTTCGAGCTTATACGCCAGATACAGAGGGTGATGGAGGTCGCCAACGATAATAATCTTGATTACGATCATCTTGTGCTGACAGATCCGAAACACGTATATTATGACGTGCAGAAGAAAAAGATAGGCGTTGCATTTCTTCCGATGCTGAGCAGGGATTACAAGTGCGCCAACGTGGTGAAGTTCCTTGCAAAGCTCCACAAATACGCAAATATCACGGTTACAGATCAGGGAGTCATGCAGAAGTATGTTTTCTTCCTCAATGACTATCTCAAGACAAAGAAGAGCAGCGTTCTTACACATAATCATCTGTACAATCTGCTCCATGAGGTGCTTGAAGTCACACTTGGCACTCCCTCGCAGATAGCTGCCGAGGAGGGCAAGCCCACTCCTGCCGACAGCAGCAAGACTGCGGCTGTGGGTGCCGAAGCTGACGCTGACCATACAATAGTTGTAAGCAGCGGCAAAAAAGCAGAGTGCCCTGCTTACCTTAAAGATGAGAATAACAGGGAATTTGCCATTGACCATTTCCCTTTCACTATAGGCAGAAAAGCCGACAACGACCTTGCTCTTACGGATAAGGGCACGGTGTCAAAGCTCCATGCGGTCATAACCTTTGAAAACGGCACATTCTACATCGAGGATAAGGATTCCTCAAACGGTACCTTCCTCAATAATTTTGCCGAGAACAGTCAGCGTGTCATCAAGGAGAAGCTGAACAGCGGCGATGTTATCTACATCTATAATATCCCCTATGTGTTCACTGTGAATTCAATTGACAGCGCCACTGTCGTCGTAGGGGAAAGCGCAAACCGCAAGAAGTCCGACAGCAAGAACAGCAAGTCAAAGAATATCGCATATCTCGTCAATTCCTCCAGCAACGAAAAGGTGCCGATCTTCGTTTATCCCTTTACCTGCTCGGAGATCTCGGGTATAGTTATCGGACGTGAAAACAGCCGCGACAGACACAGTATCTACATCGAGAATATCTCATGCAGTTCACTTTCCGTTGAGGGAAGCGATATTGCCGAGGGCAGCAGAGAAAGCATATTCTCGGGCTGTAATTTCCTGTATCACGGCATACCATTTACATTCTTTGAAGAAAATTAACGGTGATCTTTTATGAAATACGTTTTTTCCTATGTTACTACCGAGGGGGCGGTGAGAAAGATAAATCAGGACTCTCTGTTTATTGTCACCGCTAAGTATAAGGATGACGAGATATTCTTCGGAGCTGTATGTGACGGAGTGGGTGGACTCTCGGGCGGAGAAAAGGCAAGCGGCTATGTCTGCAAGCGCATAAATGAGTGGTTTACCAATGACTTTTCAGAGCTCATGAGCAGCGGCGCTTCCATACTGAAGATACGCAAGTCTCTTGATGACCGCCTTCACCAGCTCAGCGACAATATCAACGCCTATGCTGAGAAGAAAAACTCGGATATGGCTACTACCTTTACCTCACTGCTGGTCATTCCTCAGATGAGACATATCCTCATTGCTCATGTGGGAGACTCACGTCTGTACAGGATAGACTACGAGGAGATAAAGCTCATGACCTCTGACCATTCAATAGTTGCACAGGAGGTCAGAAACGGTGTTATCACCGAGGAAATGGCTGAGAACGATCCAAGACAGAACCAGCTTACAAACTGTATCGGAGCAGGTCTTGAGGATACCTCATATGACTACAGCATAGCAAATATTGATGAAGGCAGCTGTTATATGCTCTGCTCGGACGGCTTCCGCAAGAAGCTCTCTGCCGATGAGATACAGGAGTACCTCTCACCCTCAAACAACAAGGACGAGAAGAAGATAACCTATAATCTGGAATGTCTTAAAAATAAGGTCATGAAGCGCGGAGAAAAGGACAATATAACTGCCCTTATGGTCAAGCTCTGCTGAAAGCGAGGAGATTTGTTTGCTTAACGAAGGCTTTGTGCTTGAAAACAGGTACAAGATCGTTAATATTGCAGGAAAAGGCGGTACCTCAGTGGTTTATCGCGCACTTGACCTCAAAGCCAATAACGCCCAGCGAGCTGTGAAGGAGGTCAAAAAGACCAACGGCACAGACGCATACAATGCAAGGCAGGAGTCGCTGCTTATCAAGGAATTCTGCGAAAAGGACGTGAAGAATTCCTATTTTCCCAATATTATCGAGATAATCGACAATAAGCCCGACGCCCTCTATATCGTTCAGGATTATATAGACGGTGTCTCTATGGAAAAGCTTCTCGCTTACTATCCCTTCCGACACAATATGGTGCTGAAATACGCAAAGGATATATGTTCTGTTATTTCCTTTATCCATAAGTGCGGACTGATACACAGCGATATGAAGCCTGATAATATAATGGTCGTAAGGACAGAGGAGGACATGGAAAACTCCAAGCGTCCCGACAAATTCGGCAAGCTGAAATTCATTGACTTCGGCTCTGTTATTGAGAGGCGAGAGGGTACATTTGCGTATACCCCTGCTTACGCCGCTCCTGAGCAGTTCCGCAAGGAGGAGCTTGACGAAAAGACGGATATCTTCAATATCGGAGCTACAATGTTCCACATGATAACAGGCAGAAAGCCCATGAACGTTTCCGTTAAGGGCAAGCTTGTAAGCTCTGCTGAGCGCTTTGTGTTCGACAAGGGCACAAACGCAGGACTTGTGAGGATAATCCGCAAATGCGTACACGACGACAAGAACAAGCGATACCGCTCATGTGACGAGCTCTATGCAGACCTTGACAGGGCGGAGAATCATACATATATCAGAGTTACGGGCATACTTGCAGGTCTCGCCGCTCTTTCACTGGGAATATCCCTTTTCGCGGGCATAATGGCTCACAAAAAGGACAGCGAGGACTTCAATACACTCCTTGAGATAGCCGAGAGCTCCAATGAATACGAGGAGAGAGCTGCGGCTTTCGAGGACGTTATCCACGCCGACGGCTCATATGCGGACGCCTATATTGAGCTCATCGAGCTCTACAAGAGCGACCAGGTTTTTGCGGCTGACGAGGTGGAGCAGATACGCAGGCTCATCAACGAGAATGTAAATGTCCTGCAAAAGGCTCCGGGGTATGAGAATGTTGCCTTTGAACTTGGTATACTCTACTGGTATTATTATTTCTACGGCAGCAATGCCGAGGACCTTATGAACCAGAATACGGGAACATCAGGCAAGATAGCTGCCGTTAAGTGGTTCAAGGAGGCTCAGACAGAGAACTTCAAGGATAAATATCCAAAGAAGTATCAGATAGCACGGGTTTACTGCGCTATCGGTGATTTCTACTCACAGAGCCGCAAAAAGGAAAATGAGCTCCTCGGGAATGATATTTCCGCAGACCTCTGGAGCAGCATGAACGAGCTCAGCGAGCTTGTCGAGACGGAAAATGCAGATTCGGATATAATCGTGCTCGAGACCTACAAGACTCTTGCAAATCTCGAATACACCAATATTAACGAGTTTTTCAAGGCAGGCGTAAGCTATGCCGAGCAGAAGAAATTCATCAGGAATATCAAGGAAAAGACCGAAAAGATGAATCCCCAGAGCGGTACTGCCGCAGAAGCAAAGGATTATATCCTCGGCTCATATGATATGATAATACAGAGCATAGAGGGCTCTGAGTAAGGAGGAAGGTGCGGAATGGATTCATATGACTGGCAGATATTGTCACATATATTTCTCGGGATAGGCATAGTTCTTTTTATCGCCGCACTTATCCTGACCATAAGGTACAGAGTCATATCAAATCTGATCTCTGACATAAAGGTGAGAAAAATGTCGCCTGAGCCTTTAAAGGCTGCCTCGACCATAAACCTCAGTCTCAGAAGCACCGATCCTGAGCTGTCCGCTCCGCCCGAAAGTGACGAGGACGGTCCGTGGACAGTGGTAGTTGCTCCCGTACAAGATGAGGAGAATATCGACAGCACTGTGGTAGTCGGCAATAACAAAAACTCAGAGAGCGACTTTATCATTACAAGCAATATCGTAGTAATAAATGCAGATGTAGATGTAATAGACAACGGGAGAAGAAAATGAGAAAATGCGTCGTTTTCGGCGGTATATCCGCTGCACTCGCTTTTGCTCCTGTAGGAGCTGTTTATGCGGCGGGGGACTATGAAGCACCGTCGGGAATAGTGCTTTCCATAGGTGATACAGAGATAGACAGGGCTGACCTCACAGGCGGAAGGCTTATAGAGGTGCCTGTCAGTATTGGCAATAACAGCGGCTTTGTTTCCGTTGAGATGCTCATACAGCTTGACAGCAGGCTCAGCTATGCCGAGGATTATGAGGCAGTCACAAGAGCCGAGGAGATGTCGGGCGTTCATATCACGGATAAGGAGGATATGGAGAATACGCGCAAGGTGGGCTTTGTTACCAAGACAAAGTCGCGCTTTACAGGTGACGGAGAGATAGGCTGTGTGAGAGTGATGCTTGCCGAGGATACTCCTGTGGGAAGATACGATATTTCACTCTATCCATATACCGACGGACCTATGATACTGACATACAACAACTTTGACGCATATTTCGGCGCTGAATGCTTCTCTGAGCTGAGAGGCGGCACAATAACCGTAAAGGACGGGGATACAGTGCCTCAGCAGGAGCAGGCTCCGCCGCGGCATGATGATGAAGCGGACAGAAATGCACCGCAGGAGAAAGAAAGCTCATCTGATGAAAACGAAAGTAAAATTGAAACCACTACAGCTTTGACAGTGACCACAACCGCTGTTACTACAGCAAGGACAACGGTCACATCATCATCGGCTTCTACAGCTTCCGCAAAGGTAACCTCAGGAGTGACAGCTTCGACAGAGACCACTGCTGTTTCGGCTGTGACCGCTGAGCCTTCAGCTGAGACCGATACATCAAAACACAAGAATAATCATCTGCTGATCCCTGCTATCGCCGCAGCAGTCATCGCACTGGGAGCAGCCTGTTTTATAGTCAGAAAAGGAGGAAGGTCAAAGTGAATAACAGCAGATTTGATCTTAAAAGAAAGCTTGCTTTTGTGGCGGCACTTGCTTTTGCTGCAAATTCAGCAGGCAGTTTGTCTGCGTCAGGCGCTGAAGCAGCCATGACTGCGGCAGGCACCAAGCCTGCAAATGTAGGCATACCGGGCGATAATGCTCCGACTCCGCCTGATCACGGCGACAATGGATATGAGACCGTAACATATAACATATTCATAAACGGCACAGACTTTGATGATGATAGGTTCAAAAGTCTTCTCATGCAGGTATTCGGCACATTGGGCACAAATCCAAGCTTTAATCCTGAATCGGGCATGGGAAGCGTAACTATCAGCGGCTATCATCATATAAACAGGAACGATATATTCATTTCTGATGATACCAAGCTTGTGCTTGACTCTGATGCTGATGATACCTTTGTTTTCAATACCTATTACAAGGTGAATGGTTATTATAACGATGACAAGATAACCATGACAGGCAGAGAAGGCGACACCCATTATGAGCTCAGGGACGGCTTTGTCAGAAGCGGTACTGTACTTGAGATAGCTCCTACGGAATACTATAAGCTCGGTACGGGAGGACAGTCTATAGAAATAGACGCAGAGGCTCCTATTGATATAAGGACAGAAAATTATTACAATGACGGCTATGAGCTTGTCATAGACGAGACTCATTATACCGTATCGCCAAAGACCTTTGACCTCAGCATTGACAGAAATGTCTTTGAAGTCAGGTTTGACGGCGAGCCTACATCTCTCAGCAGGTTCAAATGGAAGGACATAAACAGGCTATCTGTCTATTGCCCGAATAAGCAGGCGCTCTTTGTGAACTGTGAATACGGCGGAGAGGTCATAGAGCTTTTTGATGAATGGTTCAACTGCTCAACACTGACGCTGAGCGATAAGTTCAGATACAGGCATGACTGCAGCATATCTATACAGGGCGTTGACCGCACTGTTTCTGCTGTAGCAGTATTCGGTGAGGGCGATGAACAGTATTCGAGGAGATACGAGATACCTGTTGTTCAGAAAGCGGACAGCCATGATTTTGAACTGAAAATACCCTACCTTGCAGGCGACGGCTGCTGCCTCAGCAGCTATACCTACGGAGGCGAGCCCGAGAAGTCGCTTACCGGTGTATATGACGACCTGACCAATGACATCAGAGAAAAGAAGCTGGACTACAAGTTTGACTGCGGAGAGATACAGCTTGTCTACAGGAAGCTTGCAGACAGCGAGAATATGTATATTTTCCAGCCCGAAGCAGACCTTTTCGAGAGGAATGACAGGTGCTATACCATAAGCTCTTCTGACGCTCTGGTAAAGCTTATGGACTTTACCTCGCTGTTTGACGGAAGTACGGTGCTTTATGACGTATACAGAAGAAATACGGATACTGTTGAGCACAAAAAGTTCGTTATCGGCGGCTCGTCAAGGGAGTTTTCGGAAAATCTTGCGAACAGCCCTAAGTCTGCCCTGTATATCGTAAAGAATATCATCAGCCAGACAGGCGACAACGTTTTAAGAGACGGTCTGGACGGGGTGATCTGCTTCTACAGCGACAAGACAGCTCCCAAAGTGGATTTTACAAGAGGAGAGAATTCCGACCGGTGGGCTGGCAGGGAAGGTATGTCCTTTGCCATGAGGATAACCGATAATGAAAAATGCCCCGTCGAGGAAAAGGATGACCTTACCTTTGAAGAGGGCGAGATATTAGACATCTACAATAATTACATAAATAAAGAGACCGAAAACAGCAGCGAGATATGCTCTGTTGTTGTGGGAGACTACAGATTCGACAGACCTGCAAGCGGCTGGGGAGATACAGCCAAGATAAAGGGCTATGTGGAAACTCCCGGCATGAGAGAGAAGTTTGATTCGGCTGTGTCTGTGCTTTCAAAGCTGAGACTTGCCGATTTCGACAGCAGATACAGTGACCAGCTCAACTGTGACAGCTATTACCGTCAGCTCCTCAGGGAGCACTCTGCGTCTCTTATTGAAGATATCAGCAAATATTACAATGCTGAGATAAACGCTGAGGAGGAAAAGGAAGAGCCCGACACCAACAGGATAGATGAGCTGAAAAGGCTGCGTGACAAGTATACAGGTGCCGTGGCTGAATATAAGTCTGCTCAGGAAGCTCCCATAAGGACTTCAAAGTGCGTCCCTGTGCTTACCTATGACAAGGAAAGCGGAGAATTTGTTGTTTCCGTAAAGGCAGAGGCTGCTCACGCAAGCGAGATGATAGACGAATGGCTCAGGGTATTTGCTCTTGACGACAGCAATAATTCAAGCTATGACAGCTCTGACAGAAAGCACGTAAGAGTAAAGATAGACGGCGCTCCGCCGGCTGTTGCGGATAACAAGATAACTATCACAGACGATGAGGTGATAACCGACGAAGACGGCAAGGAGGCTCACGTCCTGAAGGCAGGCAGCACTATAAGCGCGGTCCTCAGCGATGTACAGTCATCTGTTGACGGCTCGGGCATCAGCGATGTGAAGATATACTTGGGTGATGAGACCGGTGAAGGCGAAAATATGACGCTGAAAGACGGAAAATATATCTTCCGTATCGTTGAGAGCGCCATTAAAAACGTCAATATCAAGACCTGTATAACTATCTACGCTATAGACAGTGTAGGCAACCCTGTTACCATAAAGAGCAGCGACAGCAAGTACGGCGGCTTTAATATCATAATTGACGATACTGCTCCCACCTGCTCGGTAAAGAATGCTTCGGACAGCGAAAAACGCTATGTATTCGAGGGCGACGGCAGGGAATGGTACAAGGCTTATTCCGATGTGAGGATAGCTGTTGCCGCTGAAGACCCGAATACAGAAATATGCTCGGGTATCAAGGAACTGAAGTTCAGGATAAACGGCAGCGAGTGTACAGTAAATGCCGATATGAACAGCGGTATCGACCGCGGAGCTCTCAGCAGCGGAAAGTACGGGATCGTACTGGAGCCTGTACAGGATCAGGACAGATTCAGGGCAAGGCTTGTGAACAGCACGGATAATTCCGTTGCTGCCGAGCTGGGCGAATTCAGCAGGGATAATGGTGCTGTAAGAGTCGAGCTCAGAGCTGAGGACCTTGCGGGAAATGAAAGCTCCATAAGCGAGACTGAGGTCTGGATAGACCTTTCTGTGCCAAGTGTAAATGCCGCTGACGCAGAGGATACTTCTCTCAGACGTGACCAGCGATACGGCTATGTATATTTTGCAAGGGAGCAGGCGGTTGTCCGCGTTTCCGTAAACGAAAACGGTCCCGGCGCAGGTATCGGCAGTATCAAGGCTGTTCTTGTAAACAGCGATGGTACACCGAGTGCCGTTGTGCCCGAGATACGCAGAACAGGCGATACCGATCAGTGGGAGGTAGTTGTTCCTCAGATGTTCAGGGGCTATATGCGTCTGAGCGCTCTCAGCCGCATGGGCAGAGAATCGGAGGTATTCGAAACTGCACTGTTCATGGTTGAAAAGGACGAGGATCACAGGGCTAATGCAAGTGTAACACTGGAGCTTCCGCCCACAAGCTTCAAGGACGGAAAGGGCTTGCCGCTCTATTCCGACGATATAGACGCAGATATCCGCGTTAGGGAGAATTTCTCGGGTATCAGGGATATACGCATATCCGCATCAGGCGAATTTGACAGGCGTCTCACCGTAAACGATATGGGAGAAATATCAGGCAGCGGCATCGAAAGCTGGGAGGCTGACGACAGCAGCAGAGACCTGAATACCGTCAGGGAGATCGCTACAAAAGTCAAGCTTACAGGAAACTCCAACGGCGACAGCGTTTATGTGACCTTCAATGATAAAGCAGGCAATCCTGCGGAGGATAAGGCTGTATCAAGGAGCTACAGCATAGACAAGACCGATCCTGTTATGAATGTTGCCTTTACCGACGCAAGCGGCTCGGCAGACAATGAGTTCAAGCAGATATACAAGAGCACAAGAAGAGCTGTCATTACCATAAATGAGAGAAACTTCGACAAGGCGCTCGCTGATATAAGAGTAAACAACAGCAGAAGAGAGCTTGAATGGAGGCTGATAAACGGTACAGAGGGTACTGACAGCGCTGTATATCAGGCGAATATACCATTCGATGACGATGGCACCTACAGACTTACCGCAAGCTTCAAGGATATGGCAGGCAGAGAGGCTAAGTCCTATGATTCGGGCGAATTCGTCATCGACAGGACTGCTCCTGCTATGAATATAGGCTTTGATAAGAAGATAGCCAATGAGCACTTCTATAACGAGCCTACTATGGCTACATTCAGAATATCAGACCAGAATTTCGAGCCCTCACGAGTTGTCATGACGGGTACTTACAACAACAGCGCTGAGGAATTCCCGAAGGCTTCAGAGTGGGTAAAGTCGGGAAACGATTATGTATCCACTGTAAAGTTTGAAAAGGACGGCGAGTATACCGTAAATATCACGGGTAAGGACAAGGCTGGAAATACTCTTGAAGCCTATAATGCCAAGTTCTGTATCGACAGTCAGTCGCCGAAGATCTCTGTAAGCGATGTGAATGCGGCTAATAACAAAAAGGAAATAAGACCGCATATCCAGTTCAACGATGTGAATCTTGACAAGGACAGCATAAAGATAAAGCTCGAAGGCGCTAACAGAGGACGCTCTCTTGATTTTGAGGGAGAGCTCCGCGAAAGTGCTGACGGCTATGAGTATGTATTCAATAATATCCCCGATAAGGCGGACTTTGATGACATCTACACCATTAAGGCAAGTGCGAAGGACAATGCTTCAAATAAGGTGGAGAAGGACTTCCGCTTCTCGGTAAACAGATACGGCTCAACATTTATGCTGGACGAGGGAACAGGAAGCATCGTCGGAAAGTATATCTCAAAGGCTCAGGACATCGTTATCTCTGAGGTCAACGCTAATAAGCACTCAGAGCCATACAGCGTCTATATCACTAAGGACTCGGAAATGGCTGTTCTGAAGGACAATGTTGACTATAAGGTTGAGTACACAGGCGGTGATGATGAGTGGTCTGAGTACAAGTACATAATCTATGCAAAGAATTTTGAGAATGACGGAAGATATACCGTTTCCATTCACTCTGTTGATGAGGCAGGAAATATCAACGTCAGCACTTCTGAAAAGAAGAATTCCTATCTTGAATTCTGCGTGGATACTACGCAGCCTCTGTGCATACCGCTGAATCTCTCTGAAAACAGTGCATACAGGGGTGAAAGACTTGATGCCAAGATGTCAGTATCAGACAATATCATGCTAAAGGGTGCAAAGGTGTTTGTTGACGATAAGGAGATAAGGTCGAGATATATCGACGATGAGTATCTTGAATTTACCGTCAGAAATGCTAAACACGCCCAGAATGTAAAGGTCGTTCTCACAGATATGGCAGGCAATGAGATAGAATATTCCTACAAGAATATTCTTGTTACCACAAACGCTGTGCGAATCCTTGCTCATAAGACATGGTTCAAGTTTGTTTGCGGCGGTATCGTGCTTCTCGGAGGTGCAGCTGCGTTCCTTATCAGAAAGCGTAAACACAGACTTCTGTAAATAATAAAAACAGCCGCAGGGATAATCCCTGCGGCACTTTTTTATGCAGATAATGAAGCTTTTGGTCATCAGCTGACCGATTAAGCATCAAATTTGTCTAAGAAATCATCTATTGGTATAGGCTTTGAATAATAATAACCCTGTAAGCAGTCTACCTGATAATTGAGCAGTATATTCCTCATTTCTGCGGTCTCTATACCCTCTACACATACGGTGGTACTGAAGCTGCGCATCATATTGGAAAGAGCCGATACCAGCTGACGCTCCTTTGGACTTTCCTCTATATTCATAACGAGACTGCGGTCAAGCTTTATTATGTCGAATGGCAGGCTCTTTACCAAGCCGACAGATGAGAAGCCTGTTCCGAAGTCGTCAAGAGCCATTTTTATGCCTCTGCCGCGGAGATTTACTATGACGTTTTTAAGCAGGTCCATGTCGAGAAGCCTGCACCGCTCGGTTATCTCAAGGCAGAGAGCCTCGGGCGGATAATTGGTATCGGCAAGAGCTGAAAGCACCATGTCAACGAAGTTGGGCTTTTCAAGCTGATTGTAGGAAAGGTTGACGTTTATGATGAAGCTGGGGTATTTTTCCCTCAGCCTCTTTGCGCCTATGAGAGCAGTTCTGAGTATCCACTGTCCCAGCTCGAAGAAGATAGGATCCTTTTCAAGGACGGGTATGAAGCTGTCAGGCGGTACCATGCCGTATTCCTCGTTTTTCCACCTGAGAAGAGCTTCGGCGCCTGTGACCTTTTCGGTGAGCGCGTCAACTACAGGCTGATACAGCAGGAAGAAGCCATGAAAATCCTGCATGATCGAGGAGCGGATAACGTGGAGAACTTCTGTGCGGTGCTTCTTGTCCTCGTTTGCTCTGCTGCCGAATTCCACCATGTCGCCCTGCCTGCGGAGCTTTGACTCACCGTAGGCATAATTCAGACAGGCATAGACGGTCTGAGGATCGATATTGAAGTTATCAACGTTGAGAAGTCCTGCATTGGTGTCAAGTATGATAAGCTCGTCGTCAATGAAAAAATCGTTGCGGAAATAGTGCCGCATTTCATTGTACTTGAACTTTATCTCATCTAAGCTGCGCAGAGATGTAAGGATAGCGAATTTTGTGCCGTCAAGGCGGTATACTGTGCCGTAGTTGCCTACGTTCTCATAGAGATATCTGCCGTATTTCTGCAATACAAGGTTGCCGAAATGATAGCCGTATACGTCGTTTATCTCTGAGAATTTTGCAAGACCAACCATTACTACCTTGAAGGGCTCGTTTTTCAGTATCTTTGCTTCGATATCCTCAAAGAAGCCGTACTGGTTCTGGAGTCCTGTAAGGGTGTCGATGTGTCCCTGTATGCTGTGGTTGCGGATAGTTCCGCAGAAATATTCTGGTATACCCTTGGGACTGTAAAGAACTGTGCCGCGGCAGGTGCATACGTCGTATTCGCCGTTTATCTTGCGGGCTCTGTACTGCATATCGTGGGAATTTGTTTTGCCCGAAAAGATAGCCTCGATACCCTCGCGGTATGTATCGACGTCCTCGGGGTGGATATGGCTGTCCCATATCTTTGCCGCATTGACCATGTATTCGCTTGGCAGACCAAAGAGGTCAACTGCCTTCTTTGACCAGCGTGAATAATCATAGCGCATATCGCAGAGATATACAAAGGTGCCCTCTGCGAATATTGAAATAGCATTGAACAGCCTTTCGAGCTTTTCCTTGCGGTCAAGGGG
Organism: Ruminococcus sp.; assembly: GCF_024684275.1. The sequence continues at coordinate 53,194 of NZ_JAIKXF010000029.1, forward strand.
AATAGATATGTCACCGTTAATGTATTCGATTGAAGACTTGCCTGCTTCACCGCTCTTTATTGCTTTTTTGTCCTTGTACATCAGATTCTCGGCACGTTCAAAAACAGATGTGAAGCTATTGTCCTCATCGCTGTTGAAAACCGCCATGCCTGCTGCGAGAACAGGACCGTCCTTGCATTTGATATTGTCAACCACCTGCTCATGCAGATCCTCAAAGAGGGCGTTTCTGTTCTCGTAGTCTATTCCTCTGAGTAAAACAGCGAATTTGTCGCCATCGATCCTGAAAACAGGGCTGTGGGTGAAGATATTGCAGATGAGCTTGCAGGAGGCGATGATATGACCGTCGCCTGCCGCAGACGAAAAGCTCTCGTTAAGCTGTGTTATACCGCCGACGTCGCAGATTATAAGGGCAAAGGGAAGATACACAAGACCGTTGTTGATGTTTTCCTGTATGGCCTTGGCAAGCTCGTCAAAGGCTGTCTTGTTCTTGATGCCTGTCAGCTCGTCGCGCCTTGTGACCTCGTTTGCAAGACTGAGCACGTTGGTAAGTGCAGTTTCGCGGCGTATTTCCTCAACGGTATCCTCTACGCCGACTATAAGGTGCAGTCTGTCTCGTGCCCATGACACGGTTGCTCGTGCAAAACGCGGTTCACCGTCAATGAGCAGGGTATAATCAAATGAGTAGAGCTTTTTTATTTCAAGGGCAGAAATAATGCTTTCCTTTTTCAGCTTGAATTTTACTCTTTCAATGTCCTTTGGAGCGATTATCTTTTCGGCGTTTCTCTGGGCATCGCTGAAAAAGTTCTTTCCGTCCTCTTTTATGTGGTCGTCACCGTATATTTTTGCGCTGGTGAAGCGAGTGTAACTGCCGTTCTCAGCGTTGATATAGTAGATGATATCGTAGCTTCGAGCCAGACTTTCGGCTATGTTGTCAAAGATTCCCTGTTTATCCATTATACATATCCCCCCTTTGGGTTTGAATAGGAAGATTAACTATATTTATTATAACATTATTGCTCTATTTTGTCAATGAATTATATATTAAATGTGCATTATGACGAACAAAAATCGCGTTCCACATAATGCGGAACGCGATGCTGCCGATGCCGTTTGATCATCGGCGATTATAAAGGGGAACGAAGAGTTCACTCAGTTGCCTGGAATATGCCTCTTACAAAGCAGTAGAGGTGAGAGTGGATAGAGTCGTCGCCGTGGTGACCGTTCTGGACAACGTGCCATACGTGAGGTACGCTGTTTTTGTTAAAGTTGTTATGGTAGCCCTCGGGAGTATTAAGTCCTACAACGTCGTCCTGAGTACCGCCTGTTATCATTACGAGATAAGGTGTCTCAGAGGCGCTGTTCCACTTCCATGAGCCTGATGCGCCCGGTGCCGGGCAGATAGCTCCCACATAGCCGAACTTGCTGCCGTATTTCATGCCTATCTGGAGAGATTCGCGTCCGCCCATTGAGAATCCTGTTACAGCAGTATTCTCTCTGCCTGTGGCTACGCTGTACTTGCTTTCGATATGTGGCATAAGGCTGTCAACGATGTCGTCAACGAAGTTGTCATAGCCCTGATTTGAGCCCTGGTCTGCAAAGCCTGTGGCGTCATTCATGGTTGCACTGGTGAATACGAATGGAACTACTACTATCATATCCTTAGCTGCACCCTCGGCGATAGCATTGCCGATTATCTGCTGTGTGTACATCTGTCCGTTGCCCTGTGTTATCATGCGGTTCTCGTTCTCGAAGAAGCCGTGGAGCAGATAGAGGACAGGGTACTTCTTGCTCTCGTCATAGTTTGCAGGGAGCAGGATATTGTAGGGCTTGTTCTTGTTAGCCTTTTTGGAGAAGTAGGTCTCTTTCTTGATAGTTCCGTACTGAACGCCCTGCTTCTTGTTGTGCGAATCGCTTGGTTCGTTGTTTACAAGTGCGTTCTGAACTATCTTTGTGAGCTCCTCCATTGTGTACTTCTGCTGACCTGTGGGGGCAGAAGTTTTTGTTGTGGTAGTTGCGATTGAAGTTGGATTAGAACGTGTTGTGGTTGTCTGATTAGTCGGATTGGTTGAAGCTGTTCCGCCGTCAGTTGCCTGGAATACGCCTCTTACGAAGCTGTAGAGGTGAGAGTGGATAGAGTCGTCGCCGTGGTGACCGCCCTGAACAACGTGCCATACGTGAGGTACGCTGTTCTTGTTGAAGTTATTGTGGTAGCCCTCGGGAGTATTAAGTCCTACAACGTCGTCCTGAGTACCGCCTGTTATCATCAGGAGATATGGCTGTTCGTCGGGTGAGTTCCACTTGAATGCGCCCGAACCGCCCGGTGCAGGGCAGATAGCGCCTACATAGCCGAACTTGTCGCCGTGCTTCATGCCTATCATGAGGGATTCCATACCGCCCATTGAGAAGCCTGTTACGGCTGTGTTCTCTCTGCCTGTTGCAACGCTGTACTTCTCCTCGATATGAGGCATGAGGCTGTCAACGATGTCATCGACAAAGTTATTGTAGCCCTGTACAGAGCCTGCGTCACCGAAGCCTGTAGCGTCGTTCATTGTGGGACTTGTGAATATGAACGGGCATACTACAATCATGTCCTTGGCTGCGCCCTCAGCGATAGCATTGCCCACTATCTGACGGGTGTACATTGTGCCGTTGCCCTTGGTTATCATACGGTCCTCGTTCTCGAAGAAGCCGTGGAGAACGTAGAGAACCGGATATTTCTTGCTCTCGTCATAGTCGGCAGGAAGCAGGATATTGTATGGCTTCTGCTTGTTTGCCTTCTTGGAGAAGTAGTTCTCCTTCTTGATAGTACCGTACTTGACGCCCTGCTTCTCCTGATGTGAGCTTGAAGGCTCATTGTTTACAAGCTCGCCCTGTATCTTTTCGGTGAGCTCCTCGGTGGTGTATTTCTGCTGTCCGGGTACAACAACAGGCTCAACAACAGGAAATTCGGTTATCTTGCCGCATACGAACCTCATAATGAGGACTGCATCTGCAAGCTCGTAAACGCCGTTGCTGTCGGCGTCGGCAGCCTTGAGAGCTTTTTTATCGGTGATTCCGTTGATGAGTCCCTTGCGGGCAAGGATAACATCAAAGGAGTCGATGCGTCCGTCGTAGTTGATGTCGCCCTTGTTCATCTTTACGGGAGCAGAGGGCTCGTCAAATGTGGTGCCGCTTGGAGCTGCTGCGACCTCGTCAACATAGAAGCTGCATTTGCTTTCCTCGGTCTCGATGTAAAGCTGTATGTCGGTAGCACCTGATGGAATTGTGAAGCTGCTTGCTTCAAGGTGAGCCCATTCTCCTTTTTTGGCGGTGACTTCGGTGATTTTTGGATAGCTGGCAGTTCCCCCGTCATTGCACTGTAACGTCAGATAGAATGTCACTGAATCCTCTGCTTCGGTCATGACATAGGCGCTGAATGCATAGTCCTGACCTGCCTTGAAGTCGGAGCCGAGAGCGACTGTAGCACCGTTCCATGAGCTTTCGCGTCCGCTGGTGAAGAGAGAGTATTCACCTGAGCGTGAAACGCCAGAGACGGTCTTTACTGATGCAGAGCCTCTGCCGCTCCATTTGTCGGTGCCTTCTTCAAAGGTGCTGTGGAGCATGTAGTCGGATTCTGCGGCTGAGAGGGGCAGGGCACTCGCAGATGAGAGGGCGAGCATGGCTGCCATAAGTGTGGGTATGGATTTTTTCATTTACATTCCTCCTTGCAAATATATCTATATGTATAATTTGTACCATATTTTACAGCACTTGTCAACTCAAATCTTGCGGAGTTTACTAATTATGAACAGTAGATTAATTTTTGCACTGATAAAAAATCCACCCGAGGTATAAAAATGGCCTTTTGTTTGCAAAAAAGGTCATTAAAATCGCTCAATATCTATTATTACGTATTCGGATTTTGTGCCCGTTTTAAATAGAATTTCCCAGTCGGAAATGCCTGAGGTTACAATAAAATCGGTGTTTTTTCGCCGTTCATGACCATATGTTGCGTCGTTGATGCTGAACCACTCTCCCACATAGGTGACGGGAAACAGCTGTCCGCCGTGGGTGTGTCCCGAGACTACAAGGTCGGCATTTGCTGCGGCTTCGTTATCATAGTCGGTGGGCTGATGGTCAAGGACTATGGTGTAGCTTTCCGCAGGGACGGCTTTCATGAGCTCGGATATTTCCTTGCGTTTTCCTTCACCGTTGTCGCGTCTGCCGATAAGGGTGATATTTCCGTCGGAGTAAACCGAATCCTCAAGCACACGGACTCCGTTTTTTTCAAGCTCTGCGGCAAGGTCTTCCGCCGAGAAGCCGCGGTGCTCGCTGCCGTAGTAGCTCTTGTCGTGGTTGCCGTAGCAGTAAAAGGCGCCGCGGTCAAGCTTTAGCTTTCCGAGAGCACTGCAGGCGGTGAGCATATCCTCGCGGTTCGTGCTGTCGTCCACAAAGTCTCCTGCAATGAGCAGCATATCGGGTTTTTGTTCCATAATGCGGTCTAACTGCTTGGCGAAGCCCTCGCCGTCAAAGGTAGTGCCCATGTGAGAGTCTGCTATAAGAGCTATGCGTAAATGAGGGATATTTTTGTCGGTGGAAAGGGTGTAATCAGTCTGCCAGACATGAAAGCAGAGGTAATATCCTATGGCAAGATAAACCGCAGAGGATACAAGAGATAGCCAGCCTGCCCAGTTGCAGGTGAATTCCTTTTTGCGTACTGCCTTGATGATACGGAAGATAAGTCCGTATATCAGGAAGAACATGAGCGTACTCAGCACTATGATTATGGCGTTTGTGACTGAGGTGAGGAGCACCAGTGCTGCAAATACTATTGCTATTATGCCGAGGGAGATAAGTCCCTTCAGCCATTTTCTGCCGCCTGAAAGCTTTTTTATCAAGCCGAATCGTCCCACTGCGATCGTCAGATAGGCTGTTCCTGCCGCAAATGCAGCGAGAACCGCAGCTAAGATGATAAGCCACATTGTCATAGTTTTTCCTCCTGTTTTTTCTATACAACTGTTTTTTGCTATACAAATATTATACTTGATAATGAGGTCAGTGTCAATTGCAGAAATGTGAACACAGGTGTATTTATTTGTGAATATAGCCTAAAACCCTTGACTGCCGTTGGAAAATCATGTATAATAAGTGTAGAATATTGGCTTAGATAAAGGGAGGGCTATCCAATGAACAAAAAAACAAAAAAACTTATCGCAGGCATTATGTCTATGACAATGACCGCAGCATCAGCCATCGCAGTGCTTGCTCCTATGCAGGCTTCTGCCGTTCAGGTCCTCGGCGAGACAAGCTTTGAAGAAAAGCTTCTGCCGTGGCAGGTGGTAGAGCAGAGTCCTGCAAAACAGACCTTTGATATAAAGGACGGAACGGCGCATATTTCTATACTTGTGCCTGAGGGCGGTGACAGGGAAAAATGGGACCTTGCATTCAGACACAGATACCTTAATTTCAAGGCAGGTCATGAGTACAAGGTCAGCTTTAAGGTCAAAGCCAAAAGACAAGGTATGGAGCTGTGCTCATATATCGGGAATATGTCCGCAGATGAGGAGTATTTTGAGCTGGACGGACGCAGCATGGAGGACGAAAAAGCCGGAATGCACATGGGACCTGCTATGGACGGTCAATGGCCTGCGGCTCCTGTCAAGCTCACCACAGAATGGCAGACCTTTGAGGGCATATTCAAGCCTACTAAGGATCTTGAGGGCTGTCAGTGGACTTTCCAGTATGCAAAGGGAACAAAGTATGTAGGAAATGCTATGGAGGGCGATGAGATATGGTTCGATGATATGTCCATAGACTGTCTGACCTGCGGCGATGAGGCTCAGGTGGGCGGCTGCGGCTGGCCTGAAAGCAATGAACTGGGCATTATCAAGGCGAAAAACAATGTGCGCGTAAATCAGCTGGGATATTTCCCGAATGCCGAAAAGAAGGCTACCTATGCGACATCTGAGGAAAAAGCTGCTATGGAGTTCAAGGTGGTCGATAAGGACGGCGAGCCTGTGTTCAAGGGTACTACCGTGCCTGTAGGATTTGATGAAGCAGCAGGTGAGTACTGCCAGATAATCGACTTTTCAGAAGTGAAAACTCCGGGTACATATGCTGTTATCGTTGAAGATAAGGACGTGGGCAGGAGAAATGTCAGCCATGAGTTCAGAATTGGCGATGATATTTACGACGGTGTGCTTACAAATGCACTGAATTATTACTATCAGAAGCGCTCTGGCGTTGATATAGTGCCTGAGAGTATAACATCGGGTGATAAGAACGCACTCATGCATAAGGGACATGATAATTCCGATATAGCTTACGTTCAGCCGAGGTGGTATAACGATTATATCATAAGGTCTGCTTACTTGAATGATGTTAATAAAAAGGTTCCTCTTGACGTTTCAGGCGGCTGGTATGACGCCGATAATTACAGCAAGAGCATTACAAGCGGCGGAACTGCGCTCTGGATGCTCCAGAATATGTATGAAATGTCGAAAAAACGCGGTTCTGACAGCAAATGGGCAGACGGTAATACCATGAAGATACCACCCGATTATAAGCTGTCGGGCGGAAAGGAGATAATCTGCACAAATACTCCAGATATTCTCGATGAGGCGAGATATGAGCTGGAATTCATGTTCAGAATGATCGTCGATCCTGACAAGGACGAATTGTTCGGCGAGGAATATGCAGGCTTTGTTTACGATCAGGTAAGAGAGATCTGCTATAATCCGTATATTAATTATGATTATATCTCATATGAGAAGCCGCCGCGTGTCATAAATCCCCCTTCATACAGAGCTACATACAGTATGATAGCCTGTGCAGCTCAGGCTGCACGTCTGTGGGAGGGCATAGACGATGATTTCGCTAAGGAATGCCTTGACCATGCAAAAAGGTCATGGGAGGCTATTTCCTATTACAGGGCTGAGCATACGGAGAAAAAAGACGAAACCAGCTATGATACGCGGTATGGTTCATATGTGTCATACCATGATGCAGATTCTCACAACGGTGACATTGATGACGATGCTTACTGGGCAGCCTGTGAGCTTTTTGCAACTACAGGCGATGAAGCTTACTATAACTACCTGAAGAAGTATACGGGCGTAATAGGCGGCAGCAATGATAATCAGTGCTGGGCTTTCGGAGTTCCGAATTATCTTCCTAAGGAAGAGTCATATGGCTTGTTCTCTTCATTTGACAGAAACAATAAGATCGGCTGCGGAACGCTTTCGCTTTATCTCAGCGGCAAGACTTCGGAAGCTGACAGGAAGGAAATAGAAGCCAGTCTGAAGCTTACTGCGGATAAGTATCTTGATTTTGAAAATGACACCAAGAACGGTGCTATGGGTGTGCCATACAAGTCTGTTCAGTGGCTTGATCCGTACACATATCCAAGTGATATTTACACAAAAGGCTATGATATCGGCTCAAACAACACGGTGAATACCAATGCTATGATAATGGCTTATGCCTACGACGCAACAGGGGACAAGAAGTACCTTGACGGCGCTTTGCAGGCTATGGACTATATCTTCGGCAGAAATGCCCTGGGCTTCTCGTATATAACGGGCTACGGCTCATATCACGTAAACAATCCTGTGGACGAATACTGGTGCAATGAGATCGACAAGACCATGCCGAAGGCTCCAGACGGGATCATGGCAGGCGGTCCGTACACATGGGTGCCTGACTACTATGTCCGCTCTCTGGGACTTGATCCTGACAAGACACCTCCTCAGAAATGCTATGCGGATTCCATTGAGGCATGGTCGGTAAATGCTCATGCTCTTGACTGGCAGGCAGGATTTGCGTGGAATATGGCTTTCTTCAATGACACATTTGATAGAAAACCGATAATCACTACAACGACAACGACAGGTACAACTATGACAACGACAGCTACAACTACGACAACGGCTGTTTCAACAACTACTTTCAGCTACCGCAAGCCTGAGAAAAGCGGTGATGCCAACTGCGACGGCAGTATCGACATGAGCGACGTGGTCCTCATAATGCAGGCTATGGCTAATCCGAACAAGTACGCCTTCGGAGGTTCTGACAAGAACGCTCTGACGGAGCTGGGCTGGGCTAATGCTGATGTTTATCAGTATGGCAGCGGTCTTACTACTCAGGACGCACTGTACATACAGGAGTTCCTTCTCGGTAAAATAAAGGAACTGACAATTGGAACTGACAATTTCCTAATGACTGAATATAGCGTAAATTTGCCGTGAAATTCTTCTGTAGATCCGACAGAATATTTCCTATCGTGCAAAAGATGCAACTTTTTTGCGTGTGATATGAGCACAATATCATCATTTTGTCCACCTTAGTGATATTTTTTGAGTTTACGGAAGATAAATTTCATGGTAAAATATACAAAGTATAAAACTATTATACTCGTACAACTGTAAAAAATTTGATTGCAGGGGGTTATTAAAATGAATATCACTCGTAAACTCAAGACTGCATTATCAGCAGTCATGGCGGGAGCGATGCTGGCAGGCACAGTATCATCGATCCCGGCACCTGTACCAATGGTGGCAGACGCTGCCAGTGCATGCAGCATCAACACAAACAAAGAGTATCAGACGATCCGCGGCTTCGGCGGAATGAATCACCCGGAATGGCAGAGCTACAACGCTCAGAACGGAGCTCCGGGAGATATGACAGCCGCACAGGTGCAGACAGCATTCGGAAATGGCGACAATGAGCTTGGTCTGACGATCCTGCGTATCTTCGTAAGCGATGACAAGAACGCATGGAAGAACGCTATCCCGACAGCTCAGAGAGCACAGAAGCTTGGAGCAACTGTGTTTGCAACACCGTGGAATCCGCCTGCTTCAATGAGACAGAACGGTTCGGGCGGTCCTACAGGCGGTCAGTACGTTCTTAAAAACGGCGCTGAGGCTCAGTACGCTCAGCACCTCAATGACTTTATCAAGTACTGCAACAGTCAGGGCGTTCAGCTCAATTCAATATCAGTACAGAATGAGCCTGACTATTCGGGAGAGTGGACATACTGGTCTCCTGACCGCTGTGCAAACTTCCTCGCTAACTACGGAAAGGCAGTTACAGCAGGTACTACCACAAAGATGATGTCTCCTGAGACCTTCCAGTACGGAAAGAGCTATTACAATGCTATCCTCAATAACTCAAAGGCAATGGCAAACTGTGATATGTTCGGTACTCACTTCTACGGAACACAGCGCAGCCAGATGGACTTCCCAGCGCTTGAACAGTGCGGCAAGGAAATATGGATGACTGAGGTATACGTTCCAAACAGTGAGGCAAACTCAGCAGACCGTTGGCCGGAGGGCGTAAAGGTAGCTGAGAATATCCACAATGCTCTGGTTGTCGGAAACATGAACGCTTATGTATGGTGGTATATCCGTCGTCAGTACAGCCCGATGTGGGATTCGGGAAAGATCTCAAAGCGTGGTTATGCAATGGCTCAGTTCTCCAAGTGGGTACGTCCCGGAGATGTTCGTATCGACGCTACAGAGCAGCCTGACAGCAATATCCTCGTATCAGCATACAAGCACAGCGATACACAGGCAACAGTAGTTGCTATCAATAAGGGCAGCAATGCACCTGTACAGCAGTTCAATTTCAGCGGAAGAACCATTACAGACGTAACGCGATACAGAACTTCTGCAAACGAGAATATCACAAAGACATCAAGTCCTGATTTCAGCGGTTCATCATTCAGCGCACAGCTCCCTGCAAACAGCGTTTCCACATTCGTGGTAAGCCTTGTAAGCGACGGCAAGGGCTTCCAGGGCGGCGGAGATCCTACTCCTCCTGAACCTATCGAGCCTGATTCCAACGGCTATTACTATCACGATACATTTGAGAATGATAACGGCAGCTGGGAGAGCCGCGGCGGAGCTTCCGTAAACACAGGCGGTACAGCGTATAAGGGCAACAAGGCGCTGACAGTAGCTGACAGAAGCAGTGCATGGCATGGTGCAGCCAAAACTCTCGATTCGCTCACATTCAAGGGTGGAAACGAGTACAGCTTCAGCGTAGTGGCAAAGGGCTCAGGCAACATGATGCTGTCACTTGAATATAAGGATTCATCGGGCGAGACAGCTTACGCGCATATCGCAGAGGGCGTTTCCTCGGGTGAGTATGTACAGCTTGCAAACCCGAACTATAAGCTTCCCGAGGGCTCGGGATATATCCTCTATGTTGAGACGGAAGAGGGAACAAGTGATTTCAGCATTGACGAGGCTATCGTTGCCAAGGCTGGCGTAAAGATCGACGGTCCTGTTGTTACTACAACTACTACAAC
>NZ_JAIKXF010000056.1 GCF_024684275.1 Ruminococcus sp.
TCCGCCCGGAACCGTAGTAGGCATATCGCCCTTGATCTTAGCATTCAGACCTGACTGAGCATTACCGCCGTTTCCTGCATCTGAGCCGATATTAGCGTTTCCGTTGGTATCGAAGCCGCCTGCAAAGCCGCTCCAATCCATACCGCCCTGCTGTCCGCCCTGACCGCCGAACTGGCTGAAGTCAAAGCCACCCTGCTGCTGACCGCCCTGACCGCCGAACTGGCTGAAATCAAAGCCACCCTGCTGCTGACCGCCCTGACCGCCGAACTGGCTGAAGTCAAAGCCGCCCTGCTGCTGTCCGCCCTGACCGCCGAACTGGCTGAAATCAAAGCCGCCCTGCTGCTGTCCGCCCTGCTGAGCGCCCTGGGTATTTCCTGTAGTCACAGCAGGAGTTGTTGACTGACCGCCGCCTGTGGTAACGGTAACGCTCTTAACGTTAGCCGAACCGTTTGAGCGGTAGCCTTCTATATTAAGAGATACCTCATAAAGAGTACCCGACATATCAAGTCCAGCCTTTGACCATGCGTCAAAATGACCGCTTACGTCAATAGTGCCCTTCATGTAGTTTGTCTGATTATTTGCCGAACCGCTGGTCTGACGAACGCTCCAGTACTGTGGGAATGTTGCAGTACCGTCAAGTGACGGCTGGTTGTAACGCATCGACTTACGGATATCATATGTGTTTCCGTTAAGGGTTACTGTACCCTTGTTTTCACCGTCATTTCCCGGTGGTCTCCAGTCGCCCCAGCCTTCAACGATGTAGTATTCCATCAGCGGATTTCTTGTCCAGCCATATACACACATATAGGAATTGCCCTTGGGTGTGTACTCAACATCATAAGTAAGTGTGATGCCGTTGAGCTTTGTGTAGTTGATCTTCTGGCTGTCGTAGTTTTTACCCATACGAGCAAGGAAGTTCTCAATGTTGCTCCATGAGCAGCTGAAAGAACCTGCTCCCGGATTCATCGAAGCCTGTCCCTGTCCGTTCTGGTTCCACATCTCGTAGTCGTAGCCGCCTATATTGCCTCTTGTCTGCTGATCGGCAGCAGATGCGACAGTCGGGATGCTGGTCGCGATCATCAGTGCAGAAACGGTGCCGCTGATGATCCTTTTCATTTTTGATAGTTTCACTTCAATCACTCCTTTGTTTTTTGAAAAGCAAATTAATGATTTCAGTAATCCCCATGAGTTACGAACTCTTTATATGTCTATCTCCAAGTATAAATCTTAACTTTTTCAAAAACAAGTCATTTCTTGCTGACATTATTCATTATGACCAAAATTTGCTCACAAATACGGTAATGTTTGTTCAATGAATTGAGCTTATATGGCTATATTTCTTGAATTGACCAAGTTTTGCGAATTATCCAAAGCACTAATACATATATTTAATATTATTCACATTTCATTAAATATTACCTTAAAATAGTCTTAAATACGACAGGGATTTTGCACAATTATTATAATATTACTATGTGCTATATTTACATATTTTATCAACATCAACTGTTGAAACCTGCGCTTTTTACACTTTTTCATGCAAAATGTGGGTTGTTTTGTGACTAAAATATAGATATAATAAAGATGGAATATAAATATCCGATCTTTCGGACGTGCCTCAATGATATATATGCATATCAGAAAGGACTCTGCCGCGTCCGGGTCGGTAAATATTCCGAGATAAATATATAAAAGGGGAATTAATAAAGGTCAAGGAGGGATCACTATGTTGAACACCAGAATGAGTACGATGAATATGCTCAGGTACTGCGACGAAGCACTCGCCTGGGACGAATTCTCGGACATCGACAAGCTGTTTTTTGAGTCTGTGAGAAAAATTCTTCTCGGACAATGTGCTCCCACGGACATTTCCGAGAGCACAAGAAAAGACCTTATGGGCATAGAAAGACCGGTCGATGAAAACGAGCTTGAATTGGAATATGAAAAATATGACGACATCTTCTGCGATATGTCAGACGATGAGATCCCTGATTTCAGCTGCTATTGATGTTGTTCATTCCATAGGATAAGGCGGAGCCGTCGGTGTAATGCCGGCGGCTCCGCCACTTTAAGATGTATAAAAGCACGAAACCTACCCTTGCAAGAAATAGCGCAATTGTCATCATAGTGCATGATTTTCCGCGCTTTTCTCTTGTAAAGGCAGGTTTCGTGTCTCTGATAAAGGGCTGAAGCTCTCAATAACTTCTTTTGAACACTTACAATCATGGCTGCGAATTCGCCGCTGCTTATAGCACTGTAAGTCTTCATTCGGTATTTAAAATACCATATTAGGGGGCTTGTATCTTTCTTTCTTCTATAATCATATTTTACTACAAAACGTATTAAAAGTCAATAGTTAAATTTGCTATAATTGCTATGCCTACTTTATGCATTTTAACAAATTCTCCTATTCAGCGTGGTTGTACACTGATTATGTACACATTTTATTAAAAATTCAAGTTTACAAGCGGTATATTTATTCTGTTTTAGACCACTTGTTACAGACCGCCGGACATGGCTGCGCTCTCATGGCTTTTCAGGAGCTATATCACATGAATTTGCCATATTGCTTTGCCGCCCATTTCTCTCACATTTTTTGTGCTCAAATGGCGTGATATTTCGTTATAATGACCATATCATCGCAATTGACACAGCCGCTTCAATATGGTATACTATCCTTAAAGTTATTTTACGGGTTTTGTCAAAACATATAAGGCACCCGTAATCACCGTTTAATCGGCATTTACCACAGCATTAGGGAGATATGATTATGAAAGAAGCTTTACTTATCATCGACGTTCAGAACGACTACTTCGAGGGCGGAGCCTGCCAGCTCCACGATCCGCAGAAGGCTGAAGAAAAAATCATCGAGCTCATCGAAGAAAGCCGCTCAATCAATCGTCCGATAATTTACGTCAAGCACATCAACCCGGACACCGAGGACTTCTTCAACGAGGGCACATATGGCTGCGAAATATCAGAGCGTATCAAGCCGCTCCCCGACGATATCGTCATCAACAAGTACTGCCCCAACAGCTTTCTCGGAACAGAGCTCAACGACTGTCTGCGCAGTCTTTGCGTCGAAAAGCTTATCGTCTGCGGCATGATGACTCATATGTGCGTCGATACTACGGTCCGCGCAGCAATGGACCACGGCTATGAGGTAGCTTTAGTTGCTGACGCCTGTGCTACAAAGGACATAGAGATAAACGGCGAGGTGATACCTGCCGAGACAGTTCAGAAAACCTACATTGCCTCTCTGGCAGGTGTTTTCGCTGAAATAGTATAAAATCCCGTAAATATCACATAATAAGCAAAATATGAAGGGTGGATAGCCATGAAAGCAGCATTTTTCGACACTAAGCAGTACGATATGCCGTCATTTGAGAAGCTTGGTAAGGAAAAGAATATTAGGTTCAAGTTTTACGAGACAAAGCTCAACGAAGACACCGCCGACCTTGCAAAGGGCTGTGACGCAGTCTGCGTTTTCGTAAACGACACCGTCAATGCGGCAGTCATCGACAGACTCTGTGAGCTGGGTGTAAAGGTACTTGCACTCCGATGTGCAGGCTACAACAACGTTGACATAAAGTACGCTAAGGATAAGATAAAGGTAGTCAGTGTTCCTGCTTACTCCCCTTACGCAGTCGCAGAACACGCAATGGCACTTCTGCTTACATCTATCCGACGCGTCCATAAGGCGTTTATACGCACAAGAGACCATAACTTCTCATTGAACGGTCTCACAGGCTTTGACCTTCACGGAAAGACCGTGGGAGTTGTGGGAACAGGTAAGATAGGTCGAATTTTTATAAATATCTGCCGCGGCTTCGGCATGAACGTTATCGCATACGATAAGTTTCCTGCAAAGGACAGCGATATAGATTACGTTGACCTTGACGAGCTTTTCAGCCGTAGCGATATAATCTCGTTCCACTGTCCTCTCACCGAGGAGACCTACCACATGATAGACAGCAATTCCATAGACAAGCTGAAAAAAGGCGTAGTCATCGTCAACACTTCCAGAGGAGCTCTCATCGACGCCGAGGCTCTCCTTGAAGGCATAAAAGCCCGTAAAATAGGAGCTGCCTGCCTTGACGTATACGAGGAAGAAGCTGATGTGTTCTTTCAGGATTTCTCAGGACACATCATTGCCGACGATACCCTTGCACGGCTTATCTCAATGCCTAATGTCATCGTTACTTCACATCAGGCTTTCCTTACCGAGGAAGCTCTCCACAACATCGCAGAGACCACAGTCAGCAATATTCTCGCCTGTGTAAACGGCGAGGAGTGCCCGAACGAACTCCATATCTGAGGTGAAAACAATGCTTACAGGAAAAACTGTTTTACTTGGTGTCACAGGCTCTATCGCAGTATATAAAATATGCAACTTAGCCCGTATGCTCACAAAGCTGGGGGCTGACGTACACGTTGCAATGACGCCTAATTCGCTGAACTTTGTTCATCCGCTCACCTTCGAGACACTCACTCAGCACAAGTGCCTTATTGACACCTTTGACCGCAATTTCGAGTACAGTGTTGAGCACGTTTCAATTGCGAAAAAGGCTGATGTAGTTATGATAGCTCCTGCTTCTGCAAACGTTATCGGCAAGATAGCAAACGGTATCGCAGATGATATGCTCACAACTACTGTAATGGCGTGTACCTGCAAAAAGATAATCGCGCCTGCCATGAACCACAATATGTTCCATAACCCCATAGTTCAGGACAATATCGGGAAGCTGAAAAAATTCGGCTATGAGATAGTAGAGCCCGTCCGCGGAATGCTTGCTAACCGCGACATCGGCGACGGAAAGCTCCCCGACGAGGAAACCTTGCTTGAATATATCATTCGTGAGGCAGCATTTGAAAAAGACCTTGCAGGCAAGCGTGTGCTCGTCACCGCAGGTGCTACCCGTGAGAGCATAGACCCCGTCCGCTTTATCTCCAACCACTCCAGCGGCAAAATGGGCTTCGCCCTTGCACGAGCAGCAATGCTCCGCGGAGCTGATGTTACAGTTGTTGCAGCACATACCGACGTTGAGTCGCCTATGTTCGTGAATGTAGTCCCCGTAAAATCCGCAGAGGATATGTTCAATGCCGTAAAGGAGCGCCTTGACAGCACCGACATCGTTATCAAAGCAGCCGCCGTTGCGGATTATACTCCCACAACTACTGCCGACAGCAAGATAAAGAAGTCCGACGGCGATATGAGCATACCGCTGAAGCGTACAACCGATATTCTTAAATACATCGGAGAACACCGCCGCGAAGGACAGGTGGTTTGCGGCTTCTCAATGGAGACCGACAACGTCATTGAGAACTCCCGTGCAAAGCTTACTAAGAAAAACTGTGATATGATATGCGCAAACTCACTGAGGAGTGCAGGTGCAGGCTTCGGCACTGACACCAATATCATAACAATGATAACAAAGGACGACACTGAGGAAATGGAGCTTATGAGTAAATTTGACGCCGCAAACGTCATACTCACGAAGCTGAAAAACCTCTCAGAATAACAAAAATACCTCCGTTTATCACGGAGGTATTTTTTTGCTTTATTTACGAAGCCTTCTTTGTAGTCGCCTCTGTTTTGCTGCCTGCTTTGGAAGAATACTCATCAGCATACTTCTTAGCCTCTTCAACCATTTCCTTGAACTGCTCCTCAGTCATGAAGTCCTTATAGTCCTCATACTTAAGGCTGTCCCAGTCAAATTCTGCCATGTACTTCTCATAGTCGAAGTCCTCAAATTCGTCATCATCGAAGGCAGAAGTTGTAGGCTGACGGTCATCGTCCTCGTCCTCATCTAAGTCAAGGTCGAAGTCCTCATCGTCCCAGTCGAAATCGTCGTCTTCAATGTCAAGACCGCTGTCTACTGAATCATAGAGCTCCTCTGCTGCATACTTTGCAAGCTCATCAGCTGTTTTATCATCAATGCCTATTTCAGTCATAACGCCCTTTGCGAACTTGCTGAACTCGTCCTGTGAAGCATATTCCTCAAGCTTGAAGTTGTCAGCGTCCTTAACGTCTACCATGAAAGCGCTGTCCTTGCTGGGAACGTCAACGCTTGTGCCGTAGTCTACAGAGTAAGCAAGCTTGAGCTTACCGTAGTCTTTGCCTTCAATGCGGAGCTCATATCCGACCTCCTGCTGCTTTCCGTCAGAGCTGAATGTGATGTCGATAGGATCAACATCAGGGATATTTATAACGAAATCGCCGTTGAAGTAGCCCTTTTCCTTGTCAACTATCTCAAAGCTGTCAAACTTGATAACAGCTTCTTCCATTGATGTATTTGAGTTGAAGTTTCCGTCATCGTCATAGTCGTATGAATAGTGAGGATATGCAATAGTAACATCACCTGTATACTTATCCTTGCCCTCTTCCTCTGCTTTGAGCTTCACTGAGAACTCCTCTTCACCGTCAGAAACAAACTTCATCTCGCCTCTTACGTCCTTGCCGTCCTTGCCGAGGATCATTGTGAGCTTTTCTTCCTCAGCCTCAAAGCCAAAGCCGCGGATAGTACCTGTAGCGTCTATGTAAGTATCGATAGTGAATACGGTATCCTCGTCGAAGTCGTCCTCATCGAGCTGTTCCTTCAGCTCATCTATAGCGTCATTGATAGAATCCTTAAACTCGTCCTCGCTGTCAACAGCCTTTACCTTGTCAACAACGATACCCTTGATTATATCATCGCTCTTGATCTCCTTGAGGAATTCAACACCAAGCTTTGTAACGTCCTTTTCATTGAGCTCAACAGTAGCTACCGTATAGTCAGCCTTTATATCGCAGATATCAACAGACTCCTTCTTTTCAAGCTTAACGTCGTCTGCGAAGCTGCCCCATACGCCTGCATATCTGTTTACCTCTGTCTCAAGCTCGTCAGGCGAGAGGAATGAAGCAGGATCATTCATGATCTCCTTATAGGTGTTGAAGATATCATTAGCCTCCTCATCGCTCATGAGCTCGTCCATAGTCTCGCCCATTGAAACGCCTATCCACTGCTCCTTGAGCTCGGGGATACGAACGAAGTAGTCCATAACATCAGCATCGATAGCTGCTTCAGCGCCGACTACTCGCTTGTCGCTGAGTTCAAGACCTAAGCCGCAGTTTGTCTTGCCCTTCTTTACAGACCAATCAGCTGCGATGCCGATAGAATCATTATTCTTGATAATATCCTCAAACTGCTTTGTCTCGTCGTTTGAGCTGCCGTCGAATATCTCCTTCATGAGCATATCCTTAGCGTCCTGAGTTGGCTCAAAAGAGAGTTTGAACTTAGCATCAGCGCCCTTTTCCATATTATCTATGCTCTTTTTGTAATTCTCGCTGAGCATCTGACCGAGGTCTTTTGAATTATTCTCGGTCACCCATGCATAGTAATTCTCAGGGCTGCTCATTCTGAGCTTTACCTGATTCTTGACAGTATCAGAAGCTGCATATGCAGCTGTAGAACCGCCTACGACAACAGCTGCTGATATTCCCCCTATCAGAGCAGCCTTTCTGCCCCTGCCCTTTTTGGTAACGTTGTCAACGCCTGAAACGCTGAGCTCCTCATTAATGGGCTGGCTGTCGAACTGTGTGTTTTCAATGCCGTTTTCATTGTGATCATTTTCAAACATACTGATCCCCTCCTAAAAATCATGTTATTCAGAGAGCTTATAGCCTCATATGATAATCTTATCACAAACTTATGCAAAAGTCAATATCTCTCCCATTTTGTATTCATGCTGTAATAATTCTGATATGAATAATACATAAAATCCGGTCAATAATAAATATGTTCCCAAAAGGAGCTACTAAAGTATAGGAGATATAATCATGGACGAACAGAAAAAGAACAAGAGCATCAAGTGCGACGTATCTCAGTGCCGTCACAATCTCGTATCCGAGAACTACTGCTCTCTCGACTGCATTTCAGTAGGCACACACGAGGACAATCCTACTGTCCCCGAATGTACAGACTGCAATTCATTCGTAGTCCGCTCAGGCTGCTGCGAATAAGCAAAAAAATAAGCAGTTCCGTCAATGGAACTGCTTATTGCATCTTATCGTGATTACTGAGCATTAGGAGCGCCTACAGGACATACACCTGCACAAGCACCGCACTCTACGCAAGCGTCTGCGTCGATAACGTATTTTCCGTCTCCCTCAGAGATAGCGCCTACAGGACACTCGCCTGCACAAGCACCACACATTACACAATCATCAGAAATAATATATGCCATTTACATACACCTCCGTGTTATTCGCGGAGCTTCTGCTCCCCGTGTTTTTATTTTACCATATCTGTGTGAAAAATCAATAGCTTTTTGTTAGTACAAGCTTACATTTTTGACACAGATCGCTGTATATCCGCAAAAAAGCTCTGAGAGTCTGTCTCTCAGAGCTTTGTCGTCATGCCTTATTCTTAGTTTTTTCATTCTTTTTGGCAAGCTTCTCAGCAGACTTCTTTTCCTTTGCAGTTTCAACATGAGCGCAGGCTGTTCCTGCCGCTGCCCAGAATACAGGTGCATATGCGATACTGCTGCAGCTTATGAAGAACATAAGCACACCGCCCAGCGTAAGCACGAATATCGTGAATGCCTCGGCGTTCTTTCTTCTGCGGAGAGCCTTATAGCCCATGAACAGAGCAGGGATAAGCGCCAGAGCCAGTGCGATAAGCGAAGGAACTCCCCTTGTAGCCGCAGTATAGAGATACTCATTATAGGTCTTATCGAAAATGCCGTCATTTGCTGTCATTATATCCTCTATCTCGGTAAGCTCACCAACCTTGTGTACCTGAGGAAAAGCAAGCTGTTCGGGGCCAGTGCCAGTCAGAGGGTCCTTGCCGATGATATTCATGGTTTTTTCGTTCATATAGGTATAAACGTCCACAGGATCATCTATATCCACAACTTTTGCATTAAAGCTGCCCGATGCCGAGGCTCTCATATATGCATCAGCCCACCATGCTATCCTGCCGTCGTAGGTCCTGTATTCGGTGATATTGCCTACAGCGCCTGCATAAACCAGTACAACAGCCAGCGCAGCTCCTACAGCAGAGGCTAAAACAGACACAAGGCGCACCTTAGGAGCCTTGAGAGCAAATACAGCAGCAACAGCCGCGATAACTGAAAATACCAATCCGCAGATACCTATTATAGAGTAAGTAAACATAATAACAAATGAGAAAAGCATTGCTGCACAGACAAAAATTATCCTGCGCTTTTTGTTTTCAGATGAAACAAAGCCTATGAGAGCAGCCGAAAGCGCCAGTGTCAGCACCATTGCCAGGAATATGGGAGACATTGAAAGTCCCGAGGCTGCCATAGCTTTATCGTCCATAGATACCAGATCATAATGCCTGTTTTTGACGAATATCTGTATCAAAGACACCAAGCTGTTGAGAGCACCGACTCCTACGATACCGTTTATAAGAGTCTCTACAGCCTTTTCGCGCTTTATCGCCGCAGCCGTTGTAAAGAATCCGAAGTAGAACATTAAAGCAAGAAGTCCCTCGCCTCTGTTGGGGTATCCATAGAGGGAGATATTCAGGTCATAGCCGTTTATAAGGGAAACAACGCCCCAGCCCACAAGTGCGCCCATAGCACATACGGGTATAACTGCGCCTTTGCCGATATACTTCTTCATAAGAGCGATAAGAGCAAGTATCATGCATATTACGCCGCCTACAGCAAGTCCCCCTGCTGAAAAGGCATATGATGCCTTATCCGTTATCTCAGGGATAATGGTGAACAGCGGCACTGCCAGCATTGCTGCTATAAGCCCACGTGAAGCCAGCTTTGAATACTGTTCCTCTGTCATGTTGAGAATAAAGTTTGATTTTTCTGTGGTTTTAAAAATAGTTTTTGCCATGCTAAAAAATTCCTTCCTGCTTTTATGCAGAGTTATTTACGAGAAACGGTAACTGTATAGCTGTCTCCGTTTTTCTCACCAATAGTGATAATGACGCCGGGATCAAAAGACTCTGCGCCGCCGCTGTCATACCAGCAGAAGCCGCTTATTGAGCTTTTTACCACATCTCCTGTCCTGCGCAGATTATCCTTTTCGCCGTCGTCAACGAGCCTTACAAAGCGTCTGCCCTTATCTTTATTTGTAAACTCATCGTTTCCGCTCTCGTATTTGAATACCCTGCGCCAGCCGTCGTTATATTCGGTAGCCTCGACATGGAGTATCCTCACACCGCTGCCAATAGGTCTCCACCAGAAATTCTTCTTGACGTCGCTGTTGTTCTGATCGAGAGTTGTGTATTCAAGAATAAAGTATTCCGACTTATATTCGCTGTTGAGCGTACCTCTCGGTATAATAAGGCAGTTGCCCTCGTCGCTCTGACCGTTTGTGAGGGTAAAGGTCTGAGTGCCCTTAGAGCTGTCATAGACCTGTATCTGATCCTCTCTGTACCAGCCAAGCATAAGCTTTGAAATAGCGCTGAAATCAGAATGTGCCTCGTCCATGAGGTCATAGCCTGCCGAGCCGTGAAGCCCCTCGAAGTCCTCACCGTTATCTACATACAGATAATAATCGGGAAGTCCCATACAATGTCCCATTTCATGAAGATATGTGGAGGTAAAGTTTGAATAGTCCGTATCCGAAGTGATATCTGCATTGCCGGTGATAACGTGCCCCATAGTCATGCCGTCCAGCTTGAGCCAGTAGTCGCCGCCGAATTCACCTGCGCATGGCCACCATTCCTGCTCGTCTGATGAACTGGGCACACAGAAGAGCATAGCGTCAACTATACCGTCATGGTTGGCATCAAACTGCGAGTAATCCACAGTACTGTCCATATTCTTTAATACCTCGGTAGTAAAATCCGCCTTGAATATATCCCCCTCATATGAGCTGATATTATTCTTGCAGGTATATCTGTAAGCCTTGCCCTGAAGCTTCATAGCACCCTTTGAAGCTCTTGAATAGAAAGCCGAACAGCTCTCATAGGGATACAAAGGCGAGCTTTCATTTTCGGGACCAAAGGCAATTTCCTCTATCTTTTCCGTGGTCGGCTCATATTTGAATTTGCAGTCAGGGAAATCCACATAAAAGACTATCAAATTAGCCTTGCCCTGTGAAGGCAGAGTCCCGTACATATCGTAAACAGGCGCAGGGATAAAATCCTTCTTAGTCGGAACTGTAGTCGTAGTAGTTGTTGCAGTGGTCGTTGAAGTTGCCGTCGTAAGCTTAGCAGTCGTTGTAGTTGTAGTCTCATCGTGCCAGAGGAAAATCTCTCCGTACTTATCCGCAGAGATAAGCTGCTTCCTCATTTCCACAAGGTCGAATATATCGACTATCCCGTCTCTGTTGAGATCAGCCTTCTGGACTGAGATACCACCGCTGACGGTCACGACCTTTTCAGGACCGGTCTTTATTGCATACTTTCCGCTGCCAAGAGTGCAGACGCTGCTGTCTCCCAGCGGCTGAGCACCGTGCAGATGCTTGCACAGCGTTACCATATCTGCCACGTTGACCTGTTTATCGCCGTTCAGGTCTCCCATACTGTCTATCTGCTTCCACGCAGCAGATGCCGATAACGGAACAGCCGCCAGTGCCAGCACCGCAGCAGCCGCAGCAGATGCAAATAATCCCCATAACTTAGTTTTTTTCATATCATTACCTCCCTCTGTACTTATTCTTTTCTCTTTTTTACCTATTTCATTCTGAAGGCATGGGAAATAATACTTTCTCATGTCTCCAGAGTGAAATAAAAAGCGGCTGTCGAGCATAATATGCCCGACAGCCAACGTTCTGCGGTAAAAGCATACCGCAGCAGAGTGCGTTATTTTGCGTAGTCAGTAACTCTGCTCTCACGAATGAGATTGACCTTGATCTGTCCCGGATAATCCATCTCAGCCTCGATCTGCTGAGCGATCTGTCTTGCGACGAGAACCATTTTCTCATCGTTGATGACCTCAGGAGTGACCATGATCCTGACTTCACGTCCTGCCTGTACAGCAAAGCACTTCTCAACGCCGTCATAAGAGGTGCATATCTCCTCAAGTTTCTGAAGGCGCTTGATATAGCTTTCGTAGTTTTCGCTTCTTGCGGCAGGTCTTGCAGCGGAGATAGCGTCGGCTGCCTGAACTATGCAGGCAATGACTGTTTTCGGCTCAACGTCGTTATGGTGAGCCTCGACAGCGTGTATAATAACAGGATTTTCGTTGTATTTTTTACAAACATCAACACCGATCTGAACGTGCGAGCCCTCGATCTCGGAGGTAAGAGCCTTACCGATATCGTGGAGAAGTCCGGCACGTCTTGCCATATTGGCGTCAACGCCCAGCTCTGAAGCGAGAACTCCGCAGAGCTTTGCAACCTCAATGGAGTGATCCAGTACGTTCTGTCTGTAGCTTGTACGGAATTTAAGACGGCCGATAAGCTTGATAAGCTCGTGGTTAAGGCCGTGAACGTTAGTCTCGATGACAGCGCGTTCACCCTCCTGCTTGATCTTGTACTCTACCTCACGGCGAGCCTTTTCGACCATTTCCTCAATACGTGTCGGGTGGATCCTTCCGTCGGAAATAAGCTTTTCGAGGGCGATCCTTGCTACCTCACGTCTGATCTGGTCAAAGCAGGAAATTGTAATAGCCTCAGGGGTATCGTCGATGATAAGATCGACGCCTGTAAGAGTTTCGAGAGTTCTGATATTGCGTCCCTCACGGCCGATGATACGTCCCTTCATTTCGTCATTTGGCAGAGGAACTACTGAAACAGCAGCCTCAGAGACCTGATCCGCAGCCACTTTAGCGATAGCCAGAGAGATATAGCTTCTTGCCTTCTCCTGACATTCGTCCTTGATGATCTGCTCGTAAGCCTGTACCTTTACAGCCTTTTCGTGGACGAGGTCGTCCTCCAGCTTGGAAATGATATACTCCTTAGCCTGATCCTTAGTAAATTCAGAGATCCTCTCCAGAATATCCATCTGGCTCTTCTTGATAGAATCAGCTTCCTTGAGTTTTTCGTCAGCCGACTTTATCTTCTGATTGAGAGTCTCCTCCTTCTTTTCGAGATTATCAGTTTTCTTGTCTAAATTCTCTTCTTTCTGCTGCATACGTCTTTCCTGACGTGACAGCTCTGCTCTGCGATCCTTGATCTCCTTATCCGCCTCGGTGCGGAGCTTATGTATTTCGTCCTTTGCCTCTATGAGGGCGCTTTTCTTCTTATTGTCAGCGTCCTTTTCGGCATCCTCAACGATACGCTCTGCCTGCTGTTCAGCAGAACCTACGATTGCTTCTGCGTCGTGCTTGCGCTTTTCCACGCCTGCCTCAACGCCCTTTTTGTAGAACAGAGCATAACCCACTCCAACGCCTGCTGCCAGCGCAGCAATGATAAGAACAATAGCGATGATTGGATCCATACAGTGCATTACCTCCTTTTCGTAAAAAATAATCAAAAGTTTGTATCATAGTTTTAATTATTACTTAAAGGCGGTAAATGCCGCATTATTTTATTCATTTATAAATATATAGATGAAGAGCTTTTTGAGCTCGCAAAAGATAGACGGACGTTATAATCCCCGTCCAAAATTTTGTTCCGTTATCATATTTAGACCGCGCGGACATCTTTATATATCGCCGCTGCGGATAATGATTTAAAACAAAGCTGCATATACTGCCATAGTAATATTATGCAAATAAATACAACATAATTATTATATAATATTTCAGGCGTTCTGTCAATAGATTTTTGTGAAGAAAAATACTTTTTAGTGTACCAAGTCATGTTTCATAATGCATTATGCATAATTTCAGTACAAAAAAGACTGCCGCCGAAGCGACAGTCCGTCATTTATCATTTCTTTTCAGGCTCCGGCTCTATAACAGGAGCGTCAACAGCGTTCTTTCTGACGCTTGCAATGCCCTTCTTGCAGCTGTCCTTCTTGACATAGCCCTCGCTTGCGGCGATTATCTCGCCGTTCTTTGCTTTAAGGCGGAATCTGAATTCGCCTGACTTGTCCTTATATATCTCGAACTTAGGGTTATTTACTGTCTGGAAGCCTTCCACAGTCTGATCCTCAAGATTAGCCTCGGGAGCGTTCTTCATAACGCTTGAGATACCGTTTTTAACGCTTGCGAGAGTATTGTATACCTCTCCGCCCGTAGCGATGACCTCTCCATTGCCTGCCTTCAGGCTGAATGTGAAGCCTGTCTTGGTAGCTTTGATGATAAATTTGCCCATGATTTTTTCAACACCTTTCAGCAAAAGTAATAATTAAACCGATTGCATATCCGATTTATATCATAATTATAACTGAATACTGCTGACTTGTCAATAGTTTTTGTGAATTTTCATCAAAACGCCAAAATATTTACCATTTTAAAGTTTCATAGCTGACAGCGGAGAGGACCTCTATATACCCGTGATATGGCGCTGTACAGGTGCAAAAACGAGAGTCTCTGCCTTTTTACGGCTCAGGGCATAAAATTACCGAGTCTGAAATTTCAGACCCGGCAACCATAGTTTCTTTTTAACGAAGCAGCATGAATACTGCTGCACTTTATCTTAAATTATGATGAAGCTCTCGAGAACAGTCTCGCAGGTTATAGCAAAATAGTCCTTTTCTCTCAGCTTGTCAACACATCTGACAGCCTGTGCGGGATCTATGAAAAGTCCGAACACTGCCGAGCCGCTGCCTGTCATGACAGCTCTGCGAGCACGATATTTCAGCATATTGCTTTTTATGTCATCCACCTCGGGAAGCTTCACAGCCTGTTCAAACAGATTCCCGAAGTACCTGTAAGCCGTATCGGGAGCCGAATTTATGGCTTCCACCAGCTTGTGAGTCTCAGGGTGAGCAGGAGCAGTCAGGCTGTCGATATTTCGGTAAGCCTCTGCGGTGGAAACGCCCTCTTTCCCCTTTGCGATGACCAGTATTCGTCCCGAATAATCGGCAATAGGAGTTATTTTCTCTCCGATGCCCTCAACATAGGCTGTACCTCCAGTAAGGAAGAAAGGCACATCGGCTCCCAGCTTTTCGGGAGCGCTGACGTTTTTCCCTGTCATTCTGCCGAGGCAGTACAATACAGCCGCAGCATCGGTGCTTCCGCCGCCCATGCCTGCCTGTGAAGGGATACCCTTCTTTATATGTATACGGCAGCCGCAGTCCATACTGTTCTCCTCAAAGAACAGCTTTGCAGCCTTATATGCGATATTGCGTTCATCACATGGTATAGGATCAGAATCCGCAAACATCTCGGGTACCTCGCAGCTCAGCTCTATGCCGCTGTTTGTCAGCTCAATGTCAACCTCATCGTAAAGCCCCACGGTCTGAAAAACACTTTCAAGACTGTGATAGCCGTTGGGAAGCTTGCCCGTGACGTCCAGAGCAAGGTTTATCTTAGCCGCAGTTTTTACCCTCATTCTTCTCAGCCTCCAGTTTTTTCAGGAACTTTTCGATACGGGATATAGCCTCCATAAGGTGTTTAAGTGAATAAGCGTAGGATATACGCATATAGCCCTCGCCGCTGTCTCCGAAGGCACTTCCCGGAACAGCCGCCACCTTGCCCTCAAACAGCAGTCTCTCGCAGAACTCCTCGCTTGTGAGACCTGTACTCTTGATACAAGGGAACACATAGAATGCTCCTTCGGGATTAAAGCAGGTCAGACCGAGGCGGTTGAACTCGCCCACCAGATAGCGGCGGCGGATATTGTACTCGTCAACCATTTTAGCCACCTCTGCATCGCAGGAGGTAAGCGCTTCAACAGCGGCATTCTGACTTATAAACGGGCTGCACATGATGCCGTACTGATGTATCTTGGATATCTGACTGATTATCGGCTCGGGAGCAGTAACATAGCCCAGTCTCCAGCCTGTCATGGCATAAGCCTTTGAGAAGCCGTTTACATAGATAGTACGCTCTCTCATACCCTCAAGCTCAATAATCGAGAAATGCTTTCTGCCGTAGGTCAGCTCGGAGTATATCTCGTCGCTGAGCACCATGATATTGGTATCGCGGAGAAACTCCGCAATAGGCTCTAAGTCCTCCTTAGTCATAACAGCTCCCGTAGGATTGTTAGGGAAAGGCAGTATCAGGAGCTTTGTACGCTCTGTTATCTTGTCCTTGAAATCATCAAGAGTGAGCTTGAAGTTATTCTCTATTTTTGTGGGAACAGATACGGGAACACCGCCTGCCAGCTCAACAAGAGGAGCATAACAGACAAAGCATGGCTCTACCACCAGCACCTCATCGCCGTTGTCAAGAAGTCCTCTGAGCGCGAGGTCTATAGCCTCAGAGCCGCCCACTGTCACGATTATCTCCTTGTCGGGATCGTACTTTACACCGTGCTTTTTCTCGATAGTCTGTGAGATAGCACCTCTCAGGGGAGCAAGTCCCTTGTTCGGTCCGTAAATGATGTGCTTGCGCTCCAATACCTGTATTGCAGCCTTTCTTATAGCCCACGGAGTATTGAAATCGGGCTCGCCGACACCGAGAGATATAACATCGTCCATAGTGCCTGCGATGTCAAAGAATTTACGTATTCCCGAGGGCTTTATGCTTTTGATCTTGTCCGAAAGGACCTTGTCATAATCTATCACGATCAGCCGAGTCCCCTTTCGTCAGGCTCTTCACCGTCGATGAATATGCCCTTTTCCTTGTATTTTTTGAGAATAAAGTGTGTAGAAGTCGAAAGAATGCCGTCAATTGTAGCAAGTCTCTCTGATACAAAGAAAGCAACGTCCTTGAGGTCATTTCCCTTGACCTCAACAGCAAGATCGTAAGCTCCCGATGACATAAGGCTTACGCTCTCTACCTCATCATACATCATTATAGTCTTTGCTATATCGTCAAATCCGCAGTCACGCTGTGGAGTTACTTTAAGCTCGATAGTAGCATAAACAGTGGATTTGTCATAAAGGTCGTCATCCACAATAACGCTGTAGCCCTTGATAACTCCGTCCTTTTCAAGCTTTTCTATCTCAGCGGCAGCTTCCTCCGCCGAAATCCCCAGCATTTCGCCTAGAGCCGTATTTGATATACGGGCATTCTGCTGTAATATTTTTATAATATCTTTCATAGTATCAGTTCCTTTCATTATATATTAATATTCAACGTATTCACCCTGTTTATAGCCGAAATATTCAAGTAACTCGTCCCATGTCCTGCCTGCAAAGCTGTTATATCCGTACCCCATATCGGAATCGCCAACGTACTTCTTGTCGCGTGCTGTGTCCCAGCAAAGCACTCTGCCGACATCACTGCCGTACATCTCAAGGATAAACTCTATATCGCCGTGCTCAGGGACTTCCCAGTCAAGATCAGCAGTAAACTGCGTATCCTTGCTCCATTTGCCGTAGAGGTAAAGAGGCATATCAGGTATGCCGCGGTTATATTCCCAGCCGATAGTGCTTGCAAGCATACATGACTCCATAACATCGGGATCATCAAGATCAAGAGCTGTTCCCTGCGCAGTGACAGGTTCGGTATTGTATTCAAACTTTTCCAGCCTTACCTCGGAGTACTCCCCCTGCTCATAGCCGAACATTTTAAGCACATCAGCCCAGTTCATCTCCCTGAGCTCGTCGGCTCGGCTGTTATTGCCGAAAACTCCCACATAATCGTCCTTTTTGGTGTTTTTGCTGCACAAAACCCACTGAGGATAGCCGTTATCGTCCGCAGACATGATATACTCTATATCATCCTCGGGAGAATAATAGGTATCGTGCATATATTTATTAAGCTCATCAGTACCGTCGGTATGGGAGTATATGACATTATCCGAAACCTTCTGCTCCTTATCAACGAGAACAGTGGTTATCGCCTTATATAGTGTAGAGGCATTGGCATTTGCCGAGGATTTTTTACTTTTCTTCACATAGCCCAGCATACCAAAGGTCAGGTCAACGCCCTTACCGTCCTTATCGGACGCTTTCTCAGTCGGCGACGCAGTGGAAGGCTCCTCAGTCTGAACGGCCGTTGTGGCTTCGGGTTCAGTTCCAACCGCAGGCTCAGTTTTTCCGCAGCCCGCAGCAGCTGCTGTCATCAGAAGCGCCGCCGCAAAAGCAAAGGCTCTGTTTTTAAGCATATTATGCCCCCCTTTTACTCAATATCTATGAAATAAGGACTTCTTTTCTTAAAATATGCACCACGGGTAAATCCTGCCGCTCGTGCTATCCTCATACCGTCAGCGATATTGGCTCCGATGTCCTCAACTGTGTGTGAATCCGAGCCGAAGCTTATTATCTCTCCGCCCATATCACGGAACATCTTAACGTATTTAAGACTTGGGAAGCAGTCACCGAAGCCCTGTCTCAGTCCCGAGGTATTTATCTCTATTCCCTTGCCGTTGTGAGCAAGATTGCGGAAGGTCTCAGCGATAATGTCGTCATATCGGCTTATATCAGCTTCGATACCGTGTCTCTGCTTCATATATCGCAGGCAGTAGGTAATGTGGCCGACAACGTCAAAGAATCCGTTTTTGCTCATTTCGTGAACTTCCTTGAAATAGCGCTCCAGAAGGGCATATATCTCGTCCATTGTCATTTTTTCGTATTCGATGAAGTAGAAATCCAGCTCTCCCATGACCTGATGAACAGAGCCAATAATAAAATCTACTCTGCTGTCAGCGTTTACGATCTTTGCCGCCTCAGTATCATGGAGTATCTGTCCCAGCTCCACGCCGCAGATAAGGTTGAGCTTTCCCTCATATTTTTCCTTCAGCGCAGTCACCGCCGAAACGGAATTCTCGAAGTCCGCCGCGTAGTCAAAGCTCTCACGGAGATACCATGTATCCTCGGGATAATGTGCCTTTTCGTACCAGCAGTTGCACTCACAGTGGTCGGTAATGGCATATGCGGCAAGTCCCAGCTCCGCGGCTCGACTGACGCAGAGGTCAATATCAGCCTCGGAATCCACAGAAAACTGCGTATGCGTGTGACAGTCCATAAGTTTCATTGTCTCAGCCCCTTTTGTTATATTCTACTATTATAACACATAAGCTTCTGAATAGCAAGCTGTGCAGCGTAAATTTTCCTGTTCTGCAATACTTTTACGAAAAAAAACATTAACGGAAATTTTTCGCTGTGGCTGTTGCTTTTTTATCCGCAGTGTGTTATAATTATATCAATCATTCGGAGCAACCCGAACAACAACAAAACGGAGGTTTTTTTACTATGAGAGCAGTTGTAACTGTAATTGGCAAGGACACTGTAGGTATACTGCACAAGGTAAGCGGTATCTGCGCTGAATACAACGTAAACGTTATAGAAGTAACACAGAGCGTTCTTCAGGATATGTTCGCTATGATAATGCTGGTGGATATTTCAGCTATCAAGGGAGATTTCTCAGAGCTTGTTGACAGAATGACAGCCCTCGGCACTGAGCTGGGACTCTCTATCCACACAATGCACGAGGATATATTCAATTCAATGCACAGTGTCTGATGAAAGGAAGTCCGTTAAATGCTTAATGTATATAACATACTTGAAACTATCCGAATGATACAGGACGAATGCCTTGATATCCGTACAATAACTATGGGTATATCGCTTCTTGACTGTATCGACACGGATATAGACAAGGCCTGCGAGAAGGTCTACAATAAGATAGTCACAAAGGCAGGAAACCTCGTTCCCGTAGGTCAGCAGATAGAGAAGGAGTACGGCATACCTATCGTAAATAAGCGTATTTCGGTAACTCCAATAGCTATGCTTGCAGCTGCCTGCCCTGACGGTGATCCCGTAAAGTTCGCAAAGGCTCTCCAGAGAGCAGCCGACACCTGCGGAGTAAACTTCATCGGAGGCTATTCGGCACTGGTACACAAGGGCTTCAGCGCAGGAGATATGGCTCTCATCAAGTCTATCCCCGAGGCTCTTGACGTTACTCAGAACATCTGCTCATCAGTAAATATCGGCTCTACAAAGTCAGGTATCAACATGGACGCTGTAAAGCTCATGGGACAGATAGTCAAGGAGGCTGCCATAAAGACAGCAGACCGCGACTGTATCGGACCTGCAAAGCTTGTGGTATTCTGCAATGCCGTTGAGGATAACCCCTTCATGGCAGGAGCCTTCCACGGCGTAGGCGAGCCTGACTGCGAGATACACGTAGGTGTATCAGGCCCAGGAGTTGTACGTGCAGCTCTTACAAAGTACCCTGACGCCTCTATAAACGAAATTGCAGACATCATCAAGAAGACTGCATTCAAGATAACCCGTATGGGACAGCTTGTAGGCGCAAGAGCTTCTGAGCTTCTCGGCGTACCTTTCGGTATCGTTGACCTTTCGCTTGCTCCTACACCTGCCATCGGCGACAGTGTTGCTCATATCCTTGAGGAAATGGGACTTGAGATGTGCGGAACTCACGGAACTACCGCTTGTCTGGCAATGCTCAACGACGCTGTCAAGAAGGGCGGCGTAATGGCTTCGTCAACAGTCGGCGGACTTTCGGGCGCATTTATCCCTGTATCAGAGGACGCAGGCATGATAGACGCCGCAGTTGCAGGCGTTCTCAGCCTTGAAAAGCTTGAAGCTATGACTGCTGTATGCTCTGTTGGACTTGATATGATAGTTGTTCCGGGCGAAATAGCACCCGAGACCATTTCTGCTATCATCGCAGACGAAGCTGCTATCGGCATGGTAAACTCCAAGACCACCGCTGTACGTCTTATCCCTGCTATCGGCAAAAAGGAGGGCGACACCCTCGAATTCGGCGGCCTGCTGGGAAGCGGTCCTGTTATGCCTATCAGAGAGAAGTCATCTGCAAAGTTCATCAACCGCGGCGGACGTATCCCTGCACCTATGCAGAGCCTGAAAAACTAAGCGGCGAGCCGCCGCACCCTTGCCACGCTGACGCTCGTAAACTCGCTCACTCTTCCAACAATGCAGATTTTACATCGCTTACAGCACATTACTGGGCAAAATAACATAAAACCACTTATAGGGGCGGATATTATCCGCCCTTTTTAATTCCGCTCTTTTGAAAGGAACGTATATGGATATTCATAATATTCCTCAGCTTTTCGGTCTTCCCGAAGCTTCACAGCTGACCGAACTGAACAAAGGTCACATAAACCGGACTTTTCTCGCAATATGCGGCGGTGAGAAATACATTCTCCAGTCTCTGAACAGGGATGTTTTTTATGCTCCCGAAGCCGTCATGGACAACATCAGCCGCATTGAAGCTGCTTTTGCGGCTGAAAATGACATTGCCGTCCCGCATTTTATCGCCTGCGGCGATAAAAACTATGCGGTCGCCGACGGTGAATTATGGCGTATCTACAGATATATCGCGGCGACCGCAGAAGCCGCGGCTGATGCCGCGGCAGCGGGACGGCATTTCGGAGAATTTATACGTATCATGGACGGAACTGCGCTGAACAAAACGCCCGCCATTGATGGCTTTCACGATTTCGGCAGATACTTTGCGGAGCTTACTGCGCTGGGCGGCACAGTCCCCGACACCATGCGCCGACTGGACGCTCTCCGCGTTAAGCTTGGACAAATATTCACAGATAAACTTAATAAACGCGTCATTCACGGCGACGCAAAGCCTGACAATATCATATCAGGCTCCCCTGCCTGTATAATCGACCTTGATACCGTAATGTACGGCTATGCCGCCATTGACTACGGTGACCTTGTGCGCTCAGTGTGCCGAGGCACGAGCGCTGACCTCAGTGCAGTTCGTGACATAACAAAGGGCTTTTCACAGGGACTTAAAGGCATACTTGGCAAGGACGAGACTGATTCCCTGTATTACGGTATTTTATGTCTGACAGGAGAGCTTGCCGTCAGGTATCTCTCCGACTCAAAGCGTGAAAACAAATACTTCCGCGGAAAGACCTCCGCAGACTGTATCGCCCGTGCAGAGGAGCTATTAGTGCAGCTGGAAATGTTCAGCTCTCACGAAACCGAAATAAAAGAAATAATTTATGAATATTTTGAATAAGCATAGCTGTTCTTATTGCTATTTTTCGTGAAATATGTTAGAATGTATATATAAAGCGAAAAAGGGGGGACGTTTTATGGAGTTTATTCTCGTCATAGCGATAATAGTGGTTCTTTGCCTTATTATCGGCGTAAAGGCAATATATCTCATTGCGGCGGCAGCTGCCCTTGTGGGACTTATCTACGCTGCTTCACTGGGACTGCTGTGCTTCTTTTTTGTGCGTCTGCTCTTTACAAAAAAGCACAAAGCTGTGTTCTCTCGTATCGACAATAGTCCCCGAAGCACCTTCAGGGTAGCCTACTACACCATCGACGGCACCGAATATCCCAACGTTTTCCCCGAGGAGGGACTGCTGCGCAGCAAGCTCTACCGCAGCGATAAAACCTCAACGGTCTTTCTGACAAAAAACAAGAAATTCGTTTACGATAAATTCGCCTGCGCCACCTGCACTATCGGCTTTCTGCTGACTATCGCCACGGCTGCGGCAGTTATACTGATCCTGAGATAAAGAGCTCCTCATGGACGAACACATTTGCGGTTCTCACAGAGTTCACAAGGTTATTGCTGACAAGGCTGCATGGGCAATACCCGACGAAGCCGTGCATCTGCGGTATAATGCGTCCTCCGGGCATGACACAGTCGGCTATATCGCATCAGCTGAGAGTTATGAAGCAGGCTCGTCACATGAACTCACGACGCGACAGTAAGACCATTTCTTATCATGCAGCAGAGCACGTAATGGAGTGATGGATAATGAGATATTTTGATTTTCATACTCATGCATTTACCGATACACTGGCAAACCGCGCCATTGAGGGACTTGCCCTTACCAGCGGTATACAGCCTGCCACAGACGGAACTATAGGCGGACTTCGCCGCAAGCTTGCCGATAACGGCATAGACCGTGCACTTCTGCTTCCTGTAGCAACAAAGCCCTCACAGCAGGAGACTATCAACAATTGGGCTGCTTCTGTAATGGGCGGAGGACTTTTCTGCTGCGGAACAGTTCACCCTGCCGCCGAAAACGCCATAGAAGAACTGGAAAGGATACGCTCCCTCGGGCTCTGCGGAGTCAAATTCCACTCGGAATATCAGGATTTCTTCCCCGACGAGGAGAGAATGTTCCCCATTTATGAAAAAATAGCGGAGCTTGGACTTATCGCCGTATTCCACGGCGGCTGGGACCCGTACTCGGAAGATATAATAAGGGCAACTCCCCAGAGCTTTGCGGCTGTTGCAAGGACATTCCCTGAGCTGAAAATAGTTGCCGCACACCTCGGCGGAATGAAACTATGGGACGACATTGAAAAATACACAGCAGGCAGATTTGAGAACCTTTGGTTCGACGTAAGCGTTATATCGCGGTATATCGAGGACGAGCAGCTTCTGCGCATTATAAAGAAGCAGGGCGCTGAGCGAGTGCTCTTCGGCAGCGACTGTCCCTGGGACGAGCCTGCCAACGAAATAGCTATGATAAACCGCCTGCTCCTGTCTGATAGAGAAAAGGAGCTGATATTCCACATAAACGCTGAAAAGCTGCTGGGGATATGAACGCAAAAAGAAAAAAGCTTATGTACCCCTACATAAGCTTTCGGAAAATCTCCGTAATATAAAATAATGTTTACCCCAACGTGCGGCAGTCCCCCAGACTCCGCACTTTTTTCTTTGGAGCTCTTTTATTGACCGAGCCCCTATCCCTATCTTGGTCAGATGAGTTCCTTTCTCCGCCCCTTGTCGGAGAAAGAAGCTATGTATTGCTGCTCCGAGAGCAGCGTTTATGCCCCCCGTATGATATTATCAGTTAGTTGGTCTGACCGCTTTGTGCAGTCTTATCGTCGATATTTACGTCTATGAGCAATCCGCCGTCCTTGCCTGTTACCTTAGGCATTACACCGTCCCACTTCTGTATCTGTTCGTAAGCGATGACCTTGCTTGAAAGAGACTCCTCAAGGAGCTTATTTGCGTCAGCCTGAGCCTGTGCCTGAGCGAGAATAGCTTCTGCCTCAGCATTGGCAGCGATGACCTTCTTTTCAGCCTCAGTCTTTGCAACGACCTTAGCCTGCTCCTGCTCTGTCTTTGTCTTGAGGAGATTCTGCTCAGCTACCTGCTTTGCTTCGATAGCTGTATTGAACTCAGGCGAGAAATCGAAGTTGACGATATTGAACTTTTCTATATAGATACCGTAGTTGTTGAGCTTGCTGTCAAGAGCTGTCTTGACCTCGTTGCTTACAGATTCACGCTCTGTGATGAGCTGTTCTGCGTTATACTTGGCAGTTGCAGACTTCATGCACTCCTGAACAACAGGTGCGATGAGTATGGTCTGGTAATCAATGCCTACATTCTTGTACATATCAGGCGACTTGTCCGAAACGAGCCTGTAGTTTACAGCGATGCTGCTGCTTACAGTCTGAAGGTCCTTGGAAACTGCGGGAGCAGGTGTCTCATAGACCTGTATCTTGTTGGACATTTTCTCTACGGTCTGAACAAAGGGAGCTTTTATGTGGAATCCCTCTGACAGCGGATTTGCGGAGACCTCGCCAAGCGTGAGAACTACGCCTGTATTACCTGCGGGGACTATTGTAAAGGCATTTGCTGCCGCAAGAATTGCAACAGCTCCTGCGATTATCCATTTTACGCCCTTGAAGCTCGGCTTCTTAGCCGAATTGTTTCCGTTTATTTCTCTCACATTAACACCCATAATTATTCTCCTTTTTAACTGTTTGCTGTATTTTAATTCCTGTTAAGATAATACTTTCCGTCCTCTGTTGCCGATATAACATTGTCATATAGAAGCTCGAATGTAGCCTCGGGATTATAGATACCCATTTCATGAAGCGTCTTGGCACTGTCTGCCGAAAACGCCTTTGATACCTCAAAAAGCTTGATTATTTTCTTTTTGCTCATAAGTATTGCAGTTACAACATTCATTTTCCAAACCTCACATAATTCCTATATCGTATATCCGTAATGTTTACCCCTAAACCTTACATTTCGTCAAGTATTACTTCAAGTCCCTTTTCCATTTCCGTCCTGAGACAGCCGCTGCGGTACCCCATTACCATGACATACAGAGCCTTTTTAAGCTTTTCGTCATCTGCTATTTCCTTAGTATTTTCCGCTACCTCACGGGCAACGAGCGACTTGATATGGTCTGTATCAAAGGCACCCTCGTCCTCAGCGGTGAAGATTATCCTGCAAAAGATATCATAAAGAAGTATATCCTCAATAATATCATCTGATGTGTCCTCAACATCACCGTTGATATAGTGCATAAGATTAGCAATGTCCTCCAGCTTCATAGCCTTGCGGAGCATATTGATAAGAAGTATGCGCAGTATCTGTTTTTCCGAGTATTTCTTGCCCTTTGTAGCCGAGACCCAGCCGCGCTTTATCCAGTTCTGAATGGTCGTGCCCTCCAGACCTGTAAGCTTTGACAGCTGAGAAAGCGTAAGACCGCCTGTAGCTTCAAGAACGGGAGAAATAAGCGAAAACGCTGATTCTCTTGCCTGTTCGGTAAACTTCATTGTAGTACCAGGGATAAGCCTGTTCATAGTCGTTATCTCCTTTCCTGTGATGATATGATTATATCACAGGTTCATACGAACTTCAAGTATAATCCGAGGACGTTTTTACACATTTTCTAATGTTTTTTGGGATTTATCTTACCGTTTTGCAGTTTTTCAAACTTTTTCGCATTTTTTCTTGCGTTTTCACTGGCGCAAACAATATCTTGATAATTCCCCGACAATGTGATATAATAGTATAAATCATAATTTAACGCCTTTGGCGTCCCGAAAAATTGGTATTGTAGGGGCGAACATTGTTCGCCCGTGTCAAAATTGATGTGTATGTTTGCGGGCGCACATTGTGCGCCCCTACATCATTAAATTTTGATTTTAAAAAGGAGGTCAATATGAAATACATACAGGGACAATACATTGTAAAAGAAAAATCCGCTATTGCCCGTGAGATATACAGCTTCACCATAGCCTGTCCAGAGGTGGCAGCTGTGGCAGCTCCAGGGCAGTTCGTACATATAAGAGCAAAGGGCTATACCCTCCGCAGACCTATCTCTATCTGCGGCATAGACAAGGAAAAAGGCACTATCCGCATAGTTTTCGAGATACGCGGCGAGGGAACTGGCGAAATAGCAAAGCTCAATCAGGGCGACCTGATTGATATGCTTGCACCTCTCGGGCATGGCTTCACAGTCAATAATAACTTTAAAAAGGTAGTCCTCATCGGCGGCGGTATCGGTACACCACCCATGCTGCCCCTTGCTAAAGCATACGGCGAAAAGGCTGTTGCCATAAGCGGCTTCAGGAATGCCTGTGCTGTTATCCTTCAGGATGATCTCCGCAAAACAGGCGCTGAGACTATCCTCTGCACCGATGACGGCTCCGCTGGTATTCACGGCTTTGTAACTCAGCCCTTCAGGGAGCTTGCCGAAAAAGGCAGTATCGACGCGGTATACGCCTGCGGACCTATGCCCATGCTGAAAGGCATAGCCGCAATATGTAAGGAAAACAATATATTCTGCGAGATCTCTCTTGAGGAACGCATGGCTTGCGGTATCGGTGCCTGTCTGGGCTGTGCCTGCCGCACAAAGAGAAACAACGAGGAATATTTCGCTCACGTCTGCAAGGACGGTCCTGTATTCAATGCTGAGGAGGTGCTCTGGTAATGGCTGATCTTTCTGTAAAGGTCTGCGGCACAGACTTTAAAAATCCTATTATCCCTGCTTCGGGAGTATTCGGCTACGGACGCGAATATGAGGAGCTCTTCCCTCTTGACAAGCTGGGAGGTATCGCCACAAAGGGAACTACATTACATCTCCGCACAGGCAACCTTGCTCCGAGAATTGCTGAAACTCCCTCGGGTATGCTCAATTCCGTTGGTCTGCAAAACCCCGGCATAGACCATTTTATCGAGACTGAGCTCCCATATCTGCTCACTAAGGACCTTGTTGTCCTTGCAAATATCGCAGGCTCAACTCCCGACGAGTGCGCAGAGGTCGCAGCAAAACTTGACTCCACAGATGTGCATATGATAGAGCTGAATATCTCCTGCCCCAATGTCAAGCAGGGCGGCGCGGCATTCGGCACAAGCTGCGAAATGGCTGCTGAGGTAACAAAGCGAGTACGCGCAGCTACAAAAAAACCTCTCGTGGTAAAGCTCTCACCAAATGTTACAAGCATTGCTGACATCGCAAAGTCTGTTGAAGCAGCGGGAGCTGACGCAGTATCGCTGATAAACACTCTCCTCGGCATGAGGATAGACATCAACACAGGCAGACCGATACTCCGCAACAATGTGGGCGGAATGAGCGGTCCTGCGGTGTTCCCTATTGCTGTACGCATGGTATGGCAGGTAGCAAACGCTGTCAATATCCCTGTTATCGGCATGGGCGGCGTGTCCTCGGGACGTGACGCTATCGAGCTCATGATGGCAGGCGCAAGCGCTGTACAAGTTGGTGCAGCTATATTCACAGACCCATATGCCCCTGTAAGGATAGTTGAGGAAATGGACGAATGGCTCGACAGCAAGGGCATCTCTTCCGTAAAGGATATAATCGGCACGGTAAAGCCGTGGTAAATCAAAATTTAGCGTAGTAACTTGCGGAACCCATGAACGGGATTCCAAAGGGACTGTGTTCCTTTGGTCAGGTCAAGGGCTGACAGCCCTTGTGGGTTTGGGCAGCGCCCAAATAACGAAGGCGTCCCTTTAATGGGACGTCGAGGACGCCGTCCCCTACAATATTACAAAGGAAAAATACAATGATAATAATGTCAGTTGACTTCGGCGACGCAAGAACGGGTATCGCTGTCTGCGGTAAAAGCGAAATGATAGCCTCTCCCGTGACGGTGATCGCCGAAAAGGACTTCACAAAATGTATTGAAAAGACCGCTGCTCTCGCAAAGGAACAGCGCGCTGAGCAGATAGTGGTGGGCTATCCCATGAATATGAACGGAACAGTTGGCGAAAGAGCCGAAAAATGCAAGCTCTTCGCAGAGGAGCTGGAAAAGCTCACAGGGATTGCCGTTAAGCTCTGGGACGAGCGCTGCACCACTGTTTCAGCCCATAATGCGCTGAATGTCACCAACACACGCGGCAAAAAACGCAAGGCCGTCGTTGACGCAGTGGCAGCAGTGCTTATCCTCGAGAGCTATTTGGGCTACAGACGCAACTCTGGCGAGCCTACATAAGCACCGATTTTATATCGTCAAGCAGATTTCCTGCGGCTTTGAGAGTTTTCCCTGCGTCGCGCTTTATGCTCATTTTCTTCATAGGACGGGCATTTGACAGCGCATAGCAGGCAAAGCCAACTACTGCTCCCGCAGCCGCACCCTTAGCAAGTGATTTCATATTCATACCATAATGCTCCGTTATTTATTATCCGCAGCGCGGACAGTAATATTATCTGAAAAATACGCCTAAGTATACCGACGAATAAAAGAAAGCTGCGAAAAATTATTCGAAAATGATCATATTCAAAGGAGAACTATGCAAAATCTCAATATCGTCCTTGTAGAACCGCAGATACCGCAGAATACGGGAAATATCTCCCGAACCTGCGCCGTTACGGGAGCAAGACTTCACCTCGTCCGTCCGCTGGGCTTCGAGGTAAGCGACAAGCACCTTAAACGTGCAGGTCTGGACTACTGGGACAAGCTGGACATCACCTATTATGACAGCCTTGCGGATTTCTTCGGGAAAAACAAAGGCGGTCATTTCTTCTACTTCACCACAAAGGGACTTCACGTCCACAGTGAAGCGGCATATCCCGATAATTCCTACCTCATTTTCGGACGGGAGGACAAGGGACTTCCCGAGGAGCTTCTCCGCGATAATCCCGGGAGCTGTGTAAGGATACCTATGCGCAATGAGCTGCGCAGCCTCAATCTCTCAAATTCCGTGGCTATAGCGGTATATGAGGTCCTGAGGCAGTGGGACTACCCCGACCTTTCCCGTGAGGGAAAGCTTACAAAATACGAATGGTAAAGGAGACAAAATTATGAGAAAAATAGCTATACTCACAGATTCATGCTGTGATCTTCCCAAAGAAACAGTAAAGGAGCTTGGGATAAAGGTGCTTCCCTTTACTCTCACCGTAGGAGGCGAGAGCTTCAGAGAGATGTACGACAAGTCAACAAAGGAATTCTATGAGCTTCTCGAAACCACAGACGAGATCCCTAAGCACTCTCAGATCTCTCCCGTAACCTTTGAGGAGACCTACAAGGAGCTCTTTGAAAAGGGATACACCGATATTATCAGCGTATCTATAAACTCAAAGGGTTCAGGTACATTCAATAACTCAGTCATAGCAAAAAATGACTTTTTCGACAATAATCCCGAGGCTGAGGGAAAAATGCGCATTTACAATATCGACTCAAAGTGCTATACCCTTTTCTACGGCTATCCCGTTATGGAAGCCGCAAAAAAGATCCGCCGCGGCGCTGAGCCCGAGGAGATAGTTGCTTATCTTGAGGACTGGTTCGACGTCTGCGCTATCTACGCTGTACCATTTACTCTCAAATATGCAAAAAAATCAGGACGCATCTCAGCCGCTAAAGCATTTGCAGGTGAGCTTCTTGGATTAAAGCCCGTTATCATGTTTGCTGACGGCAATACCGAGACCGTTGACAAGATAAGAGGCGAAAAGAACATCGTTCCTAAGCTTGTTGAGATAGTTGAGAAGAATATGACACCTCAGACTCCTTATATCATGCTCCACGGCAGGGACGACACAGTGGCTAAGGAGGTCGAAAAGGAGCTTGCCAAAAAGACAGGCAGAAAGTCTGAAATGTTCGGCAGCATAGGTGCTGTTGTTACCTCGAATATAGGTCCCGACCTGGTGGCTGTACTGGTAAGGCGCAAAAACAAGTGATTTTTTCAGTACCTGCGATAAACGCCTGTATTTCGCCATGTAAAGCTATCTTTACATAGATATGTCAGCAGATTCTTACACTTTTTTCGCTTATTGTAAAGCCGCTTTGGTAGCAATCCCATGTGCGGTATGGTATAGTGAGTTCAGTCAAGAGAAATAACTCTGAGGAGGAAAAAATGGAGATCGGAAATCAGATCAAAAAGTATCGCGGAATACTGAAGTGGTCACAGGAGTCACTTGCCGAAAAAGCATATGTCAGCCGACAGACTGTATCAAGCTGGGAAAACGGCAAGAGCTATCCTGACATACACAGCCTTCTGATACTTAGCAAGCTTTTCAATATATCTCTTGACGAATTAGTTAAAGGAGATGTTGAAACTATGAAAAACGAGATCAAAACAGATGATGTGAAGAAATTCAACAAAACGACGTGGCTTCTTGCCGCAGAATACCTTATTATGGTATTGTCACCGCTGCCGCTGATGAAGTATCTTGGCTGGCTTGGCGGAGTGATATGGGGCATTATCTTTGCAGTTTCCATATTCACAGCCGTAAAGATCGAGAAAATGAAAAAGGAGAACAATATCCAGACCTACAGGGAGATATCTGCTTTCATGGATGGCAAGCCTCTTGACGAGATATCCGCTGAACGTATCAAAAATGCCAATCATACAGGCATGAAGGTCGTATATGGTATGATCTCTGCAATGGTTGTGCTTATGGTGTGTGCCATTATCGGATATATCATTAAGTAACAAAAAGGGAACGCTGCTGCGTTCCCTTTTGCTTTATAGGTGCTGTTACTGCATCTTATAAGAATCGATCATCTTCTTTACCATGCTGCCGCCGATAGAGCCTGCCTCACGTGAAGTAAGATCACCGTTATAGCCCTGCTTGAGGTTGATACCGAGCTCGTTTGCAGACTCCATCTTGAATCTTTCGAGAGCCTCTCTGCCCTTTTCTGTCATTACGCCCTTGTTATTGCTGTTATTGCTCATTTCTGTTATCTCCTTAAAAATAATTTGATGCCGTGGTAGTATTATGGCTCTGCAATAATTTTTTATTACATGGAAATTAATGTTCAAAATGCAGCATAACCGACAAAAATAAAAATCATGGCTCATGCTCCGACAAAAGATATAGTTATTCTCAACTTTATTTTTCCTGCACTTCTCCTGCGGTTGGACAAATTATTCTTTCAATACATCACTGTACATATCAAAGCTGATGTTTACTATTCTTTCCTTGACTTCCCAGACATATGGTTTGATTTTTATTTCCAGTTCCGGGATATAAATAATATCGCCTCTTGTCTCGGAATGCAGCTCAATAAAGCATGAAAATTCACCATTTAGGATTCTATCAAGTATATCTTCTTTTGTCAGTATCTTTGCTTTGTCTACACCGATCAGATGTAATATATGAACACTAAAAAGTTTTTATAAACCGAGAAGTCCCATCTGTACAGCAAGTGCATCTGCGT
The DNA here is from genome assembly GCF_024684275.1 of Ruminococcus sp. The sequence goes on from NZ_JAIKXF010000056.1 coordinate 31,254, forward strand.
TGGTAACGCCGTTGTCATCGTGATCGGCATTTTTTCTTCCCTGCGGAGTCAGTTTGTATTTATTAGGATTGGATAGAGACTGCATTATTAATACCACATCGGACATATCCACGTTTCCGTCGATATTGGAATCACCTGTTACGGTTTTGAACAGGTCAAGGGAGCTCATGTAGCTGATTATTTCATTTTCTTCCTCATTGATTTTTTCTTCTGTCTGCGGATCATTCATGTTTTTTATTTCTTCATTTATTATTGCAATAGGATCAAGGGACGGATTTTCTGCATAATACTTGTCGAGCATATCGAGTATGTCATCATAATCCGAAGCTCCTACAGCCTTTGCAATGTAAAGCTCTATACACTCAAGTTCTCCGATATCACAGCTGACACCGTTATTGTTAAAGTCGTAATCGTTATTGAAAGCGTCACGTACTTCCTGAGGTGCATCTATTTTCGCATAGATAAAGTATGAAGGATCTTCAGGCGCCGGTATCTCAGTAAAGAGATCCTTGAAAAATGCATAATCCTGAATGTCGGTCTTTCCGTCCTTGTTTATGTCAGGCTCAGGGATCTCACCTTTCTTGACAGCGTCATAATACTCAGGGAACATCTTTTCTATGTCATATTTTGCGAACCGCGGATCAAGAGGCTTGTCTTCGGGGCTTCTGACAGCGTTTACGCCGTATGTTTCGTAAATATTCTTGTATTTATAGAGATATCCCCATATATCCCAGCTGATGAAATGGTTTTCCTCGCTGTTATAATAACTGCTGTCAAAGATCTCAGGGCTGAAATTCGTATAGTTGGTTATATAATATATAAACAGCGTCTGCTCAATATCAGCGAAGCAATGGAGCGAATACTGAGAAGCGGTATCATAGAATTTTGTTGCCTTTTCCCATTCTCTCTCTGAAAGCGGATGATTGGTAGTGTATTCGGTTTTTTCATCATAATGGGGCATTTCCTTCAGGAAAGAAATGTATTCTTCATAGTCCTCAAGGAAGCCGTCATATGTTCTCTTTCTTTCATGTATCTGCCCCGGTTCCAGACTGTGATATTCATCATTTTCGTCCCAGTAACCATAACAGGTCTCATAATAATCATCATAGAATTTGTCCCGGAAGTTATACAGCAGCATGATGTCATCAAAACCGATCTCACCGTCTGAATCGATATCAGCATCAACTAAGCCATTATCCATAAGCTCAGCCATCACATTATATGATGCATTGGTATAGCACATAGCTGATTTGAGATAATATTCTATAAAATTATGTATAGGCGACATTAACTTGTCTGCGGAATCGCTGCCGTGGTATTTCAGTCTTTCAAACTTACCGTCCGACTCTTCGTAGAACATTGTATCGTAGAAATCGATTATATCGAAATCGCCGTCATCATGCCTGATATATTCAAGCGGAACAGGTTCATTATATGTATCAGGACAGTTGTCAATATAGTAATTAGGGTCAAAGTATTCAAGCTTTACCGGCTGAGTACGTACAAAGTATTCCGTAATATCACAGATATTTGCATTCTTGCCTGTAGCCTGCTTGAATTCATTTATCTTTTCTTCGCAGGCGTTTATATTATTGACGATATATTCAGGAAGTTCGTCAAAACAATTGCGTTCAACTGCATAGGCGTCAAAAATGTCAAATTTACCGTCGTCGTTTATGTCAATATCCAGATCATAATCTTCAATGCAGGTTATCAAATTCTTGATATAATCAGGGTACTTGTCTGTACGTGTATACTTTAACGGCTCTGCAGCTGCAGCATTTGCAGCTGATACATTCGGAAGCATGAGCAAGGCGGTTGAAAGTGCGGCAAATCGTTTCATAATAATTCTCCCTTCGTTTAATGGGTGTTCATGATCATATGTTGTAACAGTTTCTGTAGTTTCCACAGGAACAAATTCTGTCTGTACGGCTGCTGACGAAATAATCCTGTCAACAGCAGCGGAAGACGCAGATGCTTTAACAGATGATTTTTCAGTTTTTGATGATGATACATCTGCTGAAGAAACAGCTGTTGACCCTGCTTTCGTTACGGAAGCTGCTGCGGATGAATGGCTTGCTGTCGTTGATAAGACAGCAGCTGCCTTTTCGGCAGTCGGAGAAGTAACAGGTTCTGTAAAATCTTCGATGATGTTACTGTTATCAGGGGACGTGTTAATGAATTTGGCTGAATCCTTGAGATGCCAGATACAGAATGCGGCTGCGGCTGATGCTGCAATACCTGAAACAGCGACTGATACTTTTCGGATACGGCGTGTATGTTCAGCTTTTTCAGCGATAATAGCATCGC
>NZ_JAIKXF010000064.1 GCF_024684275.1 Ruminococcus sp.
GGCTGAGGCTCCAGAGCCCCCTGTGTACGATACAGAGGGGCTTACTTATATTGAAGGGGTATTGATAGCAAACAAGTCCTACAGCTTGCCGGCAACTTTCGCGCCAGGACTCGAAACTATCTGTTATTCCCAGTTTCAAGCCCTTTCCGGTGCAGCAGCCAAGGAAGGGCTTAGTATTTGGCTGGGCTCGGGCTACCGCTCCTATCACGATCAGGAGATAATCTACGATAACTATGTAAAAGAGGACGGTAAGGAGGCAGCTGATACCTATTCTGCACGTCCGGGGTACTCAGAGCATCAGACAGGACTTGTCATCGACTGCAATACCATTGACGATGCGTTCGGATATACCCGCGAGGCTGAATGGCTTGCAGAACACGCCCACGAATACGGCTTCATAATCCGCTATCCGCAGGGCAAGGAGGAGTACACAGGCTATAAGTACGAGCCGTGGCATATCAGATATGTAGGCTCAAAGCTGGCAACAAAGCTCCATAAGAACGGACAGTGCCTTGAGGAATATCTGGGCATCAAATCCGAATATAAATCAGAATAAAGGAAAGGCTGAGGGCTATGCCAAGATTCTTTACCAATGAAATAGACGAGAATAATATCGTCCTGACGGGCAGCGATGCAAATCACATCGGACGCTCTCTCCGCATGAGAGTGGGAGAAGATGTAACGGTCTGCTGCAACGGCGTGGACTACTGCTGCACTATCGGCAGTATTACCGCTGACGCTGTATATCTCGACCTTGTTGAGAAGCACCGCTGCGCTGCTGAGCCGAATATCGAGGTAACGCTGTTTCAGGCTGTCCCGAAGCTTGACAAGCTGGAATACATCATACAAAAAAGCGTAGAGCTGGGTGTGTCAAGGATAGTTCCCGTGCTGACAAGACGCTGCATATCCCGTCCCGACGAGAAGGATTTTGAGAAGAAAAAGCTGCCGCGCCTCAACAAGATAGCCGAGGAGGCTGCAAAGCAGTCGGGCAGAGGCATGATACCCGAGGTTGCGCCTATGGTGAACCTTAAAGAGGCAGTTGAGATGATGAAGCAGCTTGACTGCACTGTGCTTCTCTATGAGGAGGAGGGAGGCTGTTCCTTCGGAAACGTCGATTTTTCGGGAACTGAGACTGTCGGGCTCTTCATCGGGAGCGAGGGCGGTTTCGACAGGGAAGAAGCTGAAATGACCGTAAATGCAGGAGCAAAACAGGTCTGGCTGGGCAAGCGTATACTGCGTTGTGAAACTGCACCAATAACAGCCCTTTCAATTTTGATGTTTTTAACAAATAATATGTAAAGAGTTGAAATTTCAGAAATAGTATGGTATAATATTTATAGATTATCGTAATCCGATCGCAAGCGGTTCGGTAAGTTCTATTTCTTGCGGAGAAAAGAGGAAAATAAAATGAATAAGTTTTTAGTAGCTATTTTAGCTGCTGGTGCAGCAGCTGCCGTTGGATATGTCGCAGCACAGGCTCTCAAGGACAAGGGTTCGGATTCAGACTATGATGATGACGATTACGATGATTTCGACAATTTCGATACTGATGAAAGCATCGACTTTGAGATCAATGAGGACACTGCTGATGAAATAAAGGAAAAGGCAGAGGACGTTGTTGAGGATATCAAGGACGCTGCTGAAGATATTGCAGACGATCTCAAGGATTAATGATCTTATAAGGGAGCTGCGGCTCCCTTTCTTATTTGTCTGATTTCAGCAAAAAGCTGCAAAAATATCAGGCGATATTGTGCCTTTCTACAAAATACGCTATTTGTACTTGACAACAGACCGCTGCTCTGATATAATATAAAAGCTGTCTGTCACAGACCTTATTAACGAGGCGTAACTCAGTTTGGTAGAGTGCTTGCTTTGGGAGCAAGATGCCGCAGGTTCAAGTCCTGTCGCCTCGACCAGCTTTTTTGAAAAAAATTCAAAAAAGTACTTGACAAACGCAGCAAACTATGATATAATAATTAAGCGTTAAACGCTGGTGTAGCTCAGTTGGTAGAGCAGCTGATTTGTAATCAGCAGGTCGGGGGTTCGAGTCCGTCCACCAGCTCCATTATTTTGTCCTGAGACAAAATACAACAACTCTTACTGGGAGAGTTCCCGAGTGGCCAAAGGGGGCAGACTGTAAATCTGTTGCTTTTCAGCTTCGATGGTCCGAATCCATCCTCTCCCACCAGAAGCGCCCCGAAAAAATTTCGGGGCTGTTTTTGTTTTAAACGCCGTAAACCTTGCAAATCCCCTGCAAGGGCTTTTTTATGCCCGGAAAAAAAGAGGATTTGCACTGAAATACAGCAGCTATGTGCAGAAATGTATATATAATGTAGGAGAACGTCATGATAAGAATTGCTGTAAATTATGATATAAATAATTATTCGGTCTTCATTAAAGAATCAAAGCCATATAAAAAGCTTAAAATGCTCGTTTTGATATATGGTGCCTTTTTTCTGCTTTTCGCTGCGTGGCTGATAGCGGATGCTGTGCTGAGACACAAGGCGAATCTGCTTGTTATATTTATGTTTACTGTTTTACTTGGCTGCTTCATCGGCCTTGGTATACGGCTTTTGAAAATGAATCCCATAAAGCTCTATGACAAGTTTCAGAAATCAAATCCAAATCTGAAGGGCGAGACAAGATTTGAAAACGAGTGCATAGCTTCTGACTCGACCACAGACTTTGGCAATAAGCACGTTGAATATAAATATGAAAATATTGAAAGCGCCATTGAAAAAAACGGCTTTTTTATAATAAATATTACCCTTGGAGGATATATCGTTTTCGGTACTAAGGACATCATTGAGGGTACTCCCGATGAGCTGAGAGCCCTTCTGTCATCAAAGCTGGGAGCAAAGTACAGAAAAAAATAAAATCGGCAGACGCCGTTTACATATATAAACACAAGAAAGTCAAAGACTATCTGGAGGAAAGAAAATATGATAAGAGAAGATTTAAGAAACATTGCCATTATCGCTCACGTTGACCACGGCAAGACCACCCTCGTTGACGAGATGCTCAAGCAGGGCGGCGTTTTTCGTGAGAATCAGGCTGTTGCTGAGCGTGTAATGGACTCAAATGACATCGAGAGGGAGAGAGGTATCACTATCCTTGCAAAGAATACCTCTGTTATGTATAACGGAACAAAGATAAACATCATCGACACCCCCGGCCATGCTGACTTCGGCGGCGAGGTAGAGCGTGTTCTCGAAATGGTCGACGGCGTACTCCTGCTTGTTGATGCAGCAGAGGGCCCTATGCCCCAGACACGTTTCGTGCTCTCAAAGGCCCTTGAAATGGGACATAAGATAATCGTAGTCGTAAACAAGATTGACCGTCCAGACGCTCGTCTTGACGAGATAGGCGACGAGGTGCTGGAGCTTCTCCTTGACCTTGATGCAAACGAGGAACAGCTCGAAAGCCCTCTCCTTTTCTGCTCGGGAAGAAGCGGTACAGCTTCACTCAGCCAGTATGAGGCAGGTACAGACCTGAAGCCCCTTTTCGATACTATCATCAACTACATAGAGCCTCCTAAGGGTGAGGAGAACGATCCCCTCCAGATGCTCATCTCCTCTATCGACTACAACGAGTATGTAGGACGTATAGGTATCGGCAGAATAGTAAGAGGCAAGATAGCTGTAAACCAGCAGGTAACTGTCTGTGATTACACAGGCTCAAAGAAGAATTACAACGCCAAGATAGTTTCACTTCTCCAGATACAGGGACTTAACCGTGTTCCCGTTCAGGAGGCTCAGATGGGCGATATCGTGTGGATTTCAGGTATCGAGAACATCACTATCGGCGATACTATCTGCGCAACTGATGCTCCCGATCCGCTCCCGTTCGTAAAGATAAGCGAGCCTACAGTTGAGATGACTTTCTCTGTAAATGACAGCCCATTTGCAGGCCGTGAGGGTAAGTTCGTTACATCACGTCAGCTCCGCGAGAGACTCTTCAAAGAGCTTCTCAAGGACGTTTCTCTCCGCGTTGAGGAAACAGACTCTACAGACGCATTCCGCGTAGCAGGCAGAGGCGAAATGCACCTGTCTATCCTTATCGAGAATATGCGCCGCGAGGGCTATGAGCTGGGAGTTTCCACACCGAGAGTACTCTTTAAGACTGACGAGAACGGCAGAAAACTGGAGCCTATCGAGCGCCTTGTTGTCGACGTTCCCGAGGACTGCGTAGGCTCTGTAATGGAGAAGATAGGCGCACGTAAGGGCGATATGGTGGATATGCACCCACAGGGTACACGTATGCGTATCGAGTTCCTTATCCCTGCAAGAGGACTTTTTGGCTATAAGAGCGAATTCCTCACAGATACAAAGGGTGAGGGCATCATGAGCCACGTATTCGACGGCTATCAGCCGTACAAGGGCGATATTGAGCGCAGAAACACAGGCTCTCTCGTTTCATTTGAGACAGGCGAGGCTGTAACATACGGTCTTTACAACGCTCAGGAGCGCGGTCAGCTCTTTATCACATCGGGTACTCCCGTATATGAGGGCATGATAGTAGGCGCTTCACCTAAGACAGAGGACCTCGTTGTAAATGTCTGCAAGAAGAAGCACCTTACAAATACCCGTGCAAGCGGAAGTGATGACGCTCTCCGCCTTGTACCGCCAAGAATACTCAGCCTTGAGGACTGCCTCGAATTCCTTGCTGACGATGAGCTTCTTGAGGTTACTCCGGAGTCTCTCAGGATCAGAAAGAGGACTCTCAGCAATACTCAGAGAGCTAAGGACAGAAGCAAAAAGTAATTTTCATCAAACAAACACATATAAACCATACAGTTTGCAGATTTGGGAGCTATGATAGTAAAAATCTATGTCATTGCTCCCGAAAATGCGTTTTTCAGGGGAATTTGCAGGAGAAACAGGGTAATAAGACGTTTACAGACAAAACGAGAGGTAAATATCATGGATAAGAAAAGAGTCATTGCACTTATTCTTGCCGCAGCAGGACTTCAGTGCCTTGCAGGCTGCGGAAAAAATAAAGATGACAGTATGCCGCTTTATGCGGAAACTCCTGTTGAGACCACAACAGAGCCGCCTGTGGGCGGAGCTGATATATCAGGTGATAAATACGACAGCGAAGCCTATCAGAACAAGATAAACGACCACGTAAAGGCACTTGAGCTTACAGATGCTCCTTTGGTGCTGGGCAGCGTGGGCAAGGACGTTATCACACCCGAGGAGGGCGCAGAGGATTCGGGGCTTGGCACTTACCGCATGAGCAGCAGCGGCATAAAGCTGTATTACGACGAGACTGTATTTCCCGAGGAGCTCATGCTCACACTTGAAAAGTACTTCACCTCGTTCCCGTCGGCTGATTATGCCACATACAGCCGCTGTGTATTTCCAAGCTATATCACGGAAATGGAGAGCTTCCTTGAAAAAAATTATGATTATGACCTCAAAACCTCGTTTTCAAAGCAGTGCTCTACTCTGGCAGATAAGATGAAGGGCGATTACAGGATAACCCGTATTAAGCTGGAGGAAGCTCCTGTATATGAGGAGGGCAAGGATAATATCGAGAACTATTTCTCGTCCCTTGACGATGTGTTTGAAAAGGACTACCTGAGTCAGGTAAGGGAGGAGAGCGACGAGCTTATCGACGCCTGCTTCTATGTAATGGCTGAGGATCCATATGGAAAAGAGCAGATGCTGGTTGCGGAATACGAGATAGTTTTTGCTGTCAAGGACGGCAAGTATTATACATTTGGCTGAGGTGACGCATAAAATGAACAGATTCATAAGAAAAGCAGCAGTCCTTCTTGCAGCAGCGCTGGTAGCAGTCTCTGCGGCAGCCTGCGAGAAAAAGGAAGATGACCATGACCACGGTCATAACATGGCAGGTATAAATACTCCCGACGGCGACTATTCGGATTATGCCGAGAAGGAGCTGAAGCCTGAAAGCTATGATGTGCCGATATTCATAACCTTCCGCTCTAATCTTGCCAATGATGAAGAAGCTGCAAAGGTAGCTGAATTTTATTATGCTATGTCGGAAAAGAGCGTCCAGTACCTTGAAAAGAGCGTTCAGCCCGATGTGCTGAAGGCTAAGCTTGGCAGTTCAACAGCAGAGGATTATCTGAGTGTTCAGTATGACTATATCAAGGACTCTGTTATAGGAAGCGATTTCAAATTCAAGGCTGTGACAATTGATGGCGATGCAGCAAATGACGAAACACTGCATTACTATGATTCATTGCTTGCAAATGCTGCTCCCGACCTGAAACCGACAGCCAAAAAGGTGTTCAAGGTGAACTGCCTTTACGACAAGGGCGACGGCGGACAGCTTTCAATTGCGGCAAGACTCAAGGAAAAGGGCATGAATGAGTTAGAGGTAGCAGTCTATACCATAGACGGCAAGCCGTATATCATATTCTAAAGCAAAAGGACGGCAGGGGAACTCCCTGAGCCGTCCTTTCTTATTGTGAATCAAAAAGGCGGACATAAAGTCCGCCTTTTTTGCAGCGTCACGCTGCTTATATCTGTGTTGAATAGTTAGGAGCTTCCTTAGTGATATAAATATCGTGAGGGTGGCTCTCTTTAAGTCCTGCGCCTGTAATGCGGATGAACTTAGCTTTTTCATGAAGTGTAGGAATATCTACACAGCCGCAGTATCCCATACCCGAACGGATACCGCCGACCAGCTGGAAGATAGTGTCTGCAACAGGTCCCTTGAAGGGAACTCTGCCCTCAACACCCTCGGGGACGAGCTTCTTAGCGCCCTCCTGGAAATATCTGTCCTTAGAGCCGTTAGCCATAGCGCCGAGGCTGCCCATGCCTCTGTATACCTTGAACTGACGTCCCTGATATATCTCAGTTTCGCCGGGAGCTTCTGCACAGCCTGCAAGGAGCGAGCCGAGCATAACTACGTTTGCACCTGCTGCAAGAGCCTTGACAATATCTCCTGAGTACTTGATACCGCCGTCTGCGATAACGGGGATACCGTACTTCTGAGCTACACAGGCAACGTCATAAACGGCAGTTATCTGAGGAACACCGATACCTGCAACTACACGGGTAGTACAGATAGAGCCGGGGCCGATACCTACCTTGAGGCAGTCAGCACCTGCTGCGATAAGGTCCTCAGCAGCCTCTGCTGTAGCGATATTTCCTGCGATAACAGGAATGTCAGGATAAGCCTCTTTGACCATTTTCAGGCACTTGATGATGTTTGCACTGTGACCGTGTGCAGAGTCGAGCACCAGTACATCAGCCTGTGCGTCGATAAGAGCCTTTGCTCTTTCGAGAACGTTTGCTGTAACGCCGATAGCGGCGCCGCAGAGGAGTCTGCCCTTGCTGTCACGGGCAGAGTTAGGATACTGAACTGACTTCTCAATATCCTTTATAGTGATAAGTCCCTTGAGGATACCTGCCTCGTCAACGAGAGGGAGCTTTTCTATCTTGTGTGCACGGAGGATCTCCTGAGCCTGAGCAAGAGTAGTTCCAACAGGAGCAGTGATAAGGTTGTCCTTAGTCATTACCTCTGATATTTTAGCGTTGAAGTCTGTGAGGAAGCGCATATCTCTGTTGGTGATGATACCGACCAGCTTGCCGTTTCCGTCAACTATCGGAACGCCTGATATTTTGTACTTGCCCATAAGCTCGTCCGCGTCAGCGACGATATGGTCTTCGGTGAGGGAGAATGGGTTCACGATAACGCCGTTCTCGCTTCTCTTTACCTTATCCACCTCTTCAGCCTGCTGTTCAATGGACATATTCTTGTGGATTATACCGATACCGCCTTCACGGGCAATGGCGATAGCCATACGGGAATCGGTAACGGTGTCCATAGCGGCTGTCATAATGGGGGTGTTGAGGCGAACGGTTTTTGTGAGCTGAGTACCGATCTGTATCATGTTGGGCGTAACATTTGATTCAGCGGGTATAAGCAGCACATCGTCGAAGGTAAGACCTTCCTTCTGAAATTTGCTGTTCATGTCGGTCAGCATAAAAATTCCTCCTTGCATTTGTTTTTAAATGCCTCGCACATTTGCAAAACGATGTTTTGCTCCGTGCAGATCGGCGTATAGTAAATGTCAAAAACAACTGACGTTTACTATGATATTAACTTTAATGATACTATTTTTTACGGCTCATGTCAATAGTTTCAGCGGCATGACAGGCATAGAATTTTGTTTTCAAAAAAGGTCGCTTTTTGGCGAAAAAGCAGTTTGTTAGGTTAAAGTAATTTTGTGTTAAAGCGGTATTTTCAGTGATTTACGGCGCTTTCAGCGTATTTTGAAAGTATTAGCGAGGCGTCTACTGCGTTTACTGCTCCGTTGCCGTCGTAATCAGCGGAAATGACCTGTTCTGCGTTGAGAGACGAGGGATTGTCAGTTGAGATGAGGGCATACTCTGAAAGTACTGTTGAGGCGTCAACAGCGTCGATAACGCCGTCGCCTGTGACATCGCCCTTCTGTAGCAGCTTTGTGCCGAAGATGATACCGCTTTCCGAAGCGTACTTTTCCGCAGCAGAGCCCCTTTCGCCCTTGATGACGAATCCGGGGATATTTTCCGAGGAAGACAGCCGGGAGTCGTATCTTATGCCTATGGCGTCCTTATCTATTGAGGTCACAGTTTTAGGGATAAATATTCCGCTGAGGGAAGCGCAGCTGAAAAAGGCAGAGTCTCCGATAGAACGGATATTTGACGGTATAACGATGTTGTTGAGAGCGGTACAGGAGCAGAAGCAGTTATCGGGGATCGCATTCATTGAAGCACTCAGGCGTACTTTTGAAAGTGAGGTGCAGCTGATAAAGCAGCTGCTGCCGAGAGAGCTGACTGAATCGGGAATATCCACAGACCTCAGTGAAAGGCAGCCCGAAAAAGCGTTCTTTTCGATGGCTGTTACGGTTTCGGGGATAGATACCGAGGTAATATCCTTTCTGCTGAAAAAAGCTCCCGTGCCGATAGTTTTTGTCTTGTCAGGGACGGCTGCATTTTTTTCGCCTGCATATTTGATGAGAGTATCTCCGCTCTTGCTGTAAAGGCAAGAATTTACCGCAGTATAGCCGGGATTATCCTTGCTGACGGCGAATGATCTCAGATTCGGGCAGGCAGAAAAAGCATACTCGCTGATAGAGGCAGCACCGCTTCCGATAGTTACGGCGGTAAGCTGCGGACAGGCAGAAAAAGCCCATTCGTCTATTGACTTTACGCTGTCTGGTATAACACAGGTCCTTAGCTCGCTTTGTTCAAAAAATGCATCTTTGTCGATAGCGGCAACAGGCATACCATTGATCTTTTCGGGGATAACAAGCTCGGTAACGCTGCCTTCACAGCCTGTTATGCATATCTGATCATTTTTTACGGTATAGTTCAGTGTCGGTGCGTCAGTCTTTTCGGCAGCATAAGTGGGGGCTTTCGGAGCTGCGGCAAAGAGAATGGCGGCAGCTGCTGCAATAGAAACAAGCCTTTTCATTTTATATCTCCCTGCGGCATATCTCGCCGCTTACCATGACGAGAACTGGCTCGGACATGAGATCGAGGGGATTCTCGTTCTTTCTGTAGAGCTGTATATCTGCGTCCTTTCCCACGCTGAGAGAGCCTGTGGTCTCATCTATGCCGAGTATCTCGGCAGGATTTATAGTGAGAGTTTTCAGAGCCTCGTCAAAGTCAAGTCCGCCCTTTACCGCAGCCTGTGCGGAGAGAGGGAGGTACTGTATTGGAATGACGGTATGGTCTGTGCAGATAGCTATTTTTACGCCGTTTTCATGGAGTACAGAGGCGTTTTTCAGTTCAAGTCCGCGCATTTCGGGCTTGCAGCGATCACATATAACAGGACCGCATATGACGGGGATATTCTCCTCGGCGATAATATCTGCAATCTTGTGTCCTTCTGTGCCGTGGATGATCACTGCGTCAAGGCTGAATTCCTTTGCAATGCGTATAGCTGTACAGATGTCGTCTGCGCGGTGGCAGTGGAAGAAAGCCTTTATCTTATGTTCCAGCAGGGGCATGAGTGCCTCGCACTTTATATCATACTCGGGAGGATCATAGTTTTCGCTGTCTGAGTAATAGCTGTCCATATCATGGGCATAGCGGCGAGCCTTGTAAAGTCCCTCGCGGATAAGAGCCGTTATTGCCATACGTGTTACGGGAGTTTCCTCGCGTCCGTTGTATACGTTCTTGGGGTTCTCGCCGAGAGCGAATTTTATGCCGCAGCTTTTTATGAGCATATCGTCAACACGCCTGCCATATGTTTTTATAGCGGCGATCTCTCCGCCGCAGGCATTGGCGCTTCCGGGGCTTGAAGCCGCCGCGGTGATACCGCGCATACGGGCTTCCTCAAAGCAGCGGTCAAAGGGATTGATACCGTCTATAGCTCTCATCTGCGGAGTAAACGGATCAGTGGACTCGTTGCAGTCGTCGCCCTCAAAGTCCAGACCGTCCTCGATAATGCCGAGGTGGTTGTGGGCGTCTATAAATCCGGGCAGAAGCATACCGCCCTGTGCATCTAAGGCGTCTTTATCGTCATAGGGAAGGTATCCGCTGCCGATATTGCGTATTTTGCCGTTCTGTATGTCTATCCAGCCGTCCTTGACCACACCAAGCGGTCCCATAGTGTGTATCTCTGCATTATAGATAAGCATAGCCGCTCACTTTCTGAGTAGTTCGGCAATTTTCTCCGCATTTTCAACGGGGCTGCCGATACATTCAAGCTTCATGGTAGAGTGTGCAAGATATACGTCCCTGCGTGAGTTATAAAGCGCCTCAAGTTCCTCCTTTGTGGACTTTACCACGATAGGACGGTTTGTGTCGTCCTTGATACGCTCATAGCAGGTCTCAAAGGGCACATCGAGGAAAATCACCTCTGCGCCTGCTTCTTTAGCAGCCTTTGCAGTATCGGGATTTAGCATAGCGCCGCCGCCGCAGGCAGCAACAGTGGTCTTGCCGCAGAGGGACTTGACTATCTCAGCCTCGGTCTGACGGAAGAAGGGCTCGCCCTTTTTCTCGAATATCTCAGGGATAGTCATTTCGAGAGTGCGGACGATGAGGTCGTCCGTGTCGCAGAAGCCGCAGCCCAGTTTTTTAGCTGCAAGCTTGCCTATAGTTGATTTTCCGCAGCCCATAAAGCCGCATAAAAATACAGTCATATTATTCTCCTTTAAGTATAGCATTAATTTGCACTTTTTTCTGCTAATTTCTCTAATTCTTTAAAGTCATTAACAAGGCTGTTATAATCACTTTCGGATAGAGTGAAAAAGTGACCGCTTGCATTTTCAGTTTGGTCAATTTGGTATTTGCCATTAGGCAATTTTAAAACATTAAAGGTTTGAACAGTAAACGGCTCGTATTGTTTTACCATTACACCGTCTTCGTTAGCGTGATATGGTTCATATTCTTTCTTATCATATTTTTGAAATTTATCAAAAAATTCTTCGCCTTTTTCCTTGCTGAATTCACAACTATTTTTTGGTCCAGAGAAATTATAAGTTGAGTTTGTAGAATGAATGTTTAATTCGAGCATGTAATTAGTCATATTGTAATTATTAGAATCATTTAGATCACCGTTATAAATAATTATGTTTTTCAAGCAAGTTGTGCTTGATTCGCTGATTGACGATTTTGTGTCACTTCCTCTTTCCATTTTATTATTTGATGAGAAACATGAAATAGATGTCAATAAAAGAACAGTTGAAAAGGTAATACACAAAATTCTCTTTAACATAAAAACACACTCCTTAAAGGATTATGATTACTTGTTCATGCTGTCAACAGCGTTTTCAACGTCGGTGATTATCCCTGCGATGTCCTCGGTCCTGAAGCTTCCGCCGTACCATATCTCATGAGCCTTTACAGCCTGATATACCAGCATAGAAGCGCCGCCTACAGCAGTCTTGCCGAGGGCACGTGCCTTCTTCATAAGGAGAGTCTCCTTCGGATTATAGATAACATCGAATACGCTGCCGCTGTTTTCGATTATTGTATCGCTTACTGCGCAGGCGTCCACCTTTGGGTACATACCTACGGGGGTAGCGTTAATGAGCAGGTCATAGCTGCCGTCAAGAGTGGATATATCGGCTATTCTCACAGAAGCGCCGCTGCACTTTGCCAGTATCTCAGCCATGAGTATCTGAGCGTTCTTAATGTCCTGAGGAATGACTGCAAGGGTGATATTTCCGCCGTGACGAGCCACCTCGATAGCTATCATTCTTCCGACGCCGCCGCAGCCTAAAATAGCCACATTGCCGCCGATAGGGAGCTGCTCTGCTGAGCGCAGGAAGCCGTCGCAGTCAGTGTTGTAGCCTATGAGCCTGCCGTTGTCGTTGTTTATGCAGTTTACCGAATTATAGCGCAGAGCGCTCTCGCCCAGCTCGTCCAAAAGGGCGATGACAGCCTGCTTGTGAGGGATAGTTACATTGAGACCGCGGAGAGCTTCGAGAGTGCTGCGGCTGTCAGCCATATCCTCGGGAGCTATGTCTATAAGCTCATACGATGTATCTGCAAGTCCGCTGAGAGCAAACAGCTTTTCGTGGATAAGAGGGGACATTGAGTGTCCCAGTGGGTGTCCTATAAGCGCAAATTTATTCATGATAATGCTCCTTCAAGTGTTTCTGTATCTTCTACGTTCACTGCTGTCACGTCTTTAAGAGTCTTCTTTACCAGACCTGTGAGAGTTCTTCCGGGGCCGAATTCAACGAACTTATCAGCGCCTGCCTCCTGCATAGCTGCAAGCTCTGAGGTGAAGCGTACAGGGGATACGATATGCTTTGCAAGCATTGAAGCCATATCCGAAAAGTCTGTGAGCTCGCCGCCTGTGAGGTTTGAGTAATACTTCACATCCGGAGCCTTGAACTCGATAGTCTTTGCTGTCTCATAGAATTTGTCAGCGGCAGGCTGCATGAGCTTTGAATGGAAAGCGCCTGCAACATTGAGTGGGATAACTCTTGCCTTCATGCCTGCGAAAATATCGCTTACCTCGGCGATTCCCTCGGGAGTGCCTGCGATAACTGTCTGAACAGGCGAGTTGTAGTTTACGGCGGTGACATATTCTTTAGCCTCGCTGCAAACTCTCTCTACCTCCTCGGGAGCTATCTTCATTATAGCTGCCATAGCGCCCTTTGCGGAAGCGGTAGCCTCCTCCATAGCGGCAGCTCTTGCCTTGATGAGGCGGAAAGCGTCCTCTAAGCTTATCATGCCCGAAGCATACATTGCAGCGTATTCGCCGAGTGAGTGACCTGCAACGCCGTCGAATGTAAAGCCCTTTGCCTGTGCAGCCTTGAGGCATACGATAGAAGTAGCCATGATAGCAGGCTGAGAGTTTATTGTCCTTGATAATTCGTCAAGGGGAGCATTGAAGCATATCTCCCTGAGGTCAGTACCCAGTATCTCCGAGCCTGTCTCGTATACAGAGAGAAGCTCAGGCATTGCCTCAGCGATGTCTTTGCCCATTCCCTCGTACTGTGAGCCCTGTCCCGAAAATAGTGAAATTGTCATAATTTTAAACTTCCTTTCTGTGTGTTCTTCACAAATGTGTAGTGAAAATTCACTTATGTATTATTGTAAATTTGTGAGAAATGCCGATATTTTGTTTTAAGTTTGTCAAAGTGCTGAAATATCGTTGCAAAAACCCTCAAAATGATTTACAATATATTATATGTGGTATTCTGTCTGCTCATAAATATTCCCCTGCAAACGGGATACCAACACTACTACTATAACATAAATTTTTGGTTTTTACAACCATGTTTTATAATTTTGTTGATTCTAAGGAGCTTTTTAATGGGTATAAGCATTTTGGGAATGGGAAGCTATGTGCCTGACCAGGTATTGACAAACGACGATTTTACCCGTTTTGT
The DNA here is from genome assembly GCF_024684275.1 of Ruminococcus sp. The sequence continues at coordinate 13,820 of NZ_JAIKXF010000064.1, forward strand.
TGAGACCGATGACGAGTGGATACGCACAAGAACAGGTATATCCTCACGCCATATGGCAGGCTGGGAGCCCACATGGTACATGGGCAAGCAGGCTTCGCTCAGAGCTATTGAGGCAGCAGGGATAAAGCCTGAGGATATCGGGCTGGTCATCTCATGTACCGCTACATCGGATTTTCTCACTCCGAGCATGGCAAGCGTTATACAGCATGAGGTAGGCGCTGTCAATGCGGCGGCATTTGATATGAACGCAGCCTGTTCGGGCTTCGTTTATGCAGCGGACGTTGCAAGACGTTTTCTTGATACCGATGATTCACTGAAATACGTTCTTGTAGTCGCAAATGAAGCACTTTCGCGTTTTCTTGACTTCAAAGACAGGACTACTTGTATACTTTTCGGCGACGGTGCTGCCGCAGCTGTACTTGAAAGGAGCGACAAGCTCTATTCCTCTGCACTATGCTCAGACGGCAGCGGAGCTTCACTGCTCTGCGCAAGGTCGCTGAACGTGGCTCCCGAGGTAGCAGTCGACAGCGATTTCGAGGATCCATTCCCTGATGTGCCGCTCCATGAGCTTCAGCAGAACGGCAAGGAGGTATACAAGTTCGCGACACAGGCTCTGCCAAAGTCGTTTGAGCTTGCAGCCGAAAAGATAGGCGTTACTAAGGACGATATCGACTGGTTCGTACCGCATCAGGCTAATATACGTATAATAGAGACTGCTGCAAAAAAGCTGGGGGTACCTATGGAAAAGTTCATCGTTACTCTTGAGCACTACGGCAATACTTCAAGCGCTTCCATACCTCTTGCACTGTGCGAGAGCATAGAAAAGGGGATCATCAGGCGAGGACAGAAGATAGCCCTCATCGGCTTCGGAGCAGGTCTCACCTACGGCGGAATAATTTTTGAGTATTAAGAGCTAAGAACTAAGAGCTAAGAACTAAGATGTAGGGGCTGGCGTCCCCGACAGCCCGTGAGTTTTGAACGGATCGCGGGACGTCGGGACGCCGTCCCCTACAAGGATATGAGAAAAAGGAGAACTACTACTATGAAAACACGCATAACTGAGCTTCTCGGCTGCGAATACCCAATAATACAGGGCGGTATGGCATGGGTAGCCGAGCACACACTTGCTTCAGCAGTATCAAATGCAGGCGGTATCGGACTTATCGCAGGCGGCAGCGCTCCCATAGATTATCTTCGTGAGCAGATACGCCTCTGCAAGGAAAAGACAGACAAGCCCTTCGGCGTAAATATAATGCTTATGAGCCCCAATGCCGACGACCTCGCACAGCTCTGTATCGACGAGGGCGTAAAGGTCATCACCACAGGCGCAGGAAATCCCGGTAAGTACATGGCTGCATGGAAAGAGGCAGGCATAAAGGTTATGCCTGTTGTTCCGTCAGTTGCTCTTGCAAAGAGAATGGAAAAGTCAGGTGCCGACGCTGTTATAGCTGAGGGTACAGAGTCCGGCGGACATATTGGCGAAAACACAACAATGTGTCTCGTTCCGCAGGTGGTTGATGCTGTTGAGATACCTGTTATCGCCGCAGGCGGCATCGCTGACGGCAGAGGAATGGCAGCAGCATTCATGCTGGGCGCAGAGGGCGTTCAGATAGGTACACGCTTCCTCGCTTCCGAGGAGTGCCAGATACACCCCACATTCAAGGACCTTGTAATAAAGGCTAAGGATACAGACAATATTGTAACAGGAAGATATACAGGTCACCCATGCAGAAATATCAAGACCAAGTTCGCAAAGAAGCTTGCAGCAGGTGAGAAAGAGGGAACTCTCTCTCCCGAGGAGTTTGAGCAGCTCACAGTGGGCGCTCTCCGCAGAGCTGTAGTTGACGGCGATGTGGACAGCGGTTCGTTCCTCTGCGGAGCTGTCTCGGGCATGATAAACGACATAAAGACCTGCGCAGACATCGTCAGGGAGATAAACGACGGCGCTGAAAAGCTTTTAAAGATATGAAGTACGTTTATGTCAAGGCAAGAAAGAAGCTCAGCGGCAGCTTCTATATAAAGAGCCGCGAGGGAGAGCTCAGACCGCGCGAGGTGATCGACAAAATGGCTGAGCAGGGCTACAGATACATCGGAAATGTTCCTGTATTCGCAGGCGCAGACGGTGCAATAGACGAATACGACATGATATTTGAGCCAGAGGGATAAACAGTGACATTTGTCACTGAAAAAGTGACATTTCTCACTTTAAATCATGCGTGAATATGTGATAAAATAAAAATACAGATCAAAACTTATTACGGAGGTAACATATATGGCAACAGCAATAATCACAGGTGCTTCACAGGGTATAGGCGCCTGTATCGCAAAAAGACTTGCACAGGACGGCTTCGACGTAGTAATAAATCATTATCCGAGTGACGGAGATAAGGAAAAGGCTCTTGCAGTTGCAGAGGAGTGCCGTGCATTCGGCGTAAAGGCTGAGTGCTATGCGGCAGATGTTTCAAAATTCGACCAGTGCGAGGCTATGGTGAAGCAGGTAAAGGCTGACTTCGGTACTATCGACGCCCTTGTAAACAATGCAGGCATCACAAAGGATAAGCTCCTTGCAAGAATGAGCGAGGACGAATATGACGCTGTTATCGCTGTAAACCAGAAGAGCGTATTCAATATGACAAAGCAGGCAACTGCTGTGATGATGAAGCAGAGAAGCGGCAGGATAGTAAACGTAGCGTCCGTTGCAGGACTTTACGGAAACCCCGGTCAGATGAATTACTCGGCTTCAAAGGCTGCCATAATCGGAATGACAAAGACCACGGCAAAGGAATTCGGTTCACGAAACATTACCTGTAATGCAGTGGCTCCCGGATTCATACATACACCGATGACAGATGTTCTGTCCGATGAGCTGAAGGCCAAGATGCTCGATGCGGTTGCTCTCAGACGCTATGGTGAGCCTGAGGAGATAGCTTCTGTAGTATCCTTCCTCGTTTCCGATAATGCGTCCTACGTTACAGGACAGGTCATCGAGATCTCCGGCGGTCTTTCAATGTAACTTCGATAAAGTCACACTATGGAGCAAAGCTCCCATCGTACTAAAATACCTATTTGTAAAGAATTAAGAGAGGAAAATATATGAGCAGAAGAGTTGTTATCACAGGAATGGGTGCAATAACACCACTGGGTACAGGAGTTGAAAAATTCTGGAACGGAATAAAGGAGAATAAGCTGGGCATATCTTTTATAGATATGTTTGATACCAGCCGTACAGGCGTAAAAATAGCAGGTATCGTCCGCGACTTCAACGAGGAGGACTATTACGGCGTTGAGGGCTGCTTCGACAAAAAGGAAGCAAGACATATGGACAGATTCACCAAGTATGCGGTAGTAGCCGCACACGAAGCTCTCACAGACGCAGGTACTGACTTCAAGGACGTTGATCCATACAGAGTCGGCGTTCTCGTTGGCTCGGGAATCGGCGGCATCGACCTCACTCTTTCCGAGTATACAAAGTATCTCGAAAAGGGACCAAACAGAATGTCAGCATTCTATATCCCTATGATGATAAGCAATATGGCAGCAGGAACCATTTCCATGAAAACAGGCTTCCGCGGCGCTAATTTCGATATAACAACAGCCTGTGCAACAGGTACTCACTCAATAGGTGAAGCCTTCCGCAAGATAAAGGACGGCTATCTTGACGCTTGTCTCGCAGGCGGTACAGAATCTACGGGAGTTGAGTTTACATTCGGCGGCTTTGCCAATATGAAAGCACTTACAAAGTCCGAGGACCTTACAAGAGCTTCTATCCCATTCGACAAGGAGAGAAGCGGCTTCGTTCTCGGCGAGGGCAGCGCAGTCCTCGTCCTTGAGGAGTACGAACACGCAAAGGCAAGAGGCGCTAAGATATACGCAGAGGTGGCAGGCTACGGCGCTACCTGTGACGGCTATCACATGACATCTCCTATGCCGGGCGGCGACGCTGCTGCAAAGGGAATGGAGCTTGCTATTGAGGAGGCAGGTCTCAGGCCTGAGGATATAGATTACATCAACGCTCACGGCACATCAACAGGTCTCAACGACAAGTATGAGACTGCCGCTATAAAGAAAGCACTGGGCGACCATGCAAAGACAGTAAAGATAAGCTCTACCAAGTCCATGACGGGACATCTTCTCGGCGCAGCAGGCGCTGTAGAGGCTGTAGTATGTGCAAAGAGCATACAGGAGGGCTTCATTCACGCAACAGTGGGATATAAGGTACCCGACGAGGAATGTGACCTCGATTACTGCGGAAGCGGCAATATCGAGCAGGAGGTCAATGCAGCACTGTCCAATTCTCTTGGCTTCGGCGGACACAATGCAACTCTCTGCTTCAAAAGGGTAAAAGACTGAGGAGGACATTAAATGGAGAAAATTTACGGTCAGATAGACCTTGAGACAATAGAAAAGCTTGCAGATATTATAAATAAGAAAGAGCTTTCTGAGCTTACTATTGCAAACGGCGAAAATACTATCACATTAAAGGGCAAAAAGGCTGTACCTATGCCGATGCCTGTAGTTGCTGCGGCAGCTCCTGCGCAGGCGGCAGCTCCTGTTGAGAGCACACTTTCCGCAAGTGAGGCTTCAATGGCTGAGGAGGTAAGCGGCAAGATAGTAAAATCTCCTATCGTAGGTACATTCTATTCTGCTCCCTCACCTGACAAGCCGCCATTCGTAAAGACAGGCGACGAGGTCAAGAAGGGCGACGTTATCATGATAATCGAGTCCATGAAGCTCATGAATGAGATACAGTCCGAGTACGACGGCGTAGTTGAGCAGATACTCGTATCCGACGGACAGGCAGTAGAATTTGACCAGCCTATCATGGTCATAAAGTAATGACTTACAAGTACATCACACAGGAAACTATTGACTCGGGCGGCAAGAATATCAAGTCTCCCGAGGAGTTTGCTGAAGCCCGTATTTATAATATGGAGGCTGTAAAGAACTACAACAAGCGCCATAAGGTACACGCTGCATTCAATATTTGGATAATAGTCCAGTATGTTATGCTTTTCTTTGCGGTTTTCATCCTGCTTGCAGGACAGACTCACATTGATGAGTCCATAAGCACAAAGGAGCTCAACTGGCGCTTTGCCATAGGCGTTGTCGGATATGTCGCTTATCTGATACTGGTGACATGGTTCGTCTTTGTAAAGCACTGCCGCGACAAACTGGTGCTGTGTCTTGTTTCATTGCCTGCCGCGCTTATATCACTTGTTTTTTTTATTTTTCCAGTGGGAAATTTCGCCGCAGGCTGGTACTACCAGAAGACCGAGGACGAGCTCTCAAAGGAGCTGGGCTATCCCTCGTTTGCGAGGCTTAACGTCACAACTGTAAACACCAACGCGGATAATCTCTCCGAGCTTACCTATGACAGTATAAGGGAGAAGATAAACAGAGACCACCCACACGACGGAACATTTTTATAATTATGGAACTGAAATACATTACACAGGACAATATCGACGAGGCACACATCAATATCACATCTGCGGAGATGTATGCGGAATTTCAGGAATACAACGGGCTCATGCTACGTATGCAGAAGAAGCGCTATGCTTTTCTCCGCGATTTCTGGGCGTTATGGATAATGAACGCCATACTTCTCTTTCTCGGTTTAAAGACTTTCTTATTCTGGAGCGGCTCGCTGATATACATGGTAAGCGGAATGTATCCGCTCTGTTTACTGGTTGCAGCTGTTTACCTGATCCTTATGATATACTTTATAGGTGTACGCAAGCTTTACAGCTGGAAAGCAGGACTTCTGATATCTCTCCTGCTGATACCCGTAAGCCTTGCGTTTATACCTCTTGTTGCTGCAAATGCCATTGTTATCTTCCTTATGGAGAAGAAAGACAGCGAGATGAGAAACGAAACAGGCTATCCCCATTTTGTTCCGCTCATCGGCTCATACAAGAGCATAGTCAAGGACGGCGAGGTATTCGGCATAGAGAGCGAGGGCGTTTACGCCACGGGCGTGAAGGCAGATTACGTAGTCCCTGAGGATCCCTTTGAAAAATACAGGATAACACCCGAGGATGACATGGGAATGCTTGCAGATACTGATATAAGTGATTTAAGGAGTAATGAAAATGGCTGATATACTTATGAATAAAGAACAGATAATGGAAATAATCCCACACCGTGATCCCTTCCTTCTCATCGACGAGATAGTTGATATGGAAGTGGGCGTAAAGGTACACGCAAGAAAGTACATCAAGGAGGAGGACTTCTGGTTCAAGGGCCACTTCCCCGGATACCCCGTAACTCCGGGCGTACTTATGGTAGAGATGCTTGCTCAGGCAGGAGCTGTATGTATGCTCTCAAAGCCTGAATTCAAGGGCAAGCTGGGACTTTTCGGCGGTATCGACAAGGCAAAGTTCCGCAGACAGGTAGTCCCGGGGGACGTACTTGACCTTGAGGTCGAGATGATACGTCAGAGAGGACCTGTGGGCACAGGAAAGGCAACTGCCTCTGTAGGCGGTGAAAAGGCTGTATCCTGCGAGATAACCTTTGTGATCACTGACAATAAATAACTCATACAGGAGATAAGATAAATGTTCAGAAAAGTACTTATCGCCAACAGAGGCGAGATAGCTGTACGAATCATCAGAGCGTGCCGCGAGCTGAATATACGCTGTGTGGCAGTATACTCCACTGCTGACCGCAATTCTCTCCATGCTCAGATAGCTGACGAGGCTGTATGCATAGGTCCTGCGGCAACAAAGGACAGCTACCTTAACATGAACGCTATCATACAGGCGGCGCTGAATACGGGGGCTGAGGCTATACACCCCGGCTTCGGGTTCCTTTCCGAAAACGCAGAGTTCGCAAGGCTCTGTGAGGCAAACGGAATAGTTTTCATCGGTCCGTCATATAAGTCTATAGAAATGCTTGGCGACAAGGCGGCGGCTAAGGAGACTATGGCTGCTGCGGGAGTACCTGTTATCCCCGGCTCTAAGGGCGCAGTAAAGTCCCTTGAGGAAGCCCGCGAGATAGCCGACAAGGCAGGCTACCCCGTACTGGTAAAGGCTTCGGCAGGCGGCGGAGGACGCGGTATACGCCGTGTTGACAGCCCTGACGAGCTTGAAGCTCAGATGACAGCCGCTCAGCAGGAGGCTAAGAACTTCTTCGGCGACGACGCCGTTTATATCGAGAAGTTCCTCATAAATCCCCACCATGTGGAGATACAGATAATCGCCGACAAGCACGGCAACTATATACACCTCTGCGAGCGCGACTGCTCAATGCAGCGCCGCAACCAGAAAATGCTGGAGGAGTGCCCAAGCCCTATCGTAAGCCCCGAGCTTCGCGCAAAAATGGGCGCTGCGGCAGTTACAGCCGCTAAGCAGTGCGGCTACTACAACGCAGGCACTATCGAGTTTCTCGTTGACGAGAACCGAGATTTTTACTTCATGGAGATGAATACCAGAATACAGGTCGAGCACCCTATTACCGAGGAGGTAACAGGCTTTGACCTTGTAAAGGCTCAGATAGAGATAGCAGACGGCAAGCCCCTTGAAATAAAGCAGGAGGACGTTACGATGCGCGGTCACGCTATCGAGTGCAGAATAAATGCCGAGAACCCCGAAAAGGGCTTCCGTCCGTCACCGGGAACTATCACAGCTCTCTATATGCCGGGAGGTCCCGGAATAAGAATAGACGGTGCTGTATATCAGGGCTATACTATCACCCCTTACTATGACTCGATGATAAGCAAGCTCATCGCTCACGGCTCCGACCGAGAGGACGCCATAAACAAGATGAGATGGGCACTTTCCGAGTTTATCGTAGAGGGAGTTGACACCAATATCGACTTCCAGCTTGAAATAATCAAAAATGCCGATTTCAAGGCAGGCAAATATGATATAGGCTTCCTCGGAAGATATATGGAAGAAAAGAAAAAATAAGAATAAAAGAGAATGGGGAGAAAAGAATTGTTTGAAGATTTTTTTAATGTAGTAAAGAAACGCTTCAATGACGGCGAGGAGGAATACAAGCCCCCTATGTTCAAATGCCCCCGCTGTCAGGGAACGAGCCCTCTTTCAAAGTATGAGGAGCTCCACAGAGTCTGCCCAAAGTGTAACTATCACGGCAGACTTTCGTCAACAGAACGTATTGCGATTACAGTAGACAAGGGCAGCTTCAGAGAACTCAACGGCGGCATGAGAAGCGCAAATCCGCTGGATTTTCCTGATTACAGCGAAAAGCAGGCTGAGCTCCGCGCCGCAACAGGTCTCAGCGAGGCTGTTATCACGGGTACAGCTTCTATCAAGGGCTCACCTGTAGTTATCGGCATCATGGATTCACGATTCATGATGGGCTCTATGGGAAGCGTCGTAGGCGAAAAGATAACCCGTGCCTTTGAGTATGCAACAGAGAAGAAGCTCCCTGTTATAATGTTTACCGCTTCAGGCGGCGCACGTATGCAGGAGGGCATAGTGTCCCTTATGCAGATGGCTAAGACTTCGGGTGCAGTAAAGCTCCACAGCGAGGCTGGCGGACTTTATATATCCGTAATGACCGATCCTACCACAGGCGGCGTAACAGCAAGCTTTGCCTCACTTGGCGACATCATCATCGCAGAGCCGAAGGTCCTCATAGGCTTTGCAGGCAGACGAGTTATCGAGGGAACTATCAAGCAGAAGCTTCCCGATGACTTCCAGCTTGCCGAGTTTATGTACAACAAGGGCTTTGTTGATATGATAGTCGAGCGCAGAAAGCTGAGAAGCGTACTCTCTCACCTTCTGAAGCTCCACGGATTTTACCCTAAGGAGGCATGAGCATGGACGACAAGAGAACAGCGTGGGAACGCCTTCAGCTCATACACACTAAGGGCAGACCTACTATAAAGGATTATATACCACAGATATTCACAGACTGGTACGAGATGCACGGTGACCGACTTTTCGGCGACGACAGGGCTATCATCGGCGGTCTGGCAAGACTTGACGGCAATCCCGTTACCATTATCGCAGAGGTAAAGGGCAGAGACATCAACGAGAACAAGACCTGCAACTTCGCAATGCCTCACCCCGAGGGCTACAGAAAGGCTCTCAGACTGGCAAGACAGGCAGAGAAGTTCCACCGCCCCATAATATGCTTCATAGATACCCCCGGTGCATTCTGCGGAGTTGCCGCAGAGGAGCGCGGACAGGGCGAGGCTATCGCCAAGAATATAGCCGAGTTCATGACGCTCCGTACACCTATAATCTCTATCGTACTCGGCGAGGGCGGAAGCGGCGGAGCTCTTGCTCTGGGCGTATGCGACGAGCTTGCTATGCTTGAGAACGCAGAGTACTCGGTATTGTCCCCGAGAGGCTTTGCAAGCATACTCTGGAAGGACGCATCACGTGAGCAGGAAGCCAGCGAAATAATGAAGATAACCGCAGAGGATATGGTGCGTCTCGGCGTTGCAGAAGCTATCATTGAAGAGCCTCTCGGCGGTGCACATAACGATTTAGACAAAATTTCAGAAAATATACACGAATATTTGTCACAAAAAATCCCGGAAAAATGCAAAAAAGATATTGACGTTTTGCTTAAAGAACGCTATACTAAATTTAGAAAAATCGGAGCGTTCACAGAATGAACCGATTTTGACAAAAAATAAAGAAAAAATGGAGGACCAGATAATGATTTTTGAAAAACTCAAAGATATTATTGCAGAACAGCTCAGTGTGGAGGCAGACGAAATAAACATGGAATCAAATATTCAGGACGACCTCGGTGCTGATTCACTGGACGTTGTTGACCTCATCACAACTATCGAGGACGAGTTTGACATCTCTATCCCCGATGAGGCTGTAGAAGAGATCAAGACAGTAGGCGACATCGTAAACTACATCGAAAAGAATACAGACGCTGAGTAATAAGCGTATATATGCTCCCCGACATTTAGTCGGGGTTTTCTTTTACATCATCAGAAAAAGCCCCTTTCGGCGCCCGCGGTTATACTTAACAGCTGTACAAATTTGTCTATGTTGAAAAATACCACTTGCAATTAATGTTTTAAAGTGGTATAATATAGTTTGTAGGATTTTTCACAAGTAATTCAAGAGGATATTTATGAAAGAGATAAAGATCATTACAGGTCACTACGGCAGCGGAAAGACCAATTTCTCCGTAAATCTCGCGGTAAAAGCCGCAGCGGAGGGCAAGTCCGCAGCTATCGTAGACCTTGATATAGTAAATCCCTATTTCCGAACAGCCGATTTCCGTGACCTGTTCGAGGAAAAGGGCATAAGGCTCATTGCTCCCGATTTCGCAAGGAGCAACCTCGATATCCCGTCTATACAGTTCGATGTTGTCGAGCTGGCTACCGACGAGGACTGCCTCATTATCGACGTTGGCGGCGACGACGCAGGCGCTGTTGCGCTGGGACGCTATGCCGACGATTTGGAGCAGTTCAAAGACAGTATCGAGATGTACTACGTCATAAATCAGCGCCGCTACCTCACCAATACCGCTGAGGAAGTCACAAAGCTGATGTATGAGATAGAGGCGGCAGCACGTATGAAGCATACGGCTATCGTAAACAATACCAACTTAGGCTGCGAGACTACTCTCGATATCATCGAGCAGTCACGTCCCTTTGCTGAGGAGACCTCCCGTATCACGGGACTCCCCGTAAAATACACGGTCTATCCCGAGGAGCTTGTAAAGCCCTCCGACAAGTCCGACGTATTCCCCGCAAAGGTATATGTAAAGCCCGTCTGGGGGCTCACCCAGAATGCATAATTCATAATGCATAATGCATAATTGCATGAAAAATCGGTTATTCCGTAAATTTCGCAAGCAGCATTAATTATGAATTATGAATTGTGAATTATGAATCAATTTGAAAGGAGCGAAAGGTATGGAAAAAATGACAGTTATTACCGAGCGCTGCAAGGGCTGCGGTCTCTGTACAGCTGCCTGTCCCAAGAAGATAGTCGTTCTCCAGAAGGAGAAGCGTAACAAGAAGGGATATTTCTACGCAGAGTGTACCGACCAGTCAGCCTGCATTAGCTGTGCAATGTGCGCAACTATGTGCCCCGACTGCGCTATCGTTATTCAAAAATAATTATTTATCGAAAGGAGCTGTTTAGCTTTGGAAAGAAATCTTATGAAGGGCAACGAAGCGCTGGCAGAGGCTGCTATCAGAGCAGGCTGTAAATGCTTCTTCGGTTATCCTATAACTCCTCAGACAGAGCTTGCCGCTTATATGGCAAAGCGTATGCATAAGGCAGGCGGCGTATTCTTACAGGCAGAGTCCGAGATCGCTGCTATCAACATGGTACTCGGCGCTGCTTCAACAGGCGTCCGTGCAATGACATCATCATCTTCACCCGGAATCTCACTGAAGAGTGAAGGTGTTTCATACATAGCAGGTTCAGACCTTCCTGCTGTTATCATCAACGTTGAAAGAGGCGGCCCCGGTCTGGGCGGTATCCAGCCTTCACAGGCTGACTACTGGCAGGCTACAAAGGCTCTCGGTCACGGCGACTTCCAGCTTCTGGTATATGCACCTGCTTCAGTACAGGAAATGGTAGACTACGTTGTCAAGGCTTTCGACCGCGCTGACAAGTACCGTATGCCTGCAATGATCCTTGCAGACGGACTTCTCGGACAGATGATGGAGCCTGTTACATTCCCTGAGATCAACCCTAACGCTTACGATAAGAGCGGCTGGGCTGCAAACGGTCACAAGATGCAGAGAGAGCACCACATCATCAACTCCCTCTACCTCAAGCCAGATGAGCTCGAGAATTCTATCCTTGACCGTTACAAGAGATACGAGATAATCAAGGAGACAGAGACCGAGGCTGAGCTTTATCTCACCGAGGACTGCGATATCCTTGTATGCGCATTCGGCGCAACTGCAAGAGTTGCAAAGTCTGCTGTAAATGACGCAAGAGCACAGGGCATCAAGGCTGGTCTCTTCCGTCCTAAGACACTTTGGCCTTTCCCTGTAAAGGAGATCAATGAGGCTGCTAAGAGCGCTAAGAAGCTTCTCAGTGTTGAAATGTCAATGGGACAGATGATAGAGGATATCAAGCTTGCTATCAACTGCTCAAAGCCTGTAGAGTTCTACGGAAGAACAGGCGGCGTAATCCCAACACCTGCTGAGGTACTGGGCGAGATCAAGAAAATAGGAGGTGCTCTCTGATGGCTGTAGTATTTGAAAGACCAAAGTCACTTATTGACATTCCTACACACTACTGCCCCGGATGTACACACGGTATAGTTCACAGGATACTCTGTGAGGTCATCGACGAAATGGGTATCGAGGGCGATACTATCGGAGTATGTCCTGTTGGCTGCTCTGTTATGGCATATGATTACTTCAACTGTGATATGATCGAGGCTGCACACGGCCGTGCACCGGCTGTTGCAACAGGCGTTAAGCGTACAAACCCCGATAAGTTCGTATTTACATATCAGGGCGACGGCGACCTTGCTGCTATCGGTACTGCCGAGACAGTTCACGTTGCTACAAGAGGCGAGAATATCGTCGTTATCTTCATCAACAACACTATCTACGGAATGACAGGCGGTCAGATGGCTCCTACAACACTTCCCGGACAGGTAACACAGACCACACCTTTCGGAAGAAGCCCTGAGCTCGCAGGCTATCCTGTAAAGGTATGCGAGATGCTCTCAACACTTACAGGTACAGCTTATGCTGAGCGTGTTGCAGTTGACAGCGTTCCTCACATCAAGGCTGCAAAGAAGGCTATCCGCAAGGCATTCGAGAACCAGAAGGCAGGTAAGGGATTCTGTATCGTAGAGGTTCTTTCAACTTGTCCTACAAACTGGGGACTTGCTCCTCTTGACGCTATCAAGAGACTTCAGGACGAAATGATCCCATACTATCCTCTCGGCGTATACAAGGACGTTGAAGAGGGCGTATTCCCAAAGGCAGAAGGAGGTAACGAGTAATGGCTACTACAGAAATTCTCCTTGCTGGCTTCGGCGGACAGGGTATCCTTTTCGCAGGCAAGATCCTTGCATACTGCGGACTTATGGACAATAAGGAGCTCTCATGGCTTCCTTCATACGGTCCTGAGATGAGAGGCGGTACCTGCAACTGTTCAGTTACTATCTCCGATGATCCTATCGGTTCACCTCTCGTTGTTACACCACATCTTCTTATCGCTATGAACCAGCCTTCATTCGACAAGTTTGTAAGCAGTGTTCGTCCAGGCGGTAAGGTATTCTTCGACAGCACTATGATAGAGCCTGCTACAGACAGAACAGACATCGAGCTGTATGGTATCCCTTCACAGCAGATGGCTGACGATAACAACCTCAAGGGCGGCTCAAACATTATTCTTCTCGGCAAGCTCCTCAAGGAGACAAACATCTGCTCGCTTGAGACAATGCAGAAGGCTATTGAAAAGGTAGTTCCGCCTAAAAAGGCAGCACTTATCCCTAACAACTTCAAGGCAATCGAGCTTGGCATGAACGCATAATTTCAAAGGCTATCGGTTTATCCGATAGCCTTTTTTGCTGTTTGATCGCGGCGGAATGTGCTTTTATACAAGCAAAGCTCCCGAAAAATCGGGAGCTTTCTGTTTATTTTATTATCTGTGGTGACCGCCGCCGCCGTGACTTCCGCTGCTGTGATGACCGCCGCCGCCGCTGCGATGACTGCCGCCGCCTCCACCGCTGCTGCTTGATGAGATCCTGTGTCTTGTCTGATATGTACGGATATGATTATCGGACTTCTGTGTAAAGTTTACAGAGTCCTTTGACAGGTAAACGCTGGGATTGGTCTTTGCCTTAAAGGTGTAGTGCCTCTTTGAGATGAGGAACGTGATAAGGGCTGTGACAAGTCCTATGATAGCTGAAGCAAACCATATGGGAAGCAGTACCCTCAGTGGTTTTCTTGTTGTTACATAAAGCTTATCGCCTTTATAGTAGATATAAGTGCCCTTTGACTCGTCGTGGTAATAATGAGAGGTATTTCCGTTATTTGCGTATACGCTGAGCTGATTGAGAAACTCCACAACAGCATCATATATCTGGTCGCTTTCATATGATGAGCCCGAGGAAGGGAGGTAAAGGTCCATGTGGCTGAAGATGCTCTCCCTGTTTTCCTCATAGAGAAGTATAGCCTTTCCTGATGTGGATATATAGTCGTAAGCAGGCACCTTGCTGGAAAGGTCAAGGTAATACATAAGACCGTCGGTATCTGGCTGGAAAAATGCTTCATATGTACAGTCGCAGAAATCCTTTGTCTCATAGTCGCTGCGGTATGTACCGTTTACATAGATGAGGATATTCATTTCCAGCTCTTTGGCTTTCTGCTGTATCATTTCATCAAGCTCTTGTCTCTGAGTGTCCGAGAACAGATTCTTGTCATCGTGCAGGAAAGAGTCCTGATAATTGCCGTTCCAGCCTGCATAGTTATTTGGCGGCTCTGAGCAGCCGGTCAGCGCCATAAGCATACACAGACACATTATGGCTGTCATTATAAGCGATAAAAGGCGTTTCATCAGAGGGTAGCACCTCCTATCACAGCACAGACAGCTGCAACTGCTGCTCCTAAGCCGAGACAAGCCAGCCAGAGCCTGCCCTTTGAAAGGGGCGGAGTACCTGCAAGCTTTCCTGTCTGACCGTTTATGGCAAATTCATATACCTTATCCTTATACTTATAGGACATGAACCACACAGGGAGCAGCATATAGCTCCAGTTGGTCTGCTTTATGCTGTAATCCTGTATCATAGGCGAAACGCTGCTATAACCCTTTATGGTATCACTTATAAGTGAAGCCGTCGCCTGAGTTGCACGGACGCGGATACGCGGAAATACCGCTGCCTTGTCCACGTCGTACTTATCTGCATAGAAGCCGCTGAGATAGGACATTGAGAAGTCTTTAAGCTCTCTGTAGTCATAGGGCTCGATAGACTCCATGAGCAGGTCGTCTATCTTTGTCTCTCCGTCAGCAGGGATACCTCTTGTAGTGAGATTTCCGCGGCGGATAACGTCATATTCCTGAATTTCGGTCACGCGATAGTCTCCCGATGTCCAGCTTCTGGTCTTTTGACCTTTAGCATGGTAATCCACGCTGATATTGCAGTCAGCCACCCAGAACGGCACATAAAGACCTGTAAGCTTTTCCAGCTGCTGCTTTGATTTGAATTCCTTTGGCACGAACCAGCGCTTGCCTATCCACTTCCTGAAGATGGATATAGCGTTGTCTTTTGTGAGCTTGAAGCCGATGACCTTGTCGGGCTTGAATTCGCCGCCCATTTTGCCTGCTAATATAACAGGATTGTGGCAGTAATAGCAGAACGTAGCTGTCTGCTGGTCATCAGCCATAATTTCAGCACCGCAGCTCTTGCAGTGATACAGATTTGTGTGATTTGCAAAGTCCTCCTGTAACTGAACAGTCTCCTGAGGGATACTGTTTTCAGTATTTGCACAGAGCTCTTTTATTTCCTCTACCGTAAATGCACTGAGACAGTATTCACATTCCAGCTTTTGTGACGCAGGATTGAACTTCAGGTCTGCCATGCAATTGGGGCATTTATATTCAACTGATTCCAAAATAGATCATCTCCCTCATTAACGAAGTCGGCAGAAACCGACAAATATATTTTACCATACCGCACAGTTTTTTTCAAGAGAAATAATAAAATTTAACATCTTTTCTTTGACAAAGAAAATAACTTTTTGTTTAGCCTTGACAAAATAAATAAAATCCAATATAATTGTAATATGTATATTTTTCAATACAATCCGTAAAAAGAAAGGGATGACGATACATGAGATACAAATTTTCAGACATCACACCAGAGATCACAAAACTTGCTGATATGTCGCTTGAAGGCTATAAAATAGATCCCGAGCTCTATACACAGTATGATGTAAAGCGCGGACTCAGAGATATAAATGGCAACGGAGTAGTTGCAGGTCTTACCAACATCAGCACTATCAAAGTGATAGACAGCGGTGACGGAATGCCGAATCACGGCGACGGCAAGCTGTATTACAGAGGAATTGACGTAGAGGATATCGTCGCAGGTTTCATAAAGGAAAAGCGGTTCGGCTTTGAAGAGACTGTATATCTTCTTCTTTTCGGAAAAATGCCCTCAGAGCACGAGCTTATCGAGTTTCGCAAGATACTTGCGGACTTCCGCGAGCTTCCCTCAAACTTTATGAGAGATGTGATTATGAAGGCTCCCACGGACAATATGATGAATACCCTTGCAAAGAGCGTTCTTGCCTTGTATTCCTATGACGATAAAGCAAACAATATATCAGTGCCAAATGTGCTGAGACAGAGCATAGAGCTTATAACACTTTTCCCTGTGCTTGCGGTGTATGCATATCATGCCTACAGGTACGCAAGACTCGGTGGAGACCTTTTCATACACAGTCCCAAGCCTGAGCTTTCCATAGCTGAGAATATACTCTATATGCTCCGTGAGGACGGAAGGTATACCGAGCTTGAAGCGCGTATACTTGACTTGGCGCTGGTACTCCATGCAGAGCACGGCGGCGGAAACAACTCAACATTCACTGTTCATGTTGTGTCCTCGTCGGGAACTGATACCTATTCTGCTATAGCGGCTGCTCTGGGTTCGCTGAAGGGACCTAAGCACGGCGGTGCAAACATCAAGGTAGCTATGATGTTTGACGATATGAAGCAGAATGTCAGTGACTGGACTGACGAGGATGAGGTAAAGGATTATCTGAGGAAGCTTCTCCACAAGGAGGCATTCGACCACGCAGGTCTTATCTATGGCATGGGACACGCAGTATACTCTCAGTCCGATCCGAGAGCGAAGGTGTTCAAGGGCTTTGTTGAGAAGCTCAGCTCCGAAAAGAACAGGCATGAGGAATTTGCGCTGTATTCGCTGGTTGAGAGGCTTGCACCCGAGGTCATCGCCGAGGAGCGCCGCATATACAAGGGAGTCTGTGCCAACGTGGATTTCTACAGCGGCTTTGTATATCGTATGCTGGGCATACCCGACGAGTTGTTCACACCGCTTTTTGCAACAGCGAGAATATCGGGCTGGTCTGCACACAGAATAGAGGAGCTTATAAACTCCAACAAGATAATCCGTCCTGCATATAAGGCAATATCGCCGATGCGTGAGTATACCGACATGGAAAACAGAATGGACTGATATAAATCATAATTTAACGCCTTTGGCGTCCCGAAAAATTGGTATTGTAGGGGCGAACATTGTTCGCCCGTGTCAAAATTGATGTGTATGTTTGCGGGCGCACATTGTGCGCCCCTACATCATTAAATTTTGATTTTTCTTATAAAGCGAATAAAAATCCGAAAGGAATGTGATAAAAATGAACAATACAGCAGAATTATTCGACTGGAAAGGCATGACCTGCGTAAAACTCAGCGCAGGCGGCTATGAAGCATGGGTGGCAAACGAGATAGGCTCAAATGTTATCCGTCTGCGCGATAATGTCAACGGTCTGGAGTTCTTCCGTTTCGTTGAGAGCAATACCCCCGACGTTATCAAGCAGTCCGCAGAGGTATGGGGACTTCCCACACTGTACCTGCCAAACCGATTTGCAGACGGCGTACTCAAAACATCTGACGCAGTATATCAGCTCCCTGTCAACGAGCCTGCACCATATAACAACCATATCCACGGATTCCTCCACAAGAGAGTCCATGAGGTCGTTGAGTACAAGGCTGATGACAACTGCGCGTGGGTAAAGACACGTTACGTATACGACGAAAAGGACGAGTTCTTCAAGTATCTCCCTGTACGCTTCACAGCAGAGTACACATTTACTCTTTCTGAGCAGGGATTTGAGCAGAATATCCGCTTTATCAACACAGACGGCGAAAAGGTGCTTCCTATGTCGCTGGCTTCACATACAACGATCAATTCGCCCTTCGTTGACGGTGCAAAGGAGGAGGATATCCGCCTGACAGTGCCGATAGGCAAGCGCTGTGAGCTCAATGAGCGATGTCTGCCCACAGGTCAGCTCAAGGTGCCTACCATGCACGATTTAGAGTACAGAAACGGTGCTAATAAGCCTGTATTGCAGGTAGTTGATAACGAGATGTACTTCGGCGAGTATATAGACCTTGACGGCGAGAAGTTCCACGGCGTTATCGCTGAGGATACTGCAAGCGGCAAGAAGCTCTGCTATGAGGTATCCGAGGAGTACGGCTTCTGGATAATCTGGAATGACCGCGGTTTCAACCATTATTTCTGCCCCGAGCCCATGACAGCAATGATAGACGCTCCGAACCTTAGTATGCCTGCTGATGTAACAGGCTACCGTGAGGTAAAGCCGGGCGATGTATTCGAGGCACACGAGAGATTCTTCACTAAGAAGTGATCAGTGAATAGTGATTAGTTAGGGAGCGCAGGCTCTGCGCTGTAGGGGCGGATATTATCCGCCCTTTATGGTTTTATCAGATACGGAAAGGAACATACTATGAGATATTTCAGAATAACTGCAATACTATGCGCAACAGCAATATTTGCACTTAACACAGGCTGTACTCAGGAGTCCCCCGAGTCAAGAATTACCGAGCCGACTACAGCTGCAACGACAGCAGCCGAGGTACAGGCAACGTCTGCTGTCGAAGCTGTGGCTGAAACAACTGCCGAATCAAAGGAGCTTGACCTGAGCAAGCTCAGCACCTTTGAGCTTAGCTCCGAAGACTTGCATGACGGCGTATGGGACACGGTCATAACCAAGACCGAAAAGGGCGAAAACCGTTCACCTCAGCTCTCATGGAAGCCTGTTGACGGCGCTTCATGCTATGCTGTATTTATGATAGATACCTCCGCAGGCAACTGGCTGCACTGGAAGTCCGTGACCGACAGCGAGACTGTTCTTCCTGCGGGCTGGGCGCCCCAAAGCGAGTACGTCGGACCTTATCCTCCCAGCGGAACTCACGATTATGAGATATACGTGCTGGCGCTCAAAGAAAAGCCCGAGAGGATAAAGGGCTCATTTGACAACTCAAATCCAAAAATGCTGGAGTACGCCAAGGAAATAGACGGTGAAAAAGAGGATAATATCATATTCTACGGTCATCTTATGGGAACATATACCCACGGGGATTGAATCAAGGGCGGAGCTATCCATTCTTTAAGTTATTAATAATTAGTGATTAGTGATTAGTTAGAGAATGCCTTCTGAACGCCCGTGTATAGTATAAATGTGCCATAAGCGATGTGCAATTATCGTTTTCGGTGAAAGTGAGCGCGCGAAACAAGCGTCATCGTGGCAAGGGGGCGCAGGCACTGCGCTTGTCCACACGACTCCCGTAAATACGACAGAAAAGTAGGACAATGTGCACAAAAAAGGACTTGAAAAAAATACAACGCAATTTTTGCCTAATCTATTGTATTATATATAAAAATATGGTATAATAATACAAATGCGGTTTTTATGCCGCCTTTGTCACCAAAAATAAAGGAGTATAATTATGAAGTTCGGATTTTTTGACGACGCTAAAAAGGAATATGTTATCAATTCCCCAAAGACTCCCTATCCGTGGATAAACTACCTCGGCAATCAGGGATTTTTCTCACTTATTTCCAATACAGCAGGCGGCTACTGCTTCTATAAGGACGCCCGCCTCAGACGCATCACTCGTTATCGCTACAACAACGTGCCTCTCGATATGGGCGGACGTTATTTCTATATCAACGACAACGGTACTATCTGGAATCCCGGCTGGTCTCCTGTAAAGACAGAGCTTGATTTCTATGAGTGCCGTCACGGTATGGGCTATACCGTTATCACAGGCAAGAAGAACGGCCTTAAAGCTGAGGTTACATTCTTCGTTCCTCAGAACTACGACGGTGAGGTTCAGCAGGTAGTTCTCACAAATGAGAGCAATGAGACAAAGAGCTTCTCTATCTTCTCTATCGCTGAATGGTGTCTCTGGGACGCTCAGGACGACTGCACAAACTTCCAGAGAAACTTCTCCACAGGCAGAGTAGAGATCGAAGGTTCAACTATCTATCACGTAACTGAGTACAGAGACAGACGTAACCACTACGCTTTCTATACTGTAAATGATACTATCGACGGCTATGATACAGACCGTGATTCATTCCTCGGCAGCATCTACAACGGCTGGGACAACCCTGAGACAGTAAAGGCAGACAAGCCTGCAAACTCATTTGCAGACGGCTGGTCTCCTGTAGCTTCTCACTATAAGAAGGTAACTCTTGCTCCCGGCGAGTCAAAGACTCTCATCTATATCCTCGGCTATGCTGAGAACCCACAGGACAAGAAGTTTGCTGCTGAAAAGCCTGCAAATCTCCTCACAAGAGAGGCATGGGTGCTCAACAAGGAAAAGGCTTATGCAATGATCGAGAAGTACAATACTCCCGAGAAGGTAGCAGCAGGCCTCGAGGAGCTCCGCAGCACATGGGCTGATCTCCTTTCTATCTTCAATGTAAATACTCCTGATGACAAGGTAAACAGAATGGTAAATATCTGGAATCAGTATCAGTGTATGGTAACCTTTAACCTTTCACGTTCTGCTTCATACTTCGAGAGCGGTATCGGCAGAGGTATGGGCTTCCGTGACTCAAATCAGGATATTCTCGGCTTTGTACATCAGATACCTGAGCGTGCAAGAGAGAGACTGATCGACATCGCTTCAACTCAGCTTTCAGACGGCGGCTGCTATCACCAGTACCAGCCACTTACAAAGAAGGGCAACGCTGACATCGGCGGCGACTTCTCAGATGATCCGCTCTGGATGATACTTTCTGTTGCAGCATATATCAAGGAAACAGGCGACTGGGGCATTCTCGATGCAAACGTTCCTTTCGACGACGATCCGAACGGTAAGCACACAATGCTCGAGCACCTCAACGTTTCCTTCTATCATATCGTAAACAACCTCGGACCTCACGGTCTCCCGCTTGCTATGAGAGCTGACTGGAACGACTGTATCAACCTTTCATGCTTCTCTGACACACCCGGTGAGTCTTTCCAGACCTACACCAATCCTAAGTTTGCAGCAGAGGGCGGCTACTCAAAGGTTGCAGAGTCTGCTTTCGTTGCAGCACTCTTCACATACACAGGTCCTGCATTCGTAGGTATCCTTGAGCATCTCGGCAAGAAGGACGAAGCTGCAAAGGCTCAGGCTGAGATCGACAAGATGAAGAAGAATGTTATGGAATCTGCATTCGACGGCGACTGGTTCATCAGAGCTTACGACGCTAACGGCGAGAAGATGGGCTCTAAGGAGTGCGAGGAAGGCAAGATCTTCATCGAGCCACAGGGCTTTGCAGTTATGTCTGAGATAGGTAAGGATCAGGGAGCTGACATCAAGACTCTCAACTCTATCGACAAGTACCTCAACTGCGAGTTTGGTCTCGTTCTCAATAACCCTGCATTCACAAAGTACTATATACAGTACGGTGAGATCTCCACATATCCCGGCGGATACAAGGAGAACGCAGGTATCTTCACACACAACAATGCATGGATAATCTGTGCTGAGGCATATGTAGGACGCGGTGACAAGGCATTTGAGTACTACAGCAAGATCGCTCCTGCTTTCACTGAGGAGACATCTGATATTCATAAGACAGAGCCTTATGTATACGGTCAGATGATCGGCGGTAAGGACGCAAAGAACTTCGGTCAGGGCAAGAACTCATGGCTCACAGGTACAGCAGCATGGAACATGGTTGCTATTTCCCAGTATATTCTTGGTGTACAGCCTGTATTCGACGGACTCAAGGTTGATCCTTCCATTCCTCACGAGTGGGACGGCTTCACAGCAGTTCGTAAGTTCCGCGGAGCAACATTCAACATCACAGTCAAGAACCCTGCACACGTTTGCAAGGGCGTAAAGTCAATGACAGTTGACGGCAAGGCAGTAGAGGGATGTGTAATTCCTGTATGCAGCGGCGGCACACACGAAGTTGAGATTATTATGGGCTAAGCCCATAAAAAAGGCGGACTTTATGTCCGCCTTTTTCAGTTATTAGTGATTAGTGAATAGTGATTAGTAGGGGCGCACAGTGTGCGCCCGTTTTCGTCTGTAATGTTTTGTAGGGGACGGCGTCCTCGACGTCCCGAAATAGGTTTATTGACAAGATGAAAGGCGGATTTAATGTCCGCCTTTTTACGTTATAACCAAATATAGCGTCAATCTATACGTCAACCGTACCACAAAAAAACAGATGACGCTCACAAAGATTGTGCATGATACCGCTTGAAAATTATCTGTTCAGATGATATAATAATCTCAATCCTAAAACATAGGTAATTAGTAAATAAAGGAGCGGATAATTATGACTCGGACAGCTCAGGACACAAAAATCAGACGAATAGTGCTGACAGGACTTTTCTCAGCCCTCATTTTCGTATTCACGGCATATATACACGTACCTACGGGAGCAGGCTATACTCACGCAGGTGACGGCTTTATATACCTTGCGGCTTGTTTGCTGCCTGCGCCCTATGCAGTAGCGGCAGGTGTGATAGGCGGAGCTCTTGCCGACGGACTTACAGGCTTTCCTGTGTGGATACCTGCAACTATCGCAGTAAAGGCAGTAACAGCTCTGTTTTTCACAAGCAAGCGTGATAAGATACTGAATCTCCGCAATATACTCGGAATTATCCCGTCGCTTGCGGTGTGCATAGTGGGCTACAGCGTTTATGAGGGAGTTTTTATGGCAGGCGGCTTCAACAAGGCGGCAATAATAGCTGCATTCAGCCAGACGCCATTTTACGTAGTTCAGGTCTTTGCAAGCACAGTGCTGTTTTTAGCAGCAGGCGCGGCGCTTGACAAATCCGGACTAAAAAAGCGCATATAACAGCAAAGGACGGTTTTTCCGTCCTTTTTTCTTGCTGTTTTCGGAGATTTATGCTATAAGTACGGAGCCTGAGCCGTCTTTTTCGCATAATAGTATTGCAGAACAGGAAATTTTATACCGCGCAGCTTGCTATTCCGAAGCTTTTATGTTATAATTAATTAACAATAACAAGAGGGTGAAAACTATGCTCAAAAAGATTCTCAGCAGCGAAGCCTGCGCGAAATGTCGGCTTTGCTGCATATTTGACCGCTATGACGTGTGGGAGACTCCCGTGTTTACCGCGGAGCTCTGCGAAAAAATAAAAGCCGCCCGTCCCGATGTGCAGTTTGTCACAAAGGACGGCGGCTATATATTCAGAGTAGGCGAGCTTAAGGGCGATGAGCTTTTCTCATGTCCTGCCCTAACGGAAAACGGCTGTATGCTGGGCGATGAAAAGCCCTTTGACTGCCGTATATGGCCATACCGCATAATGGAGGTAGGGGGCAGACGTGCCATAACCTTTGCGTCCATATGCGATGAGCTCTATCACAGACCGCTCTCTCAGCTAATAGGACTGCTGAAGGAGGGGCTTGCGGACGTGATATTCGCCTATGCAGACGAGCACCCCGAGATAGTGAAGCCCTACTATGAGGGCTATCCCGTGCTGATGTTTGAGCGTAAACCGCTGTAATCTTTGCGCCTGTGCGCAAAGACTAGTTGAGAGTTGAGAGGTAAGAGCTGAGAGTTAATGAGTTCGCTTTTCTAACATTATCTAAATTCGTCGCTATAACTTTCAACTCTCAATTCTCAACTCTCAACTGTTTTACGTTCTGTCTTGATTTACCGAGAAAAAAACGCAGCTTTTAATATCTGAAAAAGGGACATTCCCTTAACAGGAACGCCCCTTTGCGATCACTTCTTGATCTTGTCAACGATATCCTCAACCTTATCCTTGACCTTTGCAATGTTTTCCTTAGTAGCGACCTTGCTGATCATGTCCTTAGCCTTTTCAATGTTTTCTTTTGAAGCGAGCTTTTCGATCTTCTCATCGGGGAGGTCGATGCCTGTTTTCTTTTCAACTGCTTCTACTGCTTTTTTGATCTCCATAGGGGGATACCTTCTTTCGTAAAATATTGTAATTTGATTATAACATAAAAAAACGAAAAAATCAATACTTGCGTGGAATTTTTGTGGGTGGAGCGAGAATTGCGCGAAATATCGCAAAATGCAACCGCCGTGCGACAAATTGTAAAGGCGGCTTGCTTGTGTGTAACCGCCCGAAATGATAAAATAAGACCATAGACCGAGGGGGAATATCCCACGGCAAAAACATATGGAGGATAAATATATGATACTTGCAGACAAGATAATCGAACTAAGAAAAAGACAGGGTATGTCTCAGGAGGAGCTTGCCGAGAAGCTTGGAGTCAGCCGCCAGTCAGTATCCAAATGGGAGGGAGCACAGTCCACACCCGACCTTAACCGTATATTACAGCTTGCAGAGATATTCGGTGTCAGCACCGATACATTATTAAAGGATACAGAGGAGCTTTCGGTAAGCACTGCTCCCGTATCGGAAAGCGCCGAGACCGAGCCGCCTCTCCGAAAGGTATCAATGGAGGAGGTAAACGGTTTCCTTGCAGCTAATGAAAAACACTCGGTATTCATTTCTGTGGGAGTTTTTCTTTGCATAATTTGCCTTACTCCGCTGATAGTACTTGATAATCTTACATCAGTAGGCGACGCCATAGGAGTGCCGTTGATGTTTTTGATAGTAGCAGCAGCTGTAACGCTTTTTATCATCACGTCACAGAGGATGAAGCGCTATGAATACCTTGAAAAAGAGGGGATAGACACAGAGTACGGTATTTCAGGCATGGTAACTGAAAAGAAGTCGAAGTTTGAGCCTAAATACACCATGAGCATAGTTATAGGCGTGATCCTGTTCATACTTGCTGTAGTCCCGACTATTATTATCGAGACTATTTACGGCGAGAACAAGTATACCGAGGCGCTTGAACCCACACTGCTGTTTGTCTTTGTGGCTATAGGAGTTGCTGTTATTACCCGTTCAAGCATAATCATGGATGGCTATAAGAAGCTCCTTGAGGAGGACGCCTTCACCCGTGAGAAAAAGTCACGCAGCCATAAACCAAACCCTGCTTTTATTATCTACTGGTGTGTAGTCACAGCCCTTTTTATTGCAGTTAGCTTCCTCACCAACAGATGGGACCTTACATGGCTCATATGGGTGATCGCAGGCATACTTACGCCTGTAGTGCTGATACTCTTTCCGAACAAAAAAAGCTGAGGCTCAGCCTTTGAGCTTATTGCCTGTGATCAGGGATATTTTCGGGGACTGAATACAGCATATGTTTTTGGACAAAACTAAAGGCAGACCATTTGGTCTGCCTTTGCTTTGTAAAATAGAATATGGTCACCGAGCCTGAGGCAAAGTCTCATAAATACTACCTGCGATATGCCAGAGGGGGCTCCCCTCGTCTGCCTTTGCTTTGTAAAATAGAATATGGTCACCGAGCCTGAGGCAAAGTCTTGTAAATACTACCTGCGATATGCCAGAGGGGGCTCCCCTCGTCTGCCTTATATTTTTTATTAAAGCTTGTTCTTTTCAGCCTCTATCATCTTGATGAGGTCATCTACGGACATATTTGAAGGAGACTTTTTCTTCTCTTCCTGCTCGCTCTTGCTGATTATATCAG
>NZ_JAIKXF010000079.1 GCF_024684275.1 Ruminococcus sp.
CGGCATTAGTTCTTCAAGTGTCACAAATGACATTTTCATTTGCTTGCTTTCGGCTCGTTTTAACATCGTTGCTACCTCACTTTCGATACTTTTATTATACCATATTCAGCACTCGATGTCGAGGGTTTGTCAACAGCACCGGTTCACCACCTCATAGTCATGACGGGATATTTCATCCCACCATACATTATTCCATTATGGGAACTCGGTCCTGAGTGCAGTCCTGTTTCGGGACTTCATCCCTCTCAAGTAACGTCACGGTAGTTGAGTGTACCCTGATTCAAGGTACACCTACCGATGACTTCATATTATAGCGAGCCGTCGCTTATCCCATATGCATACCGAGTTCTTCCTTTTTACGGAGCACCTTTGCAAGAGCCTTGCGGTCAATGTGCTCCCGAGCATACTCAATATCGTCGTCAGGCTCGTCCTCTATCAGCGTAGCCACAGCAGCAATGCCACCGATGAAATCAGGTGCAGGAGCTCTATCACTGCTACTATTGTGAGCAGTCTGAAGCCTTTCTTCCTGTTCAGCTCGTCGGAGCATTTCAGCTGCGATAAGGTCTGCGCGTTCAGTTTCCCAGCCTGTGATGACAACTTCTCCGTCGCCTGATCCAGTTTCGATACCTCTGCCGTCACGTTCTGCGATGTCTGCTCCTGTATCTCCTTCCCCCGTTCCAGTAACTGATCGTATATTGTCTGCTGATTTCGCAGATACAGTTTCATCTGTGCGTATGTCATAGTCACGTCTGCTTGAGCTTTGACTTCCAGTATTGTATCTGTCAGGAGCTTCAGCTGTGAAATCATTGCCTGCCAGTTGCTTTCCTGGACACAGACCATAGTCGGTATGTCCTGTGCCTCCTGCATATTCTGCTTGGAGGCTGCTTTCATTTCCTCTAATTTTGAATTCATATTCCATCATCTCCTTTGTATATCTCGCATCATGCAGTTTGTTGTCACGGCATCTTCTGCCATTGGGACAAGTGTAAGTGATATATTTTCGGCTGTCTTCCCATTTAACATCGTAGCCGTACTGCTTCATGTAAAAGCGAAATTGTTTCTTGCTCTTGGCTCGTTTCATGACTGCGTCAATGGTATTGACGAGGTTCATTTTCCAGCTCTCGCCGCGCATTGCACTCCTATACTCGCCAGCGGTCACACCGTGGGTCTGCTTTCCAAGCTCGGGCTGAGAGATAGTTATCACTCCGTACTTCTGACAAATTCCATCGCTGATCTGCCGCAGGTCTTGCAGTGTGAACTTGTTGGAGTGGTACTTCAAACCTGTGTCAGCATTGACTGCGTTCAGTATAAAGTGCGAGTGTATGTGGTCGGCATCGGTGTGAGTTGCCACCACAACTTCGTGACCTTTGAATGCTCGCTCCGCAAACTCAACTGCTATCTTGTGTGCGAGTGCAGGCTCGATATAATAACCGCTCGGGTGAGACTGAACGAAGTGATAGTAGCGTATGCCGCCGGTCTTGTTGTACATCTCACGGGTATTTTTAAACTCCTGATACGCAGTAGGCAGCGAACAGTTGAGAGCCGTCACGAACTTTTTGTTTTCAGTTTTATCGTCGCGGCAAATGTATTCGAGACTTTTTTTGCCACCGCCGCCGTGCTTAGTACTTATAGCTGTGACCGTTGCCATCACTTCACCTCTTTCAGAAACTGACCAATCATCTCCGTGACCTTCCTGTGCTCGTCGAGGAGCGGCTGAAAGTTGACTGCGGTCAGCCTGTCCATGTTTGCAAGTGTAGCGATCTGATTGAGGTTGCGACCGATAGCTTTCTGCTGCCGAACTATCTCGTCGACGCCATTGGCGACAACAATTTTCTTGCCCAGAGCGCACCGCATTACGAAGTCGTTCAGCTTCAATCCGTGCCTCTCAGCCAGTTCATGAACACGTCTGCTTTCTTCTTCTGTACAGCGTATCGCTATGGTCATATTTTTCTTTCTCATGTTATCTACCTCCTTTTTCTTATGCCAATTAAAGTGGGTTCGGGCTTCTGCCCGACAAGCAAGGCGGCAGGCGGAATGCCAGCTGCTATGCTTGCCTTCCCAGAAGGGAAGATTTTTCTAGGGTACCGCTACTCTTCTCCTCAGCCGATAGTATCTATGTGGTATCGCCACATTCGTTCCACGTTGCGCGACAACCGCTTTTATCGGTGTAGTTGGGATACCTGTCCGCTTTCGGTATCAGTGGCAAAAAAGGCACATTTTGTGCGTGTTTATACTGTCACCCTGAACCACATATGCCGTCACCCGTATTTTTACCGTCACCCGACTCAAACAAAGGTAAATAGACGTTTCCTGAACTTCGGGTGCCGGCATGGTCAGCAATTTCTCCCCACAGCAAACTCCCGTTTTTACTGTCACCCGATTGGTCATAAATCAATTCCAATATTCGCGCTCCATGACTTCTGCGAGCTGTGAACAGCACTCCGTATGTTTTGAGTTCATTGGTATGCTGTACAAGATTTCTCGTTATCCAGTTCGGAGCATACTCGCGACCGAAGTGTTTGTACATTAGCTTGCATAGCTCAGTCGCCGAACCTGTGAAGCGGTTCTCATCGACCATGAGATCATGTATGGCAAAAGAGAAAAGGTCTGGCTGGTGCTCAGGTACATCGTCAACTACATTCCACCTATGATTATTGAACTCCAAACACAATTCCATGTGTTCAATGTCACGACCTGCGCAATGCAGTTTTGCTTTACCGCTGCCACGGCGCTCTTCGATCATCACCATGATACCGTCAACACTACCGATGATTCCTGTCGAACCTGATACCATATTGAACGGATCGCTGTCATAACACTTGCGCGTATGGTGTACGACAAGAATCGCAACTTTCAGTTTGTCCGCAAGTAATTTCAGAACGGAAAGCTCCTTGTAGTCAGAGCCGTAATTGACATCGGTACTGTACCTGACTTTCTGAAGTGTGTCGATAACAATAACTTTCAAATTTGGAAGCTCTTGCTTGCTCTTTTCAAGTTCTTCTTCCAGACCATTGCCGATTGACTTTGCTTCGATTGCGAAGTTGAGATTCTCACACGGTTCATCCGTGAGCTCATATATCCTATTTTGCAAGCGCAATAGGTTGTCCTCGAGACTGAGATACAATACCTGACCTGTATTCGTATCATGCATGAGGAACTGTTCACCATTAGCGACTGACAAACACAAGTCAAGTGCTAACCACGACTTGCCTATCTTCGGTGCGCCTGCAAGGATATACAGTCCCGGGTACATCATTTTGTAGATGATGTAATCCTGTTTTTCCAGCGGAGTTGTCATTATGTACTCGCTGTTGTAGATCTTTAATTCGTTTCCTATAAAATCATCTCCTTCTTTTTTCTCAGACACAGCCGACAGCTTTTTTCGTTACGGGTAACTACTCGCGCGAACTATTTGTGTGGCAGTGTCTGGCGGATATTTGCTCACTCAAGTGAAAAATGTGGGAGCAATATGCTTTTTACAATTCGAACTGTTTTTGGCACATAGAGCAGACACATCACGAACGGGTCAGGGCAAAAGCGCGCGATACATCACGGACCTGCTGCGAACTCACAGTGGTATCCGCCGCACTCCTGCATGACCAAATCAGAAGCCGCCCGACTGCACATCGGACTCATAGGCAGCTTAAATGCTCGGCTACCCTGGCACACTCCCATTGCCTGCGACGGTTTTATCACGCTCGGACTGTGGCTGAGTGTAAGTATCCGTTCCCGACTTTCATCGCTTACTTCACACCTGCGCTGTGTGAAACCGAAGATCTTATCGCTCGCCTTGCGGGTCATCGCGCATCTTCGGGCTGGTACAGCTCACCACCCCACCATCGGAAACAACGTAACTCCTGATCCCATATTCAATTGTCAAGTTTCTGTTTTCTTTTACTTGTTCATTTTAGGTCACCTCTTGGTATAACAGCTTTGTATTATATTATGTTTTATATCATATTACAAGTTTTGGAGAAGAATAAGCAGTGTTGCTAATTGAACTCTGCTCTGCTTCATGCCAATATGTAATAGTATATTTAATAAATGCTATTACATTTTCCATTTATATTATAACACACTGTTTTTATTTGTCAAGCCCCCATCAAAATCTTGGAAACAAAAACGAGCAAAGCGTCAATGCTTTGCTCGGGACTTGTATACGTTATATTGATTGCGGCAGCGAGCTGAACAGAACTCGCTGCGTATATCGGCTGCATGAAATAACTTTCCGCAGTGCTTGCAGGTGCGAAGCGGCTTCTTTTTGTCAGTTACTGCTTTGGCAAAGGCTAAGTCTATCATTGCCTTGAGCGAATCGTACTCGCACAGTAGGTTCAGACCGTTCCTGTCGTCTATCTTATATGACAGGCGAGGAGGAATGAACTCCGTCAGCTTAGATTCCTTGCATACCATGAAACTGTACAGATACTTGAAGTATTTCTTTACCCAATCAAGCGGCTCACAGTACTTATATTTTCGCAGGAACATAGTCGAGTATATCGGGCTGCGGTAGTACAGTCTCAGCTTGCCTTTTTGGTTGGATTTAGACATTATATCAATGTTATCGAGAGGAAAGAAGGTCTTTGCAAAATCGTTCACATCAACTATTCCGCTGTCAGTGAAGATATTATCGCGGACGATGACACGCTCATTTTTACCTATATCCGCGCCTGCAATGTCGGGCATTATACCAAGCAGACCGTACTTGTGAACGAAATCAAGCACCATCTCATTCTGACCGAGAGCGTTATCAGTAAGATACTTGCCGAGATTTAGTGCGTCGGTCATTATTTCATTTTCACTCTTAATTGGATCATAGACCGAGCCATATTCGCAGGGAACTATATCCTCCATGCCTTCTATGCTCTTTATTTCATATCTTGTATTTTTATGCCAATGGCTTACTAATAAGTTTTTCATGCTCACCTCGTTGTAACTGTATAATATTATATTTATATTACAATTTTATTCTAACATACTATCATCTGTTTGTCAAGTATTCAAAACAATTTGGCGTTAAAGCTTTTTTCCAAAAAAGAATTATTGAGGGGTGTTTTTGTTGCGGCAATTTAGAATGAAAATACATAGTATATTGAGTATTTTTTATCGAAGCGTTAAAAAGTTCTTGACAAACCAAATGTTATATGATAAAATATCAAATGTGTGTTTTATACTGCTAACAATATTTGCTTAATTTTTCACTTTTTGCATTTTTCATTGAAATTAATGCTGTTTGGAGAAGCCTTTTAACTGAAATATTTTTACTTTTAAGTTAGTACTGCATAACAAATGGAGGCTATTATTATGAAAAGAACTGATATATGGCTTGAGGTTTTTTTGTGTGACATATCTGATTTGCTTCCCGAATGGATTAATAGTAATTTACTCTTAATTGATAATGCCAGGCTTGAAAAGCTCAAAAAGCTTAAAAGGGAAGACGACAGAAACAGATGTGCAGTTTCGGGATTTCTTCTTTACTATGTATTCAGTTCCTTTTTTCAAATTCAATTTGAAAAATCTATGATAATTACTGCTCTGTCCGGAAAGCCCGAACTGAATAATGGTATCATGTACTTTAACCTCTCTCATTCGGGTAGTAAAGTAGCTGCATCATTCAGCAATCTGCCTACAGGTATAGATGTGGAAATGAAGAAACCGGTTAAAAGAGAAGTTTATCGGCATTGTATGACAAAACAGGAAGAAGAGCGTCTTGTGTCTATTGATGAAAGGCAAAGAGACAGCGAATTTATCAGATTATGGACAAAAAAAGAAAGCTTTACAAAAATGACAGGAATGGGCTTATATGACAGTTTTGAAGGTTTTAGCATAAAAAACTGCGAAAAATGTCTGGCTGAAGTCTGGAGAGGAGATAAATGCAAAAAAATATGGATAGATTCTATTGAAGAAGAAAACTATTGGCTGTCGGTCTGTGTGGATACAGATGAAAACTTACCGGGAATGAATATCCATAGGATCAGTTTTAGTGAAATAATGGAAAGGATAGAAGAAAATGTACTTAGAAGTTAATGAAATCGTAAAAAAATACAATAGCGACTCTACAGAATTTCTTGCACTTGATCATGTCAGCTGTAAAGTCGAAAAGGGAGAGATATGTGTTATTCTCGGTCCCTCCGGAAGCGGTAAAAGTACTCTTCTTAATTTGCTTGGAGGTATTGATATTGCTGACAGCGGAACCATCAAAGTAGGAGGCAGGGAAGTAACTGCTCTTAATAAGAAAAAACTGGTAGATTATCGGCGCTCTGATGTAGGTTTTGTTTTTCAGTTTTATAATCTTATCCCTGATCTGAATGTTAAAGAGAATATTTATGCTGTTGCGGAAATATCATCAACATCTGTTAATGTTGACAAGCTTATGCAGGAACTGGGCATCGCCGAGCTTGCTAAGCGTTATCCGAGGGAATTATCAGGAGGTCAGCAGCAGAGAGTTGCTATTGCAAGAGCAATAGTAAAAGAACCTAAGCTGCTGCTTTGTGATGAACTTACGGGAGCACTTGATACAAAGTCATCGAAAATGGTTTTAAAGGTAGTCGAAAATGTTAATAGAGAGCATGGTACTACTACTGTTATTATAACTCATAATGAAGATATAGCTAAAATGGCTGACAGAGTTATTCGCCTCAAGGACGGCAGGATCATATCTGATCATAAGAATGAAACAAAGATTTCTGCGGAGGAGTTAGAACTGTGAAAACGATAAACAAAAGAGTATTTCGTGGGATATTCAAGGATCTTTCCTTTTATATCAGCAGTATTCTCCTTACAAGCATTGCCGTATTGCTTTTTCTTGCAGAGCTGTCCGCAGGAGATACTGTTGAGAAGAATTATATCGGATTTATGGAACGTAATAATGTTGAATCGGCAGAATTCTCGGTTATGCAGCCGTTGTCCGATGAGGATATAGAGCGGCTTTCAGAAAAATACGATCTTTTAATTGAAAAACAGGAGTATATCGACTGCTGTGAAGATGATTTCACCCTTCGTATCTTTAAGCCTACAGAGAATATAAATAAATATGAAGTTCTTGAGGGCGAAGATGTTTCGGATGATGATCAGATAATGCTCAGTAAAGGCTTCATGGAAGCAAATAATTTTAAAATAGGTGATATGCTTTCTCTTGGGGGTAAAGAGTTTAATATATCAGGTGCAGCACAGCGTCCCGATTATTTGTATATGCTCCATAATGAAAGTGATATATATCGTTCAAACGCTGCGTTCGGTATGGCGGTTATGACTGATGAGGGCGTTGAAAGCCTTGGAAAGACCGCTGTATTTTATTCTGTTATCTATAATAATAACAGTAAAGAGGCAACAGAATTTTTCCGCAGAGAACTGAATGATGAGTTCACAACCCTGAGTTATACGTCTGCTGAGAATTATTCTAGGATACACAAGGTAGGCGAAGTCCGGGATACGTGTACGGTGACGGGCTACAGTATCATTGCAGTGATGTCTTTACTCGTTATAGCTGTAGTTTCGCTTATTCTTGGACGTATTGTAAGGCGTGACGGCAAGCACATTGGTACGCTCAGTGCTTTTGGGATCTCAAGCAGTGAAATCAAGAATCATTATATGCTTTATGGAATAATCCCGGGAATTCTTGGAAGTATTGCAGGCATATTAATGACTGTTGCAGTAGTGAAACCTTTGGTAAAATACTCTATTTCCAATATAGAGTATCTTGAAGGAAGTGTTAAGATAAACAGTACGGCGTTAGTATTGAGCATTATAATACCTGCACTTAGCTATGCGTTGACAGCAAGAAGAGCAGCTTCCAAACTCCTGAAAAGATACAGGACAACAGAACTTCTCTCGGGCAGGACAGAGGGCAGTAAAAAGCGAAGAAGTCAGGTGCTTGAAAACTCTGATATAACGATTCGCAGAAAATTCAAGATACGCACGATCTTCACAAGCAAAAAAAGGACAATGATTGCTGTTATCGGAATGTTCTGCGGTGCGCTGTTTATTCTTTTCGGCTATACTATGACAGATTCTGTTCATCAATCATTTATTCACGGCTTTGATGATATGGGAAAATACAATTATCAGTATGTACTTTCCAAAACAGAAAGCGGTACTCCCGACGTCGGCGGAGAGGCAATGGTAATAGGAAGCTTTGAAGAGGCTGATAATGGTACGATAATTAATATTTACGGAGCTGAGAATGATACAGAGCTTGTAAATGTGAATGTTAACGGTAAGAGCTTTGATCCCGAAAAATTCTATGCTACATCTATTGCTTCAATAGTTTATGGTATAAAAGAGGGAGATCAAATTGAGGTAAGAAATCCGCTTTCACTTGAAAAGCAAACTATTGAGATATCAGGAATCATTGATAACGCAGTTGTTACGGGAATATTCACAGGCAGAGAAAATGCTTGCAGTTTTATGGGCATTGAGGACGAAAGCTTTTATAATGCTATCGTCAGCGAAAAAGCTATTGCAAACGAAGATGAACTTCAGATTTATACAAAGATTGAAAAAAATGCGCTCGGCGGACAGCTTGAAGAAGCAGCAACTGCTTTGAACGTTCTGCTGTATATGTTCTTTGTAATCGGTATTATTGTCTGCGTGGCATTTATCTATATCTGTGTAAATCAGGTAGTTACGGAGAATCAGCTCAGTATCTCCATGTTCAAGGTGCTTGGCTATAAAAACCGTGAAATAAACAGCATGGTTCTCAATTCATATGGTATTTTTGTTCCGTTGGTTTTTGCTGTTGCTATTCCCGCAACGCTGAGGATCACTCAGCGTATGCTGGACAGATATGCTGCCTTGTATCATTTTGAAGGCCATGCAAAGATCGAATTGATAAGTATTGTTATTTCTGCGCTGATATTTTTGTTAAGCTATGCAGTATCAATGATAGTTCTGCGCAAAAAAGTTTTAAATGCTGATATGGTAGAAGTAATGAAGGATCACAGGGAGTAAGAGAAATGAGTAAAACTGCATTGATAACAGGTGCGGCAGACGGCATAGGAAAAGCAGCAGCTTTGCGGCTGGCGAAGGAAGGCTATAATATAGCTTTACATATACACAGGGACAAAAGTATGGATCGTGCAGTCGAGACTGTCCGAGAGTGTAAAATATCGGGTGCGCCAGATACTTGCATATTGACAGGGGATCTTTCGGATAAGAAAAAATGCGAAGAAGCAGTATATGAGACTGCCGAGCGTATCGGCGGTCCTGATATACTCATAAACAATGCAGGTCTTGTCCGTTTTCTTCCGCTTGATAAAACAAGTGAGGAGATCTTCAGACTTGTTATGGGAAGTTGTTTTGACAGCACATTTTTTATGACACAGGCTGCTGTGCCGTATATGAAGAAGAAAAAATGGGGAAGAATTATCAATATTACTTCTCTTAGCTCAAAAACAGGTGTCAGAGGGCTTACTGCGTATACTGCTGCAAAAGGTGCGGCAGAATCTTTTTCGCGCAGTGCTGCTCTGGAGCTTGCGCAGTATGGCATAACCGTCAACTGCATCAGCCCGGGATTTGTAATGACGAGCTGGGCAAAGCAGATGACAGAAGCTACAATAAAAGCAAGAGAAGCCGAGATACCTCTCGGAAGATTTGCTTCGCCTGACGATATAGCTGCCGCTGCTGCATTTTTCGCTTCTGAAGATTCATCTTATATAACAGGAAAAACACTTGAAGTCACAGGAGGTTTGCAATGATGGAGAAAAAAGTAAAAATCAGAAGTAACTGGCTGGCACATGAAAAAAATATTAGTGACAGTCAGGTCAATATAGTTTGCTTCCCATTTGCGGGGGGGAGTGCTTCATATTTTGCGTCTTGGGGAAAGTGTATTTCCGATAGTGTGGGACTTATGCCTGTTCTTTATCCAATGCGCGAATTGAGAATGTCAGAGCCTATGCCAGAATATATTGATGAGCTTGCTGATATGATAGCAGGTGAAAGCATACTGTTTGAGAAGAAATTTATAATGTTCAGCCATTGTACGGGCTCGTTGGTAGCTTATGAGACTGCAAGGAAGCTTATGGAAAAATATGGTGTTTCTCCGGATTTTTTCGTTACAGCAAGTGAGCCTTCGCCGCGTAAAACTATTGTTAATCGTGCTGTTTTTGACATGGACGATAATGAGTTCGCCAATTATGCTGTCAGTCTTAAACTGCTCAGCAGTGATATGGTGAAAAATGCGGATTTTATGCGGTACTATTTCCCTGCATTCAAGGCGGATTTCCTTATGCATCAGCGATACGATGCGGAAGCACCTGCTTTTACACTTGAATGCCCTATATTGGCTCTGAGAGGAAGCGAAGATGAGCTTTCGACAAGGGAGATAATAAGTGATTGGTCAAAGTACACAGAAAGCGGATTTGAATATCACGAGTTTACAGGAGGACATTTTTTCATTGATCAGCATAAGAATGAGGTGATTGCTCTTATCCTTGAAGCATATGAGCGAATAGGGGGATAGGAATGGATATTGCAATCATAGGAGCTGATGTAAAAAACTCAGTTGCGGAAAATATGGAGGAATTCCATAAAGCTCTGTATAATGGGAAATGTGGAAGTCTTTGCAGTATCGAACAAAGATGCAGAATGACAGGAAGATTTGATCATGAAAAGGATATGGGCAATCTGAGATGTATGTCAGGAATAGAAAAGTTTGACTACAGATTTTTTGGATTGTCAAAGCGTGAAGCGCGTAGACTGTCCCCCGAGATAAGACTCAGTATGAATGCATTTGTAAATACTGTTTATGATGCGGGATACAGTCTTGAAAGCATAAGAGGCTCTGATATGGGATTGATCTTATGTCTGAGCAGCAGTGAAGATTATAGAAGTCTTTTTCCTGTCAAAGATGCATTTACATATATGGGAAGCAGTATTACCGCAATGGCAGGTGCACAGCTGTCGTACCGATTTGATCTCAGAGGTCCTGTTTTTATTATCGACAGCACTTGCTGTTCATCAGCAGCAGCGTTGCATGATGCTTGTTTGTGTCTTGCAGCAGGAGAGTGCGGCACGATAGCAGTGGGAGCTGTTGAAACGGCTTTGTTTCTGAAAGAAGGAGCTCGTCAGGAGCTTGACAGTATGGGAGTGTTTACCAAAAAGGATCACTGCTGTCCTATGGATAAGGAGTGTGATGGCATCATTCCCGGAGAAGCTGTCGGCTTTGTTATTCTTAAACCGCTTGAGGCGGCAGTTCGTGACGGAGACCATATCTATGCTGTAATAAAAGGAAGTGCTGTGAACAGCAACGGAAGCACGAGCCGTGATATCACATCACCATCAAAAGAGGCGGAGATCAATGTTACAAAGAAAGCGTTTGAACGCGCAGGTGTATCAGCAGATGATATAACCGAGTGCGAGCTTCATGCGGCAGGAACTCCTATCGGTGACAGGATCGAGTTTCAGGCTCTTTCCGAGATATACGGCAAAAGAAATGAAGAGCTTCCCGTAGGCAGTGTCAAGGCAAATATCGGTCATACAGGAAAGGTATCGGGACTTAGTGCTGTGCTGAAGGTCATCTGCGGCTTTTTGAATGATACAGTATATCCTGTTGCAAATCTGAATAATATTGACCCCGAGCTTGAACTTGGCGGCGGAATACTTAGACCTGTTACAGTTCCTGCTAAGTACAGTTCAGATAAACGGCGTATAGCAGATATTGCTTCATACGGCATAAACGGGACGAATGTTCATATCATTGCCGAGAAATATGATGACCGTACGGAGGAGTCACCGAAAGAGATGAAGATCGATTTTCTGAAGATTAGTGCATCAACTGAGGAGAATTTTTTTAAGTACCGTGATGCTCTGAGCGAATTTTTCGGAAAATTCAAAGGTAATATAGCTGATGCACTCTATACCCTCAATTCTGGCAGGGATGATCTTCGGTACAGAGCTGTAGTTCCTGTTTCGGAGGGCGATCTATCGGAAGTTGTTATGAAGGTGCAGCCTTTTGATTGTTTAGCAGGAACAAAGAGTGAAATATCTGATACCGAACAATATGATAATGCTGATCTTTCACAGCTATGGCTTTCGGGCGGTAAAATTGACTGGAAAAAGATATATTATGGCACAAAATGCCGCAGGATAACTGCACCGTGGGCGTATTATCCCAACGACAGTCTGTGGGCTTTTGAAATATAACTATGGAGGTAATATTATTATGGAAAAAAATGTAATTGCAGAGGAACTCATCAGCATCTGGAAGGACGCATTGGAAAGTGATGACGATATCGCTGCCGATATCTCATTTTTTGAGCTTGGAGGCAATTCACTTCTTGCAAGCGTTGTGGCTGAGGAAATAAATAAGAAATATGACGTTGATTTTGAAATAAAGGATATTTATGAGTATAACTGTATAAATGATCAGGCAGAGTTTATTTCAAAAAGACTTGCTGATAAATAATGACAAAACGACTGTTTGGCGGAAAGCCGCTACCTGTTTCCCGGGGGCAGGAGGCTATGATATATGGCGAAGAATATGGTGAGCGTGACGCAAAAGCTATTCTTATCGAAGGCAGAAGATTGCACGGTATCCTTGATGTTTCGGGATTATTTGACAGCATACGAAAAACAGCAGATGCTCAGGAAGGTCTCCGCATGATATGCGTAAAAAAAGAAAACGGATATTTTCTGGAATTAAGAGAAGCTTTAGATGAAAGCGACCTGTTTTATACTGATGCTATAAAGAATGAGGACGATATAAGAAAAGATGTGTTTGCAAGTGTGGCATCGTCAATGGAGCTTGACAAAAGCTTATTCAAGGTGAGGCTTTATACACTTGAAAACAATGTTCATATTCTTGCAGTCATCATGCATCATCTTATTGCTGATAATATTACTTTGTCAGTGGTAATTAATGAGATATTCAGCCGTTATGACGGCAATGTTCCGACTGCTTCGGCGCCCTATTCTCAATTCCTTATTGAGGAAGCTGAGTTTGCAGCCTCTGAGGAGGGCAGGAAACAGATAAAGTTCTGGGAAAATGAGATGAACGGCTATATCCCGCCGATAAGTGTTGGCGGTGAAAACTATGATGTAATTGCTGCGACGTCATTTGAAGTATCGGCAAAGCTTCTTGTAAAAAGCTCATCTGCTCTGAAAGTGAGCCCGTTTATGCTCTTTCTTGCAGCTTCGCATATAGCCCTTGGTCAGATACAGGGAACAGATGATACTGTCATAGGGTTAGCGTATGCTAATAGATTTGATAAGAAATATCGTAATACCTGCGGCTATCTTGCGCATATGGTGCAAAACCGTATCCGAGGAGTTGATCGTACGGACGCAAAGGCATTTGTCAGGGCAGCTGCAGATAAAATGTCTGAAAATATACGCTTTCAAAGGCTTTCACATTACGCAAGAGGCTCAAGAGTCAATATCGGTATGCAGGGCGATCCGATGCATATTACAAGGGAGCTCTTTAACGGACAGCCTGTTGAAAGAGTTCCCTTTGATTTCGACAGGAACGTTGATTATCTTATGATAAATGTAATACCCGATGTTCAGAAATATACTGTCCACTTGATATGTGATCCGTCAGTATATGGTTTTGACTATACAAAAAGACTTATTTCAGCTATGAAAGACTCTCTTTCCGAAATAATTGGCAGCGAGGAAAAAATATATGGATAAAACAAGATTAACAGATGTTCAGCTTGCATATCTTGTCGGACGAAGCAGTGCACTGCATTTAGGCGGGAATTCAACACACGGCTATGTTGAATTTCAGGGCGATGCATCGCCAGATATGATCGAAGATGCAATAAACCGTCTTATAATACGTCATCCGATGCTGCGTACTATCATAAATGATGATGGTACTCAGAATGTAGCAGACGAGTCTCCGAGATTTATTGTGAGCTGTGATGACATATCAAATCTGACTGAAAGTGAGCAGCAGGAGAGAATTTTTGATTATAGAAAAAAATACTCGGGAAGAGTATTTGAATGCGGGAAACTCCCGATGTTTGCTGTACACGCTTTTAAAATGAAAAAAGGTGTGCGCTATTGCTTTGACGCGGACCTTATGATAATGGATCGTTCGAGCTTTGAGATATTCTTTAATGAACTTGAGATGGTTTGCAGCGGAAATGAGGACAAACTTCCTGCTTTGAAAGAAGATTTTTTCTCCTATGCTCTTTGCCGTGAAGAAAATAAACTGAAAAGTGCTCAGGCTGATGATGAATTCTTTAATGAGTTTATTCGTGATTTCCCTGTGAATACAGTGATACCCGAGTGTAAAACACCTGCGTTTTCGGGAATGAAGTTCACATTTATAGAGGATAGCATAAGCGCGGATAAATGGCAGACAATTAAGAATGAACTTGCTCAGCGTCACATAATCCCAACTGTTTATCTTATGGTGTGCTACGCATCGGCTCTTGCAAAATGGAGCGGTGAAAACAGGGTGGCTGTAAATGTGACAAGTGCGATGAGAAACGTGGGACACAGATATTTCAGCGGAGTGATCGGTGATTTTACCGATCTTATCATTGCTGATGTTGAGCTTGCAGCAGGTAAGGATATATATGATGTTTGCAGACAGGTGCAGCGTAAGCTCGGACAGTACATGAAGCATTCATCAGGCGGCGGAATAAGGCTTCTCAGGCGTATCAGCGAAATTCACAATATTGAAGACGGCATACCTTGTCCATATGCATTTACATCATCAATTGATGAGAACGGCTCAAAACTTAAAGATAACATTCTCGGAAAAACGGTTTATCAGATAAGCCAGACTCCGCAGGTAAGGCTTGACTGTCAGGTATATGAGGATAATGAGAAACTGTATATTCGTTTTGACTATCCTGAGCGTGTGAACGATGATAATGCTGTCCGTGAGATGCATGCCTTCATGCTGTGCCTCGCAGAAAGCGGTTCTGCTGATTATTCTGCGTTAAGACAGCATGAATACAACAAAACGGACTGGGATATAAAATGTAATACGCTCCAGCATCTATTTTCAGAAAACGCTTCAGAACACCCTGAGCGTATAGCTGTCATATGCGGAAACAAAAGCTATACTTACAGAGAACTTGATAAGCGCTCTGATGACGCTGCGTTCTTTATTGAAGAAAACGGCTGTGCAGGAAAGCGTGTGGCGGTAAAAGGCGAGAGATGCTTTGAAACAGTTGCGCTGTTTTTAGGTATACTAAAAACAGGCGGAAGCTATATACCGCTTGATCCTTCATGGCCTGAGGAAAGATGCAGTTATGCAATGAAGCAGGCTGAATGCGGATTTTGCATTAGCTCTGATACATCTATACCAGAGCGGAAAGAGAATTATGCTGTCAAGGGCAGCTCTGATGATGAGGCATACATAATTTTTACATCAGGAAGTACAGGCAGACCAAAAGGTGTTATGATATCTCAAAAAGCTGTCTGCAATACTATTCTTGACATTAATGATATGCTGAAGATCAATGAAAAAGATATTATCGCAGGTATCTCATCGTTTTGTTTTGATCTTTCCGTATATGATATGTTCGGTGCGCTGACAGGTGGCTGTACATTGCTTATCGTTAGGGATCTACAGGAAATGAACGAGGCTGTAACAAGTCATGGGGCGACCATATGGAACACTGTTCCTGCGATCATGGAGCTTTTCTGTACTACAGTGAACAAGCCTGCATCATTGAGAAAAATTATGCTAAGCGGAGACTGGATACCGCTTAATCTGCGTGACAGCATAAGAGAAAAAATGCCTGCTGCTGATGTGTATAGTCTCGGCGGCGCAACAGAAGGTTCGATATGGTCGATATATTTCCCGTTTGATAAAGTTGATCCTGACTGGAAAAGTATTCCTTACGGATATCCGTTAAGAAATCAGCAGATGTGGATATTAGGCAGCGATGACAGCATAAGTCCTGTGAATGTTGCAGGTGAGATATGTATCGGCGGAGCAGGTGTTGCCTACGGATATGTGGGAGATGAAGAAAGGACAAAAGCTCAGTTTTTTGTTCATCCTCAGCTGGGAAGACTGTATCGGACAGGGGATTACGGTGTATTTACGGATAAGGGATACATAGAATTCCTCGGAAGACGCGATTTTCAGGTGAAGCTTCATGGCTATCGTATTGAGCTGGGAGAGATCGAAAGCGTTATTGACAGTGTTGATGAGGTAGGACGTTCCGTTGCAAATGTTGTAAATACTGATAACGGTACACAGCATCTTCTGGCGTATGTTGTACCTAAAGATACTGAGGAAAAGATCTGTATCCATACATATGATGCGAAAAAAGTAATGGCCGAAGCGGGAAACAGCTTTGAATTCAAGGTAACTCCTGAGAATTTTTCAAAAATCAACAGTATGTTTGACCGTATTGCCATAGGGATAATGACAAATGCTTTGTGCAGTACAGGCTTTTTTGATAATACAGGTAATAAGCTGAGTGTGCGTGAAATGTGCGAAAAAGGCATACTGCTTGAAAAGTATGAAAAGCTTATGCTGCAATGGATGAAGGTGCTTTCTGAAAAAGGCTTTGTATCATTCGATAATGGTACAGCTGTATCACTTGTGTCACTGAAAAAGACTGATCTTACAGAACTGTTTGATGATCTGCAAAAAATGGACGGATATGAGTCGCTAAGCGGATATGCGGGATTCTTAAAGACAGCAGGTGACAATATCGCGGATCTCCTGTGCGGCAGGGAAAATCCTCTTAATATAATGTTCCCCGGCGGAAGCTGGGACAGAGCCGAAAATATGTATACCTGCAACCCTGCGGCTGATTATCTCAATGAAATGGCTTCAAGGACTGTAACTGACATAGCAGAAAAAATGCTTGCAGACGGCAGAAAAAAAGTACGTATACTTGAAGTAGGAGCAGGTATCGGCGGTACATCGGCAGCTATCCTTCAGAGCCTTCAGGATAGGCTGAACGGTAAGATAGAATACAGGTATACCGATCTTTCGGATTATTTTACTCACAGAGCAGCTGAAAAGTTTTCACAGTATGATTTTGTGGGATTTGGCGTATATGATCTTAATATGCATCCACAGCTTCAAGGATATGAGCCTGAGAGCTTTGATATAATTTTTGGCGCTAATTCCGTACATGATTCAGCATATCTTGTGCGCAGTCTGGGCTATCTAAGAACTATGCTGAAAAATGCTGGTGCCCTTGTATTGCTCGAAGGTACTAAAAATCAGCTTTTTTACAAGGTGACAATAGGACTTATAGATGGATTTTCGGGCTATATGGACGAGCGCGTAAAGAATAATGAGATTTTGCTTTCTGTTAACGAGTGGGAGCAATATTCAAGGGCGGCAGGCTTTTCGGATTTTATTTCTTTCCCGGAAAAAGGAGCTTGTGAAGAAGCTTTCGATCAGCATATTTTTGTTATGAATTCGGGAAAAAGAAGTGTTCATATTGACACAGAACATATTTTGCGCAGTATCAGCTCGTCACTTACAAGCTATATGATACCCGAGCGTATTTTTGTAATGAATGAGATACCTCTTTCGCCAAACGGTAAGGTCGACAGAAAGGCGCTTCCTGTCCCCGTACATTCTTTAAGCAAAATCAAGAAAGAATATATTGCTCCTGTGGATGAGATACAGAGCGTTATTTCTGACTGTTTTATGAGTGTTCTCGGACAGGAAAAAATAAGTGCAGATGCAAATATTTTTAAAGAAGGCGCAGATTCTCTAAAAGCGATCACCATTGTTGCAGAGCTTGAAAAGCACGGTATAAAGACAAATCTTTCAGAGCTTTATAAATATCCTTCTGTAATTGAGCTTTCTTCACAGGCTGAGCTGATATCTGTCGAAGATCAGCCTCAAATAGAGATATCGAGTGATAAGGATTTATATTCACCGTTCCGAATGACATATCAGCAGCAATCCTACTATCTGGGCAGGGTGCGCAGTGTAACAGGTGTCAGAGGAATACCTACGGGCGGATATGCAGAGCTTCTTTGCCGGGGATATGATAATTCAAAGCTTGAGAACGCAATGAATATGATAATTGACAGGCATGAGATATTCCGCTGCCGTTTTAATGAGGATTTTACTGTTCAGTTTATGAAGGATATCCCTCGGTTTATTATACCATATGTCGATATAAGCGATAAAAGCGAAGATGAACGTGAGAAATTCTTCCAAAATGTAAGACAGCGTATGATGAGTGATTATCCTGATATGACAAAGCCTCCGCTTCTCAAAATGGAAGCAGCAAAGATAAACGACAGTGATGCTATAATCAGTCTTTACATTGACGGACTTATACTTGACGGCTGGAGTGTGGAATTGTTTATCGGTGAACTTGGCAGTCTGTACAATACGGGCGAGTATCTCTATCCGCAGAAGCCTGATTTTACATTTAAAGATTATGTTGCATTTTTAGATAAGCAGAAGCATACTGCAAAATACGAAAGCGACCGTGAGTGGTGGATGAGACGCATAGATGATCTTCCCGGTGCAGCGACACTTCCTCTTATCGGCAATATCATGGAGCTTGGAAGTAATCAGGGAACACAGAATAGGTGCGGCATTACAATAGAATGCTTTGAGGCGCTTAAAGAAAAGGCGGCAGCAAGAGGGGGGTCGATCTTTTCAGTCCTGCTTACTTCTTTCGCAGCGGTTATCGGAAGATGGAATATGCATAATCGATTTATGCTTAATATACCCGAATTCAACCGACCTGATCTGGGAAATGATGTTGATAAAGTAATGGGAGTCTATTCGTCATTCCTGCTGTATACTTCTGATATTGATGCGAACATGAGCTTTGCTGATAATCTTCGCCGTACTCAGGAGGAAATACTTGCCTTAAAAGAGCATAACAGCTTTACCGGAATGGAGATAATCCGTGAAATTAAC
Organism: Ruminococcus sp.; assembly: GCF_024684275.1. Next base: position 18,818 of record NZ_JAIKXF010000079.1, read on the forward strand.
AGACGAAGCGGTGACCATAACAATGAAGTTTTAGTGCCAATAGTTTTCGGAATGATGCCGGAAAGACCAAATTATAACGAAAACTATCTGAAGATAGAGAAAGAGCTTTTTAATATTATATATCAGGAAAATCACACTTCCTTTGTCTGGATAGATATAAATGTAGCTCGTCATGGCAATATGGTGGATTTCAACTGGTGCAGTGTCCGAGGACTGTTTGATCAGGATATGATAACCGATATGATAAAAATGCAGGAAAAAATACTGTATACTGCCGCAAAGGAAAATTCTTTCTGGGAAAGACCTCTCAGAATAGAATTGCCGGAGCGTGACAGAAATATCCTCAAAATGTCGGGAAAGATATTGGATGGCAGCGGCACTGATGAGCTGAAAGAAAGATTTGCTGAGCAAAGCTTCATTGTTGCAGACGATGAATTACAGCAAATGCCGGTAGGTGCAGAAGGAATTCTTTGCGTCCGTGACGAAAAAAACGGAACTTTTATTCGTACAGGCTGCACTGCTCGTGTTCGTACTGACAGCGTCATTGAGATTTGCGGAAGAGAAGATGTTTCTGATTTTTGCGAAAAAACTTCAATTGATGAAAACGAAGAAAATGTATATGTCGATGACAGAACGGCAAAGCGAATATGCAGTATCTGGAGTGAAATAATGGGGCGCGACATTGAAGAAGATGATGATTTCTTTGAAGTCGGCGGCGATTCCATAATGGCTATAAAAATTCTTTATAAGCTTCGTGATGAGTTTTTCGAAGAATATGATATAAGAGATTTTTACAGTGATCACACTGCGCGGGGTATAGCCAGAACTATTGCTAAAATGAAGGAGGAGGCTATATGAAGGTTTTCCTTTTGGCTCATGCAGGGGGAAATGTATGGGAATACAAGCGTCTCTTTTCGGAGCTTGAGGAAGAAGCTGAACTGATCCCCATAGAGCTTCCTGCTGACGCAAGTACTGTTTCCAAAAAGGGATATGACGATTTTGAGGGATATTTGGATCATTCCATAAGGGCTATACGTTCAAATACCTCTGACGGAGAGAAAGTCATACTGTTCGGACACAGCTTCGGAGGCTATCTTGTACATGAGATTGCTTCGGTCATGCCTGAAAGAATAGCAGGCATAACAGCGTCCTGCTGCCGTCCGTATCATCTTTATACTATGCCCGATAAAGGAAATGGAACATATCTTGCTCTTTTCGGTTATAATGAAAATCTTTCGGAAAGATTAACAGAGCTGTTTGAACCGCTGATAGCTGATAAAATAGAGATAGTCGAGCGTTATTGCCAAAAGTATCGTGAAGGCAGAAAGAGGATAAAGCTTGATATCCCTTCGCAGGTGTTGTATGCAGATAAAGATGATAATATCTGCGGTTCTTCTGAATGGTTCGATTATTATGAAGAGAGAAACTGTGAAATAACCGAATTTAACGGCGGCCATTTTTACTGGCGTGATCTGGAGGAAAACAAGCAGCAGCTGATCAATTGCCTGAGAAAAATGATATGCCGCTTAAAAAAGGAGGAAAACCATTGAGAGATGAGATAGTGAAAATAATATCTGAAATCATAGAAACTCCGCCTGAAAAAATATCTGAAAGCTTGGATTTTGTCACTGAGTTTGCAGTCAATTCCTTACAGCGTATGCAGATTCTCGATGAGACAGAATGCAGATTGAATGTCAATATACCTGTAAGTGAAGGTCTGAAAAGAATGCGAAGTGTTTCGGGAATTGAAGAATTATTGGAGGAGTTAAAGAAATAATGGGATTTGTAAAAAGTCGGGACTATGAATTCGGAATGAATGATTGGTGCGGAAACTGGCTCAGTATGAAAGGGATTATAGAGACAAAGGAAGAACTCCTGACAGCTATAGCTGCTGAAAAAAATGTCTCTGTAAAAATGCTGAAAAGAGTCATACCTGAAAAGTTTATCGGTAAGAATGATGTTTTGTCAATGAGTATTACTGAAAATAAGGTGATCATAAAAAAAGAAAACAGTATAGCGGAAGGTGTTTCTGAGTACATAGGGCAGCGCGATTATCGCATAACGAAGGTCGGCGATAGATATATTATCGTTGATGATAAGGATAATGAGATGTTTTCGTATTTTACTCATCAGTCAAAATATCATTCTCAGGATAATTTTTCAATGTATATCTATAAGCTGAAAGGAACTGATACACCGATCTATATTTCGGTCACCGACATTGACAGCAACACGGAAGGAAGCAATGGTTGCAGTATTCACGCATTTATTTCCGAAAGTGAAAACGGACTTGATGATAATGCGAATATGTGTACATTTGTCCTTTGCAACGGAACCGAGGAAAATGTATTACGCGGACTTTTCGGTGTTGAGGTGAATGCAGCACCGATGGAGTTCTCGCCTGATATGACGCTTACGTCGTTTATACGCAGATGTGTTGACAGATATGGAGAGAGGCTGCTTTTCAAATTTGATGAGCAGGACGGTGCTGAACTGACATATTCACAGCTTTTCAGACGTGCAGAGCAAATAGCCGGAAAGCTTCGTTCCGCGGGACTGGATAAAGGTTTCGCGGCTGTGATATGTATGGAAACAAGGCTCGAATGGTATATATTCTTTTGGGCGGTACAGCTTGCAGGCGGCATTGTTGTAAATTATTCTCATAAAGCAAGTCAGGAAAGTCTTATGCTTGCGTTGAGAGAAACAAGAGCTCAGATAATGCTGATATCAGATCAAACAGATATTTCCTGTGCGGGAAAATCAGAAGATCTGAAGCTGATTATAGAATGCACAGAGAATGTACGTAACGGCTGTGTAAGCTGGAATGATTTTATAAATTCACAGGCAGCATATGATCTGTCATCAGAGCATATTGAACAAAGTAGCAATGACACCTGTCTTATCCAGTACACATCAGGCTCATCGGGAAAGCCGAAAGGTGTAATGCTTTCACACCGAGGTATGCTTTATGTTTCGGCGGAATGTGCTAGAAATACCGGAATGAGCTGTGCTGACAGGCTTATATCAATATCTCCGCTCAATCATAGTCTTGGATTGATAAACTGTATGCTTGGCCCGATGTTCAGAGGGGCGTCTATCTATCCTCTTAAAGAATTCACACCTGGTCATGCAGCGAAAAGCATAGCGAGAAACCGTATAACTATGACGGTTACTGTGCCATCAATGTATATACAGATATTTGAGTATGCCAAAAAGCATAAGCTTGATATTTCATCATTTCGCAAGGGCGCAGTCGGCGGTGCAGCACTTACTCCCGAAGAGATAAAAAGTCTCATATGTGATATGGGTATCACGGATCTTGTTCACGGATACGGAATGACAGAGTTTACGTCGGCTATGATAGTTGGAATGTATAATGATCCACTCGAAGTTAAAATGAATACGATAGGCAGGCCTGTTCCGGGCTCTGAAGCAAAAATAATAGATCTTAAAACTAAGGAAGAAATAAACGAACCTGAACGGGAGGGTGAGCTGTATTTCAGAGGCCCAGGCAGAATGAACGGATATCTTGGCGATAATGTGTGCTGTGATCCTGAGGAATTCTGCGCTACAGGCGATATCGTAAAACGCCGCAGCGACGGTAATTATGTTATTGTCGGAAGATGCAGTGATATTATAATTAAAGGCGGTGAAAATATTTCTCCGACACAGGTACAGAATACAATCCGTAACTGTAAAGGCGTCAGAAATGCTATTGTTGGTTCTGTTCCAGATAAAGATCTTGGTGAGGAACTTATTGCATTTGTTATAATGGAAAACGACATAAATGATATAATTCATCTGAGAGAGGAATTGCGGAATAAAACAGAGGAGATCAAGATACCAAGATATATTATCAGTGTGAAGGATTATATATATAATGTAAATGGAAAGCCCGATAAAAAAGCAATGATCAGTGCCTACAAAGAAGGAGTGTTGTGAAATGACATTAGTTGAATTACAGAAGTTTATTGAAGAAAATATTGATAAAAAATTTGAGCGTCCGTTTAGTTTGGAAGAATCGACATCAGAGGTAGGTATAGATTCTCTTGACCTTACATTGCTTGAACAGAGTCTGTGTGAAAAAAGCGGAAAGACTTTTGTCCTTGAACCTGATGACAGTTTTGAGACAATTCTCAGTAAAGTTAACGGGTAATGAAAAAAACAGTTTTTCTTTTTCCGGGAGACGGTATTCATCAGAAGGATATGCTTCATATTCTTCGTGAATCAGAGGAGTTTTTTTATGAATATTTTCAAAGGTATCTTCCTGAGATCGAGGGTGTTTATCGTGTTCCGCTGATGGAGGAGACATATGATGATCTGATCATTGATCAGATGCGGATAGTTTTTTCCGAGATCGCTATAGCTTCATTCTGGCGAAGTAAAGGAATTGAACCCTCTGCGGTTTTAGGGCATAGTCTTGGAGAATATGCCGCGGCTTGTTTTGCGGGAATATTTGATATAAGACAATGTATGAAACTGATATGCAGCAGAGGAGCGGTGCTTGAAAAAACCTATGAGCTTTTTCGTATGGGAGTAATACACGCTTCACCGGAAACAGTTGATAAAATTATATCCGAAACAGGAAATACAGCTGAGATCAGTGCTATAAACGGAAGAAAACTTGTTACTGTGTCGGGCAAAGAAGCAGAGGTAAAGCTTCTTATCGATAAATGTGAACGGAGAAACATCAAAGCAAATCTTACTGCTGTTCATGGCGGAGGTCATAATAGTTTTCTGAAGAATTACTGCGAAAGCTTTGCAAATGAAATGGCTGATAAAAAATTTTCAGAGCCAAAGATACATATGATACCGACTGCACATATGTGCAGAGTAAAAGAACTCTCTGACGGAATGTACTGGCTGGAACAAATGCTTTGTCCTGTTGATCTTATGAGTGCTTTTAACTCTCTTGATGTGCTCAGTGCCGAATACATGATAGATGTAGGTGTTTCTCCTGCACTTCTGGGAATGGCTATTGAGGAATTTCGCGGCAGCGGAAAGAGATTTATACCAAGTATCCGGGCTGGCCGAAACTATCGTCGCCAGCTTGAAAATGCTCTTGAAGCGGCGTCATCATATGGATTGATATAAATGAAGAGTTTATGTTTGTGCTCTAAAAAATACACGTAAATACATTATAAAAGGAGTATTATCAATGAATGAAATGAAAAAAATATCAGAGCTTTTTGATCGTCCTGCGGTAACTGATCCTGAACTTATCCCGCTTATACCAAATCAGGAGCTTTATGTGCGTTACAGTATTTTTGAAAAGGATAACGGCTACTGCAATATGGCAGCAGGTATGCGTATATTCGGTGATGTGGATATAGAACTTCTGAATAAAAGCATAGAGCTTCTTATTGAACGACATGATATTTTCAGAGTTATGATAGCAGAACGCAACGGAGTTTATTATCAGCGTATTTTAAAGGAATACCCGTATAAGATCGAAGCTGTTGACGCAGTGGGTGATACAAAGGAAGAACGTTTTGCTGATGCATATAAAAAGGCGTATAAATTCAATGAGGAGCATATAGATATTTTCAAGACTGTTCTTTGGCGTATGAAGCTTTACCGAATAGATAATGACGAGTATCTTTTCTTTATAAATATGCAGCACGCTATAATGGACGGAAGTACCGAGGTTATGGCAATAGTTACCTTAGGTAAATACTATGAAATGCTGAAAAAAGGCATTACTCCTCCTGAGTCGGAGTATATTTCACACCGTGAGTTTACAGAGAGAGAATACAGCTATGCCGATACAGATGAAGGAAAAATGCATCTAGCATACTATGATAAGATCATGGAGGGGTATAAACGTCCAGATATGACTGTTCTGTACGGTGATGAAGATGTTAATCTTTGCGATACACCGCTTTTCCTTAACAAGGATATTCTCGGCGTATTTTTCAAGAAATATCGTCAGAGTACATTCAATGGATTTATGTTATGTTATCATCTGGCACTTGAGAAGATACTCGGAGTTGATGATATTACGGTAGGCATAACCAATGCGAACCGTATGACAAAGGAACACCGCGGTACTCTCGGAAGAGTATCACATATTGTCCCTAATCGTTTTAAAGGTGATTCAGAGGCTCTGCTGACAGATCTTGTTGCTGAGATGAATGATAATATTAATGAGGGTATGAAGCATCAGAAATGCAGTCCTTATACTGATATTGATTTTGCCGTTTCTTACGCTTCGGGAATTGGAAACAATGCAGCTCCGACATTTTTAGGACATAAGGCTCAGTCTGTCGGGTTTATGAATAAGAGAGATGTTGATATACTTTTCATAGTTGCTTATGATCGTGAGCCCGGAATTATTGCGTATTTTATAGGCGGTTCAAGGTATTTTGATCCCGTAAAGATGAATATATGCAAAATGATGATAAAACAATGCTTTTATCAGCTTAATAATGAGAGCTCCATAAAAGCAGGGGAGCTTCTCTGTTCGCCTATGTTTATCGAAAACAAGATATCCGTAAGTGATGATGGGTGTGAAATAAAGCTTGATAAGAGAACTGCTGATGACGAGTTTGTTGAGATGCTCAAAGGTGAAAAACTTTATCTGAAGCGTTGTGACGGTGAGGAATTTGATAATTCAAAGATCAATATTACATTAGAGGAAAAAGATAGCGATATGAGTCTAATAATTTCCGGGTTAAACGGCATCGAGCGCGGATACTATGATATTTGTCTTTCTCATAATGGAAGAAGCTGGTTAGTTGACAGTATTTCCGTTGAATAAGATATGAGTATTAAAAATGAGATGCTTCCTGTAGGTCAGCTTCCTCCGATCGGTCATCTTCCCGAGAAAATGTATGCTTGGACTTTGCGCAGTGAACGTCTTGGCGATCCTGTGACAGCATACAAGCAGGAGATCGTGAAAGTTCCAGAGCCGGGATACGGAGAGGTCATTATTGCCAATGTTGCAGCAGGACTTAATTATAATTGTATCTGGGCTGCAACAGGAAAACCTGTAGATGTTATAAAGAATAATGGCGCTTATGGTGATAAAAAGCAAAGCTTTCATATCTGCGGCTCTGAAGCTTCCGGAATAGTATATGCAGTGGGGGAGGGAGTAAAGCTTGTAAAGGTCGGTGACCGCGTAACTGTTATCGGTTATAGATATGATCCGAATTGTCCTTTTGTAAAAGCAGGCGGCAGTCCTGTGTATAGTCCCACATATCATGTCTGGGGATATGAAGGGAACTGGGGCGCATTTTCCCAATTTTCAAAGGTTTCCGAACTGCAGTGTATTCCATTAAGGAAAGAAGTGTCATGGCTTGAAGGTGCAGGCTTTTCGGCTACAGGACTTGCTGTACATCGTATGCTTACTCACTGGCAGGAAAACAAGATAAAAAAAGATGACATTGTTCTTATCTGGGGAGGTTCTGGCGGAATAGGAACAATGGCAATACAAGAAGCTAAATATTTCGGAGCTTTGCCGATAGCTGTTGTTTCAAGTGAAGAAAAAGGTAGATTTTGTATGGAGCTTGGAGCAGCAGGCTATATTAACCGCAGAGATTACCATCATTGGGGAGATATAAGCAAGCTTGATCCCGCAGCATATAAAAAATGGATGGTAAGCGCAATTAAGATGCGTAATCAGATGTTTAATATTACAGGACAGAAGCGTTTGGCTGATATAGTTATTGAACATCCGGGTTCTGATACTCTTGCCACGTCACTTTTTTTATGTGCTCCCGGAGGAATGGTAGCACTTTGCGGAGCGACAACAGGTTATATCGGAACGGTTGACCTGAGATATTTGTGGATGAATCAGAAGCGTCTGCAAGGTTCTCACGTCGGTACGCGTGAAGAAGCTATTGAGCTTATGGAACTAATTGCTAAAACCAATGTACGGCCGATAATAAAACAGATAAGCTGGAATGAGCTGCCGGAGGCTTTGGGTAAAATGGCTTCCGGTGAAGATACTTGCGGAAAACGCGTTATGGAGATATGCAGACCTGAATATATTGCTTCTGCTGTATATAAGTGAATAATGTTTTTTACTAACAGAGAAGCCGTTTATATTAAACGGCTTCTTGTGATACATATTGACAAAGAAAAAATAATGCGATATAATTCATAATGGAACAGTTATCTCATGCTAACTTTTAGTATATTTATAAGAGCAGTATTTCTTGATTAAGGAGGTGCCTTGATGCTCGGAAAAGAGAAAACGGAAAATTATCTCAGAACTATTTTGAAAATTCAGGAAGCTTGCGGCAGCGCAAGAGGCATTGATATCGTCGGAGAGCTTGGCGTTTCAAAACCGACAGTAAGTATTGCTGTGCATGAGCTTGAAAAGGAAGGGTATATCGAATGTATCAATAACTACAATATAATTCTCACAAGAAAGGGTATAGAGCGTGCTAAAAAAATAAAAGGAAGATATTATTTTTTCCTTTTGATGCTCCGATATCTTGGAGTGGGAGAAGAAAATGCCAGAACCGATGCTTGTAAAATGGAGCACAGTATGGGCGATGAGTCATACAAAGCACTTTTGGATTTTTTTCTTCATAATCACCCTGAAATCGTATCACAAGAGAATAGCGGGCTGAGGAAATTATTTTTTAACATATAGTTTGTAAAAGCTAACTTTATGGAGGGATAAATATGAATACAGTAGAATTTAAAGATGTTGTGAAAATTTACGGTAAAGGCGACGGAAAACAGGTCGCTGTGGACCATGTGAGCTTTACCATTGAAAAGGGAGAGTTCGTAGTCATACTGGGACAATCGGGCGCAGGGAAGTCAACCGTGCTGAATATGCTGGGCGGTATGGACGTTCCCACAGAGGGCAAGGTCATCGTTGACGGTAAGGAGATATCCTCGTATAACGACAGGCAGCTTTCAGAGTACCGCGCCGAAACTATCGGCTTCATATTCCAGTTTTACAATCTGCTCCCGGGACTGACGGCGTATGAAAATGTTGCTCTTGTCAAGGATATTAAGAAATCCACGTTAAGTCCCGATGAGATGCTTGAACGTGTAGGACTTGCCGACCAGAAAAACAAGTTTCCCACGCAAATGTCAGGCGGTCAGCAGCAAAGAGTTTCCATTGCGAGGGCGCTTGCCAAAGACCCGAAGATAATCCTCGGCGATGAGCCCACAGGTGCTCTTGATTCGGAAACGGGAAAGCTGGTCATTGATATGCTGCAAAAGCTGTCAACAGAGCACGGGAATACGGTCATTCTTGTTACCCATAATGCGGATATCGCCAAGTGTGCCAACCGTATCATTCACATGAGAAACGGCAAAATAAAATCCATAAAGACCAATGATAGTCCCCTGTCTGTCAACGACATCGAATGGTGAGGTGACGGCAATGCTAAGACGTAAAATGCTCCGCGACATCAAAGCCAACTTCGCACAGTTCTTTTCTATCATGCTTTTGTCGCTGATAGCAATGTGGTGTTACACGGGATTTCAGGCGAATGTAATCGTTGGAAATAAAGCGAGAAACGATTTTGAAAGCAGCTCCAACTTCGCTGACGGCTGGATATACGGTGCGGATTTCGGCGAGGAAGCACTTGAAAGTATTGAAGCTATAAACGGTATCAAGGACGTTCAGCTCCGCACGGAAGTCCTCGGAAAGGCGGACGAGAAGTACAACACTGCGGAGATGTACTGCTATTTCCAGAGGGATACAGATGTTACGCTCCCACGTACAATTGACGGTGCTGACTTCGATTCAAATGACGAAAACGGCTTGTGGCTGTTCAGCAGATTTGCCGAGACATGGGACATAAAAGTCGGCGACAAATTTACTGTCCATGTCATGGGATTTGACATTGAAAGAGAGGTCAAGGGACTTATCGTTTCTCCCGAATATGAATTTGCCTGCGCTTCGACTGATATGGATACGGACTTCCATAACATCGGATTTGCCTATTTATGGAGATAAGGTGATATGATGAATAAAAAAGAACATTTACCGTTATTCGGCGTGGGACCGATCTATGTATACACCGTTGCAATGTTGACACTTCTTGCTTTTTTATGCAGAAATCTGTCTGTATTTGAAGCAGGAAAGCTGACAAGCATCAGATCCTTACTCATCATTTTAGGGAGCATTCTTATCGTGCTCGGAGCGGTTATGTGGATCATGGCAGTGATCGTGTCAAAGGTTGATGATAATATCAAGAAGAATCAGCTTGTAACAACAGGGATATATGCTTGGGTACGCAACCCGATATACTCTGCTTGTATGTTTGCCTGCACAGGCGTAATTCTGATGATCGGCAAT